>JAKFUU010000023.1:16035-73494 GCA_021732525.1 Sphingomonadaceae bacterium | reverse complement strand
CTTGGGCCAATATCCGCGCCATGCCGGGCCGCAAAGTCAAACCCGCGTTCAGCCACTTTCTTTATAAATATCGCAACTTGGTCGAGAGGTTCTTTAACAAACTAAAGCACTTCCGCGCCATTGCAACCCGATACGACAAACGGGATGACAACTTCCTCGCCTCCGTCCAACTCGCCTCAATCCGAATCTGGATCAAACATAATGAGTCGGTGACCTAAGCTGCTATTATTTTGGCGACAAGACCATCAGCATTTGCCGGCCCTCTATCCGGGGATGCGCCTCTACCTTTGCGGTTGCGCCGGTATCCTCCTGAACCCGTTGTAGCAAGGCCATGCCCAATTGTTGGTGCGCCAATTCGCGCCCGCGAAAGCGCAGGGTGATTTTCACCTTGTCGCCATGTTCGATAAATTGGTTCACCTTTTTCATCTTCACCGCATAATCATGCGTGTCGATATTGGGGCGCATTTTTATTTCTTTAATTTCTTGGGTTTTTTGCGATTTGCGCGCGGCATTGGCTTTTTTCTGCGCCTCGAACCGGTATTTTCCAAAATCCAAAAATTTGCAAACCGGCGGATCGGCGTTGGGCGACACTTCCACCAGATCAAGGCCAACGGCGGCCGCCTGCTCTATTGCTTCGCCGGTGTAGAGCACACCAAGATTTTCTCCATCGTCATCGATCACCCGAACTTTTTCGGCGGTGATGAAATGATTGTGACGCGGTCCGCCTTTTACAGGTGGTGTTGGCCCGCGCCGGGTATTGGGAACAGCGATAATCGTAACTCCTGTTAGGTATTTAATTTGGCTCGATAACGAGAAACGCGCGGAAAATAAAGCGCTTTAAAGCGATTTCGAGTGAGGTGGAAACACCCAACGGCTGGGAAATCGCGGAAAACAGGCAAACTAGACCCGGTTTTTGATTCCATCAAAAACGAACAGGGTCTAGGCGGCAGGCGGGCCGAATCCTAAAGGGTGTGGTCATGTTGACACGAATGCGGCATTGTCACCGCGGATTAATACACGGCAAATTCGCTATTTCCGCGCCAGATTTTGCACCATCTCGGCGGTTAATATTTGCGGCAATATCTCGGCCTCTTTGCCGGGGGCGAAATAGAGATAGAGCGGCACCCCCGGCCTGCCATATTGGGTCAGCACGCGCGCTATCGCGGGGTCGGCGCGGGTGAAATCGCCGGTCAATATTTTCACGCCGCCTTGTTCAAAGGCTTTGGCGGTGTCTTCCCGGTCCAGCGCTGCTGCCTCATTCACTTTGCAGGTAACGCACCAATCGGCGGTGAAATAGACAAAGACCGGATGCCCCGCGCGCCGATAGCGGGCCAGCAAATTTTCCGAATAAGCCTCGCTGGCCAAAATGCCGCTGCTTTGTGTGGCCGGGGCAACCGGATCTCTCGGCAAGGTAACCACCGCCAGCAATGCCAGGCCGGCGGTGGCCATGGCGAATAATACCGGCATGCCGCTGCGCCGATGTTGCAACCGGCCATAGGCAAGCAGCAGCCCGGTCAAAATCAAAGCAGCCGCCATGCCAATCAGCAACCCGGTCTGCCCCGATAAGCGCCATAATAGCCACAATAATGCGGCGGCGGTGAGCGCCATCGGAATTCCCATGAAACGGCGGAATTTTTCCAGCCACGGTCCGGGCTTTGGCATAAGCCGGCGCAGCGCAGGAATGAAGGCGATGGCCAGATAGGGCAGCGCAAGCCCCAGCCCCAATCCGGCAAACAGCGTCAACGCCGGAATGGCCGGCAACAATAATGCCGCGCCCAGCGCCACCGCCATGAAAGGCCCGGTGCAGGGGGTGGCCACCAAAGCCGCCAAAGCGCCGGTCCAAAAAGCCCCGGCCACGCCCTTTTTTTGGACCAGATCGCCGCCCACGCCGATGCTGCCCAATTCGAAGCCGCCCCATAAATTTATCGTCACCGCGGCCATCAACAGCAGCAGGAGAAGGACGATGCGCGGTTCCTGCAATTGAAATGCCCAGCCCACTTGTTCGCCCGCCGCGCGCAGCATCAGCATGATCGCGCCCAGAGCGATGCAAACCAGGATAATGCCCGCGCTATAAGCGATCGCATCGCGCTTTGCCGCCGCCTCATCCCCGCCCATTTTGGCCAGCGACAAGGCCTTTAATCCGAGTATCGGAAAGACGCAGGGCATCAGATTGAGGATCAATCCGCCGAGCAGCGCCAATGCCAATATGCCCAGGAAACCCAGCGGGCCGGTGCCCGCCGCCGCGCCTTGCGCCCGGCCTTGCTCCCGCTCCTGCGCTCCGCCCGGTTCATCGCTGCGGAAAATAAGCTTATCGCCCTGTGCTGCGCCCGCCGGAGGCACCGCGCCCATTTGCGCCGTAACCAAAATTCCCCGGCCATCGGAATATTCGATCAGGCCGCGAACCGCCCCGCCGTTAAAATCGGGAAGCGAAAATTCGTCGGCGCTGGCGGTTATGATCAGCATATCGCCCCGCCGCCAAGCGGCCTGCGGTTTGGCATAGGCAAGCAGCTTTTCGGTGGCCGCATAAAAATAAGGTCTATCGACGCTGGCCGCCGCCGGAAAAGGAATGGCGAGGCGGATCGATGTGCCATCAATCTGATAGCGGCCCTTTTGGTCGATCGGCACGGGCAGCGCCGCGCGGTAACCATCAAACCGCGCGCGCGCGCCGGCATCAACCACCCCGCCGCCCGCAACCAAATTAACCGCGAGATCGTTGCCTTCGGGCACACAAATTTCGTCGGTGCAGGCAAGCCAATCGCCGCGCACCCGCACCGGCAAGGCGGTGCCCGGCGCAACCGAGGCATCAATCTTCAAATCCACCAGCAATGTGTAAGGCCGTTCATAAACATAATTCATCAACCCGGCGATGATCAGCCGGCCCGGCACCGGGTAGCGCAATTCGCCCGCGCTCACCCCGGCGGGCAGATTCCAATCCAGCTGCATACCGACCCCGGCATCGCCGCCATTTTGCCAATAGCCGTGCCAGCCAGGTTTGGGCCGCATGACAAAGGCCAGCGTCACGATGCCGCCCGGCGCCGGGTTCCGGGTTTCCGCCTCCAACGTGGCGGGCACATTCAGCGCCGCGCCGGGAAACTGCGCAGCGGCGGGCGCATAGGCCGCGATTAACCAGAGGAAAAACCAGAAAAAGCGTGCAATCATCATGGTCTTTTCGTCCAAATCAACGGGGAGGTGACAGCGCGCCGCCATCCGCCCCCTATCGGCTGCGGAGCCGGTGCGGTAAAGGGCGCATTATCGATCAAGCGGGGATTATAGATCAGGCAGGGGCCGGGGCTTGTGATTTTCATCGAGCGCAACAAAAGTAAAACGCCCCTCGGTCACCTTAACTTCTTGTTGGCCGCGGGCGCGGGTGGCGATAACTTCGATATAGATGCTCATCGATGTGCGGCCTTTGCGTTCCAAGGATGCATAGACCGAGATAATATCGCGCAGCAAAATTGGCGCGATAAACTCCATTGTTTCAATCGCAACGGTGGCGCAGGGGCCGCGCGATACACGGCCCGCGACGATTCCGCCCGCCTGATCCATAACGCCCAATACCCAGCCGCCGAATATATGGCCATTGGCATTGATATCGGCGGGGCCGGGCACCACCCGCAAGATCGGGTCGCTGCGCTGCGGCAAATTGCGGATTTCATCACTCATCGGTCAGCCTCATCTTTGAAAGGATCGTCAATCGATTCGTCATGCCCGGTTCCGCTGGACAGGAAAACCAGCCCCATCAAAGCCGCCGTCAACATAATCGACGCGACAATAGCGCCCGCCGTGGCAATATAAAAATGCACCGAAACCCAGCCATATTTCATCCAAAAGCTGACCAGCACGGCGGCGGTTACCAGCAAGGTAAAGGCGGTCATCCACCGCATCAACCGCCAATATCGGGTCCAGGCAAATTGCGCATAATCGGGATCATCGAGCGGGGAGGGATTCGTCATATTTTTTTCCGTTGCCTTCTTTATGCTATTATTCAAACAAGGCGCAAGGTGAATAGGAGCAAGGCGATGACAAACCCCGCGATTATGGCGCAGCAATCGGTAACATTATTCGATCAGCCGCTGCGTTTTGCGATACCCGCGCGCAGCGCAAGGGGGCGGATTATCCGGCTTGGTTCGGTGCTGGGTGAAATATTATCCGCGCATCAATATCCGCCGGTGGCCGAACGGATATTGGCCGAGGCGCTGGTGCTTGCCGCGTTGCTGGGTGTATCGCTCAAGAATGCCGAAGGACAGCTGACGATGCAGGCGCAGACCAAAGACGGCGCGATTGACCTGCTGGTTTGTGATTATAAGGATGGCGCGCTGCGCGGTTATGTCCGGCATGAGGCGGCAAAATTGGCGCAGGTTCCGGTGGACGCCAGCCTGACCGCCTTATTCGGCAAGGGCTATTTGGCGATTACCTTTGACCGGCAAGCGCCGCAGGAACAAGGCGGCGGGCGGTATCAAGGCATCGTCCCGCTCGAAGGGGACAGTCTGGCGCAAGCCGCCGAGCATTATTTTGTCCAGTCCGAACAGATCCCAACCTTGATCCGCGTTGCCATTGGCCATGTCGGCGGCGCAGATGGGCCGCGCTGCATTGCTGGCGGTATGTTGGTGCAACATCTTGCCGACGGCGAAGAAGGGCGCGAAAGGCTGCATGTCCGGCTCGACCATCCCGAATGGGAACATGTCGCGATTATGGCAAGCAGCATCAAAGATACGGAGCTGATCGACCCGGATTTGCCGCTCGAAGACATTGTCTGGCGCTTGTTTCATGAAGAAAGCCAAGTGATCATTCAAAATAGCGCGCCGGTCACCAAGGGTTGCCGATGCGATCCAGCGCATATTCGCGATGTGATTGCCCAATTTCCTGCGGGTGAACGCGCAGAAATGGCGCAAGATGACGGCGATATCACGGTGAATTGCGAATTTTGTTCGCGGCAATTTCCGATCAGCCTGGCAAGTTTGGATAATTAGGGCGTGGGCCCCAGGTTGTGATCGCCCCGGTCATTGGTCGTTCATATAAAACGGTCTATCGCAGCTTCGGTCACAATTTGGACGTTGTTTGCGGATAGTAAGTAGGTGTAAAATCGGTGTTCCCAATCGAATCATCGATTTGACGGAAAAATTTTGGTAGAATTTGGTATGATGAAATTCGTTCACTATCTTTCGGCGGTTGCGGTGCTATCGATCGGGGCGGCCATCGCTGCCATCGGTTTGGCGCAGGCGACCGCGCCCAATATCCTGAATACGCTGGACACCGGCCTGTGGCAATTTCGTAAAATTGGCGGCGGCCCGTCGGGCGCGGCGGTCGACCGTCTGTGCATCAGCGATATGAAAAAATTGGCGCAGGTGCAGCATAGCCGTTTCGATTGTGAGCAGAAATTGCTGCGCGCCAATATGGCGACCGCGCTCATTTCTTATAGCTGCACCGGTCACGGCCATGGGTTGACGACGATTCGCCGCGAATCGGACCAGCTGATCCATATTAGCTCGCAAGGGATCAACGACGGCGCGCCCTTTTCATTCAATGTTGAGGCCCGCCGCATGGGAAGCTGCGCCCGTTAACGCGATTTTAACCAGCATCGCGCTATTACAGTTTCGTTCTTCTTCATCGAAGACTTTCCTCCCTATCAGGCGGCAACGCCTGCCCTTGGGCCGCCGGTCGCATGACCTGCGGCCCGTTTATTTTGGGTCAGGAGGCTGACTCGATAATATTGTGGCTTGTTCCATAAGATTTTATTCTATATTTTGATCCTATCAACTTCGTCTTGGTAACTATTTTAGTGATTCTGGCGCCGATATTTACGATAATCTATCGCCAGCCGGATTGGTTTGTTTGAAGGGGGATATGCCGTGAAACCAATGTCATCGATAAGATTTTTGCTATCCGCTTTTGTGATTTTGGCCGCGCAACCGGCATCGGCCTTCGCCCCCAAGGAACCGCTTCGGTTGGCGCCATCGTCAAAATGGATTGTTGAATATCAGGATGATGGCTGCTCCTTAGTTCGCAGCTTTGGTGAGGGCGCGGATCAATCGACTTTGCGCATGTCACGTTTTGGCCCAAGCGCGCGGTTTCGTTTTGCCATCGGGGGAAAGCCAATTCGTCCGGCATTGGACAATCGCAAGGCCAGTGTCCAATTTGGTGCACATGAGAAATCACAGACGCTGGAATATTTACCGGGCAGCTTGGGCAAAGAGGTGCCCGCGCTGGTATTCGTAGATAATGTAAGTTTCTTTGAAATGGCGGCGGATAAGGAGGAGGGTTTCGTTCAAGAACCCGTTCCCGAAATCGATCCAGCGCGGTTGGAGGCGATAACCTTTATAACCTTGGCCAAACCGCTGCGCCGTCCCGTCACCTTTGTTACCGGCCCGATGAAAAAGCCGATGGAGGCCTTGTCGAAATGTATCGATAATCTGATGACAGCTTGGGGCATTGACGCCGAAAAGCACAGAAATCTCAAAAATTTTGTGACCCCAAAAGAAGAGCCGGGACGCTGGCTACGGTCATCCGATTATCCGATCAAAATGTTGAATGAAGGACAACCGGCGCTGGTGGAATTTCGTTTGATGGTTGACGAAATTGGCAAGGTAACCGGGTGCCATATTCAGGAAACCACGCGCCCCAAGGAATTTGACAAAGCGGTGTGCAGCGGCCTTCAGAAACGCGCGGCCTTTGCGCCAGCGGTCGATGCCAGCGGCAACCCGGTCAAATCCTTCTGGCGCAGCAGAGTGCGGTTTCAATTATAACCGCAACATAGTGTCGCAAACGTTTCGCAAACATGGATTTGCAAACAGGGTTTCACAAACATAGTTTCACATCATCGCGGCGCGTCCGAAAGGCGCGCCACATCGCCGTCGGCGGCTATTTCGCTGGCCTGCTCCCGCTCGCTTTGATCATGATCGGCCGAAAGCGGGGCAAAGCGTAAGATGAGATAGCCGCAGAGCGCCGAGAGGCAGGAGCCCATCAGGATGCCGATCTTGGCTTGGTCGCGCATCATCTGCGCCGCCTCATCCTTGCCGGGAAAGGCCAGCTCGCCGATAAACAAGCTCATCGTAAAGCCAATACCGCATAATATCGCAACGCCATAAAGCTGCAACCAGCTGGCCCCGCGCAATTTGGCCGACAGGCCGCTTCGCACCGCAAGCCATACGGCACCAAAAATGCCGATCTGCTTGCCCAAAAATAACCCCATCGCAATGCCCAGCGGCAGAGGCGCAAAAAGCGCCGCCATACCAATCCCGGTCACCGCAACGCCGGCATTGGCGAAGCCAAAAATTGGGATGATCAAATAAGCGCTCCACGGGTGAATGGCATGCTCCAAAATATGCAAGGGGCTATCCTTGGCATCGGGCGCGCCGGGGGTGGGGATGATCGGGATCATCATCGCCGCCGCAACGCCCGCGATCGTTGCATGCACGCCCGATTGCAACACCGCAAACCAGAGCAATAAGGACAGCGCCAAATAGACCGGGATATTTCGAACGCCGGCCCTATTCACCGCCGCCATCACGCCCAAAATCGCCGCCGCCGCCGCCAGCCCGATATAATTTAGCGACGCGGTATAGACCAGGGCGATAATCGCCACCGCCCCCATATCATCGACAATAGCCACTGTGACCAAAAATAATTTAAGCGATGTGGGCGCGCGCGCACCGAGCAACGCCAAAACCCCAACGGCAAAGGCAATATCGGTCGCCGCCGGGATCGCCCAGCCGCTCTGCAGCGCCGGAGAATCGCGGGTAATGAACAGGAACAATAATGCCGGCACGGCCATACCGGCCGCGGCGGCAAGAATCGGCAAAATCCGTTTCTCCCATACCGACAAGCGGCCATCGACCCATTCCCGCTTAATTTCCAACCCGACAAGGAAGAAAAATATCGCCATCAACCCATCATTGATCCAAAGATGCAGCGTCATCGGCCCGAGCTTATCGCTCAGCACTGGGCCCAGCGGTTGGTGCAACAGATGATGATATAGCCCGGCAAGATCGCTATTGGCGATGACCATGGCCAATGATGCGGCCAAAATAAGCAAAGCGCCGCCGCCCGATTCGCTCCGCAAAAAATTCCGGAGCGCAAAGCGAGGCTTGGTTTCCGGGCCGATAGATGCATTCATAAAACCGTCCATGCCCAAGATATCGCCGATTATCAATAACAACCCAGCGAATCGCGCACCAGAAGGGTGCGAGGGGCAAGAAACACCGAATTTTGATCAGGCCGAAAATAGCGGCAGCGAATCGTCCCGGTCCGTCCTACAATCCAATTGTAGAATCTTTTCATTGCGATGCTAACGAACGTCTAGATTGTTAAAATCTTGCGTAAAAGCCATAAATTCAGTTATGGTTGTTATGGGTTGGATGATGGGATGGATCATGAGGCCCCAAATATGGGGCGTCAGCAGAGGGTTTTTTGCGGATGACTAAATTGAGGAAAACGCCACTAACCGAGGGTCAAAAAGATTGCCTGCGGCTGGTCGATAGGTTGTTAACATCAAAAGAAATTGCGCGTGAATTGCGCATTTCGCCTTTCACCGTCGATCAACGGTTGGATGCCGCGCGCCGCAAGCTGGGGGCCGAAACCCGCAAGGAGGCAGCACGGATTTTTGCTTCGAAAGACGCCCGGCAGATATCCCAACGTTTCGTATACGAAACACCGCCGGTTGCGGTTTCTGCGGATCGGGCAATAATGGCGGTGTCGAACAAACATCGAAGTAGCAATGGCAGTAATGAAGGAGGTTTTAGAGCGGGAGCTTTTGCCGGGAAATCGCAAAAAGAGGCCGGACATTGGATATTATTCAAAGGTTTGAGTGATGATGGTGACATTCTTCGGCTGACCATGCCCATGGTTGGCGGCGAAGGGCATAACCTGTCCAATTTTGGTGTCATTCGGGCCATTGTCAAAACCGCCCTGTTTTCAATCATCAGTATGACCGCGCTCGTAGCTTGTATGTCGGGGTTAATGCGGCTGATGTGAGATAGACCAAAATCCTGCTCCGATGATCGCTCGACGTTTTTTGAAGGAAAAGGAGTCGCAAATGATTGATCTGAACTATCAACAAGCCAGCGAGGTTTCGAACAACATCCTCACTACGCATGAAGCGTTGGATGAAGCATTATTGAAATTGTCTGCGCTAACCCAGTCTATGGTGCATGCCAGCCGCGGCGCCGGAATGTCCGCCGGAAAGAATCAAAAAGCGCTTGAGGCGATTAGCGAAGGGCTATCGGGACTAATGGTCAGCCGCCGCAGCTTTGTTGCGGCGCATAAACATATGATCGTCATTCGTAACAATAGCAACCAACAGGTAACCGACTTTGGTTGCAACCTGAATGAGAAATCGCCCAAGGGCAGTGCTGCGGCGCTCCGCGCAGTGGCCTGACCTGCACAGCATGTTCGGCCGGCGCACTCCAGACCTGTTCGGCCGGACATGCTGCTGCTAATCACATATAATATATTGCTTTTTGTGTGCTGCGGCTATGCTTTGATCGCAGGTGAAAAAGCTGGGCAATATTGCGCCCTTCTGTTCATCAGCGCATCATTTCTAACGGGTCTGCCCGGAGACTTTGCTGATTGGCAAGCAACCGTGCTCGGTGTTTTTGGGATCGACTTATTATGCTTCCTATTCCTTTTGCTGTTGGCGATGCGATTCAACCGGGGCTGGCTGATATGGGCCGCTGGTCTGCAACTGGCGGGCGTGACCACCCATCTGTCAACCATTGTCGCGCCCGATTTTTCGCCCGTGGCTTATCAAATGGTGGCGGGTTTTTGGAGCATTCCGATTTTGTTGGTGATGGTCGCCGGGATAGCATACGATCAGAAATCGGCCGTGCAGCATCAACGATTGCGATAACGCGCGCGCGGACAATTTTTCATGCAAAAACAAAAAGTACCACGGGATGAACGCCGCAACCTTGTGGCTGGAGTTTATTTTATACGAGCTGCTGTTATTTAGCGGCGTTTGGTTTTTGGTCGGTGCGATCGATGATTTTTGCGTCGATTTGCTGTGGATATTTCAGCGAATTTACCGCAAATTGCGCTATTATCGGCGCGCAAGACCAATGCGCGCGGACGATCTGCCGCCACCGGAAAAGGTTGGGGAGCTCGCCGTGTTTGTTGCCGCCTGGCAAGAGGAAAATGTAATCGGCGCGATGCTGCGCCGGTGCCATAGGGCGTGGCAAGATCACAAGTCCCACTCAATCTATGTCGGTTGCTACCCCAATGACGAGGCAAGTATTAAGGCAGTTCTGGCAGCGGCTGCACAAAATCCGCTGGTCAAATTGATTTTATGCCACGAACCCGGCCCAACCACCAAGGCCGATTGCCTCAACCGTTTATGGGAAGCGATGACCAGCGATGAGTTAAAGCATGGCTATAAGGTGAAAGCCGTCGTCCTGCATGATGCGGAGGATATGGTTGACCCCGATGAATTGAAAATTTTCGACCGCCTGATCGAAAAAAATCAAGCGGTGCAGCTTCCCGTGATACCCGTTATGGTGCCGGGATCACGCTGGATCAGCGGCCATTATTGTGATGAATTTGCCGAGGCGCATGGCAAATCACTCGTCGTGCGTGAGGCGATCGGCGCGCCTTTGCCGCTGGCCGGGGTTGGCTGCGCGATTGAACGCAATATGCTGGGCCGGATTGCGCTGACCAATGATCATAAGCCGTTTGATGTCGGCAGCTTGACCGAAGATTATGAGCTTGGCCTGAAGGTTGGCCAGCATGGCGGCAAGACCATATTGGCGCGGCTGTTGAATAAGGACGGCCATCTTGTCGGCACCAGGGCCTGCTTTCCCCACACAATCGAAGCATCGGTCAAACAAAAAGCCCGCTGGCTGGTCGGCATTTCCTTAAGCGGGTGGGACCGGATTGGCTGGCGCGGCAGCATGGCCGAAAATTGGATGATCCTGCGCGACCGAAAAGCCATATTTACCGCCATCGTGCTGGCCGCGGCCTATGTCTGCGTTTTGATCACCGGTTTGCTGGGCATCTTGCATTTCTTTGGCTATCATGCATGGCGCCCCTTGCCCAAATTGGTTATTTGGTTGCTCGCCATTAATACCGTTTTCTTATTGTGGCGGATCGCCCTACGCGCGGCCTTTGTCGCCGGCGTCCATGGCGGATTTGCGGCCGCCTGTTCGGTTCCACGCGCGGTCATTGCCAATATCATCGCGATGATGGCGGCGCGCCGGGCGGTAACGGTATATTTCCGCCATTGCCTATCGGGCCGGTCGCTGCGCTGGGACAAGACCGAACATCATCACTTCCCGGAAATGCCCAAAGGTGGATAGCCGCACCGGGCGGCCGCTGCGTTTGTGGGGCGGTATCTTGGCGATTTGGATTATGTTGCGCCTCGGCTTCCCCGCATCGCCCGGTTCGATGGGGCCATCCGCTCCCTTGCCGCCGTCAAATCCGCAGCCAAATAGAGCCGGGACAATGACAACGCCCTTCGCTGCGCCGGAAGATATAGCGACCAGCGATCCATTTTCTGGGAAGGAATTGCCGGCATTATTTCCGTCAGCGGCGATGCCCGCCAATGGCCGCCGGATTTTGCTCGCCTCATCATCGCGCCAGCCGCCATTGCCGCTTTTGCCGTCTGTCGCCCGCCCGCCCATAGCCCCGCCTTTGTTGGCAAATAATACCGAGCACCGCGGTTCTGCGGCAGCCAAAGACCCGGCGATAACCCGCATGATCATCGGTGGGACGCTCGCCAAAAAATGGCAGGTCTATGCCTTTAGCTTTTGGCGGTTAACGGGCGGTGGCCCCGCGGGCCTCGCGAGCGCAGCGCAATATGGCGGTAGCCAGAGCGGCATTATCGCGACATACCGGGTCGGCGGCGGCGAAAAATCCGATCTGTCACTCTTGGCGCGGGTCACGACCACGCCGCAAAATGCGGGTGACCGGGAATTGGCCGCCGGGCTAAGCTGGCGGCCCGCCCGCAATATTCCGGTCACGCTGTTTGCCGAATATCGCGCCCGCGCGCCCGCGCCCGATGCCGCCGCGCTATATCTTGCCGGATCGGTGCCGGATATCGCGCTACCCGGCGGCTTTCGTTTGGGCGGGTTTGGCCAGGCCGGCGTCGTGCACAGCTTCACGGCGGCGTCAGCGGGCGGCGATGAACGAACCGCTTTTCTGGACGCCGGTCTGCGCGGGGAGCGCGGTGTTGTTAACACCAGGCCGCTGCAAATAGCGCTCGGCGCGGGTGCATGGGCGGGCGGACAGCGCGGCAGCCGGCGGCTCGATATTGGGCCCGCCGCCACGTTAAAAACCCAAATTGCCGGGCAAGATATCCGGCTCAATGCCGATTGGCGCTTTCGCATCGCGGGCAATGCCAGCCCCGGCAACGGCCCCGCACTCACCTTGTCCGCCGGATTTTAGGCCGCGCATACGCTAAAGCCGGATGCGGCTAAGCGGATGCGGGTTGATCACCCCTTTGGCCGCTGCCGCCGCGCGGTTACTCCTCTAGCAGCAAAGCTTCGATCGTCAGCATCGCGCCGCCGGGGGATTGGGGCAATATCCCAACGGTTAATTCAGCAACAAAATGACGCGTCAGTATAAATTCATGATCGGGCAGCAGATGCGCCGCCGCCGCCGCCGCGGCCGAAGCATCATCGCCCGTCAGCTTGACCGGAAATTGCATCCGCAATCCGGTGAAGGTCGCGCTGTGCCAGGGTCGTTCGATGAGATCGCCCATGGCCGCACCGGGGATCAACGCAAGCAGCTGATCGATGAAGGCTTGGCCATGCCGCGACGGGGTCATGCCGCTGATCCGGCGGCGCGATAGTGCAGCATAAATTGCTGCAACCGCAATGTCATCGCCGGGCGGATTTCGCGGCCCATGCGGATATCGAGGACGAGCCGGGGGTCGCGCGCGGCCAAGCGGCCAAATGTGGTCGGCGGCATTTGCTGTTCGCGCAGGAATATTTCGATTTGGCGGTTGATAAGCATGGTATCTCCTTTTTTCAGAAAGCGGATCCGCGCGCGCTCCAGCCGGAACGAATCGATAAGAACAATAGTAGAACATTTGATAGGAGAAATCCTACTTGTCTAGGATAAATCCTATGCTATACCACCCAAATGGATGAAGATGACCCGCGCCAATTTCTGGATCAATTGATCGCCGCCAACGGCGATGATTATGCCGGCCTGTCAAAGATGGTGGGCCGCAACGCCGCCTATATTCAGCAATATATCAAGCGCGGCTCGCCCAAGCGCCTGGGCGAACGGGAACGCGGTGTCTTGGCGCGCTATTTTGGCGTCGATGAAACCCGGCTGGGTGCGCCCACGGGCAAGAACCATCCACATAATGGCCTGCGGATGATTCCCAAATTGCCGATCGAAGCTTCGGCGGGGGCGGGGGCATTGACCGATGATGAGCTGATCACGGGGCAGATGGGTTTTAGCGACAAATGGCTGAAAAAATTGGGCTGTGCGCCATCGCAGCTGTCGTTGATCCGGGTGCTGGGGGACAGCATGGTGCCGACATTAATCGACGGCGATGATATTATGGTGGACCGCAGCGCGGCATTTCAGCCGGTGCAGGACGGCATTTATGTGATCCGCATGGACGATGCCTTGTTGGTCAAACGGTTGGCCAAGGGCCCCGGCGGCCGGTTGTCGATACTATCGGATAATCCCGCTTATCCCGGTTGGCCCGATGTTGACGGCGCGGCGGTGACCGTGATTGGCCGAGTGGTATGGACCGGACGGCGATTGTAACATCGATGCGGAACGGGCGGCGCGCGCTGTCCCTTCAACTGCGGGCTTGCTCTGAGCCCTTTTCATCGCCACATAGCGGGTCATGTCCAATGTCCGTGCCAATATTGATGCTGCGCGCCCGCCGTTACAAGCGGCGATGATTCCGGTCACCCCGCTGCAGCAAAATTGCACGCTTTTTTGGTGCACGGCGACGAATAAGGCCGCGTTGGTTGACCCCGGCGGCGATCTGCACAAGCTGAAAGCCGCGGTGGCGCAGGCGGGGGTGGAGCTTGAAAAAATCCTCATCACCCACGGCCATATCGACCATTGCGGGGAAGCCGGGATATTGGCCGATGAATTGCGATTGCCAATCGAAGGGCCGCATGAAGATGACCGTTTCTGGATCGATCAATTGGGCGCAGAGGGCGGCAAATATGGCATCAATGGCCGGATTTTCGAACCCGATCGCTGGTTGCACGATGGCGACATTGTGACGGTCGGCGCGCTGACCTTGGACGTGATCCACTGTCCGGGGCATACCCCCGGCCATGTGGTGTTTCACCATGCCGCATCAAAGCTGGCCATGGTCGGCGATGTTTTATTCCAAGGATCGATCGGCCGAACCGATTTTCCCCGCGGCAATCACCAGAATCTGATCGATGCGATCACGCATAAGCTATGGCCGCTGGGCGATGATGTCACCTTCATCCCCGGCCACGGCCCGGCCAGCCAATTTGGCCATGAACGCCGGTATAATGCTTTCGTCGCCGATGATATATTGGCCGCACGGGCTTAGCGCGTGATGACATATGACTGATCCGTCATTGCGAGGAGCGAAGCGGCGAGCAATCCAGGTTGTATGCCGGTGACACTGGTTTGCCGCGCTTCGCGCGCAATGACGAGGAGAATCAACTTAACGTCATCAGGCTCTAGCGCTATTTCGAGTAAGGCGGTCCGCGTTGCTTTCCCTTACCGGCTGGCGAGCCGCCGGGCAAAATGCACCTGCACCGCGCTCGCCACGCTGCGCGCCACTTTTTGCTGACCCGCCTTTGTTGCTAAAAAAGCGGCGTCGTCGGCATTGCTAAGATATCCTGTTTCGAACAGAACCGACGGCGTATCGGGCGCTTTTAAAACGACAAAGGATGCAAATTTATGGCTGTCCGAACGCAGCCGCAAATTCGGCTTGGCCTCTCTGAGCAGCAATTTGGCGAAATCGGCGGAAATATTCATCGTTTCGCGCTGGGTCAAATCAATCAGGATACTCGACAGATTATCGTCAACTTTACCCAGATTCACGCCGTTGATGATGTTGGCCTTATTTTCCCGCGCCGCCAATCTTTGGGCCTCGCGATCGGACGCGGTTTCGGACAAAGTGTAAACCGTCGCGCCATTGGCCTGTTCGCTCTCCGCTGCATCGGCATGAACCGAAATGAACAAATCAGCGCCCATTTTTCGGGCCGTGCCAAAACGATCCTGCAAGATAATAAAGGCGTCATTATCGCGGGTTAACGCCACGCGCACCCGGCCGGATTTGATCAATTCATCGCGAATGGATTTTGCAACGGCCAAAGTTACCGTCTTTTCCCGCACGCTGTTATGCGGGCTGATCGCGCCGGGATCGTGCCCGCCATGGCCGGCGTCAATAACCACCAAGGGCAATGATTTGTCCGCTGGCCCATAAATTTTGGGCAGGCCGCGCCCGCCAAGGCCAGAGGCAATCGGCGCGGTTACTTCATAGCGCCTTTGCGGCGGCGATGCCCGGAAATTTGACGGCGGCACAATATCGGTGCGCCCACCGCGCAGGCTGCCCAAAAATTCATCGCTCGCCGCGCTTCGCAAGGCAATCCGCAGACTGCGCCCGTCGGCCGAAAATTGCCCACCGGTGATCAAGGCCGGTGCCGCCAGATCAAACACAATGCGTGCCGTATCGGTATCAGATTGCCCCTGCCGAACGGCGGCGACCGATCCGCCCGGGGTTACAGATCCGCCCGCGGTTGCGCCCAAAATATCCACAGCGATCCGATTGGGGCCAGACAGGCTGAATATCGACGCCTTGTTAACCACATCGTCAAAATGGATGGTAATCGCATCGTCGCTTGCCACAACCCGGCTGACATTGCCCGCCATCGTTGGCGATGCAGCAAAAAAAACAGACGCGATCAAAGCGGCGGATACCATCGATCGCTGTTGTAATATATGATGGGGTTTGGTCCAGATATTTTTGAACACCGGGCGTTTACTTCCTCTTCATGATGAAGACAGAATTAAGCATGGATGTGTAAGACGGCGTATTCAGACAGGGTTAACAGGAAATTAGCCACAAATTGCGAAAATAGCGGTCAGCGAACAAAGCGCCTGCCACCCCTAGTCCCGATTTTTCCTACTTTTGCATGCAGGCCCGCAACGCCCTTGCCGCCGCGTTGATGCGGTGCTATCGACAATCTGCAAATATTCTGTTCCGAATAAATGCTTATAAAACGGCCCACGCCTTTGCCCCATTGTTCGCGATTCAATTTTATCCGCGAGCCGGCGGCACCGGGATATTGGCCAACGACAGGTTGAAGCTAAATGAGGTATAATATGTCCACCAACACCGTGC
Source organism: Sphingomonadaceae bacterium (assembly GCA_021732525.1). Taxonomy (GTDB): domain Bacteria; phylum Pseudomonadota; class Alphaproteobacteria; order Sphingomonadales; family Sphingomonadaceae; genus Sphingorhabdus_B. The sequence goes on along the minus strand of JAKFUU010000023.1, from coordinate 57,203 downwards.
CGATCAAGGCGGGTGCTTGGAATGGAGATAATGCACGCACAAACCGTGCCTGCGATATCTATGCAGCCAAAGCAATTTCCATAACCACACAAACATCTCGCCCATTTTTGCTGGCCGCTTTTGGCGCTGGTTTGGGCGGATATAAACATAGAGATGACGGCGCTCGGCGATCAGCCGGGACAAGTGCCGTCCGGAGAATAATAAATGACAACGCGTATGTTAATCGATGCGCGGCACCGGGAAGAAACCCGTGTCGCCGTCGTCACAGGGAACAAGATTGAGGAGTTTGATTTTGAATCGGCCGAGCATAAACAGCTCAAAGGCAATATTTATCTGGCAAAAGTAACCCGGGTGGAACCCTCGCTACAGGCGGCTTTCGTCGATTATGGCGGCAACCGCCACGGATTTTTGGCTTTTGCCGAAATTCATCCCGACTATTATCAAATTCCCAAAGAAGATCGCGAACGCTTGCTTGCCGATGAAGCCGCAGCAGCAGCCGAAGAAGCCGCATTGCTCGAACAAGAAGACGAAGCCGGCGATGATGGGGGCGATGCCCGCTATGGCGATGGGTCCGATGACGGAGCGGACCATGACCATGACCATGACCATGGTGCGGTGATTGAAATTGACGATGATGATCATGTCGATACCATCGACGCAGCCGAGGGCGAAACACCGGTGTCGCATGAGGAAGATGGTGATGAGGATGAGGCCGCGCCGCGCGATGACGACGAAAAAGCTCAAAACCGCCGGCATGGTCGCCGCGGCCGGGGCCGCCCCGGCAAGGCCAAGGCCAGCGACGAGGCCCGTGCCAAGCGGATGAATATCCGCCGCCGCTATAAAATTCAGGATGTGATCCACCGGCGTCAGGTTCTGCTGGTTCAAGTTGCGAAAGAAGAACGCGGTAATAAGGGCGCGGCGCTGACCACCTATCTCAGCCTGGCCGGGCGCTATTGCGTGTTGATGCCCAATACGTCGCATGGCGGCGGGATTAGCCGCAAAATCAACAGCGCGGCGGACCGCAAACGGTTAAAATCCATCATTGCCGATATGACCTTGCCGGCCACCATGGGCTGTATCATCCGCACCGCTGGCCTGGCCCGCACCAAGCCCGAAATTAAACGCGATTTTGATTATCTGGCGCGGTTATGGGATGAAATTCGCGAAAAAACGCTGAAGGCTTCGGCGCCCGCATTGATCCATACCGACAGCGATCTGATCAAACGCGCGATTCGCGATATTTACAACCGCGACATTGGCGAAGTGATTGTCGAGGGCGAAGATGGATATCGCGCCGCCAAAGATTTTATGAAATTGCTGATGCCCAGCCACGCCCGGCGGGTGCAGCAATATGCCGATCCCGTGCCCTTGTTCCAACGTTACGGCGCCGAAGACCAATTGAACGCCATGTATCATCCGATCGTTCAGTTGAAATCGGGCGGCTATATCGTGATCAATCCGACCGAAGCGCTGGTTTCGATCGACATCAACTCGGGCCGTTCGACCAAGGAACATGGCATCGAACAAACCGCTTTATCCACCAATTTGGAGGCGGCGCGCGAAATTGCCCGGCAATTGCGGCTGCGCGATATGGCCGGGCTGGTGGTGATTGACTTTATCGATATGGAGCATCATTCGAACAACCGTAAAGTCGAACGTGCGATGAAAGACGCGCTGAAGAATGACCGTGCGCGGATTCAGGTGGGCCGGATTTCCAGCTTTGGCTTGATGGAAATGTCGCGGCAGCGCCTGCGCACCGGGGTTTTGGAGGCATCAACGCGCCCCTGCCCGCATTGCGAGGGCACCGGCCTTGTCCGCACCGAAAGCTCGTCGGCTTTATCCGCGCTGCGTTTGATCGAGGATGAAGCGGCGCGCGGTAACGGCAGCTTTATCCAACTGCAGGCAAGCCAAGAAGCGACCATTTACGTGCTCAACCAAAAGCGCGCCGAACTTGCCGACATTGAAGATCGCTATCATGTGCAAGTCGCGATTATCCCCAACGGCGAAGTCGAAGGCGCAAAAATGGCGGTCAGCTGTTCGGGGCCAAAACCCGATCGTCCCCATATCCCGCCGCCGATGATCGATATGCAGGATAGCGACGAGATCGATGAGATCGAAGGGGTGGACGACGAGAATTTTGACGATGAATTTGCCGAAGAAACGGGCGGCGAAACGGGCGCTGATGAAGCATCAGATCCGGCCGCGCGGGACAATGGCGACGCCGCCGATGGCAAGCGCAAACGGCGGCGCGGACGGCGGGGCGGGCGAAATCGCGACCGGAAAAATCGCGACGATGCGCCAAGCGCGAATGTCGATATCGCCAATGACGGCAGCGAAAATAGCGATGAAAATAATGCCCAACAGGCTGCGGATAAAAGCGCCGCGATCACCGATGGCAAACCGCCGCGCGCGCGCCGTGGCCGCCGCGGTGATAGAGCCAGGCCATCAGGCGCAGAGCAGGCAGACATTGGCGGGGCGCCGCTTGCGCTTGCTGACGGGGCCGCCGATGCGGCAGCGCCCGAAGATTCAGCCTCCGATGACACCGCGATTGCCGCCGAAAAGCCGAAAGGCCGCCGCCGGTCCGCCGGCAAATCTGCGCCCGCCGTTGCCGCAATGATGGCGGAGCCGGGAGCCGGGACGCAGGACGGTGTGCAGGACGGGGCGCAGGCTATACAAACCGCCAAGCCAAAACGCGCCAGCCGTGCCAAGCCCAAAGCGAGCACCGAGACGCTGCCGGATGCGGCGGCGAAACCCGCCAAACCGCGCCCGCCGCGCAAAGGCAAGCCACCAGCGGAAAAATCCGCCGCGCCGGTTGCGAATGCGGCGGAAACGGCGGCCGCAATCGAGGCCGCCCCCGCAGTGCAAGCGCCCAAGAAACGTGCCGCGCGGGGGGAAAAAGGCGCACCGCCGCCCGCGCTTGAAAACGCCATGACAGCGCCCGACGCCGCGAAAGATGGCGCGGATGAAAGCACGGCCGAGGCACCCCGACCCGCGCGCAGCGGATGGTGGCAACGCACCTTTGGTTAGAGTATCTGGTTAAAGCATCGCGCGAAAATATGGGTCGCTCCAATCCTCCCCGGCAGCGGGGAGGTGCCCGCAGGGCGGAGGGGTCCCAGGCTGGGTAAAGGGCAATGCAGGCGGGGAGCCGGGCCCCCTCCGCCGGCTTCGCCGCCACCTCCCCGGAACGGGGAGGATTGATACAGATTTATCGCATCATGCTCCAAAATCCGATGAAACTATTGCGCGCGCGATGAAAATCTTCATTGCGCGTTCAGCTTTCAAGGCCCATGTTGCCGCCATGCAGACGCTAATCCTTGCCCGCCTTCGCGCGTTTTTCACGCTATTTCTCGCGGCGGTCTTGTGCGTGCAACCCGCGATGGCGCAATCAATTTTGCGCGATGCGGAAACCGAAGCTTTCTTCAATGAAATTTCCGAACCCATCATTCGCGCGGCGGGGTTAAACCCGGCCAATGTCGAAATTATCTTGGTGGGCGATCGTTCGATCAACGCCTTTGTCGCGGGCGGGCAAGCGGTTTACATCCATGTCGGCTTGATCGAGGCCGCCGAAAGCGCCAATGAAGTTCAAGGCGTGATCGCACATGAGCTGGGCCATGTGGTCGGCGGCCACGCCGTCCGCTTTGGCGAAGGTTTGGGCGCGGCAACGGGCATCAGTATCCTCAGCCTGATCCTGGCCGCCGCCGCGATTGCGGCCGGCGCAGGCGAAGCGGGCGCGGGGATATTGGGCGCGGGGCAGCAAGCCGCGCTGAGCAAATTGCTCGCCTACACCCGCGGGCAGGAAGGCGTTGCCGATGCATCGGGCGCCCAATATCTCTCCACCGCGGGAATAACCGGCAAAGGATCGATTGCCTTTTTCAAAAAGCTGCAAAATTTCGAATTTCGCTTGGGCATTCCGCAAGAAGACAGCTACAACCGGACGCACCCGCTTTCGGGCGAGCGGGTTTCGGTGCTGCAAGATACCTATCAAGCCGACCCCGCCTGGGACGCGGAGCCCAACCCGAAATGGCAAAAAGATTTCCTGCGGTTGAAAGCAAAGCTGCTGGGGTTTGTGGATGAGCCCAAAAACACCATCCGCAAATATCCCGAAAGCGATTTGTCCATCCCCGGCCGCTATGCCCGCGCTTATGCCTGGCATAAATCGGCTTACCCGCAAAAGGCGCTCGAAGAAGCGCAGGGCCTGCTCGCCGTGACCCCCGATGATCCTTATTTCCTGGAACTATATGGTCAGATATTGCTCGAATCGGGCCGGCCCAAGGATGCGATAGAACCGCTGCGCCGGGCGACCGCATTGACCAACAATCAACCATTGATCGCCGGAATCTTCGGCCACGCGCTGCTCGCCAGCGAAGATGAGAGCTATTTAGCCGAAGCCGAACGGGTTTTGAAGGCCGCCGTGGTTAAGGATAATCGCAACCCCTTTGCCTGGTATCAGCTGGGTCTGGTCTATGCACAGCGCGGCGATAATCCCCGCGCCGCCTTGGCCAGCGCCGAACGTTACCTGATGACGCGCCAGCCGCAATTGGCGCTGCCCCATGCGCAAACCGCGATGGCGGGATTGAAGGAATATTCGCCCGATTGGATCCGCGCGCAGGATATTAACCTGGTGGCGCAGGCGCAGCTGGAAACGTTGCAAAAAAACCGGCGGAGATGATTGCGCGGCGCAGTGCGATACGATAACGCAGCATCATGACCGATAGCGTTAAACCAAACCGCCTGCCCTTTACCCTGCTATTGATTGCGCTGTTTTTAATCAGCGCGATCGGCGTCTATCTTTATCAGCAGCAATCTGGCGGCCCCGCAGATAGCGCCGCCGCGCCCGGCAAAGACGCCGAAGCCGCATTGCGCGCCGCCGGGGTCAGCGACAAAGAGCGCAAGGCAACCGAAGCGGTGGTGCGCGCCTATCTGCTAAAAAATCCAGAAGTGATTACCGAGGCGATTGCCATTCTGCAAAACCGGGAGGTGGAGGGGCGAATTTCGGCATTGGCCGGGGTCATCGACCGGCCCTTTGCTGGCAACGTGGCGGGCAACCCCAAGGGCGATGTGACCATTGTCGAATTTTCCGATTATAATTGCGGATATTGCCGCGCGTCGGTTGCCGATGTCGAACGGTTGATAGCAAGCGATGGCAATATTCGCGTGATCTACCGCGAAGTTCCGGTGCTTGCACCCTCCAGCAGGACGGCCGCGCTATGGGCGCTGGCGGCGGCCAAACAAGGCAAGCATGCGGCTTTTCACAAGGCGCTGTTCGCCGCCGGACGGCCCGATGATGGCACGTTGCGCAAGGTGGCGCAATCGGTGGGCATGGATGTGGCCGCGGCGCAGCAATTTACCGGCTCCGCAGAAGCCAAGACCGAAATTGACAATAATCTGGCGATGATGCAGCAGGTTGGCTTTAACGGCACCCCCACCTTCATCATCGGCAATCAGCTATTGCAAGGCGCGCAGGGCTATATTCGGCTGCGGCAAGCGGTCGATCAAGCGCGCAAAGCGGGTTAACGCGCGCTGCCTGGAAATGGCCGATTATCCGCTGCGAAAGGCGTTGGTGATCGGGTAGCGGCGGTCGCGGCCGAAATTTCGGCTGCCCAGCTTGGTGCCGGGCGGGGCTTGGCGGCGTTTATATTCGGCAATATAGAGCAATCGTTCGATGCGCTGCACGGTTTCGCGGGCATGCCCGCGCGCGGCGACTTGATCGACCGAAAGCTCTTGTTCCACCAAGCCGAGCAATATGTCGTCAAGGACGGGGTAGGGCGGCAGGCTGTCGCTATCTTTTTGATCCGGGCGCAGCTCGGCGCTGGGCGGGCGGGTGATGATCGCCGGCGGGATCACTGGGCCATCTGGGCCAAGGCCGATCCGGGGTTTGTGTTTGTTGCGCCATTCGCTGATCGCAAAAACGGTCATTTTATAGGCGTCTTTTAAGGGGTTATAACCGCCCGCCATATCGCCATAAATGGTGGCATAACCAACGCTCATCTCGCTTTTGTTACCGGTGGTCAGCAACATATGGTCAAATTTGTTGGACAAAGCCATCAGGGTGACCCCGCGAATGCGCGATTGGACATTTTCTTCGGTGATGTCGACCGCTTTATCGGCGAAGCTGCCCGACAGCATTTGGTCAAAGGCTTCAACCGCCGGATTGATCGGGATGGTGTCCAATTTGCAACCGATCATGCCCGCGCATTGCGCCGCCAGATCCAGGCTGAGCTGGCCGGTATAGCGGCTGGGCAGCATGACGCACCACACGCGTTCCGGCCCCAGCGCATCGGCGGCAATCGCGGCGCAAAGCGCACTATCAATCCCGCCCGACAGGCCGAGCAGCACGCCGGGAAAACCGTTGCTATCGACATAATCGCGCAGCGCCAGCACCATCGCGCTGTAAATATCGGCGGGATGATCCTCCCACAGCGGCATTGCCCCGGCGGCGCATTGCCAGCCCGCAGGCCCGCGCGTCCAATGGGTGATTTCCAGATGCTCCTGCCAATCGGGCAAGCGCAAGGCCGGCACGCCGCCCGCGTTCAGCACAAAGGAACAGCCATCGAAAACCAGCTCATCCTGCCCGCCGACCCGGTTGAGGAACAGCAACGGCAGGCCGGTTTCGGCGGTGCGCGCGGCAAAAACTTGCTCCAACCGCCGGTCATCCTTGTCAATTTCATAGGGGCTGCCGTTGACGCTGATCAATATTTCCGCGCCCTGCGCTGCCAGATGTTTGGAGACCGTGGGCAACCAGCCATCCTCGCATATCGGCAGGCCCAATTTGACCCCGCGAAATTCGGCCGGCTGCTGCAACGGCCCCGCGGTAAAAATCCGTTTTTCGTCAAAAGTGCCATAATTGGGCAGCTCATGCTTATAGCGGACCGCGGCTATTTCGCCGCCGTCAAGGATCGCCACGCCGTTATACAGCGCCCCATCCTCGGCAAAGATGCTGCCCACCAGCATCGCCGGGCCGCCATCGCCCGTTGCCTTGGCCAGCATCGCCAATTGCTCCGCCGCGCGCCGTTGAAATTCGGGTTTCAGCACCAGATCTTCGGCGGGATAGCCGATCAATTGCTGTTCGGGAAAGACGATAAGATCCGCGCCCATCGCCTGCGCCCGCCATTCGAGCATCGCGGCGGCATTGCCCGCCAAATCGCCCACGCGCTGTTTTATCTGCGCCATGGCAATGGTCAGCTTATCGGTCATGCCGGATCGCCGCTGCTCCCAGCGGAAAGCTTGTCATCCTGCCGGCTTTCGGTGAAAATTTCCCAAGATGCGATAAACATTGCGGCGATCACCGGGCCGGCAACCAGGCCGTTGACGCCGATCACGCTCAACCCGCCCAAGGTCGCGATCAGGATTACATAATCGGGCATTTTGGTATCCGCACCCACCAATATCGGGCGCAGGATATTATCCACGCTGCCAATCACGATCGCGCCAAAAAAGCCCAATATCGCGGCGGAAACATATTCGCCCGTGATCGCCAGATAGGCCGTCACCGGCAACCAAATAAGCGCGGACCCAACCAAAGGAACCAGCGATAATATGATCATCACAACGCCCCATAATAACGGTGAATGAATATCCAGAAACCAGAAAATCACACCGCCCAAAAACCCCTGCACAATCGCCACGACAATGCTGCCTTTCACTGTGGCGCGGATGACCGTGGTGAATTTATCAAACAGTTCGGATTTCCGGTCCCCATGCAGCGGGATCGATTGGCCGATCTTGCGGGTCAAATCACGGCCGTCGCGCAGCAGAAAAAAGGTGAGATAGAGCATGACGCCCATCGACATGACAAAGCCAAAAGCGCCCTGCCCCAAAGTCAGCGCCCGCTGCGCCGCCAGCGTGATTCCGTCGGTGGCAAAATTGGTCACCCGTTGCTGCAACTCGCCCATATTGCCCATCTCATATTTTTCCAGCATTTCGGCCACCGATGGCGGGATCGCCGCACGGATTCGATCAAAAATCGCGACAAAATCAATCTGACGGCTTTGCAATTGATTATAGGTGACAATCACCTCTTCGATCAGAAAGCTGCCAATCACGATAACGGGAACAATGATGATGATGATGACCAGCATCAGCGACAAAAATGCCGCCAGATTGCGGCGATGCGGCATCCGCAGCAACAATCGGTTATGCACCGGTGCAAACATGATCGTGCAGATAACCGACCATAAGATTGCGCCCAAAAACGGCAGGCTGATCCATAGCATCGCCGCCGACGCAGCGATAACAAAGCCCAGGAATACGCGGTCTTCAAATTGCGGGACAAGGTTTTTCTTCGCGGCCATTGTGATGACTCTATACCGGTTGATCATCGCAGCGCTACTGCTTTTTGGCCCGCCTTTGACGCGGCCTTTGGCGCAGCCTTTGACGCAGCGGCGGAAAATCGCGCTTGCCCCGGCGCCGCGACGATCGGTAAAGCAATTGTCATTGCTGGCACGCACGGTTAGAGCGTCGGGCGAATCCTGACGCCGCCCATCATCGATCATACCGGGGAGATTTATCCTATGAAACTTATCGCCGGAAATTCCAACCTGCCCCTCGCCCGCGCGATTGCGGGTTATCTCGAAACACCGCTCACCGATGCGTCGGTGCGCCGTTTTGCCGATGATGAGATTTTCATTGAAATTCACCAAAATGTGCGCGGCGAAGATATGTTTGTGATTCAACCGACGGGGCATCCGGCGAATGATAATTTGATGGAATTGCTGATCATGATCGACGCGCTGCGCCGCGCGTCGGCCAAGCGGATCACGGCGGTCATCCCCTATTTTGGCTATGCCCGCCAAGACCGCAAGCCGGGGCCGCGCACGCCAATTTCGGCCAAGCTGGTCGCCAATCTGATCACCGTGGCGGGTGCCGACCGGGTGCTGAGCGTGGATTTGCATGCGGGCCAGATACAGGGGTTTTTCGATATCCCGACCGACAATCTCTATGGCGCGCCGGTGATGAGCGCGGATATCCTGTCGCGCTATGGCGGGCAACCGTTGATGGTCGTTTCTCCCGATGTCGGCGGCGTGGCGCGCGCGCGCGCGCTCGCCAAACGGCTGGACAACGCCCCGCTCGCCATCGTCGATAAGCGCCGCGAAAAAGCGGGCGAGAGCGAGGTGATGAATATCATCGGCGATGTCGCCGGCAAATTCTGCATCCTGCATGACGATATGGTCGATTCGGGCGGAACCCTATGCAACGCCGCCGCCGCATTGACCGCCAATGGCGCAACGCAAGTGGTCGCTTATTGCACCCACGGCGTATTGTCCGGCGAAGCGGCGACGCGGATCGCTGGCTCTCACTTGCGCGAATTGGTGGTGACCGATTCGATCATGGCGACCGATGCCGTAATCGATACGCCCAATATCCGCTATCTGCCGATTGCGCCCTTGCTGGGCGAAGCGATCCGCCGCATTGCCGATGAAAGCAGCGTGTCGAGCTTGTTCGATTGATGACGGCCCGTGATCTCCATCTCGCTACCCGCCTCGCAGATAGCGCGGGCGCGGCCATCCGCCCCTTTTACCGTTCCGATTTCGCGGCCGAGGCCAAGGGTGATGCGTCCCCGGTCACCGAGGCCGACCGCGCCGCCGAAGCCGCCATGCGCGCGCTATTGGACGCCGAATGCCCGGCGGACGCGATCATCGGCGAGGAATATGGCATCAAAGAGGGCAAATCGGGGCGCACATGGGTGCTCGACCCGATCGACGGCACGGTCAGCTTTATGGCGGGCCGCCCGATATTCGGCACGCTGATCGCGTTGATGGAAGACGGCTTTCCGGTGCTGGGCGTGATCGATCAATGTATCAGCGGCGAACGATGGATCGGCGCGGCGGGCCAGAAAACCACGCTGAATGGCAAGCCGGTGAAAACGCGCCCATGCCGAGAGTTATCCGACGCCGTGCTCGCATCATCCGCGCCGCAATATTTCGGCGACCATGATGCCGGCCATTTCATGACGCTCGCCGCCAAGACTTCACGGCGCACCGTGTGGGGCGGTGATTGCTATAATTACGGGCTGCTGGCCAGCGGCCATCTTGATCTGGTGGTGGAAACCGGATTGAAACTCCATGATTTCGCCGCGCTTGTCCCCATCGTGGAAGGCGCCGGCGGATTGATGTGCGATTGGAATGGCGAACCTTTGCACGCCGCCAGCGCCGAAGAAGGGGGGGCCCATGTCATCGCGCTGGGCGATCCCGCCCGGCTGGAGGATGTGCTGGAAGGGTTGGCCTGTACGCATTGATCCTTGCAATTGTGAACGAATCCTACTAAGCGCGCACATTCCAATCAAGCGGGCTGGCCAACAGGGCTGCCATGTCTGCTTTTCATGGACATCCAAAAAGGAGACCAAAATGCCCAAGCTGAAGACAAAAAGCGGTGTGAAGAAACGATTCAAAATCACCGCGACCGGCAAGATCAAGCACGGCGCCGTTGGCAAACGTCACCGTCTGACCCACCATAAAGGCAAATATATCCGCCAAAATCGGGGCACGGACGTTATTTCCGAGCCCGATGCAAAGACAATCAAAAAATGGGCGCCATACGGTCTGTAAGACTGGCTGCGACTTCAAAAAGATTAAAGGATATAAGATATGGCACGCGTCAAACGGGGTGTTACCACCCGCGCAAAACACAAGAATATTTTGGAACAGGCAAAGGGCTTTTATGGCCGCCGCAAAAATACCATCCGCATTGCTCGCCAAGCGGTCGAAAAAGCCGGGCAATATGCCTATCGCGACCGCAAGGTAAACAAGCGCAATTTCCGCGCGCTTTGGATTCAGCGGATCAATGCCGCGGTCCGCGCCGATGGCATGACTTACGGTGTGTTCATGCACGGCCTGAAACTTGCCAATGTTGAGCTGGACCGCAAAGTGCTCGCCGATATGGCGATGCACGAGCCCGCCATGTTTAGCACCATCATCGCGCAATCGAAGGCAGCGTTGGCCGCAAAAGCAGCATAAGCAGGCTCCCTGTTCGAATAATGCGCAAATGGGCGTGGACGGAGCTTGCCGTTCGCGCCCATTTGCTTATGCGGCATAATAGGATGCCGTCACCCCCGCGCAGGCGGGGGTCCATCACCTAAGGATTAAATTTACACGGCGGGAGATGGATTCCCGCCTACGCAGGAATGACGAAGATTATGGAAATCTCACAACTGGAAACCGAAACACTGACGGCGATTGCCGCGGCCGGTAGTTTGGAGACGCTGGATAGCGTCCGCGTGGCGGCGCTCGGCAAGCAAGGCAGCGTCTCGCTACTCCTAAAAACCATGGGTCAGATGAGCCCCGAAGAACGGCAAATCCAGGGGCCATTGCTCAACGGCCTGCGCGAGAGCGTTACCGCTGCCTTAGCTGCGCGCAAAGCGGTGCTGGAGGCCGCCGCGCTTGATCAGCGGCTGGCGAGTGAGCGGCTTGATATGAGTTTGCCCGCGCCGCATGCGCCGACAGGCAGCATCCATCCCGTTAGCCAGGTGATGGATGAGCTGGCCGAAATTTTCGCTGATATGGGCTTTGCGGTTGCGCAAGGGCCGGAGATTGAGGATGATTGGCGCAATTTCACCGCGCTCAATATCCCCGAAACGCATCCGGCGCGCGCGATGCATGATACATTTTATTTTGGCCTTAATGATGCGGCCGGTGGCAAGCGCATGTTGCTGCGCACGCATACCTCGCCCGTGCAAATCCGCACGATGACATCTCAAAGGCCGCCGATCCGCATCATTGCGCCGGGCCGGGTTTACCGCAGCGATAGCGACGCGACGCATACGCCGATGTTTCATCAAGTCGAAGGATTGGTGATCGATAAGGGCATCCATCTGGGCCATTTGAAATGGACGCTGGAAACTTTCCTGAAAGCCTTTTTCGAACGCGACGATGTGACCTTGCGGCTGCGCCCCAGCTATTTTCCCTTCACCGAACCGTCGGTTGAGGTTGATGTGGGTTACGCCTGGATCAATGGCAAGCGCGTGATGGGCGGCAGCGAAAATTGGATGGAGCTTTTGGGCAGCGGCATGGTGCACCCCAAGGTGCTAACCCATTGCGGGATTGACCCCATGGTTTATTCGGGCTTTGCCTTTGGCGTGGGGGTGGACCGGCTGGCGATGCTGAAATATGGTATGGATGATTTGCGCGCCTTTTTTGATGGCGATGCGCGCTGGCTTGCGCATTATGGGTTTGACGCGCTCGATGTGCCGACTTTAAGCGGGGGAGTATCGCCGTGAAATTTTCGTTAAGCTGGCTGAAATCGCATTTGGATACCGATGCCGATATCCACCAAATTACCGATTGTCTGAACCGCATCGGGCATGAGGTTGAGGGCGTGGAAAATCCCGCCGACCGGTTGGCGGGATTCACCGTCGCGCGCATATTGACCGCGCTTCCGCATCCGCAAGCCGACAAGCTGCGGCTGCTCACGGTTGATGCTGGCGACGGGTTGGCGCGCCAAGTCGTCTGCGGCGCGCCCAATGCCCGCGCGGGATTGATCGGCGTTTTTGGCGCCGAAGGGGCGGTTGTGCCCGCCAACGGCCTGGTGCTGAAAAAAGCGGCGATCCGCGGGGTCGAATCAAACGGGATGATGTGTTCGATTGCCGAGCTTGAATTGGGTGACGATCATGATGGTATCATAGAGCTTTCCGCCGATGCGCCGGTTGGCACCGCCTTTGCCGAATATGCCCATTTGAACGACCCCGTCATCGATGTGGCGATTACGCCAAACCGGCAAGATTGCATGGGCGTGCGCGGCATTGCGCGCGATCTGGCCGCCGCCGGGCTTGGCGCGATGAAACCGCTTGAAACGCCGGCGGTAACCGCCGCCTATGCTTGCCCCATCCAAATTCGCACCGACGATGCCGATGGCTGCCCCGCCTTTTATGGCCGGGTGATCAAGGGCGTTAGCAACGGCGCATCGCCCGATTGGATGCAGGCGCGGCTGCGTTCCGCCGGACAGCGCGCCATTTCCGCGCTGGTCGATATCACCAATTATGTGATGCTCGACCATGGCCGTCCCGCCCACGCCTATGATCTTGCCAAGTTAACCGGTGCGGTCTTTGCCCGGCGCGCCGATGACGGCGAACAAGTAACCGCGCTGAACGACAAAATCTACACGCTGACATCCGAAATGACGGTGATCGCCGATGACGCCGGGGTGCATGACATTGCCGGAATTATGGGCGGGCTGCATTCGGGCTGTTCGGACGCCACCACCGATGTCTTGTTGGAAGTTGCTTATTTCACGCCGGAGCGAATCGCCAAAACCGGACAAGCGTTGGCGCTGACCTCCGATGCGCGCGCGCGGTTTGAACGCGGGGTTGATCCGGCGTTTCTGGAGGCAGCCGTTGAGATTATCACCGCGCTGATCCTGCAAATTTGCGGCGGCACAGCGAGTGAAATGGTCCGCGCGGGCACGCCGCCGCTCGGCGCAAAGACGCTTGGTTATGATCCCGCTCATTGCGCGCGGCTGGGCGGTATCGATGTGGCGGCGGACCGCCAAAGGGCGATTTTGGAATCGCTTGGCTTTGCCGTGTCGGCCAGCTGGCAAGTCACCATCCCCACATGGCGGCGCGATATCGATGGCCCCGCCGATATAGTGGAGGAAATTGTCCGTATGGTGGGCCTTGATAATGTGCCCTCCATGCCTTTGCCGCGCGCGACCGGCGTGGCCAAACCCGTTGCCACGCCGATGCAGAAAATCGAGCGCAAGCTGCGCCGGGCGGCGGCGGCGCGCGGAATCAACGAAGCGATCAATTGGTCCTTCCTTTCCGAAAAAGACGCAGGCGCCTTTGGCGGCGGCGATTGGAGCCTCGCCAACCCGATTTCCGAAGATATGAAGGTGATGCGCCCCAGCTTGCTGCCCGGCTTGCTCTCGGCGGCGCGGCGCAATATTGACCGGGGCGCATCGTCGGTGCGATTGTTCGAAATTGGCCGGCGCTATTTTAAGGCCGCCGATGGCTCCAGCGACGAGCGGCTGACGCTCGGTATCGTGCTTGCGGGTGATAAGACCCCGCGCGGCTGGGATGTCAGGGCAAATGGCGGCAAGGCGCAGAAATTTGATGCCTATGATGCCAAGGCCGAAGTGACGGTTTTGCTCAATGCTGCGGGCGTTGTCACCGATGGTTTGATGGTGATGGGCTTTGATGATTCTGGGCGAGGCGACCATTATCACCCCGGCCAATCGGCAACTTTGCGCATGGGGCCAAAGAATATCCTTGCGGCGTTCGGCAGCTTGCATCCATCGATTGCCAAGGCCTTTGACCTGAGCGGCGATGTCATGGCGGCGGAAATTTTCCTCGATGCGATACCGGCAAAGAAATCGGCGGGCGGGTTCATGCGCCCCGCCTTTACCCCGTCTGCCTTGCAAGCCGTGACCCGCGATTTTGCTTTTCTGGTTCCCGCCGCCCTGCCCGCGGGTGATTTGGTCCGCGCCGTCAAAGGCAGCGACAAGGTCAATATCGCGGCGGTTCGCCTGTTCGACCGCTTCGATGGGCAAGGCGTTCCCGATGGGCAAGTATCGCTCGCCATCGAAGTGACGCTGCAGCCGGGTGAGAAAAGCTATAGCAACCCAGAAATTATGGCAATTTCGATATCGATCATCAACGCAGTCGAGAAACTGGGCGGCATGCTCCGCCCATAACCGCCGTCATGCTGAACTTGTTTCAGTATCCATCGCGCAGCCGATTGCTTCGGTTTGTGTGAAGCGATGGACCCTGAAACAAGTTCAGGGTGACGAAAATTAGAGTAAAAACCATGACCAACGACCCCCATACCCAATCGCGCCGCACCTTTGCCATTATCTCGCATCCCGATGCAGGCAAGACGACGCTGACCGAAAAATTGCTGCTGCAAGGCGGGGCGATCCATTTGGCGGGTGAGGTGAAGGCGCGCGGGGCGGCGCGGCGGGCGCGGTCCGACTGGATGAAGATTGAGCAGCAACGCGGCATTTCGGTGACCAGTTCGGTGATGACATTCCAAAAGGACGGCATCGTCTTTAACTTGCTCGATACGCCGGGGCATGAGGATTTTTCCGAAGATACCTACCGCACGCTCACCGCCGTCGATAGCGCGATTATGGTGATTGACGCGGCCAAGGGGATCGAGCCGCAAACGCTGAAGCTATTTGAAGTGTGCCGCCTGCGCAGCGTGCCGATCATCACTTTTGTTAACAAGGTCGACCGCGAGGGCCGCGAATGCTTCGCGATATTGGATGAGGTCGCGGATAAGCTCGCGCTCGATGTCTGCCCGATGAGCTGGCCGATTGGCATGGGCGGCGAATTTGAGGGCATTTATGACTTCGCCCGCAATAAGCTGATGCAGCCCAGCGGCGCGTCGAAGGAATTTGAGGGCAAGCACAGCAATTATAGCGGGTTGGATGATCCGGCGCTTGCCGATCATTTGTCCGAACGCGGTCTTACCAAATTTCGCGAAGAGGCGGAACTCGCCCGCGCGGGCTATGCCGATTTTGATTTGACCGCTTATCGCAATGGCGATTTGACCCCGGTTTATTTCGGCTCCGCGCTTAAGGAATTTGGCATTGCCGAAATGATCGCGGCGATTGCCGCCCACGCCCCGCCGCCCCGCCCGCAGCCATCGGATCAAGGGGTGATCGATCCCGCCGCCAAGCCGGTGACCGGATTTATTTTCAAGGTGCAGGCCAATATGGACCCGATGCACCGCGACCGCATCGCCTTTATGCGGCTATGCAGCGGAACCTTCAAACGCGGTATGAAGCTGATCCCGTCGGGGCACGGCAAGCCCGTTGCGGTGCATTCGCCGATCTTGTTTTTCGCGGCGGACCGGGAAATTGCCGACAGCGCCTATCCCGGTGACATTATCGGCATTCCCAACCACGGCACGCTCCGCGTCGGCGATACGATGAGCGAGAAGAATGAGCTGCGTTTTACTGGCCTGCCCAATTTTGCACCGGAAATTTTGCGCCGCGTCGTGCTGAAAGACCCCACTAAAACCAAACAATTGCGCAAAGCGCTCGATGATCTATCCGAAGAGGGTGTGATTCAGGTATTCTATCCCGAAATTGGCGCGCAGTGGATTGTCGGCGTGGTCGGGCAGTTGCAGCTTGACGTGTTGATTTCCCGGTTGGAGGCGGAATATAAGGTCGCCGCTGCGCTCGAACCCGCGCCTTATGACACCGCCCGCTGGTTGATGGGGGAGGAGGCCAAGATCAAGGCCTTCACCGATATTAACAGCGCGCTGATAGCGAAAGATCGCGACGGGATTCCGGTATTCATGGCGCGGTCGGCATGGGATGTGGGCTATCAACAGGAAAAGCACCCTGATTTGAAATTCAGCGCCACCAAAGAGCGTTAGAGCGTGATAACATATGCCTGATCCGTCATTGCGAGGAGCGCAGCGACGAAGCAATCCAGGCTGTGCCACTGGCCAGACTGTGCGCCGGTGACACTGGATTGCCGCGCCTCGCTCGCAATGACGAGGAGAGTCGGCTTAACGTCAGCAGCCTCTAAGGCTTGGCAAATGCCGCGCGTAATATTGCGCCGAACCATCCGGCTTCGGCTTTATTGCTTCCCGCCGACCGCCGCAGGAACACAGGCGTGCCGGCAATGGCGCTGCATTCCAAACAGCGGATTTGCGCGCCGTCGCTGCCCGACAGCATTTGGATATCCGCCGATATGCGCCGCCATTGTTCTTCGCGGGCCCAGGCCGCGCGGGCGAATAGATCCATGGGCACCGCCGCTTTTGCCGCCGGAGCAGCATCGCCCAGCAGCGCGGCCCAGCCCTTTGGCGCAGGCTCAAAATATTGCGGATGCCACGCGCCGTCTTTCAATTTGGCGCGGCTCGCCGCTTCGGCCAAGGCTTCGTCCATGCCGCCCAACCGGTCGACCAAGCCCAGCCGCCGCGCGGTCCCCCCGGCCCATACGCGCCCTTGACCGATGGCGTCGATTTGTTCGACGCTTTTGCCGCGCGCGGCGGCCACCCGGCCGAGGAAATCGCGATAGCCATTTTCGATCACGCTTTGCATCACCCGGTCAAATTCGGGGCTGAAGCCGCCGAGTATATCGGGCTCGCCGGACAAAGGCGTGGTTTTGACGCCGTCGGTGTTGATGCCGATATTGGCCAAGGCTTGCGCCCCGCTGGGCAAAATCCCGAAAATTCCGATGGAACCGGTTAATGTGGACGGCTGGGCAAATATGACATCGGCGGGCATCGCCACCCAATAGCCGCCGCTTGCCGCCAGATTGGCCATCGAAACCACGATCGGCAGTTTCTTTTGCTTGGCGGCTTGCAAAGCCAGCCGGACTTTCTCCGACGCCAGCACCGATCCGCCGGGGGAATCGACACGGACCACTAAGGCCTTGATATCCTTATCTTCGATGGCATCGTAAATTAAATTGGCGACCGTGTCGCCCGCCGCGGTGCCAGGGCCAGCCTTTCCATCGACCAGCGTGCCAGCAACGGTAATCACACCAATCGGATCGCCATTGTCGCTTGGATCATTGGCGGCCAGCAAAGCCGTCATCGGGGTGGCGGCATAACCGCCCGTTGTTTTCGCCGCATCGCCGCCCACTTTTGCAGCGATAAATTTGCCAAAGGCGATCCGGTCCCCCAGCTTGTCAACCAGCCTGTCCCTAACCGCCAGCTGCGCCAGATCGCCTTGGGCGGCTTCGATGCTGGCGGCGGGTTGATTGAGCAGCCCTGTCAACCGGGCGGCGGGCCGCGCCTTGGCCACATCGGCCTGCCATTGCCCCCAAATTTCGTCATAGACCGCTTTGATCGCTGCTTCGGCCTCGGGCGATTGATCGCGCCGGGTAAAGGGTTCAACCGCGCTTTTGAAGGTGCCGACGCGGTATACATTGGCCTTGATCCCCAGCCGGTCGAGCAAGCCCTTATAATAAGGCTGCGTTCCGCCAAGCCCGGAAATCAACACCCCGCCCAGCGGGTCCATCCAAATCTGGGTGGCATGCGCGGCCAATTGATAGCCATCATCCGAATAGGCGGTGGCAAAGCTATAGACCGGCTTTCCGGCTTTCTTAACCCGGTCGATCGCATCGCCAATCGCGGCCAGACTGCTTTGCCCGCCGCCCAGAAAACTATCGAGGTCGAGCACCACGGCTTTCACTTTTTGATCGGTTTCGGCCAGTTTCAGCGCGCGAATAATATCACGCTGTCGATATTCGCGGATCGGTTGTTCGCCCGTTAGCAACGGTATCAGCGGATCGACCGCCTCCGGCTGTTCGGAAATAAAGCCATTGAGATCAATCAATAACGCGCCGTCACGAACCGACGCCGGATTGGGCCCGGCGCGCAAGGCCGCAAAAAGCAGCGCGAAAAACAGCAATAAGAAAAGCAGCGCCAAGCCATCCTTCATCGCCACCAAAATTTTCCACGCGCCCTGTATGAATGCCATTGCTTTTCTTCCTACCTATTATCCGGCTAATTTAGATGTTGGCGGCATAAATGCTAGTGGCTTTTGACAAAGCGACAGACGGTAAGGGCGGCGGGTCGCCGGGAGCCATAAATTAGAACTTGTTGCATTAAATGTGGATCGCTCAAATCCTCCCCGTTCCGGGGAGGTGCCCGCAGGGCGGAGGGGTCCCAGGCTGGGTAAAGGGCTATGCGATGGGCTTATAGAAAAGAGGCCGCCGGATGCTATCCAGCGACCCCGTAATTGTTAAAGCATGGGTCAGCGGTCAGACACCCGCTGCCGGAAGTTGCTGCGTGCCGAAGAAGGTTCGGCCTCGTTACCCTTGCAAAATGCGAAAGTTAACGACCGATCTCCCGAACGGAATTGCCCGACCCCTTAACTGAACCATGAGACATCGGATCACCTCCTTTCGATAAAATAAGAAAATTAGCTATATGCATTGGCTTGCCCTCCGCGACTCCAGATGTGAATCAATCCCGCCAGTAAAACAAGACTTGTAATTTTATTTTTTTGGAGCGATTATATGCGCTCGCCTGAAAAAGCCGCGCTGGAATGTGCCTGAATTTCCGCTCCCGCGCTAACTACGGCAATCTTCGATCACCCGCGGCAATTCGGACCAAACGGGGATTGCGATGCTTTGCTGACCGCTCGTTTCAATTGCAATCCGGCCGCGCGTGTAGGCTACCGCATCCAAAATATCGTCGCCGGGGCGTATTTCGGCGGCAATATACGCCGCATTGTCGCTCACCACTTGCGCCGCAAATGTTTTTAACGCCGCGCTGGATCGCAGCGTTAATGGCCCCGCCGGTGCCGCATTTTCCTTGGCGCGCGACAAATAAAGCCGCCCGCGCTGGATATCACAGCGCAGCGTAATCAACGCATCGCGCCCCGGCACGCCATAAAGCGCCAGCGAACCGCGCGCATCCCGGCGGTAATCCCAGCGGCCCTGTGCCAACGGCCAATCGGTCCAATCCGCCGGTTGCCGTGATACCGCAGGAGACAGCGGGGCGGCGGGCGCAGCAGATAAGCCGGGCGCGGCCGCCGCAGTTGCAACCGGTGCCGGCGGCGAAACGCGCGGAGGCGGCGGAGATGAACAAGCGGCCAAGACAAGGGGCAAACCGGCAAGGGGCAAACCGGCAAGGGCCAATCCGGCAAGGGAGATTCGCAGCGTCATGACTATAGTATGGCGAAAAGGACGGCGCTAAGCTAGGGCGCTATTCTTATGGCGCAAAAGAAGACCCGCGTGGATATATTGCTTGTCGAAGCCGGCTTTGCCGAAAGCCGCGCGCGGGCGCAGGCGCTGGTGATGGCGGGGCAGGTGATGATCGGCGACAAAAAAGCGGATAAAGCAGGCCAGCAAATAGCGAGCGATACGCCGCTGAGCCTCACCGGCCGCGATCACCCCTGGGTTTCGCGCGGCGGGATAAAGCTGGCCCATGCGCTGCATGAATTTGCCGTTGACGTGGCGGGGATGACCGCAATCGATGTGGGCAGTTCGACCGGCGGCTTCACCGATGTGCTGTTAACGCACGGCGCGGCGCGGGTGTATGCGGTGGACAGCGGCACCAATCAACTGGCGTGGAAATTGCGCGATGACGCCCGCGTGATTGTGCATGAGCAAACCAGCGCGCGTATCCTGACCGCGCAGCATATTCCCGAACCGGTTGACATGATCGTGTGCGATGCCAGCTTCATCGGCCTTGCCAAAGTGCTCGCACGGCCGATTGGCTTTGCGAAAGCGGGCGCGGCGCTGATCGCGCTGATTAAGCCGCAATTTGAGGCGGGCCGCGAAGAGGTGGGCAAGGGCGGCGTGGTGCGCGACGGCGCGGTCCATAGCCGCGTGTGCGATGATGTGCGCGCATGGCTGGAGGATAACGGCTGGCGCGTGCAGGGTCTTACCACCAGCCCGATCACCGGCCCGCAAGGCAATGTCGAATTTCTAATCTGGGCGCATAAATTGGCATGATCGGCGCAAATTTCAACCCTTATACATGCCGTCCAAGCGGTGTTGATATCGATCGCGGATCATATGGCGGCGGATCTTCATGCTGGGGGTCATTTCTTGATTTTCGATCGTGAAGGCTTCGTCGGTAAATTCAAATTGCCGGATTTTTTCGGTCACCGACAATTCCTTATTCACCCGGTCGATAGCCGCGCGGATCGCGCTGCGAAAGGCGGGATTTGATTGCAGCGCGGCAAAATCAAATTTGACATCCTGCGCCTGCGCCCATTCGAGCGCCCATTCGGGATCGGGCACGATTAAGCCAACCATATAGGGCCGCCGGTCGCCCGACACCATCGCTTGCAATATTTCGGGTTGCAGCGTCAACATGCCCTCCAATTTTTGCGGCGCGATATTTTCGCCCTTGTCATTGACGATCAAGTCTTTTTTTCGGTCGGTAATCTTGATCCGGCCTGCCTCATCGATCAAACCGATGTCGCCGGTATGCAGCCAGCCATCCTTTAACACACGCCGGGTTTCGGCCTGATTGCGCCAATATCCCTTCATCACCAATGGGCCGCGCACCAAAATCTCCCCATCATCGGCGATTTTCACTTCGGTATTTTTCAGCGGCGGGCCAACCGTGTCCATTTTCAAACCCACACTGGGCCGATTGCAGCTGATGATCGGGCCGGATTCGGTTTGGCCATAGCCTTGCAATAAGGTGATGCCGAGCGATTGGAAGAATATCCCAATTTCGGGATTAAGCGGCGCGCCCCCCGATACCAGCGCCTTTAACCGCCCGCCAAAGCGTTTATTCACCTTGGGTTTGAAGGTTTTGGAGAGCAGAAAACGCAGCGGCGCATCGCGCAGCCGCTTTTTGCCGTTATAATCGCGCTCGCCAATCGACAGCGACTGATCCAGCATGAAATTGGGCAATCGGCCTTGTTTCTCGATAGCTTTGATCATCCGCGCCCGGATCACTTCAAACAAGCGCGGCACCACAACCATGATCGTCGGGCTGGTTTCCTCGATATTGCTCATCAGCCTTTCGAGGCCTTCCGAATAATAAATCTGCGCGCCCACCGCAATGGGCAGAAATTGGCCGCCCGAATGTTCGTAAGCGTGGCTGAGCGGCAGGAAGGATAGGAATATTTCATCATCCAACCCAAAATCTTCGCGCAATATCGCGGATGCGCCGTCGACATTATGCAGGATGGCGCCATGCGGCTGCATCACGCCGCGCGGCGCGCCGCCGGTGCCGCTGGTATAGATGATGCACGCAATATCATCGCGCTTGACATTGGCCATGGCTTTCATCGATGCCGCGACATCGGCTTCGGAGCCTTTGGCCAAATCTGCCCAGTTGCGAAAATCTAGCTGACCGCGCTGCATTGCCGGCAGCGGCTCGATGCCGATGACATATTCGGCGTCGTTGGATTTGATCGCCGCCGGGATTACCGCCGCCGCCAGCTTTGCGGTGGACACCACAATGGCGCGCGCGCCGCTATTGTCCAAAATATGCTGATGATCGCGTTCGGTATTGGTAATATAGGTCGGAACGGTGATGTATCCCGCCGCCATAATGCCCAGATCGGCGATGCACCATTCGGGGCGATTTTCCGAAACCAGCATGACCCGGTCGCCTGGCTCCAACCCCATTTTTTTGAGGTTTTTGGCAAATCCAGCGGCCCGGCGCGCGGTTTCGGCCCAGCTGATGCTTTGCCATTCATCGCCCCATTTGGCCCAAAGAAATGGGGCCTCCCCGCGTTGCTGCGCGCGGGTGAAAAACATCGACACCAAATTGGAAAAATTGTCAAAATCGTCAAATTGATCGGCGGCCAAACTCTATCTCCCTAAAAGCATATCCGCAAAAAACGTGCCCGCGCGCTACTCTGCCAGCACGGTCCCTTCGCTGCGCGGGTCGGCGGCGCCAATCCAGCCCGCCGGGGTCCATTGCACGCCATTGACCTTGGAACCAACGTCGGTAACCTCAACCGGGCGGCCAAAGCGGGCCAATTCCTCCGCCATCGCGGCAAGCGGCGTATTTTCTTCGACCAAAATCTTGTCGCGGCCGAAATAAATATTCGGTAGCGCGATGGCATCGGGCAGCGGCAGGCCAAAATCAATCGCTCCGATCAAGCTTTTGGTCACATGCATGATGATCCGCTTGCCCCCCGCCGATCCCAGCGCCATCACGCGGCGGCCATCCTGATCAAACACGATTGTCGGCGACATGGACGATAACGGCCGCTTACCACCCTCCACCCGGTTGGCCACGGGCGCGCCGTCTTTTTCCGGCGCAAAGGTGAAATCGGTCAGTTCATTGTTGAGCACAAAACCGCCGGCCACCATTTGATTGCCAAAGGCCGCTTCGATCGTCGAGGTCATATTGGCAATATTGCCCGCGGCATCGGTGGCGACAAAATGCGTGGTGCCGCTGGTCTCGCCCGAAATCGCCGCCGTTCGCGGCTCCGCGCCCGGCGGCTTACCCGCCGCAAAGCTTTTCGCCGCGCGGCGCGGATTGATCAGCTTTGACCGCTGGATCAGATAATCGCGTTCCACCAGCCCAAATGTCGGCACCGATGTAAAATCGGGATCGCCCAGATATTTTTCTCGGTCGGCATAAGCCAGCTGCATGGCCTCTGCGATCAAATGCCAGCTTTGCGGATTATCCTTGCCCATTTTGGTCAGATCAAACGGCCGCAGCGTGCCCAATATTTGCAGCACCGTCGTCGCGCCCGATGATGGCGGCCCCATGCCGCAAACCACATAGGCACGGTAAGGCGCGCATAGCGCATTTTGTTCTTTGGCCCGGTAATTTGCAAGATCAGACAGCGTCATATCGCCGGGGTTTACCGCCGCCGTGGTAAGCGTTTTGACAATTTTTTTCGCTATTTCGCCTTGATAAAAAACATCCGGCCCTTCGGCGGCAATCTGGCGCAATGTCGCGGCCAGATCGGGATTCTTAATCCGGTCTCCCGCCACCGCCAGCTTGCCATCAACCGAAAAAAGCTGCCTTGTTTCGGGAAAATCATCCCAAAATGGCGAAATTTGTTTCAGCCGCGCCGCCAAAGTCGCATTGACGATAAAGCCTTCCTCGGCCAGCTTAATCGCCGGCCCAAAAAGCGCGGCCCAGGCCAGCTTACCCCATTTGCGATGCGCCATCGCCATCAAGCGGATATTGCCCGGCACACCCGCCGAACGCCCGCCCGGCAATATCTCCAAAAAACCGCGCGGCTTGCCATTTTTATCGACAAAGCGGTCCGGCGTTGCAGCGGCAGGCGCGGTTTCGCGGCCGTTGATGGTGGTTAGTCCGCCCGTCGCCCCGTCGCTATGGATCAGGAAGCCGCCGCCGCCAATCCCGCTCGATTGCGGCTCGACAACGGTAAGCGCGAGCATCATCGCCATCGCGGCATCGCTTGCCGAGCCGCCTTGGCGCAGAATTTGCATTCCCGCGTCGGTTGCGCGCGGATCGGCGCTGCTCGCGATGCCATATTTTAACGGCGCAGGATGTTGGTTGGCGGAAAGCTGGCCCGAAGCTTGTTGCGCGCTGGCGAGCGGCGATAATGCGACGCCCGCGCAGCAGAGAAGGCCCAAGATAAGTTTTTTCATAAGCGCCCTTTTATGGCTTTATCACGCAATCGACTAGCGCTTTATTTCTTCGCTGCCAACCGCCTCGGCAATATGGGTAAAACCATCGCGGCGCAGCAATGCCGCCAGGCCGCGGTTGATCTGCACCGCCAACCCCGGCCCATGATAGACCAGCGCGCTATAAAGCTGTATCAAGCCGGCCCCCGCCTTGATCCGCACATAGGCATCCTGCGCGCTGGCAATGCCCCCCACCCCGATCAGCGGCATCTGCCCCGCCGAAGCCTTGCGAAAATCGCGCAGCCGCGCCAGCGCCAATGCGCGCAAAGGCGCGCCCGAAAGCCCGCCCGCCTGCCCGGCATGACGCGAGCGCAGCGATGGCCGGGTGATGGTGGTGTTCGAAATGATCAACGCATCGATCCCATGCTGCACCGAAATTTCGGTGATATTGTCTATGTCGGCAGATGTCAGGTCCGGCGCTATTTTTAAGAATATCGGCGGCCGGATATCCGAATCCATGCGCGCCGCCATCACCGCCGCCAGCAAATCATCCAGCGCTGCCTTATCCTGCAAAGCGCGCAGGCCCGGCGTGTTGGGCGAGCTGATATTGACCGTCAGATAATCGGCATAGCGCGCCATCGCGCGCACCCCGGCGGCATAATCGGCAATGCGGTCGCCGCTATCCTTATTCGCGCCAATATTAACCCCAACCGGCCCCGGCAGCGGGCGGCGGCGTAGCCGTTCCAGCCGGGCGGCGGCCGCCTTCTGCCCATCATTGTTGAAACCCATACGGTTGATCACCGCCGCATCCTCCACCAAGCGGAATAGACGCGGGCGCGGGTTGCCGGCTTGCGGCCGGGGGGTCAGCGTGCCCACCTCGGTAAAGCCAAAACCCAGCCGCAATATTGGTCCGGCCGCTTCGGCATTTTTGTCATAGCCCGGCGCAAGGCCCACCGGATTGGGGAAATGCAGCCCGGCGAATTTTTGCGTCAATATCGGATCAGCTTGGGCGCTGACCGGATTGGCGCCGCGCGGCAGTAGCCGCAGCGCGGCGAGCGACAAGCCATGCGCCGATTCGGCGTCGGTCATAAAAAGAGCGGGGCGTAACCAATGATAGAACATGCCGGTGCCTTATCATGGGTGATTGCGATACCTGCAATGCCGATTTTTTTTGCCTATCTAACTATATCGAATATAAGGATTAAATTGGCAATAAGTGCAAAGGTTAAATGCAATTTGCGGGTATGACGTTTTTGTGCAAGACAAATTTACATTCCTGAACGATAGCAGCGCTGCGACCCGAAGGGCTCGATGTTGTTTTGACAAAGAGTTCTTTAACTTTTTAAGGCCTGCCCTTCCGGCAGGTCTTTTTTTGCGGATCGCAATGTTATCCGCCCGCGCGATGGCCCGGTGTGAAGGCCTGTTTCGGTCCTATGCTTCGTCATCCTGAACTTGTTTCAGGATGACGTTGCGTATAAACTTCACCCCTTGCGCCGCACCGGTACCGGGATGTTGCAGATATCCGCGCCGCCCGCAGGCACATTGAAAAAGGGGTCGCGGCGGTTGGCGCGGGCTTCTGCATATTTGGCGAAGGTTTCCGACTCTGTGTAAAGATATTCAAAGGCGGGCAGGTCGGCGATTTCATGGCCCATCCGCATCGACAGGATCGGCACGCGCTCCTCCTCCTTCTCATAAAAGCCGAGCGCGCCGCCGCCGCGCGGCAGGCTGGAAAGATGCTCGATCCCCTCAATCACCCGGCCCACCAGCGCAATATTGCGGTCCAAATGCCGCGGTGCATGACCGATAACGGTGTAAAGCTCCGCGCCGGTTCCTGTATCGGGCGAGAGATTGCGGCCCACGCCAACCATGCCGTAGCAATGGACGGGCCAGAACGCATCGCCTTCCTTGCCAATTGTCGCGGCAATCGGCCAACCAAGTGCTACCGTGGTGAAGTGAGCGTAAGCATCGCCCATTTCAGGCGTTTCGATGTTCTCAGGCCGCTTGCCCGATTGCAGGGCCTCTTTAAGAGCAGGGGGCACGACTACGCTGCCATTCGCCGCAATCATGGCGTTGCGTGTCATGGCTGCGGCGAGACCATAATTTATCCGGGGCCGCCCGCGCGGATCGGGGATCGCGACAAGATCCGTTGCGACATACTCCGCCTCTCCCATCACCCTAAGCCCCTCCAGCAAAGCTTTCTTCTCGCTCGCATCGCCCCATTGCACGACATAATTATCCTGCACCCGGTTCACGCTCGTCCCGTCCCACCATTTCGCCGCCGCCAGTTTGCGGATATTGCCCACCCAACCTTGCGAGAATGGCGCGGGCATCAATTGGATCACCACGCGGCGGGGCCTGCCCTTTGCGTCGGGGGCAATATCCATCACCAACAGGTCGGATGGCGCGATCGCCGCCCATTCTTCGGCCTTGGCGGCGGCCACAATCTCGCTCGGACTGGGATAAACAGGCTTTGCCGCCGCTACCTTATCCTGAGCAAAGCCTACTGCTGGTATCAAGGGCACAGGCAGCCCCAGCGATGCGGCGATGGCCGCGCGGATGATTTTCTCTCTCATAACCGGCTTATTACAAATCGCGCCCCCTTGCGAAAGCGGATTTTGATGTCTAGGGGGATCGCTTGCCTGAAATGGCATGCGGACACGTGGCCGAGTGGTCGAAGGCGCACGCCTGGAAAGTGTGTATAGGGGAGACTCTATCGTGGGTTCGAATCCCACCGTGTCCGCCAGCAACTATTCTTACATTTGGCTGCGACATGGTTATTTCGCGTTAACCAGAGGTGAAAACCGTAAAAAAGGGTTTCGCTGTCATTTAAAGGGGTATGTCGCAATGGCACTGCCTTTCAAATACGCTCCTTCGGCGGGCACGTTGGCTCAGCGGATTAGCCGGGGCGGCGCTGTTGTCTGGACCTGCCTTGGCAGATGGGGCTGCTGACTTGCATTATGCCCCATTGCCTACAGAAGTTACCATTGCACCACCGGTCATAACCGAGCCCGCGGCGGACCATGCCATTTCATCCGCCGCAGGTTGTTCGCCCGTTCGGCTGGCCGATGCAGCCATGATCGCTCCCGCCGCAGCGCCATCGATGGGCAAGACCTCCGCCATATTGGGCGGCGAGATCAGCAGTTTGGACCGTATTCGCCTTACGCAATCGGGAGCGCCAATGCCGGCGACCGAGGCGATACCGGTCATGGCTGTGCTTGCCGCAAGGTTCGAAAATAATGATGCGCCTCATTCAGAATTGACGCGGCCCGAAACGTCCTCAGAAGGATGCTATCCTCGCCCGAAGATGGCGGCAGCCGCGCCATCGGTCCCTAATGACCAGCTGATTTTAGGCAGCCTGCGGCTTTCGATCCGCACGACCCCGTTCGATCAGAATTGGCGCGGTGTCAGCCAAGCCCCCTCAGCGCGCGGTTTGAAACGCTGGTTGGTGCGCACCGGTGCTTCTGGTGCCGTTGGACTGCGCGCGCAGGTTGCAGCAATTAACAGCTGGGTGAACAACAAGATCGCTTATACAGACGATCTGGCGCTCTACCGGAAAAATGACTTCTGGGCCGCTTCGCGCGAAACACTGCGCCGCGGCAAAGGTGATTGCGAGGATTATGCCATTCTAAAAATGGACCTGCTGGCTGCGATGGGAATCGAGCGCGACAAGATGATTCTGGTTGTCGCACGCGACCTGGTTCGCAATGCCGACCATGCGGTGCTTGTGGTGCAGTTGGACGATGGACCCTTGGTGCTCGACAATTCGACGGATATTCTGCGCGATGGTCGCTTGGCCAATGACTATCGTCCGATCATGTCTTTCGCAAGCAATGGCAAATGGCTGCATGGCTATGCTGTGGCCACGGCCGCGCCGCAACCTGCGCC
This sequence comes from Sphingomonadaceae bacterium, assembly GCA_021732525.1. GTDB lineage: Bacteria > Pseudomonadota > Alphaproteobacteria > Sphingomonadales > Sphingomonadaceae > Sphingorhabdus_B. The sequence goes on along the minus strand of JAKFUU010000023.1, from coordinate 29,401 downwards.
GCTGGTGCCCGCGCCGGTGGAAACTATTGCCGCGCTCAGCGTTCCGTCAGCGCCTGCGAACTTGCTTTCAACACGGGTTTCAGCAAGTAATTAAGAACAGACTTTCGCCCGGTCATCACTTCGACATCACAAATCATCCCAGGCGTGATCGGCAGGCGTTTTTTCCCGCTGGCCAGGTAAGAGCGGTCGGTTTCGATAACGACCGTGAAATAGGCTTGCCGCTCCACTTCGTCATAAATGCTGTCGGCCGAAATCTGCGCAACACGTCCCTCCAGCCCGCCATAGATTGAGAAATCATATGCGGTAACCTTTACATTGGCGCGGTCCCCCACCTTGATGAAGGCAATGTCGCTTGGCGAAATACGTGCTTCAATGAGCAGCTTGTCTCCGACCGGGACAATCTGCATAATTTTTTCGCCGGGACTCACGAATCCGCCGACCGTGGTGACTTGTACATCATTGACAACGCCATTGACCGGAGAACGGATTTCGGAACGATCGAGCTTACCCTGCGCGCCGCGGATCGTCTGCTGATTGACTGCAATCTTGGTGTTGATCTGGGTCCGTTCGTTCAGCGCATCCTGCGTAAATTGCAGCCGCGCCTCAGAAACTTGCGCCTGTGCCTCGCGAACAGCCGCGGCGGCACGCGACACGCCTTCGCGCGCTGCGGCCAATCGGCCCTGAATGTCGATAGCTTCGCGCCGGGCCGATATCAAATCGGTTTGGGGGATGATATTCTTGGTAGCAAGCGGACGCAACATCTCGACCTGATCTTGTGCCAGCTTCAAGGTGGATTGTAATGAACTGACCGTCGCTTCGCCTTCTTGAACGTCGCGCCGACGTTGTTCGACCGCAGCATTCAGGGCTGCTACGCGGCTGCTGAGCGCCGATTGTCGGACCTGCTGCAAGCGCCGTTCGTCCGCACATCCCGCGCCTTCACAACCGCCGCTACCGCTCAGCCCGCCTTCGCTGCCCAGTCGGTTAGCCCGATCGGCCAGCCGCTGATTTTCGGTTTCCAACTGGCCAAGTTCAGAAGAGGAGCTGGTATCGTCAAGCCGGACAAGCAATTGCCCCTTGCGTACAGTTTGCCCTGAACGGACCAATATATCATCGATGGTCGATGGCTCTGCCGCCTGGATCAGCTGCACCTTCGACGACGGAATAACCCGCCCCTGACCGCGCGCGACCTCGTCAACCTCGGCAAGGCTTGCCCAGATCAGGAACAGCGAAAGGCCGAGTCCGCTGATGAAAATCACACGTTCGGCTGCGTTCAGCCTTTTGTACCAACCAGCAATTTTCATAGCGCCTTCTCTGCATTTTGCGGGGCGGGTGTGCTTTGGGACATTTGCATCCTTTCAAGCGCGTTTCTGCTCTCGCTCGGCGAAGGGATGGAAAGTTGCCAGCCCTTGGTTGTATCGATCCGCCCGCCCAAATCATTTTTGGCGCGACGGTCGGTCGGATCGGGCGGCAAGGCAGAAACGCTGCTCGGCTGTTCCTCGATTGTTTCTGCGCTCTCAATGTCCGCTTTATCCAACGGAATATTGGCCAGTGATGAAAGCGCCGGGATGAACTCCTTGCCCGAATAGCCATCGGTGAATGCCTTGGGGCGGCCCCAGCTTCCGGGCCATCTGTAAAAAATATGTGCGCCGATTTTGGCCAATTTGATCAGTTTCGGCGCCCAATAGGGTGAGACATAATTGGCATGATAATGCGTCGCCATGCCAACCGACGCAGTCACCTTGCCGGCCAACGTTTGCGCTGCAATTTCACGGGCCACAGCCCAGGATTTCGGATCCGGTGCGCGGTGCAGCGAGCCATCACAGGTAAAGCTGAACTGGCATCCGGTCCACCGATCTGATCCTTGATAGACCACACCGCAGACCGAATTGGGATAGGCGGGATGTCGCATGCGGTTAAGGATCACTTGCGCGACAGCATAGCGCCCTTCCATCGGTTCAAAGCCAGCCTCATAGTAAATCGCCTGTGTCAGACAGCGCAGCGCGCGATCAACAGCAGGCGTTGTATCATAGGGCATCGTGAACGGGCGTGCGGCCTCTATGGTCAAATTGGACATGGGCAAAGCCTCGTTCATCGCTTCTGCCGCCGCGCCCGCCTCAGCAAGCGCTGGCTTGCCGGCCATGGTCTCATTGAGCAGTGCCCGCAGTTTCGGGGCCAATTTGGTTTTCGCGGAAGCCGGTGCGACTCCGGCCCAGGCAATTGCACTTTGCCGCACCTCGGTAAAATCGACGCGCGTTACAACTATCGCAAACAGCACACCGAAACCAATTAGCGCTGTCAATATCCAGGGCAAAATGCGGCTTTTGGAATAGACTGGGCCGTGTTCTACATGTTCGACAAGGATTAATTCCCCATTCTCTGGAAAATCATGCATCATCCGGTCGCCCCCTGTGCAGCGGCCTGCGCCATTATTTTCTCGCGCGGGCCGTCGGCAATGATGCGTCCGCCGTCCATCACGATAAGTCGGTCACAAAGCGACAGGATCGCCTGCCGGTGCGTTGAGACCACAAGGCTTTGGCCCGGATAAAGTGCCGTGCCTAGCTTGTCGATGAAGAATCGCTCGGTTGTACTATCCATCGCACCTGTAGGCTCATCGAGGAACAGCAGCTTGGATGGCGTTGCCAGCGCCCGCGCCAGCATCAGGAATGAACGTTGTCCACCGGAAAGGCTGCGTCCACGCTCGCCTGCTATACGGTCGAATCCGGGGGCATCACGGCCCAGATATTCATCGGCTCCAACGCGGCGGAGGGCATCAATCAGCTGGACATCATCCGCAGGCGGTGCAGCAAGCAACAGATTATCCTTGATGGAACCACTAAAAAGCTCCGCATCCTGCCCGACAAAGCGCAACTGGCCGCGCAAGTCGGCTGGGCGATATTGCCGGTTATCCATGCCATCGATCTGTATCGAACCGCTTTCAGGGAAATAGAGACCGCAGAGCAACCGCCCCAAGGTGGATTTGCCCGAAGCGACACGGCCGATGATCGCGACCTTTTCGCCCGGCGCAATGCTCAGGTTGACCTCGGCAAGGGCTGGGTGCGCCGCACCTGCGTAGGTAAAGCTCATATTCTCGGCGCGGACATGGCCGTCTCGCACTTGAGGGACAACGCTGCTGCTACCTCCGGTACGCTCGTCGCTCGCATCCATCAGCTTCTCGATGCTGTCGAGCACCGTTAACGCCTGACGCCCGCGCGTAATCAGGAATGCCAATTGCCCCGCCGGGCTCAGAGATCGTCCGGCAAGCATCACAATTGCAATGATCGCGCCCATCGAAATCGTGCCTGAATCGAACAAATAGAAGCCACCAATGACCAAGGCGATGCTGGTGATCTGTTGACACAGACTTGCCAGGGTGACGGAAATCGCACTTAGGCGGCGCAGTCGTTCCTGCGTTTGCGCGCTCATGCTCGCCACGTTGCGCCAGCGGCTAACAATCAGTCCCTCGGCCGCACAGCTTTTCAGGGTTTCTGCGCCGGCAATGCTCTCGACCAGCAGCGAATTTTGTAGTCCTGCATCATGCTGGGCATCAAGCACTGCTGCCGTCATTCTATGTTGCAGCGCCATACCCGCCGCGATCATCGCGGCAATGATCACAACCGGAATGACCGCCAACCAACCCGCAAGCACTGCAATCATCGCAACAAATAGGATCATGAAGGCAAAATCGACGATCAGCGTCAGCGTGGTCGATGCGAAAAAGTCGCGGACAATTTCATATTCCGACACCCGCCGGGACAGCCGCCCGGTATCGCCGACCCGCTCCGCAAGCGGCGTGTTGATCAGCTTACCAAATATTTTCTCGGACAGCTTGATATCGAGCTTTCTTCCCAATTCATCGAGCAGTCCAGCACGCGCAATCCGCAGCGCGAACTCGATTCCAAAGGCCAGAATCACGCCTATTGCCAGCACCCAAAGGCTGGATATCGCCCGGTTTGGAATGATCCGGTCATAGACGTTCATCGTGAACAGCGGAAGCGCGAAGGCCAGCAGGTTGATAAAGAAGGCAGCCCATAATACGGGATAAAATTCCTGTCGCAATTTATAAAGCTCAGACCAGAACCAATGGCCGCGCAACGCCGCAATCTTGCCAACGTCGCCGCCGCTGCGCAGATTGGCATTGCCCAATATGTGCAGCGCCTCTCCGGCATAGCCGGCTTCGACTATTGCCGCATCCGTCCAAACAGGTTCAGTCTGTCCGGGTAACCATAAGAGGAGCTGATCTTTACTGCGCTCATATAGGATCGCCGCCCCATCACGCATGCGGATCAGGGCGGGAAAGTGCCGCGATTTGGAGGGCAATTGGCCAACAGGCAACGGATCGCATTGCAAGCCGATCAACTCAGCGGCATTCTCCGACTGATGGAACGGCAGCGTTCCATCGCCATTCACCGCAAGCCCCTGCAAAACAATGCCTGGGTCAGGCAGCTCAAAGGTGCGAGCCAGCCGGGCTAGCGCGGCGATCAACGGATCACCGGCGCCGGTTGCAACTTGGCCCGCAATTGCGGAAGGGATTGGTTCGATCTGCATTTTGCTGCTTTGCCTCTGTCGGCCGTTGCGCTTTACTTTGGATAGCGCCGCCGGTCCGTTTCTGCCGGATTGGATGGCCCGTATTCATATTTTTCGCGCGCATAGGCTTTGGATGCACTGGGCGCCGCCAAACTCATCGAATCAAGCAAATTGTTGGTCGCGGCCAGCACCTGATATTCGGCAAACTGCTCGGCGAAACGCGTGGTTTCCAACCGCACCTGCACATTGTAGCGGGTGTTCTGCGCGTCGAGCACGTCAAGCAGCGAGCGCCGGCCGACGTTAAACTGCTCGCGGTAAGAGAGCAGCAGATCATCACTGACACGGCTCTGCACTTCCAGCTCCTGCCCGACCTTGTCCTGCGTGGACATACTGTTCCATGCGCGGCGGACATCTTCTTCGGCAAATCGAACAAGTTCGTGCAACCGGAAACGGCTTTCACTTGCCCTGCGAACCATTTCCTGAACCCTGGCTCTGTTGATACCGCCATCAAAAATATTCCAGCGCAGCACGACGCGCGCCTGCAAGTCGTTGGTTTCGCCACGGAAACCGTCGATATCGTTGCCAATCCGCGCACGACCTTCGAGCCCGATAGTCGGACGCAGATCGCCATTGGCTTTCTCGATCATTGCGTGCGCGGCATCGACATCGGCCATGGCCTCCAGCACCCTTGGGTTTTCCTGCCGCGCCTGGGCGATGGCATCGTTGACCGTTGGCGACAATGATGCTCGTTTCGATGGCGGTACAATGACGCTGCCGACCGATAGGCCGGTCAGTGTCTGAATCATGATCTGCGCATTCACCAGCGCCTCTTCAGCTTCAGTCTTTCGGACGACCGCCGCCTGCAGCCGCTCCTGCGCCTGCTGTTGGTCGGCAATACTGATCGAACCTTGCTGCACCCCCTGACCAAGATCGCTTACAAGGTTGCGGTGGAAGGTCACATTATCCTCCGCCGCTGCAACGATGCGCTGTTGCAAAAGGATATCAAGATACTGGCGGGTGACCAGCAAAGCGATATTCTCGGACCGCTCGGCGACACGCAATGCAGCACCGTCGGTGCGTGCGGCCTGCTGCTTTAACTCGCCACGGCGACGGCCGAAATCGAACAGCCTTTGTTCTGCGACAACGCCTACTTCGACAGGATAAAGCTCATTATCGGCAATGCCAAGCGAACGACGCGTGGTATTTTCCAGACGCCTTACGCCTCCTGAAGCCTCCACATCGACGCGCGGCAGATAGAGCCCCTGTGCCTGCTCGCGTTCAAATTCAATCGCTTCTTTGTTCTGGATCGCCTGATTCACTTCCGGGTTGGTCTCCAGCGCTGCTGCAATGGCCTGTTCCAGCGATATATTTTCAGAATTGTAGCTCGCGCCGGAAGCTGCCACGGCAGCGGGCGCCCCAGCGGCGTCTGCGTCATCATAAAAGACGTAATTCGGGGCATCGGGCAGCTTCACGGGAGCAGCTGCGGCCGCAGCCGTTTCCGTTACCGGCTGAGCAATTGGAAGCGCAGCTGCGGTCAGTGTGACTTCCGACAATGCAACGGTTGTGGGCGCTAATGCTGGTGTTACCACTTCTGGTGCGGCTATCCCGACCGGAGCAAATGCCGCCGCCGGCTGATCATCAAGGCCCATTGCAGCTGGCGCGATATCTACCTGCGCCACGGTTGGTAAGGGCATTACAAATTTTTGCGCGGGCGCCTCGATAAAGGCCGAGGCTTTGGCAGTGGCGGCCGGAATGGGCAAATCAGTCATTGCCTGAACGGCGCTCGTTTCGGCCGCGGCTGCCGCAAGCGATGGGCGATTGATCCATCGATCCGAAAGCGCTGACGTATCAGCCACTTGCACCGGTTCCCGCAGATCAAGATGCGCATCGCTGCTGGGAGCGGACTCCAAATCGGCATTGGACGAGGACGCCATGTTGATGCCCACCAGTGAAGCCGTGAAAAGCAGGGTTATGCGTGTTTTCATCTTCTATCTCCCTCTCAGTTCGCTGCCGTCACTTCGACGCGGCGGTTGGTTGGATTACGTTCACCATCGGCTGTCTGAACTTTGGGCTCGGACTCCCCCTTTGCTGAAACCGTAAGAATGGATGAGGGAACGCCTAGGGCCTCGAGTTTTGCGGAAACGGCCTGCGCCCGCCGCATCGAAAGAGCGTTATTGTAACCGTCGGCCCCCGACCGGTCAGTATGCCCCACAATAGTGAAACGGTTCCAACTGCAAGGCTTCTTATTTTCTGTCGCGAAAGCCAATGTCCCGTCAACATTTGCCGGAAGCGTCGCCGAATCCCAGTCGAAGAACACAATCGCAGCAAGCAGATTTTCGCAAACAGCGTTGGGAATGGCCGGCGGCGGTGCTGGCACGGCCACGGCGGGGACGGGCGGCATCATGCGTATCTTCATCATACCATGAAAGCGGTCGCAGCGCGAAAGGCTCTCTGCATCGCGCGTCGATGTTTTTAGAAAACCCAGCGCAATGCCGCACCATGCCTTGGCCTCTGACGCCCACATGAAGCGGCTGTCGGTAGCCGACAGATATTCAGGCGATTTTGTAGCCGCCAGTGCTTCGTCGAAGCGGCGCTGGACCTCTGGACGCAATTGTCCGACATCCATTTCAGCAAGACCGGACTTCTGGGCCGATGCCATCTGACACCACCCGGTAGCGGCCATCAGGCCTACCCCAATTGACAGCAGCTTTTTCATTGCACACACCTCCATTATATTCGGTTTTTTTACGCCCAGTTATCCTTGATTTACCGCCATATCCTGCAACTGGTCGCTGATGCTCACGCCTGTGATATGCGTCATAACGTTGCTGCTGACCGGCATGTTGATCAAGCTGTTCGCCAGGTCTGTATTGTCACCCATCAGCGGGCCGGGCTCATTGACAAAGCTCTCGCTAGCCGGCCCAGCCAGTTGGTCAAGCAGGTCATCAATGTTGTTGTCGTTAAGCGTGTCGGCAATCACTCCCGGCAGCGCCGGATTGTCCTGCTCGACCTGTTCTGTCTGCGAATCCCTAACCAACAGCAGTGCATCGATGAACCCCGTTGGTATGGATTGGGACAAAATCGACGCGCCGTTGACGGGCTGCTGCACCATATTGTCATTGTCTGTTTCGGCAGGTGCATGCCGCACAACCGGCATATCTTTCGGGGCTAGGCCGGTTGTGCCCCAAAGCTGCGTAATTGGCATCGTGTCGAGCTGGAGCGTATCGACCGTTTCGACTTCCGACAGATAATCCGAATGCGGCATTGTCGGTGCCGCATCAGATGTAGGCTCGGTTGAACTCGGCGGCCGCGGGGCGCTATCGAGATCGACTTCGCGGGTTTCCAACTGGTCGCGGATCATGGCGAAAGCAGCATCTTGCACCGCGACATCCGCGCCAGCCAAAGCGATCAGAGATGCTGCGACCAGCGCATTGCTATTGATCTGTTCACGCTGCTGTGCCTGCGCAGCACCGACTGCGAAGCTGGTGTCAGCAACGATACCGACCGAGCCATCCGCACGGACGAAGGTGGTTTCACCATGGACGACCACATCGCCATTGGCGGCGGAATATCTCTGCCCATTGGATTGCAACGAGATACTGGCAATGCCTGCATCCGATAGCGAGCGGAACTCGCCCACATCTGTTACGCCATTGCTGTTGGTATCCTGCCAGATACCAAATTGCGCAAAGGCTGCGTCCGAGGCATCGAGAACACCGTTGCCATCGCTGTCATAGACTGTAGCAAGGCCTTCAAGGTCGGTCTGACCATCACGGCCAAACACGATTTCGCTGCCATTGCTGACGGTGCCATCACTATTCAGGTCAATTGCAAGCAAGCCATCATCAGCACCAACCCAAGCGGTGCTTTCGGGGCTGCCATCGCCTTGATAATCAAAGGTCACGCCTGCGCTTCGCGACAGGAATTCGGCGCCGTCACCGTCAAGATCGAGGACGATGGGCGGTGTGGCCGGGTTCAACGTGATTGCGAGGTTTGACGATGCGACAATATCGCCATCCGCATCCTGCAACTGCACCGGTATACTTAAGTTCACTGGGTCATTAGTGATCGCCGTCGTTCCGAAGCCGGTGAGCGTAAATTCCCTGCCCGCGACATAGCGCGCTTCCACAGTTGTGAATGCGTTTGCAGTGAAGACCCCGATGGAAACACCATTTTGCACGCCATTGAAGTTCACAGCACCCGACATATCTGTAGTGACGGTGAAAATATTCCCGCCAAAGGCGATCGTGTCGGTTCCCGGCGTGCTGGTATCGACGGTAAAGGTCACATCGTCAGCGGTACTGATTGTGTCGGTATTGTAGGTGATCACAATTCTGGTAATCGGATCCTGGATGCCATTGCCCACCTCGTTGCGATTGCCGCTGTCATTATCGTCAAAAGCAATCAGCCGGACAGTGGTTGTGTTATTCGCGCTCCCGCCAACACCGAACCGGATGGTGGCGCCTGTCACTTGATAGTGCCCGTCGAAACTATGGTTGGAGGGTCCCACATATCCGCCGCCGCCGCTTGCTGGATTGCCGAGCAAATCGTTAACGAAGTCAAGCCGCAGCCCCTGATTAGGACCGACAGCCAGGCTTCCTCCGCCAGCGCCGCCAGAGCCCACTTCATTGGCGTTGCCATTGGCAGTATCGCCATTGGCAATTGGTGTGATCAATAAATCCTCGCTGCCGTCATTGACCGGTATATTCTCTTGACCTAACGGGACGAACCCCACCCAATGGGTGTTGCCGCCAAGGAAATCAAATGTCGCCGGGTTAAAGATTATCGATTCTGTGGAATCGACGCTGTTGAACAGGGTGACTTCATAGCGGTCATTTGCCAGTGCTGCGTTAAAATCCTGATTGATCTCAACCGTAAAGACCCAGCGGCTGGTGTTCGCTATACCGCTGCTGTCCGTGGTCGCGGTAAGTGTCTGGCCATCCGCCGCAACGAAATAATAGATCACCTGTCCGTTCGACGTGAGCGTTGTCGCTCCCTCTAAAGTGGACGGGAGTCTTACTAGGCCAAGCTGATCAGCTCCGACATTATTGTCGATGTTGCCGTCTGCATCCAGACTGGACAAGCCCGTTGATCCCGCAGCATTGGTCACGGTAATCGCCATCGGCGCAATCGCTACCGGCGTATCATCATTGAAGGTGATGGCCAGCACGCCTGCGCTGTTCATGTCGCCATCGCTGTCGGTGGCGAGATAGTTCAGATTGACCACCGGCGCGCTGGCTTCATTGCCGCCCGGCGCATGCAACACATTGTCAACCAGTGTCACGGTGTAAGCGCCCGATGGCGTCAGGTTGACCGTGAACAACACACCGCGCGGACCGGTGGCCGTCAGGGTGTTGGCCCCGGCGTTCCAGCCAAAGGTGACCGTCTCCGCGCCCACCATTGCGGTGGTTCCGTGCAGGTTGCTGAAGCTTACCGCGCCAGTGTCACCACCAAAATTGACGTTGATCTGGCCAACAAACACGGCCTCATTGCCAAGGCCAGCGCCGCTATCACCCCGGTTGGCGTCGATATCGCCATTGGCCAATAGCCCGGCTATTCCGCCCGGCAGGCCCTCATCGTCAACCGCCGCTACGACATTCACCACCGCCGGCATCGAGTCCGCCGCCAAAGCGATCGTTACCGTCGCAGGATCGCTGTCGTCGTCGGCGTCTGTGATGGTATAGGTGAAGCTGGTCGAACCAATCTGGCCTGGCGCTGGTGTGAAGGTGAACTGACCGGTCGCCGCATTATAGCTGACACTGCCCTGGCCAACCGGTGGCTGGGTAAAGGTGATCCGGGGCGACGGATTGTTATCCGTATCCACGCCATCCGCACCAAAGACATCATTGCCAAAGACGGTGAACGTTACGGCTGTATTTTCCGACATCTGCGTAACCGCATCATCATTCGCCGAAGGCACATCATCGATGATACGAACGCTCAGCATATCGGTAGCAACATCACCGTCGCTGTCGGTGAGAGATACCGCAAAATTCTCGAACAGGTCATTCTGGCCATTGGCGGTGGCATGTGTTTGGGCAGCCGCCAGCGTGTAGCTGTAAGTAATAACACCCGTTGCCGGAACGTAGCTGACAAAAGTCAGCATGTTGCCCAGCGGTGTCGTCGTCGGCGCTGGTGCCACAAAGAGGCCACTCTGGATCACCAGCACGCCGCCAACCGTCAGGTCATCCACACCATCAGCTGCGGTGATTGTGAAGTTGCCCGTTGCCGTGAGCGGGCCCGGGCTGGCATCGGAACCAGCAAGCAGGTCATCCTCATCAACCACAGCATCGCCGCCGCCAGCAGCCGGTGTCAGATCGCTGATCAGCACAGGATCGTCCGCGCCCGTCAGCGTGACGGTCAGCGTCGCCAGATCGGTATCGCCATCGCCATCGGTCAAGGTATAGTTAAAGGCATCCTGCAGGATCGCGCCAGGCACAAGCGCATCAATCGCGGCCTGACCCACAGCGTTCAGCGTGTAGGTTTGCGTGCCATCAACATTGAGTGTAAGATTGCCATAGGTGCCGGCGAGCGCCGAGAACACCCGGCTGTCAGTGCCATCCGCACCCGGCGTATCATTGGTGTCAACGTCAAAGCTTGTCGATACCGCCCCGCCTTCAGTCAACCCAGCGCTATCGTCGCGCGCGGTTGGCACATCATCAATGATATCAATGGTGATCGTGCCGCCAATCATGTTCCCATTTGCGTCAGTCGCGGTGTAGGTGAACATGTCACGGCCCAGCTCGGTGTTGGCGCCATTATTAGCCGCCGTGCCGTCAACGGGCGTCGTCAGCGTGTAGCTATAACTGCCATTGGCGTTCAGCGTCAGCGCGCCGTAAGTCCCCGCACCGCCGCCCAGAAGCGTATAGCCAACAGCACCTGCAACCGCGAGTGTGCCGCCGCCGGTTTCCGCCGCCGAACCCGGGTTGCTGCCAACCACGTTTAGGGCCGCTTCATCAACCGTGATCCTGTCATTGTCGGCAACCAGCGTAACCGGATCGATGGCGATCGTCAGCGTCACCGTCGATGTGTCACCATCGCTATCCATAATGGTGTAAACAAAGCTGTCTGTGGCAACATCCGCCGTGGTGTTCGGCAGAGCATCATAGCTGTAGCTGCCATCCGCATTGAGCGTCAGCGAACCCAATGATGTCACAATCGGCGCGCCAAGACCGCCCGATACCGCCGCTGCAATATTACTACCCGCCGCCACACCGACCACGCCGCCTGCAGGCATCGTCGCCGATGCCCCATCCGCACCAAAAATATCGTCCACACCGTCCGTCAGCACATTGCCAGTCACTACCGCACCTTCCGTCACGCCATTCGTGTCCGCAACCGCCGAAGGCACATCATCGATGATACGAACGCTCAGCATATCGGTAGCAACATCACCGTCGCTGTCGGTGAGAGATACCGCAAAATTCTCGAACAGGTCATTCTGGCCATTGGCGGTGGCATGTGTTTGGGCAGCCGCCAGCGTGTAGCTGTAAGTAATAACACCCGTTGCCGGAACGTAGCTGACAAAAGTCAGCATGTTGCCCAGCGGTGTCGTCGTCGGCGCTGGTGCCACAAAGAGGCCACTCTGGATCACCAGCACGCCGCCAACCGTCAGGTCATCCACACCATCAGCTGCGGTGATTGTGAAGTTGCCCGTTGCCGTGAGCGGGCCCGGGCTGGCATCGGAACCAGCAAGCAGGTCATCCTCATCAACCACAGCATCGCCGCCGCCAGCAGCCGGTGTCAGATCGCTGATCAGCACAGGATCGTCCGCGCCCGTCAGCGTGACGGTCAGCGTCGCCAGATCGGTATCGCCATCGCCATCGGTCAAGGTATAGTTAAAGGCATCCTGCAGGATCGCGCCAGGCACAAGCGCATCAATCGCGGCCTGACCCACAGCGTTCAGCGTGTAGGTTTGCGTGCCATCAACATTGAGTGTAAGATTGCCATAGGTGCCGGCGAGCGCCGAGAACACCCGGCTGTCAGTGCCATCCGCACCCGGCGTATCATTGGTGTCAACGTCAAAGCTTGTCGATACCGCCCCGCCTTCAGTCAACCCAGCGCTATCGTCGCGCGCGGTTGGCACATCATCAATGATATCAATGGTGATCGTGCCGCCAATCATGTTCCCATTTGCGTCAGTCGCGGTGTAGGTGAACATGTCACGGCCCAGCTCGGTGTTGGCGCCATTATTAGCCGCCGTGCCGTCAACGGGCGTCGTCAGCGTGTAGCTATAACTGCCATTGGCGTTCAGCGTCAGCGCGCCGTAAGTCCCCGCACCGCCGCCCAGAAGCGTATAGCCAACAGCACCTGCAACCGCGAGTGTGCCGCCGCCGGTTTCCGCCGCCGAACCCGGGTTGCTGCCAACCACGTTTAGGGCCGCTTCATCAACCGTGATCCTGTCATTGTCGGCAACCAGCGTAACCGGATCGATGGCGATCGTCAGCGTCACCGTCGATGTGTCACCATCGCTATCCATAATGGTGTAAACAAAGCTGTCTGTGGCAACATCCGCCGTGGTGTTCGGCAGAGCATCATAGCTGTAGCTGCCATCCGCATTGAGCGTCAGCGAACCCAATGATGTCACAATCGGCGCGCCAAGACCGCCCGATACCGCCGCTGCAATATTACTACCCGCCGCCACACCGACCACGCCGCCTGCAGGCATCGTCGCCGATGCCCCATCCGCACCAAAAATATCGTCCACACCGTCCGTCAGCACATTGCCAGTCACTACCGCACCTTCCGTCACGCCATTCGTGTCCGCAACCGCCGAAGGCACATCATCGATGATACGAACGCTCAGCATATCGGTAGCAACATCACCGTCGCTGTCGGTGAG
>JAKFUU010000023.1:0-15935 GCA_021732525.1 Sphingomonadaceae bacterium | reverse complement strand
TCAGCACATTGCCAGTCACTACCGCACCTTCCGTCACGCCATTCGTGTCCGCAACCGCCGAAGGCACATCATCGATGATACGAACGCTCAGCATATCGGTAGCAACATCACCGTCGCTGTCGGTGAGCACGACATTGAAATTGTCAGTGGTTGCGTCACCAGATGTATTGTCGTTCAGCGTATAGATATAGCTATAGACGCCCGCAGAAAGCGTGACGGCCAAAGTTCCGCTGATGGTTGTAACCGTGCCGCCGGCGGTCACATTCACGCCGTTTATGACGAGCGAAGCAATGCTGTCACCACCGGTCGCAGCGGCGATGGTACCTACAGCAATTTCGCTGTTCGCGGCTGCATCGCTGCCACTCGGTTCGCTGCCGCGTGCAGGCAAGCCTGCCTCGGCAACGTCGTTGTCACCGTTCACATTAACAAACAGCGTCGAATCTTCTAGCAGGTTGATCGTGACGGTTGCCGCCGCAACATCACCATCGCCATCGGTGATGCGATATTGAAAAGTGACACTGCCTTGTTCGTTCGGGGTGGGCGTGTAGGTGAAGCTGCCGTCATTGTTATAGGCGAGCGTTCCGGAACCGGTCAACGAGCCGGGCACAGCTGCAACGCCGGTGGCGAGGTTGACGCCATCTGCGCCGGGCGTGTCATTGCCGATGACATTGACAGTCACGGGCGAATTTTCAGCCGTTTGCGCACCGCTGTCGTTCCGCGCGGTTGGCGCATCATCGACAATCGTGATTGTGAACGATTCGCTGTCACTGTCGCCGTCAGTGTCGGTCACCGTTACCGTCAACACCTGCGTCGTACTATCGCCGCTGGTATTGTCCGTCAGCGTGAATGTGTAATTCAGCGTTCCTGATGTCGGGCTGAAACCTGTAACCGTGAAGGTTCCGGTCGGGGTCGAAATCACTTGGCCTGGCCCGCTGATAGTAACGCCGTTCACCTGGACACTGGCAACGCCATCGGGTGCCGAAAAGGTAATCGTGCCCGTTGTGGTTTCAATCGGCGCAGCTTCATTCGAACCTGGAGGCTCGGAACCGCGCGGGGGGAGACCCTCCTCGTCCACGACAGTTCCGCCTCCGGTCGAAGGGACGGAAAGCACAGTGGCCGGGCTGTCTCCAATCGAGATGGCGAGCGTCGCGGTCGACGTGTCACCATCGCCATCCGTGATCTGATAGCTGAAGGTATCGGTTACCCCTCCTGGCGTATTTGGATTGCGCGTATAGCTGTAGCTGCCATTGGTATTAAGTGTCAGAACACCAAATGCGCCGTTGATGGCGCTCCCCACCGCCGCAAATGCACCGCTGATCCCGGCGCGCGCGCCGGTCACTGCGGCGCCGTCAGCGCCTGGCGTGTCGACACCCGCCGCGCCGCTGGTAGTGCCGAGTCCGGTGATGACATTGCCGGTCTGCGCGGTGAAATTCGCCGCAGGCACAGAATCGTTATCATCGCGCGCGGTTGGTGTGTCGTCGTTGATGGTAATGGTAAGATTGGCCGTTGCCGTGTCATCGTCGCTATCAACAACCGCTACGGCAAATATGTCGGTCGCAGTTGGATTGGTTGAGTTATCGAGCAATGTGTAGGTATAACCGATATTGCCCGTTGCGATGCTGGTGATCGTTAATTGACCGAGCGGAGCCGTGAACACTTGGCCGACTGCGGTGATCGCAACCCCGTTCAGGCTGATTGAACCCAGTCCATCGGGTACATTGAAAATAATGCTACCCGTCGTTGTTTCGCCGTTAGCCGCTTCATTGGAACCTGCAGGCTCGCCGCCACGGGCAGGCAGGCCTGCTTCATTGACCGAGGCCGTCGCCGAAACCGAACCAGCAGGCTGGTCTGGCGTAATGATGATTGTGGTCGGCTCTTCATCGGGCTCGTTCGGGATGATTTCCCGCTCTTCCGGCTGGGGAAATGCCAACTGTGTTGGCGGCAGCAAATCGCCGCGCGCAAAGGGATCACCGATGTCGCCGACGGGATCTTCGAAATTACCGCCTGAGCTGGTTGGCCGGCCCGCCGCAGGAGCAGTCTCCTGACCAATCAAAAGTGCCGCAATATTAAGCGGTGGGACGGCGATACCGTCAAGAACAAATTGGGGAACGAAGATTGCGCCATCGGTAATGACCATCTGCGTACCATCGGGCATGGTGATGATCAGGTCCCGTCCGGAAACGCGGATGTCATCCAATTCAACGCCAGCAGGAAGAACAATTTGGCCGTTCACATCGGGAATAAGAGTTAGCGCCTGCAACGCAGCAATGGGTGCTGCGGCAGGCATGGCGAAGGCTTCTGCTCCTTCGGTGATTAGCACCATGGCATTTGCGCCAAGCGCGAGTTTATTTTCAGCGTCCATCACGAATTCCAGTCTGGTTGAACGGTAAATACGGACAGCCGCCCACAGTGGGCGTCTGGATCAATTGCGGCATATTCAGAATGTGAAAAAGCAGCAGCGAGACCACCGGTCACACATGAACAGTGGGCAGCAGTTCGCAATGTCAGAATACGTATTTGTAGCATTGAGTCCCCACATCTTAAATCGCTGCAAACAGCATAGCTGTTTGCAGGACTGGCCATTCTAGTGGGCGACCCTAGAACGATCTGGCCGAGTCGTTACGAAAATATTAAGCAGATTTTTTTCCTATTGAGCAACCACATTAACCAGATTTCATCCAGAAAAATCAAAGATATAACAAAAGAAATATATCTTTACGTCTATTTCGCATCTTTCCTTTGTAAGAAAGCCTAAGTCGGGTGTAACAATCGGGAGCATGCTGCGCGTTCTTACCCGTCCGATAATCAACTGGGCCGCTCCGGTCGCACGCATTCTGATGTGTATCATCATCATGAACGGTTTCCACCTCAGTGGTCGTTCTCTGTTGCACTGGTTCGTATTGCTATGGGTTTGCTGGGCTGCTGTAACCACCGCGGCCACCGCCATCGGCCATCATCACAGCATCCGTGAGCTGCGGATTTTGGCCGGGGCCGATTCCTTAATGATGATCATATGCATATTCTTGCTGGCTGATCCGGAGCCGCCGATTATTGCCTTTGCTTTCTGTTTTTCGGTAACCATGCTGGGATTTGGCCTGGGGCTGACTTCACTTATAGCCATGCTGGCGCTGCCTTTTTCGGCATGGCTTGCACATGAAATACTGGAAATCACCCAGCTCCATGCCTCGCATATCATAATTGTTAAAGAAGGCGAGATGAACGGTCTGATCACGACGATCAGGCTATGGGCGGTGATTGCCAGTGCTGCGCTAATCCACCGCAGCACACTTGTCGACACATTCACCTACAAATGCAATTCGATTGAACTACTCAAACCTGATCGCTCGTTCGAATTTGATCTGCAGGCTGTGGTGGAGAACCTGGCAAAAATTTTCGCACCGGAACGGGCATTTTGCATTGTCACGCGCCCCGCGATGAATTCAGGATATCGCCAGTATGCGCATAATTGTGACCCAACATTTATGGCTGCAGAATTGAGCGGACTGATTGATCTTTCGGCCGCCTTGCCGGAACGGGCAATAATCATAGACACAGAGAACCAGCTTTGCTGGCCGCTGGACGCAATCAAACCAAGAGCGCTGGACGAAGCGGAATTGGCCTTTGCTCGCTATCTTAAACGCGACCATTTCGTGATAGCTATTATCCAGCGCCTTCAGATTGGCAAGTCAAACGGGCTGCTCGCGGTTGCGGCAATGAAGCCCATCGATGCCTGCTTGCGAGTCGACGCGATCAAGATCGAAAGGAATGTTAATCGGCTAGCCGAGTTTCTCACTCGCATGGCAGAGGCCGAGCGGCAGTTCATTGCCGATGCGCATGATGTCGCCCGCCGCGACCTTCACGATGGCGTGCTGCAATCGATGGCCGCGTTACGCATGCAGCTGATGACAATCGACAAGCGCAAAGATCTGGTGGACCATCCGGCGCGTCTCGCTCTGCGCAGGGTCACTGATATTTTGACGCTAGAGCAGGCCCGCTTGCGCGGCTTGCTCGAAACCAGTGAGTCGGAGAATGAAACCGTCAATCTTGTCACAAGGCTCAATATCTGCTTACGAGCCATTTCGTTGCAGTGGGAAATTGATGCAAAATTTGAATCTGAGGAGCCTGCTGTACCCGTCGATCGCGAGTCAGCGCTCAATATCGAACATCTGGTCCGTGAGGCGGTAGCCAACGCCGTTCGTCACGCCAAAATTGCGGCCTTGACAGTCCGATTGTCGCTCAAGCATGATGCGCTGTTAATCACGATTAATGATCAGGGTAGCGACACGGAGAAGTCGATCAACAAAAGGGGGGTATCTATGCCATTGCAATCAGCATCATTGCAGCATCGCTTGCGGCTGGTGAACGGCACTGCCTATGCCGAAGGGCTGGCCAAAGGCGGGCTACTGGCTATCAGCATCCCGATGCAGGAGGTCGACGATGCATAAGGTCCTTATCGTCGACGATCACCCCTTTTTCCTCCACGGCTTTGGCCAGTATCTGGCGGCGGCGGGGGAATTTTCTATCTCGACGGCGCTGTCGGTTGATGAAGCGATCACCAATATCGACAACGAACGGCCCGATCTTGCGATGCTCGATGTAACGATGCACGATGGCGGCGGCCTACGCGTGCTTCGTCACTTGCGGCAACACTATCCATCCACACCGGCCATGTTCCTGACGGTCCATATTGACCCGGAACAAACCATAGAAGCCATTCGGCTTGGTGTGCGCGGTATTGCCCTGAAGGACAGCGACCCGGACATCATTGTCGAAGCAATGGGCGTTATCCTTGAAGGCGGAAAATGGTTCGAAAACGGTGTTACCGAGATTGCATTGCGCCATTCGATCGACCAGCCAACACGGGCCGTGCGCTCTGATGACCTTTTGACCAAACGCGAGCTGGAGATTGTGGATCTGGTCTGTCTGGGCTTACGCAACCGCGACATTGCTCTTCGTTGCGATCTGGCCGAAGGCACGGTGAAAATCCACTTGAACAGTATTTTCCGCAAGCTGGGCATTGCATCTCGTGCGGAATTGATCGTCCGTCGTGGTGGCATGCGTCAACCGGAGGAAGGCAACAAGAAGCCGCATTGATGCGAGTATACTCAAGCGAGCGGAATCATACCCTTCACGCCGACAGAAATGGCCATAATCAGTGCACCTCCGGCAATTGCAACGCCGTAAGGGATTCGGCGTTCCGACCGTTTCGATGAGCCGGTCTGCAGCGACAGTTTGCGTTTCAGAATGTAGAAAACCGCAAGCAAGACCCCGGCCATACCAGTCGCAAAAATCAGCATGGCGGCATTCAGACCCGCAAACCAGATGGCACCTGCGGCATAGAGTTTGGCATCACCGCCACCCAACCAACCCATCCTGAACAGCACCATGCCAGCAGCAAGCGCAATCGCGAAATGAAGCAGATGCACCAAATCAGCAGGGGGAAAACCCCAGATCAACCTGCTCACCAAAAACAGTATAAGCAAGAGCGCCGGATAGATGTTGGGGATTCGGAACGACCGGATGTCCGAAACTGCGGCAAATAGCAGGCAGACTGCCCATAATAATATAAGAGCTAGCGCCAAATCAGTCCGCTTTCCGGCCTTGCGGCAAAGCGCCTTGGGCCCAGATATGCATGTCAAATCGGTCCGATAGCAACGCGGCATTGGCAAAATGGGCCATCGCACTGCTGCTACGGCCTGCATCACGAGCACCCTCGCCAGTCCTTATCAGACGCGCCGCCCAAATGGCGTCGCTTTCATTCTCCCGGCGAATTGGAGCGACACCGAGCAGGCCGGATAAATAGTCGGCATTGTTGCGGATTGACAGGTCATTGGGCGCGATATCCAACGCCCGTTGCAAGTCGGCTAAAGCCGCGCCATGCTTTTGGACACCAACCAGCGCTAAGGCCCGGTTGTTCAGTAAGCCCGCATGTTGCGGTTGCAGGATTAAAGCGCTGTCAAAAGCCTCTAGGCCGGCGGCATGTTCACCTTTCCCTAATAAGGCGAGGCCAAGCAGGTTCCAGAGCGATGCATCGTCACCGCACTGCTGGATTGCCTCTGCCAGCTTCAGGATCGCCTTGTTCCACTCCGCAGACTTGCCCGCGATCCAGCCAGTCAGCGTGCTTTTTCGGCAGATGCTGCCATCGTCGACGCCGACCCGATCGAGCGCGGCCACCGCTGATGAAACGTCGCCCCTCACCATACTGAGTTCGGCCCGGTGAAGCGCCACTGCTCCGGCGAATATTTTGGAATCATTCTGCTCCAACCAGGTCAGCATTGCATCCGCCTGCACTAGCCGCCCGGCGCGAGTGGCGGCATCGATCTGCCGAAGCAAACTTGCAGTGTCTGGCCTTGGAGCCGCTTCCCCGCCGGCAAATGAGTGTGCAGACCATGAAGCGGAGAATAATAACGCTACCGAAGCGGCCCTTACGATCGGCTTGATCATGCCGCTGTCTCCGCGCTCACCTTGGCGTCGTCGTCATATGCAATATAGACAAAATCATTTTCAATCTGTTGGACAACCGCCGCTAATGAGGCCGCCGAAGCAATGATATCATCGGTTGCCGCACGAGCGATAGCATTTTTTATTGCTAATCGGCCCTCCAAACCCGGTGCCCTTGGAAGTTCAGCCTGACGCGCTTCTTCCATCGCCCATTGGTCCAACTTTTCGCCCAATCGGTTGAAATCGATAACGCCATTTTCCGTTGATGAAAAGGGAAGTGTCACCAACTTCACTTCGCCAAGCGAGACGCGTTCGACATATGGACCGGTGCCTTCCATCAGCTTGCGGTCATTTCGAGGCAAGTCTGCAACCAGATCCGGCCGGCCTTCCACCGGGCCCCGATCTGGTAATGGCCTCGGCGGCAAATTGATCCTGGCCGCATTTATCGATGGCGTCAGCACGGGGCGAAAGGCTGCCTCAATGGCTTTGACGGGCTTTTCTTTAGAAGATTGAACAACGGCCAATTGCATCGCCGACCGATCGTCAACGGGGGCATCCTGAACAGCCATGTCGAAGGACAGCCCAACAAGAATTTGGGCAATCGGATCACCTGTTGCAGGTTCGAACGCCGCAGCAACTGTCGGTAGTTCTAATGCGGTCGGCGGTTCGGCGGGAACAACAGGTCGCTCTGCACTTACCAGTATGACTGGCTCGTCCCGCAGACCCGCGGCCAATTCCGCCTGGCCATTATCTTCGAAGAAACGGGCAAGATTGCCGCGATAACGCATTTCATCCGGCTTTTCAGCAACCGCCAGTTCAAAATAGCGGCGTGCCAGATCCTTGCGACCAATGGAGTCATATGCGATGGCGAGGCCATTATGCGCCTCTGCACGACCGACATCCTGGCGCAGCGCGGCGCGAAAAGCCGATATCGCATCGGCATTTTGCCCGCGCCGTAACAATTCCTTGCCGCGTTCAATTGAACTTTCGCCAGCCAGAGCAATTTGCGCGTGATTGACGTTGCGGATTTCCAGCGAGGCTTGCTTTCCCGCGGCACAACCGCCCAACAGGCCAAGCAGACCAGCGGAGAGGATGACGTGGTTCTTGGTAGCTGACATTATCCGCCCGCCAAATTTGGAACAATTTCACGCAGCACACGAATAACCGCAGGCAGCATCAACACGCCGATCATTACCGGCAACATGCAGACCACCAACGGAATTGATAACAGCACAGGCAAGCGATGCGCCTTTTCCTCGGCCCGCATCCTGCGGCGCTCGCGCATTTCCGCCGCATAGACGCGGAGCGTTTCACCGACGCTTGACCCCAGCTTGTCCGACTGAATCAGCAAGGTTGAGAAGGAACGGATCTCGTCGACCTGCGATCTGTCTGCCAAATTACGCAGCGCTTCCTCGCGCGTTGACCCTGCGCGCAGCTCCAGCGTCACCATGGACAGCAATTGGGAAACTTGAGGGTGTGAGCCCACCATTTCCCGGCCAACCCGGTCGAACGCCGCCTCAATACCCAAACCCGCTTCGACACAGACGAGCATCAGGTCAAGGCAATCAGGAAAGCCGTTGATGATCTCCGTACGGCGCCTGTCTGCTTTTGCCGAAATCCACAGGTTGGGAAGATAGAGGCCCACGACCGCCAATCCGACACCAATCAGATATAGCAATCCTGCGGATGGCCGCGTTTCGCCCAAATAGGCGAAAGTGACATAGATTGCTGGCAAAGCAAAAAGTAGCAAAAGGCGAAGGAGCGTAAAGATCTTTGGCGCGACCGGAGAAGTATAGCCAGCGGCAATCAATTTTACACGCAACCCTTCGCCGCGCGTATCAACCAGCGAGATTCCGGCTCGTTCAACGCTGTCGGCAAGCTTTTGCCAGCCCTGGGCTACATGGTCGCGGCGCAGGCTTGCGCCAGCCGAAGTGACCAAGCTATTACCCTTCACCTCATTCAGCCGTCCCCGCACAGCCGACCGATTGGCCGCGATATTCGAAATGAACATCACGCCAAGCACGACGAGTAGAAATATAAGCACCAGCAGGGCAATGCGCATCGGTCCGGAAAGAGCAAGGTTAGTAAACATCTCAGACTTTCAGATCTACCATACGCTGTATGGTAAAGTAGCCAACAAAGTAGAGGATGATCAGACCGATAAATCCGGGCATGAACACCGGATCCTGTGCCACATCCAGATAAAATCTGGGGCTGAAAACAAAAAGGCCAAGAAATGTGAGCACCGGCAGCGCAGTCAACACTACGCCTGTCATCCGGCCTTCGGAACTAAGCGCGCGAACCTTCATATACATGCTCGCTCGCTCGCGTATTACGGTAGACAGGTTCGACAATATTTCAGCCAGATTGCCGCCAGTTTCATTTTGCACCGAAAGCGAGACGACAAACATCTGAATATCCTCTATTCCCCAGCGGTCGGCGAGTGTCTGCAGCGCATCGCGCAGATCAACGCCATAGGATATTTCATCGACCACCATGCCAAATTCTGAACCAATGGGATCCTCCATCTCTTTGGTTAGCAGATCGAGTGCCGAAGAAATGGGGTGACCCGAGCGCAAACCGCGAACGAAGATATCGAGCGCTACCGGGAACTGTTCCTGCATCCGCTTGCGCCTTGCGTTGGCCATGCGCGAAAGAATCATGAGCGGAACAGCGGTTCCAACACAAATGCCAAGAACCAGGGCAAGCTGAATCACTCCCAAATTCAGAGCATAGCCAACAACCGCTGCGCCGATAATCACCAACGCTCCGGCAATGCCCGATGCTGCGGCCATGGCGATCATTATCTGCTGGGTAGGCATTGCCACTCCGCTTGCAATAACCGCGCGTTCCAGCGCACGGCCCATTCGGCCAAGGATTCCAGGCCAGCCATCAAAGGTGCCCTGCTGCGATTTGCGCAGACGTGAAGTCACGTGTTCGCGGTCCATGCCGCCTTCAATCATTTTAAGCCGCTTGTTGATTGCGGTCGCCCCCTGCCGCCGCTGCCTGATGAGCGAGATCAACTGTTCCGAAATCAGGAACACCGCGGCAAAAATCACGACGAGCACAAGCAGGCGGATCATGGTCGGATCCATCAGTCGATCTTCCTATCAGGCCGGAACAGGTTTGAACTTATCGCGATGCCGTGGTTCAGCAAATCTTCCATCGTGCGAGGGCGAATGCCGGTTGCTTCAAAATGGCCCATCACCATATTCTGTTCGTCCCGGCCCTCCATCTTGAACCGGAATATATCCTGCATGGTGATGACTTCGCCTTCCATCCCATTAATTTCAGAGACGCTTAACAGGCGACGACGGCCATCGGCCAGCCGTCCGACCTGGATAACAATATGCAGGGCAGAGGCAATTTGGGCACGGGCAGAGCGGGGCGATATTTCGATCCCGCTCATGCCGATCATCTGTTCGATCCGTGACAAGGCATCGCGCGCGGTATTGGCGTGGACGGTGGTCATCGACCCATCATGGCCGGTGTTCATCGCCTGCAGCATGTCAAATGCCTCGCCTGCCCGGACTTCGCCCACAATGATGCGGTCAGGGCGCATGCGGAGTGCGTTTTTGACAAGGTCTCGCTGCGTAATTTCACCGCGCCCTTCGATATTGGACGGGCGGGTCTCAAGACGAGCGACATGCGCCTGCTGTAGTTGCAGTTCCGCCGAGTCCTCGATCGTGACGATACGTTCGCGCTCATCGATATAGGATGACATAGCGTTGAGCAGGGTCGTCTTGCCTGACCCGGTGCCGCCCGAAATCAACACATTGCGGCGTGATGCGACCACACCTTGCAGGAACTCTGCGATCGGTGCCGGAACGCTGCCAAGTTCCGCAAGTTTTGCCATGCCAATGGGTATCTTCGCAAATTTGCGGATCGATAAGAGGGAGCCATCGACGGCAAGCGGCGGGACAATTGCGTTGACGCGCGAACCATCGGGCAGGCGCGCGTCGACAAAGGGAGAAGATTCGTCAATCCGGCGGCCGACCCCGCTGACAATTTTCTGAATAATCCGAAGCAGATGGCGCTCATCCTTGAACCGGGTTTCAACTTTTTCGAGCAGCCCTTTCCGCTCTACAAAGACGACTTCATGACCATTGACCAATATGTCAGTGATGCTGCCATCCTGAAGCAACGGTTCGAGCGGCCCAAGGCCAAGCAGTTCGTCCAAAATATCGGACACCAGCTGCTTGCGCTCATCATGGTTCAGCGCGTGCTTCTGCAGGGCGAGCTGTTCGTGGATGAGTTCACCAACTTCGGCTTCGATCTGCTGGCGCGACATTTGTTCCAGCGCGGAAAGGTTGATCAGGTCGATCAACCGGCGGTGCAATTCTACCTTCAGATCGAGATAGTCCGGGCCTTTCGGGCTGACCTTGTCTGCAATGTCGGCCAGCACGGCTTCATCACTCGAACGGTCGGCTCTGTCGGCTTTCTTGATTTGCCACATGTTCAGCGCTCCGTTTCTACACCGAGGCGCGCAAGCAGATTCTCTATATCCCTCGCAATTTTGCTTTTCGCCCTGATCGCGCGGATAAGCACGCCTTGATCATGGGCGGCGCGGACTAGCGGATAGTCATTGTGGATGCTGAGTTCTATCGGATGGCCAAGGGCCTGTGCGGCGCTATCAAGATCGATGGCTCGAAAAAATCGCTTCTCGACGCGGTTAGCGATCACGTTGATATGGGCTCCAGCGATATTCTGGCTGTCCAGCAATTGCAGCTGCCGCTTTGCCTGCCGCAAGCTGGCAACCGAGAGCTCTGCGACCAAGAATATTGCCTCGGATGCGGCGACCAATGACAAAGTCCAGTTGGTCCAATTGGTTGGCAGGTCTAAAACGACATGATCATATTCAGCCCGCGCCAACTCGATGATGCGCATAATCTGGTCGGGATTCACCGATTCGATGGGAACGATGTCAATCGGAGCCGCAATGATATTCAGGCCATTGTCGCCTTTCGACACAACCGATTTGAGCAATTCGCCGTCGATACGTGCGCCTGCCGCGATCAGATCTGCAATCGAAAGTTGGGCGGAAAGCCCGAGATAGGCAGCAGCGTTGCCAAATTGCAGGTCCAGGTCGATGAGGCAGACCCCGCGTCCTATATTGCGCTCGGCAAGTTCGCTTGCCAAATGCGTGGCAACAGTCGTCGCACCAACGCCGCCGATACTTTTCAGGACCGAGATCAGTTGGCCCTGATGTACGTCCTTTGCTACCCGCGCGTCGAGCTGTTCACAAACTTCGTTGACGATTGCCGCAAGCTCGGCATGCGACAGCGGAAGGCCGACAACATCGCGCACGCCTTTTTTCAGCAAGGTCCGCACCAGCGGCAGATCGGCATTTCGGATAGCAGCAATAACCGGCATGTCAGGATGCAATTGACGCATAGCCTCAAACCGTTGCAGCGAGCCGGGCAGCTCGGGCTTGATTTCAAGCAGGATCAAAGAGGCCTGCGCAATCTGCTCCGCGGGGATCTCAGCATCGGGATTGAGCGTGGAAAGCAGCATCTGCTGCGGCATGTCGACTGCGTCCAGCCGGGCATTGGTCATTTCGGCTTCGGATAGGACCAACAATACCGAACGCGATTTCAGGTCCAAAACCCACTCCTCCGAAGCAAAATTGATATATTCCGAAACGCCCATTTCCCTGCTTCCCATCTAATTCGCGTAGCTGCCGTAACCATCTTCCATGGTCAGTGAATAGCTATAATCCGGAAGATCGACTTCTCCGCCAAAAAGCTGGAGTAGCAGCGGAGTGAAAGTCATGTTTTGCAGGCTGATTGTAACAATCGGTGCGACATCGGGACCGTTGGGGTCGCCCGCATAACCAAGCCCTGACCAAGCATAATTCACCAAAACATTGTCGGCGCTGATATCCGGCTTGATCTGCGCCATACGAGTGACAAGATCCGCAAATGCGTCACCGTCAAAAGCGGTTGCGTCGAAACCACAGCTTCCACCGTCTAAACATTCGCAGCCATCGCTATTGCAGCGCACGCCAGGAAAGGCATCGGCATCAACCGGCTCCCCCTGCGGAATACCGCCATCGACAGCAAAGCTATAATCTATCAAATCGCTGGCCAGTATGTCCGTCGTAACCGCCCAGCGAGCGCCGGTTTGCGTTGCTTTTTCGGACTGGTTGACGTCCCACATAAAGCGGCCAACATCAATGATGCCGAACAGAAACAACAGCGCAAGCGGCAACACCAGCGCAAACTCAGCGGCAGGACCGCCTTGTTCGTCGGCGAGAAAGGAGCGGAGTAGCTTCATAGGCCCATCACCGCGGATTCGGAATGAGCCGTCATCTGGATATCGGTTGCGTCAAAGCCAAGCGACTCAAATAGGGATGGATAGGTTACAACGGCTTCCACTCGCACAATAGGAGCATTGGCAACGCCAGTGTAAATACCGGTATTCACAAAATTATCGCCCGACCCATCGAGGGCTTGATCGCGGCAAATTTTGAAGATTGCCACGTCGTCCAAATCCCAATCCTGGATTTTTGCTGTCCCCCCGTTAATGGCTCCGCTCAGAGCCAGATTTTTGATGGGGGTTGCAATGACAGCGTCGGCAATCTCATCACCGCATTCATAATCTTCAAAGACGGCAAAAGGCAGTCGCGCGGCATAGCGGGAGGCATCGCGTACGCCCTTGCTGATCTTATGTTGCGACCAGTAGAAGTTGCCAAGCTCCATTGGGGCGAACATCAATATTAACAAAAGTGGCGTCATCAACGCCATTTCGGCCCCGGCTACTCCGCGTTGATCGCGCCAGAAGGAAGAGAGCACAGCCATCATCATTCGATCAGATACGGCACATCGCGGCGGATGATTTGGTTGTCTGGACCACCGCCGGCAAAACGGGTTTCGCCGATGACTTCTACATAAACCTGATCATCTGCGGTGACCCTCGTGCGGGTAGGACCAGAGCCCCTGAATCTGTTAAAGGAAGGTTCGACAAGAAACAGATCCACCCATTTTAAGACCCGAACTGTATCATTCCCCCTTGCTGCTTGTTCCCGGCAATTGACAACGGCCGCCGCGACGCGGCGTCGGTCCGGTATTGTTGCGGGAGCAGGCGGGAGACAAACCGGAGAGTTATGCCCGTTTCTGCCGCCACCGACCGATTGGGTGGATGCAGGTGGGTTTTCGAGCTCCCATTGATACACATCATAACGCGTCGCATCATTACCCAAACCAGTGGCACTTTGCCAGGCGGCTCGCGTGGTATGCCCATAGTTGACACGGAAATAGGCATCACGATCCCATAGCTTGTTACCTAACATATCGCCCGTTATTCCGTCTCCATTGCCATCACAGCTCCCATCGAAGCTGATGGCGTGACAAATGTCGCGAGGGTGGCCCATTATATCAGGAAATCCGCCAGTCAGTGGGGTCAGCAAGGTGGGCCGATAGGGATTGGCCGATTCATTCCAGCCATTATTATTGATGCCGCACTGATTTCTGCGAACAACGTCTTTCCGGCTATTCTGCGCAGAGCTGCATATGTCACCCGAGGGGCATGTGTTGGCGCCATTGGTGTTGATGTCAAAGCGTGTGTTAAGGGCGTTGAAGACTACTTCACGCTGCCCCGGCCGCAGCCCGACATCATCGATCGAAGTACAATTCCCGGGCGGTGTATCGTGGCCCAGCGCGCGCGCCAAATCAGGCGTACTATTGGCGTTGTTTGTTACGGAGCCGTTATCAAGGAACCCAAAGTTTCCCGGAAAATTGGTATCGCCAGAAATCAGCCTTAGCCCCGCGCCAGCATATAGGTCTGCATCAAAATCACCGCCGGTGGGGCCTGTCGTCGGTTCGTTGGGATTGCAGAACATGACGGGAGGCACTCTGCACACCGCAGAACCAAGCCCGGCAAGTGCCGTGGCATCTATGTTGCCAGAACTGAATGCGTTGACAATGGGCGTCAGGGCATAAAAAGCCTGCCGCCCGCCAACAGTGACTTCAACAAAGCGCGCTATTGCATCATCATCGGCAGTGCCCGGCAATTCCGTCATATTCGCGCGGGTCCGATCGGCTCTGCAATCATCGCTTTCGCAGCTTAAGAAGGTGATATTGGCAATGGTTACATTGCGCCCCGCGACATTGCCGTCATTGGCAAAGCGGGTTTCGTTTGCGACCAGATTATTCGCCGCACTGGTCGCGCGCAAAATAGCGCCGCCTTGGCCATCAAGCTGGCTAGCCGCGGCCAGCGCAGCCTGATCCGCCGCATTCTGCAATTCGGTATCCATCGCCGCCAGCCGGCTATAGTCAAAGGCAATACCGCCAACGGCGATCAGGGCGGTCAGTACCAACGCATAAAGCGGAGCTATAGCCCCCTCTTCATTCTTCAGGAAGTCTGCTCCTGCCTCCTCCATGATGCCTTCAACTCCCTTTCTGCCTTTTAGTTGCCGCCCGAGGAACTGGTTTGCCCGCCGCTACCGGTTTCGGTGGTACGGATCGTTCTCGCCTTTTTCACCCGGTCGGTGCGATAGCGCGTCTGTGCGCCCGCCACCTGCGAACCGTCTGCCGTTTGCGCCTCGGCATATTTCGGATCGGGATCGACAGTCTGCACTTCGCTATTGTGGCGAACCGTCGCCCCAATGGTAATGTCATTGGGGGTGCAGCCTGACGCGAGCAGCACCAGCGTGGTTCCAGCGACGATAATGCGCTTAATAGTCATAGCCACGTCCCTTCTTTTCATTTTTCCCCGCTCCTTCAGCTTCGGGTGGCGGCGCATCGGGGTCCAGCGGGTTGATGCCGACAGCCTTGTCGGTACGGCCCAACAGGACCAGATCTGCTTCGCTAGGGTCTTGCACCCGGTCGGTTGGTAGCTGGATCTGGCCGGGTTTGACCGACCGAACGATCCGCGGCGTTACCATAATCACCAGCTCTGTCTCGCCCTTTTGGAAACCCGAAGAACGGAACAATGCACCAAGGATCGGGATCGAACCCAACAGGGGCACTTGTCGCACCGTCGTCTGGAAATCCTTGCGGATTAGACCGGCGAGCGCAAAGCTCTCCCCATCACGCAGCTCCAATGTGGTCGACGCGCGGCGGGTTTGAAGGCCGGGAATGATCAGGCCGTTCAAAGTGATCGAAGCCGACGGATCAATCGAGCTAACCTCGGGTTCTACCTGAAGATTGATGACGCCATCGGCAAGCACCGTTGGCGTGAAGCCCAAGCTTACGCCAAAAGGCTTAAACTCAACCGTGATGCTGCGGCCGCCACCGTCACCGCCGCCGCCGCCATTATTCTGGATAACCGGAACAGGAAACTCACCCCCGGCGAGGAAAGACGCCGTCTCGCCAGATAGCGCGATCAGCGTGGGTTCGGCCAGGGTCTTGACCAGCCCTTTGCGCTCCAGCGCGTCCAGCACGCCTTCTACATTCAGCCCGGCAACGCGTCCTAATCCGCGGAAGATACCAAAGCTGTTGGCAATTTGATCCAGCGTCAAAACCCCCTCGCCAGTGTCGGGATTTGGCGACAGC
>JAKFUU010000004.1 GCA_021732525.1 Sphingomonadaceae bacterium | reverse complement strand
TCTCCCTCTCCTCCCGCAGAACACGGATCTCTAGGCGTAACCGCTCATTCTCCTTGGCTAAGTCCGCCTGCGGGGCAACCGGCATATCAGATGGTCGGTACAGCGATATCCACTTGCTCAGCGTCGATTTACCAATGCCTAAATCCGCCGCAATCCGTGCACGCGGCAAGCCGCTGCTCAGCGCAATCCTAACCGCTTCTAACTTGAAATCTTCTGTAAGCTTGATCGACATAATCGGTCTCCCTGAGTGAGATTATAATCTCAAGTCACCGGAACTAAACCGGTGCAAGTCCACTCCGCCGTCGGCATCCCAGACTCCTGCTCCTTCAATATCGCAATGATCTGCTCATCGCTGAACCTGCTGCGCTTCATTCGTCCGTCTCCTTGAAAACGGACTCTACTCATTTCTGGCTACATTTCAGGGGGGCACGTCAATACAGACGCGGCTAGCAGTTTTGGAGCCTTGCGCAGCCTTGATAACAATAACGATGGCATATTAAATGCATCCGATGTCCGTTTCGGCGAACTGCGGGTGTGGGTGGATGCGAACGGTAATGGCGTGACCGACGCGGGCGAACTGCGCAGTTTGGAACAAGCCGGCATCGTATCATTTGATTTGCGCACGCAGGCCGCCGACCAGACCGTAGAATTAGGCACTAATATTGTTGTTTCGACCGCAAGCTTTACCCGCGCCAACGGAACAACAAATACAGCAGGCGAGGTGGCGCTTACCTTCAATCCAGACTCCCGGAATGCTCCCAATATAACGGCGCAGCGTGCTGTTCAGGATGATGTTTCAGAATTTGAATTGGATTCCGGAGCACGCTTTGATCAGGCTAACCGAATTGCACAGCGCGAAATCTTGAGCGGAAGCACGACTTACCGCAATGATGGCGCCGAAATTCCTCATTGGATTTATGACGCAGATTTTGACGCTTTTGCGGCATTTGACGGTGGTTTGCAGGCATCCATTGGTCTTCGTACCCTGACGACTCGGAATTTTGCACAAGGCATAGCTTCGGCGGCACAACAGGAATCTGGGGCATCCGACGTTCATATCATATCCAACGATAATTCTTTGCCTAATCCGTCAGACGCGCTACGCATCGCACTCATCGTGCAAGATATGGCCAGCTTTGACGCACGGTCAGCAGCAGAGACCGAAAGGCGCAGCAGATTTGGCGACGGCATGATGGATTATTTCGTGGCTTGATTAAGCTAAAGCATCGCGCGAAAAAGTGGGAACTGGTTTTTCGCATAAAAAGATGCGATAACAAAGTGATAGAGAAGAAAAAGACAGAGCATTGACTTTGATTTAACATAATATATATTATCGAACTAAAACCAAATAGGAGCGCCGTAAGCTGTCCTCTCTTTCCATTCAATCTTTGCTCGACATTATGGCGCGGCTGCGTGATCCCGAAAAGGGTTGCCCGTGGGATCTGGAGCAAAATTTTGCTTCAATCGCGCCTTACACAATCGAGGAAGCTTATGAAGTTGCCGACGCCATTGAGCGCGATGATCTTGGCGCGCTGAAGGATGAGCTTGGTGACTTGCTGTTTCAAGTGGTCTTTCACAGCCAAATGGCCAGCGAGCGAGGGAGTTTCGGCTTTAGCGATGTGGTCCATGCCATCTGTGACAAGATGATCCGCCGACATCCGCATGTTTTTGACGATTTGGGCGCCGATGGTGCATCGGTTGTGGCAGCCAATTGGGAAGAGATTAAAGCGTCGGAGCGTGCCGATAAAGTCGGCGATAGTGCCGATTACAGCGCGTTATCGGGGGTGGCCCTCGCCCTGCCCGCGTTAATGCGCGCGCAAAAAATTCAGAAACGCGCCGCGCGGACCGGTTTTGATTGGCCCAATGTCGACGGTGCCGAAGCCAAATTGATGGAGGAGATTGCGGAATTACGCTGCGCCGCAACCGATGATGCGCGGTTTGAAGAGGTCGGCGACCTGCTGTTTGCTGCGGTTAATGTCGCCCGCCATCATGGCGTCGATGCCGAAGCCGCGTTGAAGGCTGGTACAACCAAATTTGAGCGGCGTTTTAGAAAGATGGAACAAGCGGCAGGCCAAGATTTTACCTCGATCTCGCTACCGGAAAAAGAAGCCCATTGGCAGCGGGTAAAGAAAACCGAGAAAATATCTTAACTTTGTTCAAATAGCTTTTGAAATTGACCCCAATTTTGAGAGCTAAGTGACGCCATTAAAGTGATTTGCTGATCATCCTGAGCGGTGATTTTCATCTCCCCCTTATCGTGGAGCCATGCGATTGCGGCGCCGTTGGCGATGGGAACCGAAATATTGCGTGCCTCATGATCGCGCGCAATATGCGTGGATAGGACCAAGCGGAGTTCGTTCAGGCCGATATTCTGGGTGGCCGATATCATCATGACATTTTTATCGCGGTCGGCCAGATGGCGTAATTGTTCCAACCTTTCGGGGTCCAGCAAATCCATTTTATTCCAAAGCTCGATGATCGGCACATGGCTACCATCGGCTTGCTCGCCGCTGCTGCCATCACCAACATCGCGGCGATAACTGGCTACGTCCGAAATACCCAGCGCCGCTAAAATCGCCAAAACATCGCCGCGCTGCGCGTCGCTCGCCGGATGCGCAATGTCACGGACGTGGATAATAATGTCCGCGCTGGTTACCTCTTCTAATGTTGCGCGAAAAGCCGCAACCAGCTGCGTTGGCAAATCGGAAACGAAGCCCACCGTGTCGGAAAGGATCGCCTTGTCGATTCCGGGCAAGCTTATCTGCCGCATGGTGGGGTCCAGCGTTGCGAATAACAAATCTTCCGCCATGACGTCAGATTGCGTTAATATATTGAATAAAGTTGATTTTCCGGCATTGGTGTAACCCACCAACGCGATGGTCGGCCATGGCGCGCGCTGCCGTCTGGCGCGGTGTAAGCTGCGCGTTCGCTTTACTTCTTCCAGGTCGCGGCGCAATTTTGCCATGCGATTTCGGATCATCCGGCGATCGGCTTCGATTTGTGTCTCGCCGGGGCCGCCCAAGAAGCCAAATCCGCCGCGTTGCCGTTCCAAATGGGTCCAGCTGCGCACCAACCGTCCCGCCTGATAATCAAGATGCGCTAGTTCGACTTGCAAACGACCTTCGGCGGTTGCCGCCCGTTCGCCGAATATTTCCAATATCAACCCGGTTCGGTCGATGGTTTTTACGCCAATTTTTTCTTCCAAATTGCGCTGTTGGATCGCGGTTAGATTGCTGTCGATAATCAGCAAATTAATTTCGAGATCGCGAACCATATCGGAAATTTCGTCAACTTGTCCTCCGCCCAGTAAGGTTGCCGCGCGCGGGCTGCGCAGGCGGTAATGCTTGCACCGGACAACGTCTAACCCGATGGCCAGCGCCAATCCGCTTGCTTCTTCCAATCTTGATTCTACCGATATCGCCGATTTTCCCGGCATTTCGGGATAGATGATCAGCGCGCGTGCACCGCGGGCAAAATCATCGGCATCGTCGCGGGCGAATGCGCTCAATCCGCCTCCCCGCTATCACCCTGATTATAATCAACCAGATTGATTGCATTGGCCGGTTGAATGGTGGAAATCGCGTGCTTGTAAATAAGCTGACAGATATTGTCGCGTTCGAGCAAC
The DNA here is from genome assembly GCA_021732525.1 of Sphingomonadaceae bacterium. Lineage (GTDB taxonomy): Bacteria > Pseudomonadota > Alphaproteobacteria > Sphingomonadales > Sphingomonadaceae > Sphingorhabdus_B. Next base: position 75,964 of record JAKFUU010000004.1, on the reverse strand, counting down.
ACCGAAAAAAGGTCATAGGCAGTAATGGCACCCTGCAACATCACGCCATTGACCAAAAATGTCGTAACGGGTTCCTGACGGTCGGCCACCGCGAACAAAAACACATCCTGGAGTATGCCGGGTTTATGCTTTGTTTTTGCCATCATATCCCGGAATAAATCTCGGTCGGGGGATATTGATGGCATAATTGTCGAGATCGAATGTTTATAGACCAATTGCACTTGGCCCTCGCGCCGGAGCAATAGAGAAAAATTATCGAACCAGGTTATAACTCCTTGTAGTTTAACACCTTTGATAAGGAACATGGTGACGGGTATTTTCGCTTTCCGTAGCGAATTTAGGAACATATCCTGCAGGCCGTTATTTTTATCAGTCATTGTTTTTTCCGTTTATTTTATCATTGGACATTTGGCTTTGGTATTGAGGCAATAGGGGAGAAGCCGACTTCGTATATAATGATGAGATAATAGATTACCAAGACCAAGCCTTCAGAAAATAGCAATCACGGTAACAAGCAAGCTTAGCGCAAAGAACCCGCCTGCCTAGGGGGAAATTTCGCGGCCGATGGGATAGAGCAAATATCGCTGATCATAATAGGGTGAGCGTTCGTAAAACCAGCGCAGCCGTTCTTCGGGATCGGCGGCAAAATTTTTATCTCCGGCCAGCCGCTGTTCGAACGCTGTCCTTAACGCGGGATCGCGGGCCAGCATGGCGGCGGCCATCGGTTCCACCGCATAACCTTCGATATATTCGGTGCGTTGCAGCATGCCGGGGAGGAAATTCCACGCCAGAAAGCCATCGTCGCTTTCCGCTTCTAACAAGACAGCGGCGATTAGACCCAGCGGCTGCGTGGCGGGCACGCGCACCGAACCGGCCGGCATTATCTCTTCGCGCATTTCGTGGCGATAATCGGCCGCGGACAAGCGCACCCGCCCTTCGGCGGCCCCGTCCAGCTTTGGATCAGTCAGCCGGACCATATCCAGCTTGACGGTGCGCGGAATATCGATGGTTTCCATTTCGACGCCATGCAGCTTCAATCGGGCGATAACATCGGGCGCGGAAGCGGGCACCCACCAAGCCACCGGCAAGCGGTTGATGCGATCCGGCTTCACCCCGAAAACCGGCATCATCTGATCCACCGGCTTGCCCAACCAGCGGATTTCATCGCGGCCTGAAATAGATGAGCGGTATATCTCATGCGCGATCCCCTTGAATGGGATAGTTTTCAAGGGCTTATCCAGCGGTTTCCACGACAATATGATGGTTTCGGGTCGATCCTTGCGATCCTGAGCAATCGCGGCAGACAAAGCGGGCGCATCGGCAGCGGCCAGCATTAGCGCTTGTTCGAACAGGATATAGGTGCCCAACACCCGTTGGCGATAGGGTTTCAGCGAATGGGTTTCGACCAGCACGGTTGGAATCCGGGCGTGATCGCCATAACCGGTTGAAAAACGCGGCGTGTCGGGATCAAGCGTGATGCCTTTGAGCGGATCGCGATTATCCACCGCGCTGACATAATAGCCCGGCGTATGCCCGGCATTGCTAAGCGCGGCGGAAATCGAAGGACGAAATTTCTGATCCAACCAGCGGCCAATGGCGGGCGATTTGGCATAAAGCCCGTCCCAGCCGGAAAAGGAGAAAGCGACGTCATATTGATGGTCGGTTCCGTCGGTAACGTGCAAATCCAGATAGAGCAGCGGATCATATTTGCGGATCAAGCCAAGCATAGCCTGCATCTCCGGCGCGTCCGCTTTAAGATATTCGCGGTTCAAATTGTAATTTTGACTGGTCGTGCGCCATCCCTGGAGCAGCGGGCCGCGTTGATTGGGCCGGTTAAACCGCGAGGCGCGTTCATGACCATCAATATTGAAAATGGGAACAAAGACCAGATCAACCTTGTCAAGCAGGCTGTCTTTCCCGCGAAAGGCAATGTCGCGCAGCAGCATCAGTCCTGCGTCCTTGCCATCAATTTCGCCCGAATGAATACCCGCTTGCACCAGCACCACGGGTTTGGGAGTAGCGGCGGGTTTACGGGCGACCACGGCAACCATATCGCGCCCTTGCGGCGTCCGGCCAAAAATTTCCAGCCGAAGCAAGGGCGACGCCGCCGCCATCTTTTGAACAAAGGCGATCGTATCGGCATAGGAGGGCGATGCCGTCAGCCCGCTGACTTCGCTCGGTGTGATCCAGAGATGACCCGCGGGCACCGGCAGCGTCTCACTGGCCCCTTGCCAAGGCACGAGCGGCGGCAGCGGAGCTGCAATCGGTTCGGCGGTTTGCGCGGTGAGAGACGGTGCCCAAAATGGAGATGATAAAGCGGCGGTGGCCGCGACAAGAAGCAATCTTATTTGCATATAATATTCCCCAGCGAAGCATCAACAATAAGCCTTCGGTCCTTGAAATCAATATTGCTTACGGTTGGATCGCATAATCAAATTTGCTTTACAAATTTTTCATAAAACTGACTTTCGGCCTGACTATGCAATGTTATAAAACGGCCTATGCTGGGCATGATATTTTGCCCGCAATCGTTATTTCATGAGGACCATAATGACCGAAATCGATGCCAGCGAGAATTTTCCCGTCAATCCCCGTTACGGGCGGGAAACAAAGACATTGGAAGAGCTTGTCGCATCGCGCCTTAGCCGCCGGACCGCTTTGGCCGGGCTCGGCAGCCTGGGTCTATCCGCTTGCGCCGGAACGGCAGATGGCGTGCTACAACCCGCCGCCGCGCGCGGCGCAACCTTTTCATTTGCCGAAATTGAACGCGCGATGGATGAGACACATCATGTCGCGGAAGGTTACCGCGCAGATGTGCTGATCCGTTGGGGCGATCCGTTATTTTCCGATAGCGCCGCCTTCGATCCCTATCGCCAAAGCGCCGGGGCGCAGCGCCGGCAATTTGGCTATAACAATGATTATATTGGGTATCTCGCCCTACCCCGGCGCGGGAAAAATGAACGGGCGCTGCTCTGCGTGAATCATGAATATACCTCGGCTCCGTTGATGTTTCCCGATGTCGCGAAAAACTATCCGCAAAGCATGACGCGCGAATATTGCGAAATTGAAATGGCGGCGCATGGCGGGTCGGTCGTGGAAATTGAGCGCACAAATGGCAAATGGACGGTTGTTGTTGGCTCGCCCTTCAACCGGCGGATCACCGCCGATACCACGCCGATGACGCTATAGGGACCAGCCGGCGGGCATGAACGCCTGCGGACAAAAACGGATCCCGATGGAGTAACGGTTGCCGGGATGATGAATAATTGCGCCGGCGGCATGACGCCATGGGGTACGTATTTGAGCGGTGAGGAAAATATCAACGGCAATTTCATGGGAACGCTGGCCAGTGGACACCGGGAGGCGGGCAATCACAAGCGGATGGGTATTCCGGGCGGATGGTTCCAATGGGGACGCTATTTTGATCGTTTCGATATTGGCAAGGAGCCCAATGAGCCCAATCGTTATGGCTGGATTGTCGAGATCGACCCGCTCGATCCACAGGCGAAGCCGGTTAAACGGACGGCGCTTGGCCGGTTCAAACATGAAGGCTGCGAAACCGTGCTCGCCCCCGATGGCCGGCTGGTGATTTATATGGGCGATGATCAGCGGTTCGAATATGTCTATAAATTCGTGACCAAGGGCCGGTATGATCCGCGTAGCCGCGCGGCCAACCGCAATTTGCTGGACGAAGGAACGCTTTATGTGGCGCGATTTGACGCCAGCGGAGAGGTGACATGGTTACCGCTCATCCATGGGCAAGGGCCGCTGACATCCGAAAATGGGTTTCTGTCGCAAGCCGATGTCGTAATCGAAGCGCGCCGGGCGAGCGACTTGCTCGGCGCAACGCCGATGGACCGCCCCGAAGATGTCGAACCCGACCAAAAAAGCGGGCGCGTCTGGTTAATGTGCACCAACAACGACCGGCGATCTCCAGAGCAAGTGGATGCGGCCAACCCGCGCGCGGCCAACAAATTCGGCCATATCATCGAAATTCGAGAGCCGAACGGTGATTTTGCCGCCACCCGGTCCCGCTGGGAAATCCTAATCCGATGCGGCGACCCGTCCGACCCTGCCACAGGCGCGGCATGGAATCCGGCAACCAGCAAAGATGGCTGGTTTGGCAGCCCGGATAACGGCGCGGTTGATCCCGCTGGACGGCTGTGGGTGGCAACCGATGGCAATGACGACACGGGTAGCGCCGATGGCCTATGGGCCATTACCACCGACGGTCCAGAGCGCGGAACGGGTCGGGCTTTTTTCCGTTGCCCGGTGGGCGCCGAATTATGCGGTCCGCGCTTTTCAAATTCGGGAGAAAGCTTGTTTGTTGCGGTTCAGCATCCCGGCGATGGCCCGCAACAAGGTCAAACCACCTTCGAAAATCCAAGCACACGGTGGCCCGACTTTGCCGAAAAAATGCCGCCGCGGCCCAGCGTGATCGTGATCACAAAGATTGGCGGCGGGCCGGTTGGAAGTTAGAGCTTGATGACGTTAAGTTGATTCTCCTCGTCATTGCTTCGTTGCAGCCGCCGCGTGACCGGGGCAAAGCTGCGGCGGTGCAGATCGGTTGGTCCCAACCGGTCCAAGGCATCAAGATGCGCCGCGCTGCCATAGCCCATATTCGACGACCAGCCATAACCGGGATATTGCCTGTCCGCTTCCCGCATCAACCGGTCGCGATGTTCCTTGGCAATGATTGACGCGGCAGAAATGCAGGGATGGATCGCGTCCCCGCCGATCACGGCCTCCGCCCGGTATCGCCATTCGGGCAGCCGGTTGCCATCGACCAGCACCCTGCCCGGTTCAATCCCGCCATTTTGCCTGCAAAGCGCATCCACCGCGCGGGCCATTGCCAGCATAGTGGCTTGCAGGATGTTGATCGCATCAATCTCTTCGACGCTGGCCTCGCCAACCGCCCAATGACACCGCGCTTTAATCTGCGCTTCGAGCGTTGCGCGTTTGGCTGCGCTCAATTTTTTGCTATCATCCAATCCAGCGATCCCATCCGCGCATAGCGCCACCGCGGCGGCCACCACCGGACCCGCGAGCGGCCCGCGCCCCGCCTCATCAACGCCGATGATCAAGCGCGATCCGCATTATCGTTGGCCCGAAAACCATCTATATTTTGCTGACCCAGCGGCCCCTGCCCCTGCCCCTGCCCCAAACCCGGCGCTGACAGGATCGCCGCGCGCACAAAGCGCACCGCATCGTCAAAAGCTTCGCCGATTGGATAGCCCTGCCCCAACCGGCAAGCGAGCGCGCTGGCGAGCGTACATCCGGTGCCATGCGTATGCACCGTATCGATCCGCGCAGCGCGATATTCGCGCAGCGTCCCGCTCGGCCCGATTAGCTGATCGACAAGTTCATCGCCCTGCCCGTGACCACCCTTTGCCAGCAAGATGCAGCCATGGCGCAATATCCCCGCCGCACCGCCGAGTGCCTCCATTTCCGGGATATTGGGCGTAACCACCGATGCCAGTGCCATCAGCCGCTGAAACACCGATATCGTGCGCGCATCGGCAAGCACTGCGCCGCTGGTTGCGATCATCACCGGGTCGAACACAATTGGCACGCTCAGTCGCGTTAGATATTCGGCGACCGCCTCCGCCGTTTCTGCGCTGCCGATCATCCCGATCTTCACCGCATCAACGCCAATATCGGAAATCACGCTGTCCATTTGCGCGATCACCATCTCCGCAGGGATGGCATGCACCGCCTGCACGCCAAGCGTATTTTGCGCGGTCACCGCCGTAATCGCGGTCATCGCATGGCCGCCCAGCATCGTGACCGTCTTGATATCGGCCTGTATCCCTGCGCCGCCGCCGCTATCACTGCCGGCGATCATCAGGATGCGGGCGGGTTTCATCCCTTAAATTTCCGCAAAGTTGATGCTGGATGTGCCTCCAGCAGCTTTTTGGAGCGCGTGGGGCGATCGGCCAATTCGCCGCCGCAATTGGGGCAAATCTCGTCCAATATATCGGCGCAATCGGCGCAAAATGTGCATTCGAAGGAACAGATAAAGGCACCGGGCAGATGCGCGAGCAAATCGGCCCCGCATTTTTCGCAGTCGGGCCGCATATCTAACATCAGCCTGCCGCCTCTCTTACCGCATCACAAACCCTATCCACCACCGCTTCTACTTGCCCGGCATGGTCGCCCTCGGCCATAACGCGGATGACGGGCTCCGTTCCTGATGGCCGGATGACGAGGCGTCCCGTGCCTTCCAGTTCCTTTTCCGCGCCCGCTATCACCGCCTGCACCTTAGGATTGTCGAGCGGCTTTCCGCCCGAAAAGCGCACATTTTTAAGCATTTGCGGCAGCGGATCGAACAGATGCAAGACCTCGCTCGCGGGCTTTCCGCTTTCCACCAATTGCGCCAAAACTTGCAGTGCGGTCACCGTGCCGTCGCCGGTGGTGGCATGATCGAGCATGATCATATGCCCCGATTGTTCGCCGCCGACATTCATGCCGTGCGCGCGCATTTCTTCGAGCACATAGCGGTCCCCCACCTTGGCGCGCACCAGATTTAGATGCTGCGCCGCGAGATAACGCTCCAGCCCCAGATTGGACATGACCGTGGCGACGATGCCGTCACCGGTCAACCGCCCTGCCCGGCTCATCGCGGTGGCGAGCAAAGCCATAATCTGATCGCCGTCAACCACCTGCCCCTTTTCATCGACCACGATCAACCGGTCGGCATCGCCGTCCAATGCAATGCCGATATCCGCGCCCGACGCGACCACGGTCTCCTGCAAAGTGGCGACATGGGTGGAGCCGACCTTGTCATTGATATTCTTGCCATTGGGGGCAACGCCGATGGTCGTGACTTTGGCGCCCAGTTCCCAGATGGCGGTGGGCGCAACCTGATAGGCGGCACCATTCGCGCAATCGAGCACGACATGCAGGCCGTCAAAACGGATATGTTCGGGGATCGATGCTTTTACTGCATAAATATAGCGGCCGCGCGCATCCTCAATCCGGCGGGCGCGGCCAATTTCGGCGGACTCGGCAAGCTGCACCGGTGCCGCGATCAAGGCTTCAATCGCCATCTCATCGGCGTCGGACAGCTTGAAACCGTCGGGACCGAATAGTTTGATGCCGTTATCCTGATAGGGATTATGGCTGGCCGAAATCATCACCCCCAAATCGGCGCGCATCGACCGGGTGAGCATGGCCACGGCGGGCGTGGGGATGGGGCCAAATTGCACCACATTCATGCCCACACTGGTAAAGCCCGCTACCATGGCATTTTCGATCATATAGCCCGACAGCCGGGTATCCTTGCCAATCACCACCCGGTGCTTATGCGCGCCGCGCAGAAAGTGAAGGCCCGCCGCCTGCCCCACCTTCATCGCCATTTCGGGCGTCATATGCCCTTGATTGGTGCGGCCGCGGATTCCGTCTGTCCCAAAAAATTTACGCATTCTGTGCCTTGTCCCGTCCAATTTGTTGGCAACGCCCTAACGCAAATATTGCCATTTGGCCAACCCCGGATTTACCCGCTATTGTAAAAGCTTGCCTATGCCGCGCGCGGCTGTATCTGTCGTCACAAAGCTATTTTTCAGGGATGACCATGCGCAAAGCCCTCATCATATTCGCGGCTCTCCTTTTTGGGCTGCTCGCTGGCCTCGCGGTTACGACATCGGCGAGCGGGATTATAACCGGTGCGGATTTTATCGGCACATTGTGGCTTAACGCTTTGCGGATGACGATTATTCCGCTGGTGGTATCGTTGCTGATTGTCGGCGTGGTGCAAACCGCCGCGATGGCGCGCGCGGGACGGATGACGGCACGGGCGATTATAATGATGATCATAATTCTATGGTGTTCCGCCGCGATGGCGGCGTTGCTGACCCCGGCGTTGTTGACCGCCTTTCCATTGCCCGAAGCGGCGCGCGCGGCGTTGCAAGCGGGGCTTTCGGTGGCCGAAAAACCGGGACAGGTGCCCACTATCCTCGAATTTTTCCGTGATATTGTGCCGACCAATCCGGTCAGCGCCGCCGCCGAGGATAAAATCCTGCCGCTGATTATCTTTACCCTCGCCTTTGCCTTTGCGGTCACACGGCTGCCGCAAAAAAAGCGCGCCACGATATTGGATTTCTTCGTCGCCATTTCCGACGCAATGCTGATCCTGATCCATTGGGTGCTTTTCCTTGCGCCCATCGGTGTTTTTGCGCTGGCTCTGGTTGTCGGGGCCAAGGCCGGGGCGCAAAGCTTTGTCGGCCTAGCACATTATGTGTTGATCGTGGCGGCGGTCGGCATGGTTATCTATCTGGCATCATTCCTATTGGCGGTGATCGGCGGCAGGTCCAGCCCCGTTGCCTTTTTCCGCGCCAGCATGCCGGCGCAGGCGGTCGCCATATCGACGCAAAGCTCGCTCGCCTCCCTGCCGGCGATGGTGACGGGCGTAAAGGCCATGGGCGTGGGCGAACGGTCGGGCGATGTGGTTCTGCCCATTGCGGTGGCGCTATTTCGTGCCACGGGGCCCTGCATGAACCTTGCCGTCGCGATCTATGTCGCGCATTTGATGGGCATAGAAATCACCACCGGCGCAATGATAGCCGGGATCGTGGCCGCCGCGATTACCACGATGGGCGCGGTCAGCTTGCCCGGTTCGGTCAGCTTTATCACATCAATCGCGCCGATTAATATAGCCATGGGATTGCCGGTTGAACCGCTGGTCCTGCTGCTCGCGATTGAAGCCTTGCCCGATATTATGCGGACATTGGGCAATGTCACCATGGATATGGCAGTGACGACCACGATCGCAAGAAGCGAAGGTGATATTTCATAAAAACCCTTAGAGCATCGTGCGGAAAAGTGGGAACCGGTTTTCCGCAAAAACGATGCGACAACAAATATTTAGAGCAAGCAGGGTGATTCAGATATCGCGCTGCTTGCTCTAAAATTGTTAAGGATGAAATCAAAAGCTTATAAATTTTATATATATCGCTCTTCGCTTATTTAACGATCATAGGCCTTTGGCAAATCGCCTTCCGTGGGGGTTTTATAGCGGCTTCGCAGCCGGTTTTGACGGTTGCCCAGCGGTTGTTCCACCCCGTCGATAAAAACCGCCGTCGGCGCGGCGTATAAATCGAGCGGATCGCTATCCCATAACACCACATCGGCGGCGCGGCCGGGTTTCAGGCTGCCAAACCGATCTCCAAGACCGATGATATTGGCGGGAACCGACGTAATCGCCGCGAAGGCTTCATCCCAGCTTAGCCCGGTTGCGCGCGGGACATTATTCAGACTCACCAAATTGCCGGCATATTGCGTGGTATAGCGCAATTGATGGGCATCGCGGTCATTAATCATGCCAATCGCAACCTGAACCCCGGCATCCTTCATCCGGCCCACATTGGACTGCGTCGCACCCAGAAATTCAAAAGTTGCCGGAAGGTCATTGAGCGCCGATGCAATCACCGGAATCGCCGCTGCGGCCAACGGGCCGGCAACGCGCCATCCCTCGCTTGCACCGACAAAAATCATCTTTATCGCTGGATAATCGCGCTTCAGCTCGATCAGCCGCAGCATATCATTTGCGCCTTCGACATGGATTAACAGGCGCGTTTCCCCGCGAATAACCGCTTGTAATGCGCGTGCATCCTCCACTTTCAACAGATCATTGTCAAAGGCGTCATTGCCGCTGCTATGCGCCTGCGCCTCACGCAGCATGGCGCGAAAATGCAGGTGGGTGCCCGCGCGGCTGCCCCCCGACCTATCCGCTCCCTCTTCGCCAAAAACGACAAATTGAAAGGCGCGCGCTTTGCTCACCGGGTTGCTGTCCGCGCCCAGATCGATGACTGCGCCTTGGCCAGCAAAAATGCCTTTTCCGGTTTCGGGCGCGACGACCGCCCGGGTTACGCCGGCGGAGCGGTTGACCGCAATCGATGATCGGAACGGATCGATCGCCGGGGAGACATCGATGGCCGCCGAAAAACCGCTATCGCCCCCGCTTTTGTCGTTGGTTCCCGCGACCGCGTCAACTTCGACAAGGCCGATCCGGCTGAAGCCTGCGAAAATGCCTGGCGTCACCCATTTGCCGCTGGCGTCCACCCGGCGCGCATCCGCCGGGATCACAGTGCCCTGCCCCGCTGCAACGATGGTGCCATCGCGGATAACAACCGTGCCGCCCTCAATCGGCGGCGAACCATCGCCGATAATCACTTTGCCGCCGGTAATCGCCACCGTCTCGGCATGGAGGGGCACCGCGAATGCGCTCAGCGCGGCGGCGGCGAATAACAGCGCCCTCATTTCACGTCTCCTTCGCCCGGCTGGCCCAGCTCAAAATCGCTGACAGGGCGTCGTTTGGCATCGGCGGCATCGAACAGTAGCGCGCCGTCGATCCACACCTTGTCGGGCCGCGCATAGACCGACAAAGGATTGCCGTTCCATAGCACGATATCGGCCATTTTTCCGGCCTTTAAGCTGCCGGTCATTTTATCGATCCCCATGGCTTTGGCCGGGTTATAGGTGATCCACTGGATCGCGGCCGCATCGCTAATGTCAAAACCCAATCGCCGGCCATCGGACAGCGCCTTTGCCGCCTCCTGATTGAGCCGCTGAATCTGATTTTCATCATCCGAATGGATCACGACGCAGGCCCCGGCATTTTGCAATATACCCGCATTTTCAGGGATAGCGTCATAAGCCTCCATTTTGAAACCCCACCAATCGGCCCAAACGGCCGAGCAAACGCCATTTTCTTTCAGCAGATCGCCGATCTTATAGCTTTCAACCGCATGGTGAAATGTTGAAACCTTATAGCCAAATTCTTTGGCCATATCGATGACGAGCGCCATTTCATCGGCGCGGTAGCAGTGATTATGCACCAGAATGTCGCCGTCGAGCACGCCCGCCAGCGTATCCATGCCGATATCGCGGCTATATTCTTTGCCGCTGTCGCGTTTTTTGCGATATTCCTGCGCCTTGGCCCAGGTTTGGCGGTTAAGCGCGACATTGCCCATGCGCGTCGATGGTGCGCGCCCACGCCCGCCATAAACCCGCTTGGGATTTTCGCCGCATGCCATTTTGAAACCATAGGGCGCGCCGGGAAATTTCATTCCCTGCACCGTGCGCGCATAAACATTTTTCAGTGTCACGCTGCGCCCGCCCATCAGGTTGGCCGAGCCGGGCAAAATCTGTAAGCTGGTGATCCCGCCATTGGCGAGCGCCCGGCTGAAACCGGGATCTTGCGGCCAAACGCTATGTTCGGCCCATACTTCGGGGGTGGTGGGCGATGTTGCCTCATTGCCGTCGCTATGCGCCTCAATACCGGGCGAGGGATAATTGCCCAGATGCGAATGAATATCGATAATGCCAGGCGTGACATATTTGCCCGCGCCGTCGATAATCGTCATGCCCGCGGGAATGGCGGTATCCGCCCCGCCCATTCCGCTGATTTTGCCATTTTCAAAAAATACCACACCATTATCGATCCGCCCGCCTTCGCCGTCAAAAATGGTAACATTGCGGATCGCGGTGGCACCGCCGGGATAGGATTTATAGGTCGATGGAAACGGATCTTTATTGATGGCGGCGGGTTTGTCGGCGGGTTTGGCGTCGGCCTTAACCGACGATGCCGTTTGCGGGCCTTCGCCATCCTTAGCGGCGATATTGGAACAGGCGACCAAAGCCAAAGATGCGGCGAGCAAGGACCAGCGCGATGCGTGCTTCATGGTTAAACCCCCTTATCTGTTTCGGGCATCTCATCTTGCAAACTATCCAGATGCATCCATCGTTTAACAATCGGGGACAGCAGCAAAACCACCACGCCCACGCCAATCGCGATCCATCCAAACAGCTCATATACATCCAGCAGGCCCTGCTTGGTAATTTGCCCGTCATGCCCGCCGGTGGCTTCGCCAATCTTGCCAGCGACAAAATTGCCAACCGCGGTCATATAGAACCATGCACCCATAATTAACGAAGCCAAAAATTTGGGGGCAAGCCGGTTCATCGCCGACAGGCCGACCGGCGACAAGCAAAGCTCCGCCATGGTCGCCAGCAGAAAATAGGCAAAAACCAGAATAACCGGTGTCATCACCGCAATTCCAAATGCCGCCGCGCCCCAAACCAGAACCAAGTTGGCCAACCCCATTTGGATGATGGCCAAGCCGAATTTAGCCGGGGCGGATGGCTCCGCGCCCCTTTTGCCCAGCCAAATCCATAGCCAGGCAAATATCGGTGCCACCAGCATGATGATGATCGGATTAATCGATTGGAAAATACCCGCAGGCACCCCGCCGCGATCCACAAACCGATCGGTAAACAGATTCATCGATCCGCCCGCTTGTTCGAACAGGCCCCAGAAAATCGGGTTGAGCGAAATTAGAAAGAGGATGGCAAACATCCGTTCGCGCGGTTCCTTTTCGAGCTTGAAACTCTCATATAAAACATAACCGAGCAATGAAACCCCGGAAATAATCAACAGCGTTTGGATCACATCTTGATATTGGACCAGCGCCCAAATCACCGCGACGGCGGCGATACCGATGGCGTAAATCACCATCTCCTTGCCCTTGCCAAGCGGTGCAGGTGCCTCACCCGCGCCGTTGAGCGACGCTTTACCCGCCACAAAAACGACGAGTCCCGCAAGCATACCGATACCCGCCAAACCGAAGCCCCATCCCCAGCCAATCGTTTGGCCGAGATAAGCGACCAGGATGGTGCCAATCGCCGCGCCGACGTTTATTCCCATATAGAAAACGGTATAAGCGCCGTCACGGCGCACATCGGTCAATTTATATAGCTGCCCCACCATCACCGAGATATTCGCTTTCAGGAACCCGGACCCCACAATGATGAAGGCCAAAGCCGCCCAGAACACATTGATCGTCGGATCATCCTGCCCGCCGACACCTTCAACCGCCATCAAGCTGTGTCCCGCCGCCAGCAAAATACCGCCGAATAGGACGGCTTTGCGTTGCCCCAGATAGCGATCCGCGAGATAGCCGCCCAATACCGGGGTAATATAGACCAAGCTGGTATAGGCTCCGTAAATCAGGCTGGATTTGGCATCCGAAAATAGCCAATGCTGGGTCAGGTAAAAAATCAGGATCGCGCGCATGCCGTAATAAGAAAAACGCTCCCACATTTCGGCGAAGAACAGCATGTAAAGCCCTTTGGGATGGCCGGCAAATTCGGCTTCCTTCTGGATCGCAATTTTCGCGCCCAGCGCCAGAAAAACACCCAACACAACGACCGTTATCGCCACGATCCAGTCGCTCTCGGCCCATAGGCCCATAGGTTTTAATTCGGTCATCCCATCCCTCATTTTTGTTAAAATTGCCGCTCCCCCGGAGCGCCGATCGTTTACCGTAACCGAAAAATTACGGCTGTGAAGAATTTTGTTGCGCAGCATTTGTTTTTTTGCCGCCGCGGACCGGGTTTTTCGTGAAATCCTGCGGATATCAGGCTATGGCCGGGTGATGTATAACGATCTATCCAGCCCCGCCGCCTATCTCGCCACCCGCCGTTCGGGCAAAGCGCGCGAGCTATCGGCACCAGGGCCAGACACGGATACGCTATCGGTAATCCTGCAATTGGCGGCGCGCACGCCCGATCATGGCAAGCTTTTCCCCTGGCGTTTCGTGGTTATTGAGGACCGCGCGGCGCTTGCTGCGTTGTTTCAGCGAGCCTTTCGGGCTGCCAATCCGCAAAGCCGTCCGGCGCAGATAGAGGCCGCCGCCGCGATGGCTTTTATGGCACCCATGCTGGTAACTTTGCTCTATGCGCCGCAGGTGAGCGCGAAGATCCCCGAATGGGAACAGCAGCTATCGGTGGGCGCCGCGGCAATGAATTTGCTCCACGCCGCGCATATGCATGGTTTTGCCGCCAATTGGATCACCGGCTGGGCGGCCTATGACGAAACAGTCCGGGCGGAGCTGTGCAGTGAGGAAACCGAGCGCATCGCTGGATTTTTCTTTATCGGCACGCAGGTTGCTGCGCTCGAAGAGCGGCCACGCCCGGCCCTTATTGATATATCGCGCCATTGGCCGCAAATCGGCACAAAAGCTAAATAAGCCGAACTTGACGCGCTATGCTGTATTATGGCAGTAGATGGCGTATGAAAAATGAAAATAAGCCGGTCTATTTGAAATTGAGGGATGTTATTGCTGCGGCAATTTTGGATGGTGATTATCGCGAGGGACAAATGCTGCCGTCGGTGCGCGCCTTTGCTGCGCAGCAAGGGGCCAATCCGCTCACGGTGGCAAAGGCCTATCAATTATTTCAGGATAGCGGCTTGGTTGATGTGAAACGCGGTGTCGGATTGTTCGTCGCTCAAGGCGCAATTAGCAAACTGCGCAGGCAAGAGCGCGATTATTTTTTGAAGAATATCTGGCCCGATATTACCGCGCAAATGCGCCGCGCCGGCCTTGAAATAGCAGATTTGGTGAAATTGGAGAATTAACGGTAAAAGCAAAGCGACATGTCATTTGCTAGACCGGATTGACTTGGCCGATTTTTGCGCCGCTCTTTGCGCTGCTCTTGCCAAACTTAAACCCTTTGCAACATCGGGGTTTCCAGGGATCATCGCATTTGCCTTTTCAAACAGCTCCAGAACGGCTTTGGGTTGACGCCCCGCTTTCTGCAACGTTTGGGCATAGATCAATGTCACCATTGGATTGGCGGGGTCCACCCGGTAACCTGCCTTTGCATTGAAAATGGCGTCGTCATGACGGCCCACGCCCGAATAAGCCCGCGCCAGATTAGCGCTTAAAATACTATCATTATAGCCGATGCGTTTGCGCAATCGCTCCAGCAAGGGGATCGATTCAGCCCAGCGTTTTTGATCCAAGAACAAATAAGCCGTCAAACGCTGCGCGGATAGATTGTTGGGATTAAGATATAGATAGGTTTGGATTATGCTATTGGCTGCGGCAAATTGACCCTGCCGCCGATAGCTGTCCACCAAACGCAGCATAACAGCTTCAGAAAATTCTATTGCGCGTGCGCGTTGATAAGATGCCGTCGCTGCCGGGTAATCGCCGCGAGCCGCTTCGACATCGCCGACTAGCATATGGGCATCAGCGACACCGGGGCTCAGTTTTTGCAGCCGCTTGGCCTGTTCTATTGCAAGCGCCATATCGCCAGCCAGCAGCAGCGCGCGAATATATGGCACGACATAGCGCGCGTCATTCGGATTGCGATAGGCACCCGCGGCAGCGGCGGATAGCGACCGCGCTTGCGGTAGCGGCCGGATTTTGCGGATCGCCGGCTGCGAGGCTGCGGACAAGCCCGCTGCGGCCTTTTGCCTGTCACCCTCGGCTTCAAAAGAACGGGCTGCCAATAGCGCATCATAGCTGCCGGCTTCGCCGCTGACCACCAACGGCTCAATATTATCGAGTGCATCCTGGTTTTCGCCAACCCGCTGTTTCGCTCTGGCGAGCAGTCTGCGGATGCGCAAATTTTCCGGCTGCATGGCGGATAATCGTTCCAATGTTTCCGCCGATTTATGAAAATTGCCAAGCTCATATTCGGCAATGGCGGAAACAAGCATTGCGCCGGGTAAGCCGTTGGCCGCTGGCCCTGCCAGGTTTAATATCCGCTGCGCCAACTCAAAATTACCCGCTCGTGCAGCGATCACCGCTTGCATATAATATGCGCGTCCATTTTTGCTATTGAGCGCCAATATCCGCCGCGCCCCGGCAAGCATATCCCGGTTACGGCCAATTTCACCAAGCGTAACGGCATATTCTTCGAGCAGCGCAATGTCATCTGGATTGATGGCCAGCGCGCGTTCAAACCAGGGCAAGGCGGCGACCAGACCAAATTGTGACCGCACCATCTGCGCCCGAAATTCCAATGCGCGATAATCGCCTGGATTAAGTGCGACCGCTTTATCCGACGCCGCAGCGGCGCCAACCTGATCGGCAAAGGCAAAACGGTATCGGGCAATCTCGGTCCAAAGACGGCTATCATCCGGCGCTATTTTCAACGCAGCATCGAATGCCGTTCGCGCGGCATCATAATCGCCGCGCCCGGTATATAACTGGCCCAAAATGCGCATAGCATAAGCGCGATTGGTCGTTGGTATCGCCTTGTCCGTTAACATGGCTTGTGCGCGCACATCGTCCCCCGATAGCCAGAGCGCATGGCCCAGCAGATGGAGCAAATTGGCTTGTTTGGTTCCCGCCCGAACGGCCTTTTCCAGCGCTGCCTTTGCCGTTTCTCCGTCAAACATCTCCAGCGCAACCTCGGCCTGTGCGATTAACGCGGGTGACCATTGCGGGCTGGCCTTGACTGCGTTCAAAAGCTCAATACGCGCGGCGTTTAAATCATGGGCCTGACGATATTGTTGCGCCCTTGCATAAGCGGAATTGGCCGCGGTTTGGCCGCGTTCGCTTAGCAACATATAACCGGTTGCAAAAAGCAGCAGAAACAGCCCTAGCCCAGCGGCTGAATAAAGCAGGGTTTTGCGGATTGCGATTAATTTCCGCGTCAGCTTTTCCAGACGGGTTTCCCGCTTTTTTCGATCGGGCGGCCTATACCTGAAGTTCATATTGCTTAAGCAGATCGTATAAAGTCGGCCTGCTGATCCCCAATAATTTTGCTGCGCTGGAAATATTTCCCTCGGTTCGCGAGATTGCGCGTTTTATCGCTTTACGATCGGCCTGTTCACGCGCAGCTTTCAAATTCAGCGGTAATTCGTCATCATTGCTAAATTCAAGATCATCTGGAGTGATGAATTTCCCGTCCGCCATAATCACGGCGCGTTTCACCCGGTTTTCAAGCTCGCGAACATTGCCAGGCCAGTTATGTTGGTCAATTACGGTTAGCGCAGCGTTGGAAAAACCCTTTATATTTGGGTTCATCTCCTTTGCGAAGCGATGGGCAAAATGCTTGGCGAGCAAAACCGAATCGCCCGTCCGTTCATTCAACGGCGGAATATTGACGGTGATCTCAGCCAGCCGATAATAAAGGTCATCACGGAAATTTTGATCAGCCATCATCCGGTTCAAATCGCGGTGCGTCGCGCATACCACGCGCACATCGACAGGAATAGCCTTACGCCCGCCAACGCGTTCGATCATCCGTTCCTGCAGGAATCGCAGCAGCTTTACCTGCAAATTAATCGGAATATCGCCGACTTCATCAAGGAATAACGTGCCGCCATCGGCCAGTTCAATCTTGCCTTCGGTTGTTTTGAATGCGCCGGTGAATGCACCTTTTTCATGACCAAAAAGCTCTGATTCCAACAAATTTTCTGGGATGGCGCCGCAATTGATTGCGACAAATGGTTTGTCTCTCCGGTCGCTGGCATCATGCAAACCACGGGCCAGCAATTCTTTACCCGTGCCGCTGGCCCCCAACAATAAGACCGATGCCCCTGTTGATGCCACACGTTCGATCGTGCGGGCAATTCGCAGCATTTCTGGTGAACCGGTGATGATGGTACCGAGCGGCATTTCTCCATCGACCGGCGTCGATTGCACTTTTTTATTCTGCATTTCCAACGCGCGCATGTGAAAGGCGCGCTTAACGATTAGATGCAGCTCATCAATATCAACGGGCTTTTGATAAAAATCCCACGCCCCTGCAGAAACCGCCTGCAAGGCACTTTCCTTGGCACCATGGCCAGATGCGACGATAATTTTTGTGTCTGGTTTTAGTTTCAGCATCTCGTCGAGCGCTTTGAAGCCTTCCGAAACCCCATCGGGATCGGGCGGCAATCCCAGATCCAATGTCACAACATCGGGCTCTTCGGCGCGCAATAATGCAAGCGCTTCGTCGCGGTTGGAAGCGCATAATACGTGGAATTGATCATAGGACCATTTGAGCTGCTTCTGCAGGCCCAAATCATCCTCAACGATCAACAATTTAGGTAAAGTCTTCTGCTGTTCGCTTGCCATTACGCTGCCTCTTCTATAGGTTGATTTGTGTCGCTGTCTGCTTGCACCGCAGGTAACAACAAAGTAAAATGAGTGCCTTTACCGGGTCTGCTTTCAACGCGAAGTTGACCGCCCATGGACAAGGCAAGTTCGCGCGCTTCATAAGCGCCGATGCCGAAACCCCCTGGTTTGCTGGATTCAAACGGCTTGAATAGCTGATTAGCAATAAATGCCTCATTCATCCCAATGCCGCTGTCGGAGATGCGGATCGCTACATCCATGCCGTGGCTGCGACAGGTTATTTTAACCGGCGCGCCATCATCGGTCGCTTCGATCGCATTTTGCACCAGATGGCTGATAATCGTTTCCACGCGGGCTGGATCGGCAATCGCCTTAATCCCTTTGATCAGCTGCGTCTCAATAGGGTAGATTAATCTTTTTTCGTAAACCGCCTGTATAACAACCTCGCTTATGTCGATTGTCTTTGGCGGGGTGTGTTTGGTTTTATTATGCTGCGACAGCCGCGCCAGAAGATCATTCATCTTTTCCACCGAGCCACTGAGTGTTTCCACCATGTCGGCCTGAAATTCAGGATTGCTGGCGTGTTTTTCGGCGTTGCGTGATAATATGCTCAACTGGCTAACCAAATTTTTGATATCATGCATAACAAAGGCAAAACGGCGGTTGAACTGCTCAAATTGCTGCGCTTCGGCTAGGGCTTGATAACTGGTCGCCTCGGCAAGATAGCTTGCAACCTGACGGCCGACCACGCGCAGCATATCCAAATCTTCCCAATCCAGCCGCCGATCGGCAGTTGGACGTGCCAAAATCACTAATCCGGCAAGCTTACCGAAATGAACCATTGGCACCACTACCCAGGCTTGCGGTTCATCATACAACCATTGCGGAACCGCTCGCGGATCGCAGCGATCATCGGTGCCGGCGCGTGCATCATCCATTGACAAGATATGCCCAGTGGATTCGAAAAAGGGCAGGGTTTGCGATGTGATACAATTGACCGGAACATCCGCCGTTGGCCATCGCCACCGCGCCTGCAATGTCATCCGATTTTGATCGTCGGGCACCAATAGCAGACCGCCAGGGCTGTCGAATATATCCGCAAGCGATTTGATGACCCGCTCATGAAATGGGCCGGCCTCGGCGCTCGGAAAACCTATGGTATCGGCAAATCGCATCCATTCGTTGCGATAATCATAGCGATGCTGAAAGAAATTTTTGGCGATAGTAACCGTTATCCAAGCCCGAAACCGTCCGGATGGAAGGATCAGCAATGCTGAAATTGACATAGCAATAATCATCGTTATCTGCGTGAGCCGCACATAATCACCGCCGACAAATTCAATCACGGCGGCAAGTAACAGCATGGCCAGAAAATAAGCCCCGATCGCGAATAAAGAGACCGATTGGAACGCCACTGAACGCGACAAACGCAATCGCCATTTACCGTTCCTTCTGGACGCCAGCACAAAAACGGGTGCCAGCAATAGCATCGCCAATCCCCGGGTGAACATCAGCTCTGCCGGTGTCTCGTTGGTCAAATAGGCTATCGTGTAAAGATTGAGGTCGAATGTCCACATTGCCGCCAACGCGGCCATCGGCAAGCTAATCCCCCAGCGGGTTTCGGGTGCGGAAACGGTATAGAGATTATGCACCGCCACCAACACGCCGACCGCAAATAACATCCGTAAGAGCAGGGCCGTTTGCGATGCCGCGATCGCCACGGGCATTTCCACGGGTAATTTCATAACCAGCACGTCGATCGCCGGTTGACATAAAAGCACGGTGGCCAATACTATATAAATTACATTAATCGTGCGTGGTTGTTTACGCCCTTCGCCGCTTCGCAATAAGAAATACATAAAGCCAAGCCAGCCCGCATTGCGCAGCGTTTCCATTGCCAATGGAGCTATCTTAAACGAATAAGCTGGCGCGGCTGCACCGGCCCATAGGGCGGTCAATCCCAACGCCGTTATCAGCAATATTTGCTGACGATTTTGCGTGCCATATTTATGAAAAACCCAAATTGCCAATGCGGCATAGGCAAAGGCTGCCGCGCCGTGGCCAACAATACCGATCATGGGCAATATCGCCGTCATATTACCGGACACCCGACGGCCATAGAATGACCCGTAGTGTTTGCAGCAAAATGAGTATATCTAAAAATGGCGTGTAATTTTTGGCATAATAAAGGTCATATTCAAGCTTTTGGCGGCTATCATCGATCGATGCGCCGTAAGGGTAGTTGATCTGCGCCCAGCCGGTGATCCCCGGTTTCACCATATGGCGTTCGGCATAATAGCTGAGTTGATTTTCAAGATCGGCGACAAATTCGGGCCGCTCGGGACGCGGGCCGACAAAGCTCATTTCACCTTTCAGCACATTCCAGGTTTGCGGCAACTCATCAATCCGAACCTTGCGGATGAATTGGCCAATGCGGGTGATGCGCGGGTCATCTTGCGATGCCCAAACCGCCTTGCCATTTTCTTCGGCATCGCTGCGCATAGAGCGCAATTTGTTGACAAAATAGAGCTGTCCATAAAGGCCCACCCTTTGCTGCCGATATATCGCCGGGCCTTTGCTTTCCAGTTTTATCAATATGGCAAATAGCATGATCACCGGGATCGACAGCAGCAGCAGCAGCGAACTTACCAAAATATCAAATAGCCGTTTGGCGATCCCGGAAATCCGCCGCCCCGATGAAAAACCATCGGAAAAGATCAACCAGCTGGGGTTGACGCTATCCAAATCCACCCGCCCGGTTTCGCGCTCGAAAAAGCTTGATACTTCATTCACATGCACGCCGGTGGTTTTGATCCGCAGCAGATCGTCAAGCGGGATCGCGTTGCGCCGCTCCTCCAGCGCCAGCACCACCTCGCTCGCGCCCAATTTCACCACAAAATCCGCGAGATTATAAATCGCATCGCGGTTGATCGCCTCGGGGATCACGCGCTTATTTTCATTCATCGCGATATAACCGACGATGATAAAGCCCGCGCCTTTTTGCGCCTCCAAATCTTTAATCCGCTGCGCCCGCTTGCCCGCGCCCAATATTAGCACGCGGCGTTTAAACGCCTCGGCCCCGATCAAGCTGCCGAGCAAGGCCCGGCTCGCCGCCAGATATAAGAAAGCCAGGCCCATCGCATAAAGCGAGTTGGAGCGCCACAGCGTCATTCCCGGCATCATAAAGCCCATCACCGATTGAAAAATCACACCCAGAGACACCGCAACGAGCAGCCGTGCAACGGAGAAACGCAGCGATTGCAACGCTTCGGGGCTATAGACCCCCACCGCCATCGCCGCCACCTGCACCGACAATGCAAAGGTGAAAAGCGGCCAAAAACGGGTGCCAATATAATCGACCGTCATGCCAATTTGATTGGCACGAACCACCCACGCGGTCTCCGCCGCCGCGAGCAGCAGAAATATATCCACGATTCCCAGAAACAACACGGCATAGGGAATATAATGTTTGAACAGCCGGATCACACGCTTATTGCCTCAACATATTTGGTCTCTTTGCTTTACACACCATAAGTAAACTGTCGGTTAAATTTACATATCTGGGTTAGAACATTGTAATATTATGTATAATTGACAAGTGATAACGCGCTTGCACTGCGGCGTAGACCGT
The DNA here is from genome assembly GCA_021732525.1 of Sphingomonadaceae bacterium. Lineage (GTDB taxonomy): Bacteria > Pseudomonadota > Alphaproteobacteria > Sphingomonadales > Sphingomonadaceae > Sphingorhabdus_B. Next base: position 54,475 of record JAKFUU010000004.1, on the reverse strand, counting down.
TTAGAAAGCGTTCAGAAATTGGAACTTCCCGCTGATGCCCATGCCCGAAATTATCCCAATCATCCTTTCCGGCGGCGGCGGCACGCGGTTATGGCCGATGTCGCGGCCCGAATGTCCCAAGCAATTTCTGGCGTTGACCGGCGAAGAAACCATGTTCCAGATGACTTTGCTGCGAAGCGCCGATCGCGCGTTATTCGCCGCGCCGCTGGTGGTCGCAGGCGCGCGTCATGCGGCGCTGATTGAGCAGCAATTGCATGCTATCGGTATCCATAATGCCCGGTTGCTGCTCGAACCTTGCGCGCGCAACACCGCGCCGGCAATCGCGCTCGCCGCGCTCGCCGCCGAAGATCCCGCGGCGCCCTTGCTGGTGATGCCGAGCGATCATGTGATCATAGATGCCCCCGCCTTTTACGCCGCCATCCGCGCCGCCCTGCCGCTTGTCGAGCAAGGCTATCTGGCAACTTTCGGCATCAATCCCACGGGCCCGGAAACCGGATATGGCTATATCCAATCGGGCGAAGAGCTGCGCGGCGGTGTTCACCGGGTCGCGCGCTTTGTCGAAAAGCCCAGCGCCGCGCGCGCCGCCGAAATGATCGCGGGCGGGGATCATGTTTGGAATGGCGGCATATTCCTATTTCGCGCCGATAGCTTTCTGGCCGCGCTTGCCCAATATGCGCCCGCAATGCTGGCTGCCGCAAAAGCCGCGATGGACAAAGCGCGGATCGATGGCGCGCAAATCCATCCCGATGAAGCCGCCTTTGCCGCCTGCCCCGCCGATAGCATCGATTATGCGGTGATGGAAAAGGCCGCCGCATCACCCACCGGCCAAGTTTGCGTTGTCCCCGTCAGCATGGGCTGGTCCGATGTTGGCAGCTGGGATGCGCTTTACGAAATCGGCCAAAATAGCGGATCAGCCGCGCCCAGCGATCGTGTGACCGAAATTGACGGCACCGGCAACCTCATCCGCAGCGACGGCATCCGCATTCACACCGTCGGCCTAGAAAATATGATCGTGGTCGCCAGCGGCAATGACATACTCATCATCCCGCGCGGCAAAAGCCAAGAGGTAAAGCGGATCGTGGAGGCGTTGAAGGATCGCGGCTGAGCGGGCAACCCTCACCCCACAAATTCAAATGCCGTCAATCCCCGTTCCTGTTCGTTGAACGTCAGCACGCGGCCCACGGGCGGGGCGCTGCGTTGCGGGCATTTGGGGCGGGTGCAGGCGGTGCAGCCCAGGCCAATTTGCGCCGCTTCGCCATTTTTCAAATCGATGCCGCGCGCGGCGGATAACGGCGCAGCCATGGCGGCATTCAACCCCAGGCCGATGGCAAATTCCGCATCGCTATTTTGCGGGTGAACCGTGCGGGCGATCGTGAACCAGCGGCTGCCATCCTCCATTTCGGCCAATTGTGTCACGATTTGTCCGCCCGCATCAAAGGCCTGGTGCAGTGCCCATAATGGACAGCGGCCATCGCCGTCGACCAGCGACGCGCCGCTCGCGCCGGCGTAGCGTTTGCTGCTTTGCCCGGCCCGGTCGATGCGGATCATGAAAAAAGGCAATCCCCGCGCGCCCACACGCTGCATCGTCGTGAGCCTATGCGCGACTTGTTCAAAACCCGCACCAAACCGCCGGGTGAGCAATCTAATGTCATAGCCTGTGCTTTCGCAGGCGCGCAGAAAGCGGGCGTAGGGCATCATCACCGCGGCGGCAAAATAGCCCGATAGATGCCGATGATACAGCCGCGCGCTTGCCCGGTCGGCAAAATCCGCACCGCGAACCAGCGCATCAATTTCGGTTTTTGCCTCAATCTGCGCCAGTTGAAAGGCGGCGGCGAAGGTCCGGCTGGCCGGGTCCAGCAGCTCCGAAAGCTGCAATTGCCGGGCGTGCAGATCAAGCCGCCGCAAATGTTCGGGCATCACATCCACGGGCAAAATTCGAATCGATAGCCGGTGGCGGCTGCGAAGCCGGTCGGCAATTGCGCCATAGAGATCGGCGCTTTCCAGCCGCAGCTCATCGGCGAGTTTTTCGGCCTGTTCATCCAGATCGGCAAAATGGTTGCGCCATTTCTGTATTTGATCGCGCACCGCAGCGATGGCATTATTCTGCGGAATCATGCCGCCGCTGCCGCTGGCAAGCCGGTCAAAGGCGCGGGCGAAAGCTTCGGCGGCATCGGGGGCGGCGGCGATCCAATCTTCAATTTGGCTGCGGTCAATCGACAGGTCGGCGAAAATCGGATCGGCGAGCCGCCGCCGGATCGCCTCGGCCCCGCCGCCCGGTATGGCGCCGGTCAAGCTCCTGGCGTCAAAATCAAAACGCTCGGCCAGGCGCAGCAGAATGGCGGCGGTAAGCGGGCGCTGATTGCTTTCGATCAGGTTGAGATAGCTGGCCGACACATCGAGCGCATCGGCCATCGCAACCTGTGTCAGGCCGCTGGCGCGGCGAATACGGCGCACCGCGCGCCCGGCAAAAAGCTTTTGATCGGCCATAGCAGCGATATTTGTTATGAAATTTACAAAATTACAACAAAATTCGATAAAGTCCGCGATAATAACAACAATATTTACAATTTATCTTGGGATATTTGCCTCGCTTGTGGCAACCCATCATCCGAAAGCATCAAAAACTGAAAAATCAGTGAGGCGCTAGAGCATCGCGCGAAAAAGTGGGAACCGGTTTTTCGCATAAAGCGATGCGATAACAAAGCGATAGAGCGGGCTGTGTGATTCAGATTTCACGCAGCGCGCTCTAAGACCATTTAGAAGGGCAAAAGCCATGACCTACCACCAAAAATTCTCCCCCACCGATCCGCATATGCGCTATGCGGATGAAATGGATGCCACGCAGCAGCTTATCCAAAGTTATGCGGGCAACTGGACAGGGATCAACGCCGAATCCGTCGCGAGAATGCGTCTGCAAAACCGGTTTCGCACCGGCCTAGACATCGCGCGCTACACCGCCGCGATCATGCGCAAGGATATGGCCGCTTACGATGCCGATAGCGCGCTGTATACGCAATCTTTGGGATGCTGGCACGGCTTTATCGCGCAGCAGAAGATGATCGCGGTCAAGAAGCATTTTGGCAGCACGCAGCGGCGCTACCTCTATCTGTCGGGTTGGATGGTCGCCGCCTTGCGCAGCGAATTTGGCCCTCTGCCCGATCAGTCGATGCACGAAAAAACCTCAGTTCCTGCGCTGATCGAGGAGCTATATACTTTCCTGCGCCAAGCCGATGCCCGTGAGCTGAGCCTGTTGTTCCGCGACATCGACGCCGCACGCGCCGCTGGCGATAGCGTCAGGGAACAGGAACTGCTCCAAGCCGCCGACAACCATCAAACGCATGTCGTTCCGATCATCGCCGATATTGATGCGGGTTTTGGCAATGCCGAGGCAACTTATCTGCTCGCCAAAAAGATGATCGAAGCGGGCGCCTGCGCTTTGCAAATTGAAAATCAGGTGTCCGACGAAAAACAATGCGGGCATCAGGACGGCAAAGTCACCGTGCCGCATGATGACTTTATCGCGAAAATCCGCGCTTGCCGTTATGCTTTTCTGGAGCTGGGCGTCGAAGACGGCATCATCGTCACCCGCACCGATTCGCTCGGCGCTGGCCTGACGAAGCAGATCGCGGTTTCCAACGCGCCGGGCGACATTGGCGATCTGTATAATAGCTACCTCGATTGCGATGAGATCGACCCTGCCACCGCGCGCAACGGCGATGTCATCATCAACCGCGATGGCAAGTTGATGCGGCCCAAGCGCCTGCCATCGGGTCTGTTTCAATTTCGCGAAGGCACCGGTGCCGACCGCTGCGTGCTGGATAGTATCACCAGCCTGCAAAATGGCGCGGATCTGCTATGGATCGAAACCGAAAAGCCACATATCGAACAGATCGCGAGCATGATGGACCGCGTGCGCGACGTGGTGCCGAATGCCAAGCTGGTCTATAACAATTCGCCCAGCTTCAATTGGACGCTGAATTTCCGGCAGCAAGTCTATGATATGATGGTTGAAGACGGCAAAGATGTTTCAGCCTATGATCGCGCCAAATTGATGAGCGTGGATTATGACGGCACAGAGTTGGGCAATTTGGCCGATGAGCGCATCCGCACATTTCAGGCCGATGGGGCCAAGCGCGCTGGGATATTCCATCACCTGATCACCCTGCCCACTTATCACACCGCCGCGCTGTCCACCGACAATCTGGCGAAGGAATATTTCGGGGATGCCGGCATGCTGGGTTATGTTTTGGGCGTGCAGCGACCCGAAATCCGTCAAGGCATCGCCTGCGTCAAGCACCAGAATATGTCGGGCAGCGACATTGGCGATGACCACAAGGAATATTTCGCCGGTGAAGCTGCGCTGAAAGCGGGCGGTGCCAACAACACGATGAATCAATTCGGCTAATTTCGGCCGAATCATATCAAAGGAGAAGAAGCATGGCAGAACCAGCACGGGCCCGCGCGGTCCTTTCCACCGAAGATTTGACGTTGCTGCGGCAGGCCGTCCTCAGTCACTTGGAATCGATTAAAGATACACCCGAATCGGTCAAATTCGCCAGCCTTTATCACCGGTTGGGAAGTGCCGGCGGCAAGTAATCAACATGTTTCCTGGGGAGGAAAACAGCACTGACCGGGGGCAGCGATGCCTCCGGTCTTTTTTGCTTTATCAATATTTAAGAGTCTCATGATACATCGTCCAACAGATACATTGGTCAACGCAAAAAAGGCTCCCATGGATAATATTCAAAAATCGGTCATTTTTGTGTTGTTAACGGTCGGCTTGGTAACATTAATGCTCGAATCTGCAATCTATCGCTCTCCTAAAAACCCTACCCCGCAAGCGTCTGTACCGGTCGTACCTGCCCCGGCAACGCCGCAAGCTTCGGAATTCGACAATGCCGACCCCGATGTTATTGAAGAAGAAGAGGGCAAGTTTGGCGATCCCGTGTTAAGTACGGCCCCGATCAGTGATGAAGAAATAGCCAGCAAAGATAGCGAAAGCAGCAGCAACGCCGTTGGCGGCGCGGTGAATAGCAATAGCACAAACAATTTTGGCGTTGCCAATCAGGGGCAAAGTTTCATCCGCGATAATCAAGCTGCATCAAGTGGAAATAGCACCGCAGTGTCTTCCGGGATTCCGGCCATTCAGGGCATAAAGCTGCCGCCGGCTCCGCCGCCAATTCCGGGACCGCGCGTAGTTCCTCCGCCGGGTTAAGCCAAAAATTTACCAACTTCGCTCGTGATATTTAACAGCCTTTGGTTCCTGCGCCAGCACCGGGCTATTTGCTCATCAACTGAATTGCCGATGCGGTCAGCGCTTCCGTCGCGGTAGCAATGACTTTTTCGGCATCGGGTGCCCAAAATGGCGAATGCAGCGACGGCAGCGTTTTTCCATCCTTCTTGGCTGCGTCAAACTCCGCCTGCGGCACGCCGCCTACCCAGAAGATCAGGCTTTCGACATTCTCCTTATCGGCGCGGTAAAATTGGCTAAAATCCTCGCCGCCCATCACCGGCGGGGTTTGGATCACCCGGTTATCTCCGAAACGCTGCTTAAACAAAGCCGCCATCTTTCCGGTTAGTTCGATCGTGTTAAAGGTTGCGGGTGTAAATTCATCCTCGGCGATGGTCACAATCGGCATCCGGTCATCGGGAACGCCCGCCGCGATGGCTTCACCTTTGGCAATCCGGCGGATACCGTCGAGCAGTTTTTTGCGGGTTTCGTCCGAGTAGCTGCGCACGGTGAGCAAAAGCGTGGCTTCATCCGCGATGATATTATGCTTGGCCCCGGCATGAAAGCTGCCCACCGTCACCACCGCGGCATCCTGCGGATCAACCTCCCGGCTGACCAATTGTTGCAGCGATGTGACAATGCGGCTGGCCAGCAGGACCGGATCTTTGGTGGTATGCGGATAAGCGCCATGACCGCCCACGCCGCGCACTTTGATATCAACGCTGTCGACATTGGCGAGCGCAAAGCCGGGGGAATAGCCGATCATCCCCGCCGGAAACTGCGCTGCATCATGAAAGCCGATAACATAATCGGGCTTGGGAAAACGGGTGTAAAGCCCGTCGGCCAACATCGCCTTGGCGCCCGCGCCAATTTCCTCGGCAGGCTGCAAGATCATCACCAAAGTGCCCGACCATTTGGCTTTGTTGGCGGCCAATTGCCGCGCGGTGCCGACCCAGGCGGACATATGCGTGTCATGCCCGCAGGCATGCATAATGCCGGTTTCCACGCCTGCCTTGCTGGTGCCGCGCGCTTTGGATGCAAAAGATAGGCCGGTTTGTTCATCCACCGGCAATCCGTCCATATCGGCGCGGATCATCACCGTTGGCCCTGCGCCATTTTTCATCACCGCAACGACGCCGGTTTTGCCGACTTTTTCGGTGACATCAAACCCCAGCCGGCGCGTCTCCGCGGCCAATTTTGCCGCTGTCCTAAACTCCTGAAAGCTAAGCTCAGGATTGGCATGAAGGTCGCGGTAAAGCGCGATCAACGAAGGCAAATTCTGGGCGACCGCATCGCGCAGATCATCGGCCTGCGCGGGCGATGCAGCAGCGCAAGTCAACATCAAGGCCACCGACATTGCGGACAGATATCTCATACCAATTCTCCCAAATAGATAGCCGGATCATGACGCGGTTCGCCGCGAAGTCAACCGATCTTGCAGGCGATACCGCCCGCTATTGTGCGGTCCAACCGCCATCTACCGACAAAGCCGCGCCGGTAATCGCACCGGCTTCATCGCGGCAGAGGAACAGCGCCAGCGCGGCCACTTGCTCGATTGTCACAAATTGCTTCTGCGGTTGTTTATCGAGCAGGACATCGTTGATCACTTGTTCGCGCGTTAACCCGCGCGCCTTCATCGTATCGGGAATTTGACCCTCAACCAGCGGCGTCCAAACATAGCCGGGGCAGATGGTGTTGGCGGTAATACCCAATGTCGCGACCTCCAAAGCCACCGTCTTGGTCAATCCCGCTACCCCATGCTTGGCCGCATTATAGGCCGATTTGTAAGGGCTGGCGACCAGGCTATGCATCGATCCGGTATTGATAATCCGGCCCCATCCCTTTGCCTTCATCGCGGGCAACGCCGCGCCGGTGGTGTGAAAGGTGGAGGATAAGATAATCGCCAAAATCGCGTCCCATTTTTCCTCGGGAAATTCATCAATCGGCGACACATGCTGAATACCGGCATTGTTGATCAATATATCCGGCCCGCCCAGCTCGGCATGGCATAGCGCGACCATATCGCGAATTTCAGCAGGCTTGGTCATATCCGCCGCGCAGTAACGCGCGCCTGCCCCGCTGGTTTGCGCCAGTTCGGCGACATAACCCGCAATTTCGGCTGCGTCGCCAAAACCGTTAATCATCACCGCCGCGCCCTCGGCGGCCAACGTGCGGGCATAGCCCAAACCAATGCCGCTGGTGGAGCCGGTTATCAAAGCGGTTTTTCCGCGTAAGAACATGTAAGAATCCTTTCACTTTGGGACAGGCCTGCTGCCTTATCACTTGCGCTTTCGGGTTAAAACCGCAATGCTGAAACCGTAACATAGGTGGGGAATAATCATGCGCCTCGACGATCTGGATCCAAGCAGCAATGTCAATGACCATGGCCGCAGCGGCGGTGGTGGTTTTGGCGGATTTGGCGGCGGAGGAGGGGGCGGTCTCATCTCGCTGCTATTTGGTATTTTGCCCTTGTTGATGGGCCGCAAAATGGGCTGCGGCACAATCGCAATCCTCGGGCTTGTGGGATATTTTGTGCTTTCCAGCGGCGCGCTGAATTTCGGCGGTGCGGGCGTCGGATCGGACCCCACGGCGCAATCCGCCGGCAATGGCGATGGAGTTGCTTGCGATACGCAGGAGGAATTATTTGCCTGCCGCGTGCTAAAATCGACCGAAAATACTTGGGGGCAGCTATTTGCCGCCGCAGGGCAGCAATATCCGCCGACAACATTAAATTTTTACGGCGGCAATGTGCAATCGCGCTGCGGCGCGGCGCAATCGGCCGCTGGGCCATTTTACTGCCCGTCCGACAATGGTGTTTACCTCGACACCAGTTTTTTTCAGCAGATGCAGCAGCAATTGGGCGGCGGCGGCGATTTTGCCTATGCCTATGTTATCGCGCATGAAGTGGGCCATCATGTCCAAACGATCACCGGCATTTCCGAAAAAGTCCGCAATTTGCAGGCGCGGTCTAGCCAAGCCGAGGGCAATGCCTTGCAAGTGCGTATGGAATTGCAGGCCGATTGCTATGCCGGATTTTGGGCGGGGCAAAATAAAGGCCGGTTGGAAGCGGGCGATATCGAAGAGGGCATGCGCGCGGCCAACGCGATCGGCGATGATACCTTGATCCGTAACGCGGGGCAGCGTCCGGTGGAATCGATGTTCACCCATGGCACCAGCGAACAACGCATGGCGGCGCTGCAACGCGGCTTACAAAGCAGCAATCCGGCGCAATGCAATTATTTTCAAGGCATATTGTAAGTCATCCGCTTGCGCCTTTCTGATTGTCACAATGTCGCGGATTTCCGCCGCCTCGCCCAAAAACGCCTGCCCGCGCCGATATTCCACTATATCGACGGCGCGGCAGATGATGAGATAACCAAACGCCGTAACAGCAGCGCCTTTGATGATTGCGACCTGGTCCCAAATATCCTCGCCGGGGTGGCCGAAATTGATATGAGCGCGACCGTAATGGGGCGCAAGATCAACCTGCCGTTGATGCTTTCACCGACCGCCTTGCAGCGATTGTTCCATTGGCAGGGGGAGCGCGCGGTTGCCCGCACCGCGCAAGATCTGGGCACATGGTTCGGCATATCGAGCCTTGCCACCGTTAGCATCGAAGAAATTGGGGCCGCAATCGCCTCCCCCAAGATGTTTCAGCTTTATATTCACAAAGACAAGGGGTTAAACGCCGCAATGATCCAGCGGTGCAAAGCGGCGAAATTTGATTGCATCGCGCTCACCGTGGACACCGTCGTGGCGGGCAACCGGGAACGGTGCCAGCGCACGGGCTTCACTTCGCCGCCGCGTTTTACCCCGGCTTCGGTGATGAGCTATGCGATGCACCCCGCCTGGACATGCAATTATCTGTTTCGCGAGAAATTTGCGCTGCCCAATCTGGAAACGCATGTCGATGCCGGAACCAATGTCGCCGTCTCGGTGGCGGAATATTTCAACAGCATGCTCGATCCATCGATCGATTGGAAAATGGCCGAAAAGATACGCCGCGATTGGGGCGGCGAATTTTGCCTCAAAGGCGTGATGTCCGCCGACGATGCCCGCCGCGCGGTTGATATTGGCGCAACAGCAATTATGGTCAGCAACCATGGCGGGCGGCAATTGGACGGCAGCCGTTCGCCCTTTGATCAGATCAGCGAAATTGCCGATGCGGTTGGCGGACAGATTGATATCATCTGCGACGGCGGCATAAGACGCGGCACGCATGTGCTCAAGGCGCTCGCCGCGGGGGCCACGGCTTGCTCGGGCGGGCGGCTTTATCTTTACGCGCTCGCGGCGGCGGGCGAAGCCGGCGTGCGCCGCATCACCGGAAAGTTGCGCGATGAGATCGAACGCGATATGAAGTTGATGGGGGTGCGTTCGGTTGGTGAGCTTAATCGGTCGATGTTACGATGGCGTTGATATTATCTTGGACATCGTGGGAACCGGCACGGGCATCACCTCGAGCCGACCAATCAATCGCCCGTGTTGCCCACATCACCGCAGCAAGTGCAACGAAGAGCAACAATGATCCGATAATCAGCGAATAAGCCTCCAGATTAAGCAACACATATAAGGTCGCATAAAGCCCCAGCAGCAAGCCACCAATCACTTTGGCCCTGGTCCAACTGCTCAAAACTGCCGCGGAATAGGCCGTTAGCAAGCCGGCAATCGCACCTGCCGCGATCAGATAGGCAATTGTAAAGCCAGCCACCTCAGCAAAAGCCAGCAACAGCACGAAGAATAATATCAGCCCCGCTCCCGTAAGCAGATATTCCGCCGCCGCCACGCGCGCACCAGCGACCAGATCAAACATCAGGAAAGCGAGAAAGGTAAAACCGATAAACAGAAAGCCATATTTGATGCTCCGGTCCACCTGGCTATAAAGATCGACCGGTTCGATCAAGCCAATGGCGGCGGATTGGCTTATCGCCGCAGCCCCGCCGGAAATAACAGGATTTCCATCATTATAACGGGAGGGCGCTGCCGGATCTTCGGTTAAAATCAAAGACTGACCCAGCGCCAGATTGCTGATCTTATGCGTCGAGGAAAAGCCGGACGCTTTGACCGAGCGGTTCGTCGGCAGAAAGTCACCTTCAAAGCTGGGGCTGGGCCAGCTTGATTTTACGGTCCATTTGGTTTCTCCGCCGCGCGGCACCATTGTCATTCGCTTGTTGCCACGAATGCTATATTTATAGCGGACCGTGATCGGCGCCGCCCCATCCCAACTCACAAAAGTGAAAAAGCCCGATCCGCCAGACGCGGTCAATCCTTTGCCGGGTTGCAACGCAAGGTTTCTTCCGTTCATGCTTACGGTGCTATCGGCTTGCAATCCGCGCGCATCCGACACGCCAAAGCGCAATTCGGCGCTGCCCAACCGCAAGGATTCGCGTGCGATACCATAGTTGCCAAAATCGGCGGGCAGCGCAAATTTCGCGCTGCCGCTATTCATTGCATCAAAAAGCACGCTCTCATAAATCGATTTTTTAAGGCGCCTTGGCTTAAGCTCTGTATTAATTTCATTGGTCTGGGGTGAAAGATATAATTCTTTAGTCACCTTGACTGTGCGGGTAATCTCTTTGCCATTCTCACGCACGGTTTCAACATTGTCGCTGTCATAAGGGATGACAAGCACCGGGCCAACGATAGTCTGCGGCCCGCCCCAGCCGGCCGATATAGCATTTTGCGCGGTCGCCGATTGCTGCTGCCGATCGTAGCTGAGCCAATAAACCATCAACAAAGGCACCGCCAAAATCGTGCCGATGATGCCCACGAGAAACAGCTTAAAACCGGGTGAACGCTCGCTTTTCATGGATAATTCTTTCCGGATTAAGCGGATGACGCCGCATTTTAATAAACCCTTGCTTTCGGCTCAATATACGCAATTTCATCGGTCAGCGTAAATTCATGCACCGGGCGGTCGCCGAGCGTCACCTGTCCGTCTTTTCCGCCCCAACCGGCAAATTTGGCGGTGCTATGCTTCATCCAGTTGACATCATCGCGGTTCGGATAATCTTCATGCATATGCGCGCCGCGGCTTTCCTTGCGCGCCTCCGCGCTGTGCATCGTCACCATCGCCTGCGCCAGAAGATTGTCAAGCTCCAATGTTTCGATCAGATCGGTGTTCCAAATCAGGCTTTGATCGGTCACATGCACGTCTTGAAGGCGCTTGTTGACCTTATCCATCTGCGCCACGCCTTCGCTCAGCAATTCATTGTCGCGGAAGACCGCGGCATGTTTCTGCATCGTCTGCTGCATTTCCAAGCGGATTTGCGCGGTGGGCGATCCGCCCTTCGCATGGCGGAAATGATCGACGCGGGCCAAGGCCAAGTCGGCGGCATCGGCGGGCAATGGTTTATGCGCAGTTCCGGGTTTGATCGTCGCTTTCAAACGTAGCCCGGTTGCCCGGCCAAAGACCACCAGATCGATCAGGCTGTTCGAACCCAGCCGGTTGGCCCCATGCACCGAAACGCAAGCCGCTTCGCCAACGGCAAACAGGCCGGGCACGATGGCATCGGGGTTTTTGGGGTCGCCGGAGACGACTTCGCCGTGATAATTGCACGGAATACCGCCCATATTATAATGTACCGTTGGTGTTACCGGCAAAGCCTGCCGCGTCAAATCGACGCCGGCGAAAATCTTGCCCGTCTCGGTAATCCCCGGCAATCGCTGCGCCAGCACGGCGGGGTCGATATGGTCGAGATGCAGATAAATATGATCTTTATTGGGCCCAACCCCGCGCCCTTCGCGTATTTCGGTCGCCATACAACGCGAAACCACATCGCGCGAGGCCAAATCTTTGGCGGAAGGGGCATAACGCTCCATAAAGCGCTCGCCTTCGCTGTTGGTCAGGTAGCCGCCCTCGCCGCGCGCGCCTTCGGTGATCAGCACACCCGCACCGTATATGCCGGTGGGGTGAAACTGCACAAATTCCATATCCTGAAGCGGTAAACCCGCGCGCAGTACCATGCCGCCGCCATCGCCGGTGCAGCTATGCGCCGATGTCGCGCTGAAATAGCAGCGGCCATAGCCGCCCGTGGCCAGCACAACCGCGTGGCTGCGGAAACGGTGGATACTGCCGTCTTCCATGCACATGGCGATGACGCCGCGGCATTCGGGGCCGTTTGCCCCCGCCTCCATAATCAGATCGAGCGCGAAATATTCGATGAAGAAATCCGCGTCATATTTCAGGCTCTGTTGATACAGCGCATGGAGCATCGCGTGGCCGGTGCGGTCGGCGGCGGCGCAGGTGCGCTGAACCGGCGGGCCAGCGCCCATATTCTGCATATGCCCGCCAAAAGGCCGCTGATAAATTGTGCCATCATCATTGCGGCTAAACGGCACCCCGGCATGTTCGAGCTCATAAACCGCCTGCGGCGCTTCGCGCACCAGATATTCGATCGCGTCTTGATCGCCCAGCCAATCGGCACCCTTAACGGTATCATACATGTGCCAGGTCCAATGATCGGGCGTATTGTTGCCCAGCGAGGCGGCGATGCCGCCCTGCGCCGCGACGGTATGGCTGCGCGTGGGGAAAACTTTGGTGATGCAGGCGGTTTTCAAGCCCGCTTCCGCGCTGCCCATGCAAGCGCGCAGGCCCGAACCGCCCGCGCCGACAATCACGGTGTCATAGGTGTGATCGATAATTTTATAGGCTGGCTTTGCAGTTTTAGATTGAGCAGTTTCGGGCATTATTGCGGCGCTCCGGTTAGGGCTATTTTGACGATGGCGAAAATACCGAGCGCGCCGGCACCAATCACATAAAAATTCAGCAACATGATTGCGCCAAATTTCAGCCCCGCGTCATGGACATAATCTTCAATCAGCACCTGCAAGCCCAAACGGATATGCTTGAACAGGCAAAGGATAAGCAACATCATCGGCACGGCAACCATGGTTTGCGAAAGCCAGGCGCGCAATGTCTCATATTCAAAATTTGGTAGCAAAAACAGTGAGATGACAAACCAAATCGTCAACAAAATATTGCCCACTGCGGTGACCCGCTGCATAATCCAATGATCGCCGCCATGCCCCGCTGCGCCCTGCCCGCGAACCTTGCCGATATGTGTTCCAGCGCCCATATTTAAGCTCCTATAACCCGTGCGTAAATAAATATTGCGGTGATCGCGGTGGATAAAAAGGCCAGAATGAAAACCACCTGTGACCATGTCCGGCTGGTATTCAATTCAAATCCGGCCCCCATATCCATAATTAAATGGCGAAGGCCCGAAAAAAAATGCTGGAAAAATGCGTAGATGATCACAAGCCCCGATATCCAGAAAAACCAATTGCTTAGTTTTTGAAACAGCGTCGCATCGTCGCCCGCATTGATCGCATAAGTTTGAAAGGCGGCATAGCCCTCCATTCCGCCCGATATGGCCGACAACCACCAAACCAAGGTCATCATACCCACCGTTGCCAGGATAAATCCGGTGATCCGGTGCGTGATAGACGCCATCATATGGATACCCCAGCGATATTGCATCAAATGCGGCGAGATTGGCCGTTCGGTATCTTTACCCACGCTTTGCGCCATAAAAGGTTCCTCCATCTTGTATTTTGCGAACCGAGCAGTCGTTCTTTAATCGTTTGGATGAAAGGCGCAAGGGCGCGCAGGATGCTTTTATTGCAATTATAAATAACGGCTCGTTAACTAATTTTTGCGATGACAATCAAATGTAAATTCGTTCCAATCTAAAAAACGGGTCAAAATCGCAATGAGCAGCCAAGATATCATGAATTTTGTTAAGGAAGACAAGACGTTGATCTCTGCTATGCAGCAGATTGGTGAGGTATTGCGTGGTGACGAGCAAAAAATTGCTGCTGCATTATGGAATGAATGGACCAAACATCCGGTCGTCAATCTTGAATGGGGCGGAGAAAAACTGGCCGAAAATATTGCCAAAAGCAGCAAATTTGTCGAGATGAAATATCGTCATGCGGATAATCTCGATTGGCTGATGTCAATTGAAACTCGCGGGCAACAGGCAAAGACGATGGGGATATCTTTTATAAGCTTTGCCATGGCATCTGGCGCAGCGCAAAAGATGACGATGGCTATTTTACGCGAAAAATTGGACGATGACACACCGCAATTGCAACTTTTTGCCGATGCCATCATGCGGGCGTCCATGTTTGAAAATACTATGATGGCGGATTCCTATGCATTTCAGGCAGAGCAAGATGCCCTTAAGAATCAGGCTGAGCTGGCCCATGCCTATCGTGAGGAGATCGCCGCAAGCATCGAAATGTCGTCCAAGGAAAGCAAAGCATTGCGCGACAATGCAGCCGCCGCCGGTGCCGGGGCAAATGGAATGCTCGCAAAGACATCCGAAGTTGCCACCGCCGCCGAACAAAGCGCCGCTGCAATGCGTGAGGCTGCGCAAACCGCTGGTTCGCTGATTGCCGTTATTAATGATACCAAACAAGAGATGGAAAGCGCCGCAGCAATTGCATCAGATGCCAACGAGCAAGCCCGGATCGCCGTGGCAATTTCAGAAACATTGTCGCAGCAAGCGACGGCCATTGAATCCATCTTGGGTTTGATCCGCCAAATTGCGGGCCAGACCAATCTGTTGGCGCTTAATGCCACCATCGAAGCGGCCAGAGCAGGAGATGCAGGCCGGGGCTTTGCGGTGGTCGCCCAAGAGGTGAAAAGCCTCGCTAACCAAACCGCGGAGGCAACCGACGATATTGGTGCGAAAATTGAGGCCATCCAGAATGCAACTCAGAAGGCCTTGCAAGCCACCATTTCGATCCGCAACAGCGTCGACAATGTCCACCAAAGCTCGCAACGCATTTGTCAGGCGATGGACCGCCAGTCGGGCAGTGTAACGGCGATAACCGCCGCCGTCGATGAAACCGCTTTGGCCGCCGATATGATGTCGGGGACCATCGCATCGATCTCGAAAGACACGCATACAATTTTTGACCAAATTATGGCCTTATCCGACGGCGTTGTAAAAGCGGATAAAAAATTGTCAGATTTGAATCAACGCGGCCAACAATTTGTCGAAAAACTTGTCGCGTGAGCTTGTTGCGTGAGAATGCAAAAATGGAAAAGACTATGATACAAGATAACCATTCTGCCGACTTTGACGTCAAGTCTTTCTTGAGACGTTATGATTTCGACAGTCAAATGCGGCAGGATGCCAAAGAAATTTTGGAATTGGTTCAAGGTGACTTGGCCAGCATCAGCGAAAATTACTGGTCATTCTGGGTGAGCGAAGGCATCGTAACCGAAACCAATTCAAAACAATATGTTGTTGGCGTTGCGGCGATTCAAAAATATTTTGAACATCGTTATTCTGATTTAACCAGCGTCGAATCCATCTCAATGCTGTTTGAGCAGATAAACTGGGCGTGCAAGGGGGGTGTGCCCTTGGAACATTTATTGGCCGCAACAACCCGGTCAATGCCTTATATTTTATCGTTGATCGAGCAATATTGTCATGATGATTTCCCGCGATTTGCTCGCATGTCAAGATGCGTGTCCGTCATTACTGCGATTGAGCTGGCATTGATCGGACATTGTTATGCAATTAGCAAGGAACGAACAATAATGGCCCGGCAACAACAACAAGGCGAGCAGTTTCAAAGCGAGATTGGATCAACCGCACATGATGTAGCGGAACAATCGAAGCTGATCCGCCAGCAGGCGGTGAATAGCTCCAAAATGGCGCAAGGAATGCTCAATAAGGCATCCGAAGTTGCTGCGGCGTCCGAGCAATCGGCAATTGCGATGCGCGAAGCGGCGCAAACAGCCGCTGGTTTGATCCGGGCGATTGAAGATGCGCGCATCGAGGTGGAAAATTCGGCGATGATCGCGAATAGAGCGGTTGAACAGGCCGATGCGAGCGTTGTCGCCACCGACATATTGTCCGAACAAGCAAAATCCATCGATTCAATATTAGCGTTGATCCGTCAGGTCGCCGGCCAAACCAACTTGCTTGCGCTCAATGCCACCATCGAAGCGGCCAGAGCCGGCGATGCAGGCCGGGGCTTTGCGGTTGTCGCGCAAGAGGTAAAAAGCCTGGCCAATCAAACGGCATCGGCGACCGATGAAATTGCAACAAAAATTTCCGCGATCCAGACCGCAACGAAAGCGTCCGTTGAATCGAATAATTCCATTCGGGAAACGGTTAAAGAAGTGCGTGTATCGGCCGATAACATCCGCCGAGCCATGGAAGATCAGGCGCAGACTGTAACCATGATCACCGCATCGGTGGATGAAACAGCGCTTGCCGCAGATCTGATGTCGAGCACCATTTCCGCGATCCGTAGCGATACCGAGAATGTCGTGTCGGAAATTGGTGGATTGGAACGCGGCTTCGATCAGGTGACCGAGCAAATTTCCGCTTTGCAAAATAACGCAGGCAGTTTCATCAAGCGACTGGTCGCCAAGGGCTGATAACAACTGCCATCTTTTCATCGCGGTGCAACCGGGCTACCACGCCCCAATGGACGGCAAGAATATATTGGTCACGGGCGCAAGCCGGGGCATTGGAAAAGCGATATTCGAACAATTGCGCGAACGCGGCGCGAATGTTGTTGGCCATGCCAGCAAGCCGGCGCCTGGATTAATCGCCGCGGATTTATCGGTCAAAGATGGCGTGCAGGACTTATGGGTAAGCGCGACGGATCGGTTGAGCGGCGGTATCCATATACTGATTAACAATGCCGGAATATTTGAGGCCAATCGCCTAGATGCGTCCGTTGATGATTGGACTCAATCTTGGGACCGAACCATTCAAGTGAATCTATCTGCCGCCGCCGCTTTATGCCGATTGGCGGTGCTCGATTGGCAAAAAAAGCAAACTGGCGGCCGGATCGTCAATATCGCCAGCCGCGCGGCCCATCGCGGGGATAGCCCCGCCCATTGGCATTATGCCGCGTCAAAGGCTGGAATGGTGGCGGTTACCAAAACGATCGCGCGCGCTTATGCAGGTCAAGGCATTTACGCCTTTGCCATCTGCCCCGGATTTACCATGACCGGGATGGCGGAAGATTATTTGGAAAGCCGCGGCGGCGATAAGCTGCTCGCCGATATTCCGTTGGGCCGGGTTGCCGACCCCGCCGAAATAGCATCGATGGCCGTCTATTGCGCGCTGGACGCCCCCGCATCGATGACCGGCGCCGTGCTCGATGCCAATGGGGCAAGCTATGTTCGGTAGGGCGACAATGGCTGAAGATTGGACCCTCACCCTGCCCTGCACCCGGACCGAAGCCGAGCTATTGATCGAAGATTGGGATTTTTTGAATGGCTTGGAACCCATGCCCAGCCTGGTGGGGGAGGAGGTGGTTGCGTTTGATGCGGAACAATGGCGGATCGTGGCTTATTTTGACGGCAAGCCGCCCAAACAGACCATTGCCGCGCTCCATCGCCGGTTGCCCAGCGCCGCATCGGTGGAACCGGCGCTGAAAAGGCTAAAGAAGGATGATTGGTTGCTGATCAGCCAGCAGGGTCTAAAGCCCGTGCAGGCGGGGCGGTTTTTTGTCCATACACCGGAATATGCCGGTGCCGCGCCGCCGGGGTCTGTGCCCTTCATTATCCCCGCCAGCCAAGCCTTTGGAACCGGCGGGCATGAAACGACATCGGGCTGTCTTGCGGTGCTCGGCGGCATGAAGCGCCTCGGCATGCGATTTGAAAATATCGCCGATATCGGAACCGGCACCGGCTTGCTGGCCTTTGCGGCATGCCGGCTATGGCCGCATAGCTATCTCACTGCGTCCGACATTGATCCGATTAGTATCGATGTTACCGCGCAAAATGCACATTTGAACCGGGTAAAGCTGGGTCACCGAATCGGCACCGTAGCCCTATGCACGGCCATGGGGACGGATCACGATCTGATTCAACGGCGCGCGCCCTATGACTTGCTGATCGCCAATATTTTGGCCGGCCCGCTGATCGAATTGGCCGCCGATTTTGCGCAAGTGATCGCCGATGGCGGCAGTTTGATCCTTGCGGGCCTGCTCGATAGCCAATGTCACTGCGTGCTTCGCGCCTACCGCGCGCATGGTTTCCGCTTGCAAGCGCGTCATGACAAGGGCGATTGGCCCTGCCTGCATCTGATAAAACGCCGCCGTTACGGATGGCGGCGGCGGGTTCGGGGCAACAAAAAAAATAGCCATCCACCCGGCGATTTTGGCAGCTGGTAAGGCGGCGGCCCTTGGAGCGTGTGCGATTAGAGCGATTTCGAGTGAGGTGGAAACACCGAACGGCTCGGAAGGCGCGGAAAACAGGGAAACTAGACCCGGTTTTTGATTCCATCAAAAACGAACAGGGTCTAGAGCGATTTGCGATAAATCTATATCAATCCTCCCCGGAACGGGGAGGATTTGAGCAATCCACATTTAACGCAAAATGCTCTAACGCTGCTTTTCGCGCATAGGCCTGCGTACCGCGGGTAATCACGCGATCTTCAGGCAGCAAATTCCCCACCTTGATATCGGGTAACTGCGACAATTCGGTATAGAGCGGGGCAAAGTCGGTTTGGACGGTTTCTTCCAACAATTGTTCGAGCGAGCCGATGACGAAATAATTCTGCTGATAATCATCGATCCGATATTCGCTGCGCATCACCCGCATCAGATCGAAATAAATACGGTTCGGGCTGTGCTCGTCCAGCGCAAACATGCTTTCGCCATAGCTCGAAAGGATACCTGCGCCATAAATACGCAGCGATCCCGCCTCCTCAATCAAGCCAAATTCAACCGTATACCAATAAAGCCGCGCCAATTTATGCAGCGCAGCAAAATTCAGACTACGCAATCCGCCCCGGCCATAAGCCGCCATATAATCGGCAAAAACCGGATTGGCGAGCATCGGCACATGCCCAAAAACATCGTGGAATATGTCCGGTTCTTGCAGATAATCAATCTGTTCAGGCTTGCGGATAAAATTGCCCGCCGGAAACCGCCGGTTCGCCAAATGATCGAAAAAGACATCATCGGGAACCAGCCCCGGCACCGCGACAACCTGCCATCCGGTGGCCGCCATCAACCGGGCGTTCAATTCCTGATAATTCGGGATTCCGGGCCGTTCCAGCCGGAGCATATCGATACCGCGCAAAAATGCCTCGGCGGCGCGCCCCGGCAACATCGCCGTTTGGCGCGCGAACAGCCGGTCCCACATGGCGTGTTCGTCGGCGCTGAAGGCCTCCCAATCTTGCGGAATCGTCCAATCGGCATTTGCGCCGATGGGCGGCTTGTCGTAGACATGCTGAAAATTGGCCATGGGCATGGGTTACACTTGAAACTGTTTCGTATCAATAGCCGCCGGACGGCGGTGTGATGCGCTGGTTTTAACACCGATAACCCTCTGTCTTTTGAGGCAGAAATATTGTTGTTATCGCTTGATTTGCATCGTCAATGGGTGCACCGTTGGTGAGTAATCCAACCTCAGCAGTCAATGGAATGCCCCGCATGCCAGTATCAACTTACGCAATATTGGCCATCTATATTTCCTTCGGCTTGCTGGAGCTATGGCGCACGCGGCTATTTGCAAAGGCGGGTCAGACGCGCGCGGACGGTGTCGTTGAAATAGTCAGCACCGCCATGCTGCTCATGATAACGCAGCCAGCAATTTTGCTATTCGTCAATTGGGGCATGGAGCAGGTTTGGCCGGAATGGCGCGGGATATTGACTGACTTGAATATCGTTGCTGCCATCGCCTTGTTCCTGATTTTTGACGATATGATGCAATATTGGCAGCACCGCGCATCGCACAGCTTTTCCTGGCTTTATAATATGCACCGCGCGCATCATGACGCGCAATATATGAGCGTGCGCTTGGTATATCGGAATAATATATTTTATTATGCGTTAATGCCGAGCATCTGGCTGTCCGCCCTGCTGGTATATTTGGGTCTCGGCTGGGTCTATGCGGGATATATCATTGTCAAATTAACGGTCATTATCGCCGCGCATAGCGATGTCGCCTGGGACCGGGCTTTGTGGAAATATAAATGGTTATCGCCGCTCATGTGGGTGGTGGAGCGGACCATATCGACGCCCGCAACCCACCATGCGCATCATGGCCGCCATTACAGCGATCCTGCGGTTAATTATAAAGGCAATTTTGGAAATTTGCTGTTCTTTTGGGATATTCTATTCGGAACCGCCAAGATTACCCGGCGCTTTCCGCAAAGTTACGGCGTGGAAAATCTGCCAACGGCCCCCATAGGTCAGCAGCTGGCTTGGCCCTTATTTCCCGAAAATAAACAGTTTGACCCAGCAACCCAAGAGGGTGCGGTGGTCGCGGCGGGGCGCTGAGCGGAATAGGTCAAATGGGGGTTCTGCTCGCGCCTCGCCGTTTATTGTGACAGCTTGTCAAGCAGCTCGCCGTTTAGACGTTTATGCGCCGGCCGCAATCTCCGCCCATGCGGCCTCGTCAATCACTTTTATCCCCAGCTCCTGCGCTTTTTTAAGTTTTGATCCCGCACCTGGCCCCGCGACCAATAGGTCGGTTTTTGCCGAAACTGAACCCGCGGCCTTCGCGCCCAGCGCCTCGGCCTGTGACTTTGCCTCATCGCGGCTCATGGTTTCGAGTTTGCCGGTAAAAACAATGGTCTTTCCGGTCCATTCGCTGCGCCGAATATTGGAAACATAGGCGGGCGGGGTCACTTGGTTGAACAAATCATCCCACACCGAAAGATTATGTGCTTCGTGGAAAAAATCTCCAAGCGCTTTGGTCGCGGTTGGCCCAATGCCGTCTACCGCAGTCAATTCCGCCGCCGCATCGCCGTCGCCCGCCGCTATTCGCTGACCCAGCGTGCGGATCATATCCAGCGTCGCAAAATTTCGTAGCAAATCCTTGGCGGTGCCTGCGCCGATATGGCGAATGCCAAGGCCAAATAGCAGCTTGATTGGATCGGGCGCGCGTTTGGCCTCGATCGCTATCAACAGATTATCCACAGATTTTTCCTGCCAGCCTTCGCGCGCCAAAATCTCGGCGCGTTTTGTTTTCAGGCGGAATATATCCGCCGGGCTTTCGAGCCAGCCCAGGCCAAAAAATTCCTGAATGGTTTTTTCGCCCAGGCCCTCAATATCCATCGCCGCGCGGCTGACAAAATGTTTTAGCCGCTCCACCCGCTGCGCCGGGCAGATCAGGCCGCCGGTGCAGCGCACATCGACCTCGCCTTCTTCGGCCATCGCCTCGCTGCCGCATTCGGGGCAATGATCGGGAAAGGAATAAGCCGCACGGTCTTCATGGCGGGTCAAATTTTCGGTAATTTGCGGGATCACATCGCCCGCGCGTTGCACCCGCACCCGGTCACCAGCGCGCACGCCAAGACGCGCAATTTCATCACGATTGTGGAGCGTAACATTGCTAACCACAACCCCGCCCACCGTCACCGGCTTAAGCCGCCCCACCGGAGTTAACTTGCCAGTGCGGCCCACTTGAATATCGATGATCTCCAGCGTGGTTTCGGCCTGTTCAGCGGCAAATTTATGCGCGATCGCCCAGCGCGGTGCCTTGGCCACAGAGCCCAGCCGCTCCTGCCAATCGAGCCGATCAACCTTATAGACCACGCCGTCAATATCATAAGGTAAATCAGCGCGCCGTGCTTCTATAGCATTATATTGTCTTAATATATATTCTGTGGTTTCGCCGCGGATCAACCAAGGTGAAACCGGCACGCCCCACCCTGCAATCGCCGTCATGACGCCGCTTTGCGTATCGGCGGGCAGCGCGCTCACCTCCCCCCAGCCATGCGCAAGAAACCGCAAGGGACGCGCGGCGGTGACGCCCGCATCCTTTTGCCGCAGCGAACCCGCCGCCGCGTTGCGCGGATTGGCGAACAGCTTTCCGCCCGCATCCTGCTGCGCCGCATTCAACGCCGCAAAATCGGCCTTGGCCATATAAATTTCGCCGCGAATTTCAAAGATAGCGGGCGCCTCGCTATTCCCGCCATTCAGCCTTTCGGGAATATCGGCAATCGTTCGGACATTCGCGGTCACATCCTCGCCAACGGTGCCATCGCCGCGTGTGGCCGCTTGCACCAGCAGGCCTTGTTCATAGCGCAAGGAGCAGGACAGCCCGTCAATCTTATCCTCCGCCGTTAACGCGACCGCCGCATTCGCCGCCAAATTCAAAAAGCGCCGCACCCGCGCTGCGAAATCTTCCACATCGGCGGCGGTGAACGCATTGTCGAGGCTCATCATCCGTTTGGCATGCGTCACCTTGGCGAGCGGCGAATTTTCCGCCGCCGACCCGACCGCCTTATTCGGGCTGTCATCGCGGATCAGATGTGGGAACGCCGCCTCCAATTCGTTGTTGCGCCGCAGCAGCGCGTCAAATTCGCCGTCGCTAATCTCCGGCGCGTCGTTGGCATGATATAGCCTATTATGCCGCGCAATCGCCTTTGCCAGCCGCATCAGCTCATTGCTGGCCTCGGCTTCGGAGGGGTTTTCGGCCCTATCTTCAATTTTGCTCACACCGCCTCCAACAGGCGTTCGGCCTGCGCCCGCGCCTCATCGGTCACTTCTGCGCCCGACAGCATCCGGGCAATTTCCTGCCGCCGGCCATCTGCATCCAGTTCGACCACGCCGGTTTTCGTCACGGTGCCTTCGCTGCTTTTGGCGATAAAATAATGCGCCGCGCCCTTGGCCGCGACTTGCGGGCTATGGGTAACCGCGAGCAATTGGGTGGTTTGCGCCAGCCGCGCCAACCGTTCGCCAATCGCGCTGGCCACCGCGCCGCCGACGCCGCGATCAATCTCGTCAAAAATGATTGTCTGCGCGCCGCCTTCCTCGGCAAGCGCCACTTTCAACGCCAAGATAAAGCGTGATAATTCGCCGCCCGAGGCAATTTTGGTGAGCGGTGCAAAGGGCGCGCCGGGATTGGTCGAGATCATAAATTCCACGCGGTCGGTCCCCTCCCCGCTCCAACGCTCTTCGGGCAAGCTTTCCATTTCGGTGCGAAAGCGCGCGGCATCAAGCTTGAGCGGAGCCAGCTCGCCCGCCACTGCCGCGTCCAGCCGGGCCGCGCCCGCATGCCGCAATAAGCTGAGTGCATCCGCCGCCGCGGCATAGGCCGCCGCCTTTGCCTTCACTTCGGCCTCCAACTTGGCAAGCCCCTCGCTGCCCGCGTCAATCACCTCCAACTTGGCAGCAAGATCGGCCTGGAGCGCCAACAATCCGCCGGGCGCAACATTATGTTTGCGGGCAATCGCGCGCAGTTCAAACAGCCGAAGCTCGATATCATCGAGCCGCATCGGATCAAAGGTCAACGCCTCCTTGGCGGCATCGAGCTTGCTTTCGGCTTCGCTTGCCTCAATCACCGCACGGTCAAGCGCCGTCAAGGCGTCGGCCAGCAAGGGATGCTCCGGCCCCAACCGGTCGAGCCGCCGCGCCGCGCTGCGCAATTCGGCAACCGCACTTTTGGACCCTTCAAATACTTTGAGCACCGCCCTTAAATCATCGGTGATCCGCTCGCCCTTTTGCATGTCGGCGCGCTCACCCGCCAGCCGCTCTTCCTCGCCTTCTTTTGGACCAAAATTGGTCAATTCTTCCAACGCATGAGTCAGATATTCGCGGTCGCGCTCGGCATTTTCGATTGCGCTGCGCGCGCCGTCGAGCCGTAATTTTGCCTCCTGCCAGGCGGCAAAGGCCCGCGCGGTGGTTGCTATGTTGCTGCGCGCGAAGCTATCGAGCAGCGCCTTATGCCCCTTGGGATTGAGCAAGCCGCGGTCATCATGCTGGCCATGAATTTCGACCAGATGACCGCCCACTTCGCGCAGCAACGCCGCCGAGCAAGGCTGGTCATTGATAAAGGCTTTGCTGCCGCCATCGGCCTTCACCGAACGGCGGATCATCAACGGCTCGCCCGCTTCAATTTCAATGTCATTTTCGCCCAGCAACCGCGCCAGCGGCGATCCGGCGGCGGGCGGATCGAAACTGGCCGTCACCACCGCCTTGTCGCTGCCATGGCGGACCAGCCCGCTATCGGCGCGCATGCCGAGCGCCAGGCCCAATGAATCGAGCAATATCGATTTGCCCGCGCCCGTTTCCCCCGTGAGCACGCCCAAACCGCCCCGAAATTCGAGGTCTAGCGCAGAAATCAAAACGACATCTCGAATCGCAAGCGCGGTCAACATGCCAAAAACTTTAGGATATTTTTATGCGGTTGGCGCGTGCTTTTGCATGAGCTTATAGGCGCGCTCATACCATTCGCTACCCGGATAGTTGGCCGCCAGCACGCCGGCTGCTTTCTTCGCCTCGGCGGGAACGCCCATCGCCAAATAGCCTTCGGTTAAACGAAACAAAGCCTCGGGCGTATGCGTTGTGGTGTCATATTTATCGACCACTTCGCGAAAACGCAGCACCGACGCCAGCCATAGCGACCGGCGTTGATAAAAACGGCCAATTTCCATTTCCTTGCCCGCCAAATGAGCGTTGACCAAATCAACCTTCAATACCGCATCGGCAGCATAGCGGGTGCCGGGATAGCGGCGTTGAACTTCGCCCAGCGCAGCCAGCGCTTGTTCGGTGATTTTTTGGTCATGAGTCACATCGCTAATCTGCTCGTAATAGCTGATTCCAATGAGATAATAAGCATAAGCCGCATCCTTATTGCCCGGATGGATCGACAAAAACCGGCGCGATGCTTGGATCGACTCGTTATATTTGGTTCCCATATAATAGCTGAATGCGCTCATCAATTGCGCGCGGCGGGCCCATGGCGAATAGGGATGCTGGCGCTCAACCTCGTCAAACAACGCCGCGGCAATATCATATTGCTGCTTGTCCATCCGCTCTTTTGCCGCGTTATATAATGTGTTCACATCCCGCGCGACATAGCGTGTATCGACCTTTTTTGACGCGCCGCCGCCGCCAAAGGTGGAACAGCCGGTGAGCAATGCGGCGGTGAGCGCCAAAGCGATATATGTAGAATATTTTTGGTTCATAACTGTTCCTTAGATGCTCTTGACGCTATCGCCAAGGCTCTTTTAGAGCGCAAATTATGTCAAAATTTTGCTTTACCCAATATGAATGATAAGCGCCAAATTTGCGGTCATGCGATTATCCAAGAAAAAAGCGGCCACAAGGACCGCTTTTTTCAATCACTCACCCTTGATAAAATCCGGCAAGTCCGCCGCTGAACCATCGGGGCCAGCTTTGCTGCCTTGATCGCCGTCCCGTTTTGGTCCGCGATCTCGGCGTCCGCGATTGCCATCCCGGCCACCATCCCGCCCGCCTTCTCTACTACCCTCTCTTCGGGGTCCACGATCACCGCGCCCTTCTCCGCGCCCTTCTCCGCGCCCTTCTCCTCTGGGGCGTTCTTCGCGCGGTGGGCGGGTATCTTCAAGCTCAGCGCCGGTTTCCTGATCGACAACGCGCATCGACAGGCGCACCTTGCCGCGCGGGTCGATTTCGAGGACCTTCACCTTCACCTCTTGGCCTTCGGATATAACATCGGATACTTTTTCAACGCGCTCGTTGCGCATTTCGGACACATGGACGAGGCCATCCTTGCCGCCCATGAAGTTTACAAAAGCGCCAAAATCGACGATATTGACGACTTTACCGTCATAGATTTTGCCAATTTCCGCTTCTTCAACGATGCCCTTGATCCATTTGATCGCGGCTTCGATCGCGGCGCCGTCAGACGAGCTGACCTTGACCAGACCTTCATCATCGATATCCACCTTTGCACCGGTTTCAGCGACGATTTCGCGGATCACTTTGCCGCCGGTTCCGATAACATCGCGTATCTTGGTCTTATCGATCTGCAAGGTTTCGATGCGCGGGGCATGCGCCGAAAGTTCCGTACGCGCGGTGCCCAATGCCTTCGTCATTTCGCCCAGAATATGCGCGCGGCCTTCTTTGGCCTGCGTCAATGCAGCCTTGAAAATTTCCTCGGTGATCCCGGCAATCTTAATGTCCATCTGCATCGTGGTGATGCCCTTTTCGGAACCCGCCACCTTGAAATCCATATCGCCCAGATGATCTTCATCACCCAAAATGTCGGACAGAACCGCAAAATCCTTGCCTTCCAATATCAGGCCCATGGCGATGCCAGACACCGGACGCTCGATCGGAACGCCCGCATCCATCATCGATAGGCATCCGCCGCACACCGTCGCCATCGACGACGAACCGTTGGATTCGGTGATGTCGGACAGGATACGGATGGTATAAGGAAAATCCTCAACCGATGGCAAAACCGGATGCAGCGCGCGCCAGGCGAGCTTGCCATGCCCGACTTCGCGGCGGCCCGGAGCGCCGAAACGGCCCACTTCGCCCACCGAATAAGGCGGAAAATTATAATGCAGCATGAAGTTGCTATAGCTTAGGCCGTCCAAACCATCGATCATCTGCTCGCTGTCTTTGGTGCCCAAAGTGGTGGTGCAAATCGCCTGCGTTTCGCCCCGTGTGAACAAAGCCGAACCATGCGTGCGCGGCAAAAATCCGACCATGCTCTCGATCGGGCGGATTTGCGTGGTGGTGCGGCCGTCGATCCGGCTGCCGTCTTTCAGGATAGCACCGCGAACAATTTCTGCCTCCAGCTTTTTCATCACCTTGCCCGCAACCATTTGCGTTTGCGGCTCGGCGCTGGCGAAATGCGCCTTGGCCGCCGCGCGGGCTTCGTTCAGCGCATTGCTGCGCTTTGATTTGTCGGTAATTTTATAGGCCGCCGCAATATCGTTGCCGACCAGCTTTTTCAATTCCGCCTTCATGTCCGCCGTATTGTCGCTCAGATCGATTTCCCACGGATCTTTTGCGGCTTGTTCGGCCAGATCGATGATGGCGCCGGCAACCTTGCGGATTTCGGCATGGGCAAAGAGCACCGCGCCGAGCATGATTTCTTCCGAAAGCTCTTTCGCTTCGGATTCGACCATCATCACGGCGTCGCCCGTGGCGGCGACCACCAGATCCAGTTCGCCAGCGGCAACTTCGGCCATATTGGGGTTTAGCGAATATTCGCCGTCTTTATAACCCACGCGCGCTGCGCCAATCGGACCCATGAAAGGCACACCCGAAATGGTCAGCGCAGCAGAGGCCGCCACCATCGCAAGAATATCGGGTTCATTTTCGCCATCATAGCTGAGCACTTGACAAATAACGTTGATTTCATTGTAGAAACCTTCGGGGAACAACGGACGAATTGGACGGTCAATCAAACGGCTGACCAAGGTTTCTTTTTCGGTTGCGCCGCGTTCGCGCTTAAAAAAGCCGCCCGGAATCCGGCCAGCGGCGGAGAATTTTTCCTGATAATGCACAGTGAGCGGGAAGAAATCTTGCCCCTCTTTCACCGATTTTGCCGCCGTGACGGCGCAAAGAACAACGGTTTCGCCCAGGGTCGCGAGCACCGCGCCGTCGGCTTGACGGGCAATCCGGCCCGTTTCCAGAGTGAGGGTTTGTCCGCCCCATTCCATTTCTACTTTTTTCACATCAAACATATTTTTTCCTTTTCCGCACGCGCCGGCCATATTGCCTTACGCGCTGCGGGGCCTTGCTAATTTGCAGGAAATCGTCCTGCGGCGTTTGGGGACTTATGCCCCAATGGCGGGCTTCGCCTGATTGCGCAGCCACCCCAATTTTCGAACGGTTGGAATGCAAAAACGGCCCCGAAAACGGAGCCGTTTGGTTGGATTATTTGCGTAAACCGAGCTTCTTAATCAAATTGCCATAACGCGCCTCATCCACTTTTTTCAAATAGGCGAGAAGCGTCCGGCGCTTATTCACCATCATCAAAAGGCCGCGGCGCGAATGATTATCTTTATGGTTGGATTGAAAATGGTCGGTTAGATTGTTGATCCGTTCGGTCAAAATCGCAATCTGCACTTCGGGCGATCCGGTATCATCGGTGGCCCGGCCATGTTCTTGGACCAATTCGGCTTTACGTATGGTGGTAATCGTCATAATTTTCCTTCGAACATCATCGGTCAAATATTGAAGCCTCGAATGATTTTCAGCTTTCCGGCCGAAATTTCAATCAATGCGACGGGCCGCATTGCTGCGTCTCTCGCCCAATGAAAACCATCATCCATGGCAATCCCGGTAACAACGCGGCCCTGCCGGATCGCCCCTGCCGCTTCGGGGGTGAGATCAAGGACCGGGATGTCGTCCAGCCCTGCCTCCAACGGCAGAATTAACTCTGTTGCGGCGGCCCCTTCGCCGATTTCATTCAATTTGTCCAGCGAAATCGCCTGCGACAAGGAAAATGGCCCCGCTCTGGTCCGCCGCAGCATGGTGACATGACCGACCGTGCCGAGTGCATGAGCAATATCGCGCGCCAGACTGCGGATATAGGTGCCCTTGGAGACATGCGCGGTTAGGGTGATGGACGACAACTGCTCGTCACCTCGGTCAGACCTTAAGTCACCTTCTAAACTCTCGTCATTCCGGCGAAAGCCGGAATCTCCCGCTGCACCTATTGCGCCGTCCTTATAGAGATCCCGGCTTCCGCCGGGATGACGTGTATTAAGAGCGAAGACCGTCACCTGCCGCGCCTTCATCTCCACCTCAATCCCTGCCCGCGCCAGATCATAGGCCCGTTTGCCGTCTATTTTGATGGCGGAGAAGGCCGGTGGTATCTGTTGTATCGGCCCGGTAAATTCGGGCAATATGGCTTCTATCTGCTCCAGGGTGGGCCGGATGGCGGACGTCGCCACCACTTCCCCTTCGGCATCCAGCCCCGCCGTTTCGGTGCCGAAATTAACCGTGAAATCATAAATCTTGCTGGCATCAAGCATCCGCCCGCACAGCTTGGTCGCCTCCCCCAGCGCAATGGGCAGCACGCCGGTGGCCAGCGGATCGAGCGTGCCGCCATGACCAACCTTCACCTTACCGAAACCCGCCGCGCGCAAATTGCGCTTCACCGCCGCCACTGCCTGCGTCGAGCCAAGTCCCAGCGGCTTATCGAGAATGATCCAGCCGTTGATCGATACGCTCGTCGCTGCGCCGCGCGTCACGCCATTTTCTCCATAAAATGCTTGCGGCATAATGCGACATAGCGGTCATTACCGCCAACCTCGGTCTGCGCCCCGGCTTTCACCGCATTGCCATCATCGTCCACCCGCAAATTCATGCTCGATTTACGGCCGCAATGACAGACCGCCTTCAATTCAACCAACACATCCGCGATCCCCAGCAAGCCTGCGCTACCGGGAAACAGCTCGCCCTGAAAATCGGTGCGCAGGCCGTAACAAAGCACCGGAATATTAAGATCATCGGCGACCCGCGCGCAACCAAATACTTGAAGTTTAGAAAGAAATTGCGCTTCATCGAGCAAGATACAATCTAATCGCCGCGCGCGATGCTCCGCGCTCACCGCCGCGAAAATATCGGTATCCGCGTCAAAAATATGCGCCTTCGCGGTCAATCCGATACGCGAACTGATGATACCGCGACCCCCCCGGCCGTCAATCGCCGCCGTCCACAACATCGTTTCCATCCCCCGTTCCCGATAGTTGAAATCGGCTTGCAGCAAGGTGGTCGATTTGCCCGCATTCATCGACGAATAATAAAAATAGAGCTTGGCCATTATTCTTCGGTATCTCTACTCTTCGCTATCGCCCAGATCCTGTTGCACTTTGGGAGCGGAGAGCAGCTGTTCAATATGCGCTGCCTGATCGAAGCTTTCATCGGGCAGGAATTTGATCTTCGCCGCATATTTCATGCTGACCCGGCCTGCGACTTCTTTCTGAAAAAAGGCAGTATGCGTGCGCAACGCCTTGAGCACCGCGGCTTCATTTGCGCCCAGCAGCGGCTTGATAAACACCGTGGCATGGCGCAAATCCGGTGACATACGCACCTCGGTTACGCTCACGCTGGTGCTGGTCAGCAGATCATCATGCACCTCACCGCGCGCGAGCAGTTCGGATAGAATATGCCGAAATTGCTCACCCACGCGCAGCAACCGGACCGATCGCCCTTCGGGGGATGTATCGTTATGCTTGGCCATTCCTCACAACACCCGTTCACGCTCCTCAACTTCGAAGATTTCGAGCATATCGCCTGGCTGCACATCATTGGTATCGGCAAGCACGACGCCGCATTCCATTCCGGCGCGCACTTCGTCCACATCATCCTTAAACCGGCGCAGCGAGGCGATTTTCGTGGCGCTGATGATGACATCTTCGCGGGTAAGCCGCGTGCTGAGACCTTTTTTGATGAGACCATCGGTAACCAGTAGGCCGGCCGCCTTGTCGCGTTTGCCCGATTTGAACACATCCTTCACCTCGGCGCGGCCGACAACGGTTTCGATGATCTCCGGCCCCAGCTCGCCCGCCATTTCCTTGGCGATATCGGCGGTGAGGTGATAGATCACATCGAAATATTTCAACCGCACGCCGTCGCGCTTGGCCAATGCCGCCGCCTTGCTGTTGGGACGCACGTTGAAACCGATGAGCGGGCAATTGCTGCTTGCCGCCAATTGCATATCCGATTCGGTAATCCCGCCCACACCGCTTAACAAAACCCGCACCTTGATCAGATCGGTCGACAGATTGTTCAGCGCGGTGACAATGGCTTCGGCGCTACCCTGCACATCGGCCTTGATCACCACCGGATATTCCATCGCCCGGTCCGCCGCGACGTTGGAGAAGAGATTTTCCATCGAAACCGGCGCCTGCGTGGTGCGCGCCTTATTCTGCTGTTCTTTGCGGTAACCCGCGACTTCGCGCGCGCGCGCTTCATTTTCCACCACGGTCAGCATATCGCCCGCCGAAGGTACGCCGGACAGGCCCAGCACCTCAACCGGCATGCCCGGCGTCGCTTTTTTCACCGGCTTGCCCTTATCATCGATGATCGCGCGAACCTTGCCGCTTTCTGAGCCGACAACGAAGATATCGCCGCGATGCAGCGTGCCGCGCTTGATCAGCACGGTGGCCACCGCCCCGCGGCCCTTATCGAGCTGCGCCTCGACAACGATGGCTTCGGCGCTGCGATCGGGGTTCGCGCCCAATTCCATCAATTCGGCCTGCAACGCCAATTTTTCGATCAAGCCATCCAGGTTTGTTTTCTTGAGCGCGGATATCTCGACATCCTGCACATCGCCGCCCATCGCCTCCACCACCACTTCATGTTCAAGCAAGCGTTCGCGGATTTTTTGCGGATTTGCGCCGTCCTTATCGATTTTGTTGATCGCAACGATCATCGGCACGCCAGCGGCCTTGCAATGTTTGATCGCCTCGATGCTTTGCGGCATCAAACCATCGTCGGCGGCGACGACCAATATCACGATGTCGGTCACACTCGCCCCGCGTTGCCGCATTTGAGTGAAGGCTTCATGGCCCGGCGTGTCGAGAAAGGTAATCAATCCGCCTTGCCCCGTCGCCACTTGATAGGCGCCAATATGCTGCGTAATCCCGCCCGCTTCGCCTGCGGTCACATTGGCCCCGCGCAACGCATCGAGCAGGCTGGTCTTGCCATGATCGACATGCCCCATCACCGCGACAACGGGCGGGCGCGGTTTCAATGTGGCCGGGTCATCCTTTTCGGTGTCATCGTCATGCACAATATCAATATCGGCATCCGAAACGCGCTTCATAATATGGCCAAATTCGGTGACCAGCAATTCTGCGGTATCCTGATCAATCGCTTCGTTCACGGTGATCGGCATGCCCATATTGAACAAGGCTTTTACCAGGTCGCTGCCCTTTTCGGCCATCCGCACGGCCAATTCCTGCACCGTGATCACATCGGGAACCTTAACTTCGCGGCTCTGCTTTGGCTGCGCCTCGCGGCGGCCAAAACCGCCTTGGATACGCTTTTCCTTCTCGCGCGCGCGTTTGAGCGCGGCGAGCGAGCGTGCCCGCGCGCCTTCATCATCATTCAGCGCGCGGTTAACGGTCAACTTGCCCGATTGCCGGCGATCAGCGCCGCGGTCATTCTTGCCGGGCCGGGCCGGTTCCTTCTTCTTTTCATCGCGCGCGGGGCGTTTCGGCGTTTCCACCGGGGTGAATTTGCGTGCAGCGGGCGGCGGAGCCGCAGAATCCGCGCTGGCTGGTTCATCCGGTGTCGTTTCCGCTTCGATCGTCTCGATAACTGGGGGCGGGGATGGCGTGGCCGCTTCTGCGTTGCGATTATCTTCGGCGCGCTGCTTTTCAAGCTCGGCGGCTTTGGCGCGCTGTTCATCTTCGCGGCGGCGGCTTTCTTCGAGCATTCCCAAGCGCGCTTCTTCGGCTTCGCGCAGCAGCTTCGCCTGACGTTCCTGACGTGACATTATATCATTTGGCGTCGCGGGCTTTGCAGGCGCTGCGATCGGCGGCGGCGGCGCAGCAACGGGCGGCACAGTCGCTGCTTCGGGTTCCGGCTCATAACCCGGTTTGCCGACAAGCTTGCGCCGTTTCACCTCCACGACCACCTTGTTGGTGCGACCATGGCTGAAAGTCTGTTTGACTTCGCCCGACTCCACCGAACGCCGCAAACCCAGCGGCTTGCGCGTCAAAGTCGGTTTATTTTCATTTTCGTCACTCATTACAGACTCAGTCCTTACTCTTCATTCTTTGGGGGATTATCAATATTGGCGCGTTCATCCCCGGTTTGGGGCGCACCGTTACCGCATCCGTTGAAATTTAGCCAGCGGCCAAGATGACGCATCACGCGCTCGGCCGCTTTTTTGTCGGTCAAAGCAATATGGACGGCATTGCTGCGCCCCAACGCTTGCGAAATGATATCGCGGTCCACGGGCAAGCGGATTCCGCCCTGCCCCGAACCTTCGCGCCCCGTGCCAACGCGCCAGGATTGATCGCGCTTGCCAATGCCGTCCGCGCGGGCGTCGCTGGCATGCAGCAGCAGATGCACTTGCCCCGCGCGCGCCGCCGCATCGATCTTATCCGCACCGCAAATTAAGTTGCCCGCCCGCGCCTCCAGCCCCAGCCGGTCAAGCCAGCCTTTTTGCAAGGCCGCGCTGATCCGCGCCGCCAATTCATCGGGCAGCGCCAAAATCTTAACCTTGAATGCATGTTTCAACGCGCCGGCAAGCTTGCCCTTGGCCTGTGCCTCGGTCAATTCCGCTGCCGTCACACCAATCCAAGCGCCGCGTCCCGGCGCTTTGGCGTTGATATCCGGTGCAACATCGCCGTCAGGGCCAAGCGCCAGCCGAATGAGTGCATCGCTGTCCGCGCATGCGCGCGTCAAGATGCATTTGCGAACCGGAACCGCTTTTTTTACAGCCTGACCGGTTTCATTGAGAAGCGTCCGCGGCAAGGGCGTCCTCCTCATTTTCTGATCCCGGTTCATCGTCGAACCCCGGTTCATCGTCAAACCAATGCGCGCGGGCGGCCATGATAATCTCATTGCCCTGTTCTTCTGACAGGCCAAAGACGGCAAGAATGCCTGGTTTTTCATCGGCGCGCTTGCGTTCATTGCGATCGCTGCGATCGTTATTATTGTTCCGGCGCGCGTCGCCGCGCGCCTTTTGGATCAGCTCATCGGTGGCAAGGTCGGCCAGATCGTCGAGCGTCTTGATCCCGCCCTTGCCCAGCACCACCAGCATTGCTTCGGTCAAATGCGGCAGTTCCGCCAAGGCATCTTCGACGCCCAATTCGCGGCGCTCGCTGCGCGATGCCTCTTCCTTGCGCTCCAACGCCTCTTGCGCGCGGCTTTGCAATTCGGCCGCCAAATCCTCGTCGAAACCTTCGATCAGCGCGATTTCTTCCGCCGCAACATAAGCCACTTCCTCCAACTCGCCAAAGCCTTCGGCGACCAAAAGCTGCGCCAATGTCTCATCGACATCGAGTTCATTTTGGAACATTTCGGAACGTTCGACAAATTCCTTCTGCCGTTTTTCGCTCGATTCGGCCTCGGTCATAATGTCGATGCCGCGCCCCGTAAGCTGCGATGCGAGCCGCACATTTTGGCCCCGGCGGCCGATCGCCAGCGATAGCTGATCGTCGGGTACGACCACTTCGATGCGGTTTTCATCCTCGTCAATCACCACTCGGCTGACGGTTGCGGGTTGCAGCGCATTGACGATGAAGGTCGCGGCATCTTCGGACCAGGGAATGATGTCGATTTTTTCGCCTTGCATTTCTTGCACCACCGCTTGCACGCGACTGCCCTTCATCCCGACACAGGCACCGACCGGGCCGATCGAGCTATCATAGCTGATCACGCCGATTTTCGCGCGGCTGCCCGGATCGCGCGCCGCGGCCTTAATCTCGATGATGCCGTCGTAAATTTCGGGTACTTCCTGTGCGAACAGCTTTTTCATAAAGTCGGGATGCGCGCGGCTGAGCAAAATTTGCGGGCCGCGATTTTCGCGCACGACCTTCATGATCAGCGCGCGGACGCGGTCGCCATTGCGCACCGCCTCACGCGGAATTTGCTGATCGCGGCGGATGACGCCCTCGGCGCGGCCAAGATCAACAACCACATGGCCAAATTCGACCGATTTGACGACCCCGGTGATAATTTCGCCAGCCCGGTCCTTAAATTCTTCATATTGCCGCTCGCGCTCGGCATCGCGAACTTTCTGAAAAATCACCTGTTTGGCCGATTGCGCATCGATCCGGCCCAGATCAACCGGCGGCAGCGGATCGACGATGAAATCGCCCACTTTCGCGCCTTTTTCCAGCTTATCGGCTTGCTTCACATCGACTTGCTTGAAATAATCCTCAACTTCGTCAACCACTTCGACCACGCGCCACAAGCGCAGGTCACCGGTTTGCGTATCAAGCTTAGCGCGGATATCATTTTCCGCACCATAACGCGCGCGCGCCGCCCGCTGGATCGCTTCTTCCAACGCTTCGACGACAATCGCCTTATCGATCATTTTTTCCGTTGCAACCGCATTTGCAATTGCCAGCAATTCTGCCTTATTGGCGGAAATCGGATTTGCCATATTCTATTCTTCCTGTTCGTCTTCGGGCCATTCATTTTCCGGGAAATCGTCTTGCTCGACCAAATCCACGCCGCCGATTATGACGGGCGCAGTCGCCGCAATCAGCCGGTCTGTCAAGATAAGCTTTGCGCTTTCCACATCGATCATGCGGAAAACAACATGGCCATTTTTGCGGTCGTCAATGGCGATATCGGCATCGTCAACACCCAGCAAATTACCGCGCAATGTCTTGCGGCCATCCACCAGCGCGGCAAGCTTGACGCTCGCCTCATGCCCGGTCCAATCGGCAAAATCCCCCAGCCGCGTTAACGGACGGTCGATTCCCGGCGAGCTAACCTCCAACCGGTAAGGCTCCGCAATCGGGTCGAGCGCGTCAAATTTCTCCGAAATCCGCCGGGACAGCGCGGCGCAATCTTCGATCACCAATTGCCGCGTGTCGGGCCGCTCAGCCATCACCTGCAACGTCAGCCCGTCATCACCGCTCAGCCAGATCACGCGCACCAGATCAAAACCGAGCGCTTCGGTTTCGGGCGCGATCAATGGGGTCAGGGTTTCTATATCGGTCAAGCTTGGTCCTTGGGCAAAATGCAGCATCCGAACCGCGACAAAAACCGTGCCGGCCCTTTTCAGCGCCAGCCCCAAATTCTTATCACTATTTCGGGATAAAAGTCCCTTAGACCGCATCGGCTATTTTTGCAACCGATATTGTTGCATTAACCGCGATAGAGTGGCAAAATCCGTCGAACCTCTATCAAAAGGACAATCCTATGCGCCTCCCCGCCCCCTTGCTTGCCACTTTCGCGGTCGCCGTTATCAGCTGCGCGCCGAGCGGTTCCAACGCCAATTCTGCCAACCTATCGGCTGGCGCGAACGATACGCCCTTTAACATGGAAGCCGTGGCGACTTTCAACGAACCTTGGGCGATGACATTTTTGCCGGGTGGTTCTGCGGCCTTGATCACACAGAAAAATGGCAAGCTGATGCTATGGAGCAAAGATAGCGGGGCCGTTGAAGTTAAGAATATTCCCAAGGTTGATTATGGCGGCCAAGGGGGTTTGGGCGACGTGATATTGGCCCCCGATTTTGCGGCCAGCGGCCATATTTACTTGAGCTGGGCCGAAGCCAGCGAAAATAACACCCGCGGCGCGGTTGTTGGCATGGCAAAGCTTAATATGGCGGCGGCGGGCGGCGCAGCACTCGAAGGTCTCAAGGTCATCTGGTCCCAATATCCCAAAGTAACGGGTCGCGGCCATTTTGGTCACCGCTTGGCTTTTTCGCCCGATGGCAAATATCTATTCATCGCATCGGGCGAACGGCAAAAATTCGATCCTGCACAAGATATGAACAGCAATTTGGGCAAGATCGTCCGGCTTTATCCCGATGGCAGCATCCCGAAAGACAATCCCTTTTATGTCGAAGGCAACGCGGTACGCTCCCAAATTTGGTCGCTCGGCCATCGCAACCCGCTTGGCCTGGCCTTTGATGCCAAAGGCCAGCTGTGGAATCAAGAAATGGGTCCCGCGCACGGGGATGAGCTGAATCTCGTCTTGCCCAAGGCCAATTATGGTTATCCCAAAGTATCCAACGGCAATCATTATGATGGCCGCGATATTCCCGATCACCGCGCGGGCGACGGATTTGCAGCGCCCAAAGCCTTTTGGAACCCCGCCATTTCGCCAAGCGGGTTGACCTTTTACAATGCCGATCTCTTCCCTGCATGGAAAAATTCAATGTTTCTCGGCGCGCTCAGCGGTGAGGCTTTGGTGCGGGTTCAAATTAAGGGAGCAAATGCCGTAAAGGCCGATGAATGGAAAATGGGCGCGCGCATTCGTGAGGTTGAAACCGGGCCCGATGGCGCCTTATGGCTATTGGAGGATGGTTCATCGGGCCGCCTATTGAAGCTGACGCCCAAAAAATAACGGCCGAAAACCGGTGGGTTCAAGGTTGATGATGCGGCCCAAACCCCTAGAGAGTGATGACGTTAAATTGATTCTCCTCGTCATTGCGAGCGAAGCGCGGCAATCCAGTGTCACCGGCGCACAACCCTAGATTGCTTCGTCGCTGCGCTCCTCGCAATGACGGATCAGTTATATGTCATCACGCTCTAGGGTCTGTTGATATTCAAGCGTTATATCTCTGATTTAGAAGGCTTCGTCATTCCCGCGCAGGCGGGAATCCATCACCCGACATCGAATTTTACACTACGCAACCGTGTAAACTTAACGCTTAGGTGATGGATTCCCGCCTGCGCGGGAATGACAATATTGTTTGATGAAAAATTTAGCATTTGAATGTCAACACAGCCTAAAGCATCGCGTGAAAAACCGGTGCCCACTTTTTCGCGCGATACTCTAAAGGTTTTCACCCTCATCGCCATTTTTGCGCATGCTGATGCCAAGCAATTTCAGCTTGCGGTGCAACGCGGATCTTGCCATGCCCACATAATTTGCGGTTTTCGAGATATTGCCGGAGAAACGCTTAATATGGACCTGCAAATATTCGCGCTCAAAGGATTCGCGCGCTTCACGCAGCGGTGCAGCCATTAATGAGGTGATATTCTGCTCCGAACTCTCATAGCGATTGGTCACTTCGGCGGGCAGCATATCGGCGTCAATCTGTTTTAGCCGGTCCGCCGGGGCCAAAATGATGGTTCGTTCGATGATATTTCGCAGCTGACGTACATTGCCGGGCCATTCGCAGGCTTGTAAGGCCGCGACGGCATCACCCGATATCTCCGGCGCGGCAACGCGCAGATCGGCGGTGAAGCGCGCGGCATAATAATGCGCCAAATCGGGAATATCCTCTCGCCGCATCGATAATGGCGGGATTTCAACGGGAACGACATTCAAACGATAGAATAAATCTTCGCGAAACCGGCCCTCGGCTATTTCGACCTGCAAATCGCGCGCGGTTGCCGATATGAACCGAACGTCAATCCGTATTTGGCGGTTTCCGCCCACGCGGGTAAAGCTTTGATCGGTCAGCACGCGCAAGATCTTGCTTTGCGTGGTCAATGGCATATCGGCCACCTCATCGAGGAAAATCGTTCCGCCGTTGGCGCGTTCCAGCATGCCCGCGCTCATCAAAACGCCGTTTTCCTCTATGCCAAAAAGCTCAACCTCAAAGCGATCCGACGCCAGTCTGGCGGAGCTAACCGAAACGAAGGGCGCATCCGCTCGCGGGCTCCAATTATGCAGCAAACGCGCGGCGACCTCTTTGCCGACGCCCGCCGGCCCGGTGATCAGCACCCTGCTTCCGGTGGATGCAACCTTCTTAAGCGTAGCGCGGACATGATTAATTGCCGCTGATGATCCCGTCAACTCTTCGGCATGGCCAATTTTGGCGCGCAGCGTTTCATTCTCTTCCCGCAATCTTGTCGTTTCGGTGGCTTTCGATACCAGATGCAGCAATTTTTCCGCCTGAAACGGTTTTTCCAGAAAATCGACGGCACCATGCGGCACGGCGGCGACGGCGGTGTCAATATTGCCGTGGCCGGAAAAGACGATCACCGGAATTTTGGGATGTTTTTGCTTTAACAGCTGCAACAATTCAATCCCGTCCATCGATGACCCGCGCAGCCAAACATCGAGCAAAATCAGCGATGGCAAACGCTCGTCAACCGCCGCCAAAGCGGCATCGGCGGTGGCTGCCGTCCGGCTTTGATAGCCGTCATCATCCAGAACCCCGGCGACCAGATCCCGAATATCCTTTTCATCATCCACAATTAAAATGTCTAACGCCATATATTGCCTTTATTTTTTGCTGTTTTCAGCTTGAAAATCGTCCCCTGTTCGCTGCGCGATGATGGATGGAAAAAAATCGATGCGAATTTCGGCGCCGCCGTCTGGCGCGTCGCCAAAGCTAATTTCCGCGAAATGTTCCTCGGCAATTTTGTGAACAATCGCCAGACCCAGGCCTGAACCGGTGGTTCGCGTTGTCACATAAGGTTCGATGATCCGCTCCCGTTGTTCGGGAAGCCCCGGCCCATTATCGCGGAAACAAACGCGGACACGGTCATCGTCGGCGGCAAGGTCAATTGTTATGCAACCATTTTCAACCGCATTTTCCGAAATTGCCTCAACCGCATTTTTCATAATATTTGTAAAGGCTTGACCCAGTTGCCGCCGGTCGCAAGTTAAAAAAGGCGTGGTTTCAGGACGGTTATAGACAAAACGGATATCGGGATGCGCCACTTCATATAGGAATATCGCGCGGCCAATAATGTCATTCAGATCTTCCTTGCGAAATGACGGTTTGGGCATGCGCGCAAAGGCCGAAAATTCATCGACAATATTGCGCAAATCGCCGACCTGCCGAATGATTGTGCCGGTTAACTGTTCGAATATCGGGCCGCCCTCTTTGACTTGTTTGCCAAAACGGCGTTGCAACCGTTCGGCGGCCAATTGAATCGGGGTCAACGGATTTTTAATCTCATGCGCAATCCGGCGGGCAACATCGGACCAAGCCGCGCGGCGTTGATCCGCCAATTGCTGGCTGATATCTTCAAATGTCACCACGCTGCCTTGCAGGTCGGTCACAATTTTGACCGCAATGGTCAGCGGTTCGGGGCCGCCGCCCAGTTGCAAAACGGCACTGTTTTGCCCCTTGCCGATCATATCCGACATTTCCGGGGCAATTTCGCTGAATTTTTCGCCAACGATCGTGTCGCGCTTGCCCGAAAGCAACCTCTCCGCGGTGGAGTTGGCCAGCCGCACCGTTCCTTGCGGATCCAGGCTGATAACCCCGGCGGTTACCGATTCCAAAACCGTTTCAATGAACGCGCGGCGATCATCCAATTGCCGATTGGCCGCCATTAACGTACCGGTTTGACTCTCCAATCTTTGCGTCATCCGGTTAAAAGATTGCGATAAAAACCCAACCTCATCGGCGCGTAAATCGGTTACATCGACGCGCGCGGCCAAATCGCCATCGGCAATTTTTTGGGCCGCGGCCACAAGCTGGGTCACCGGCTTTACCAATCGGTCGGCGACAATCAACGCCACCCATACCGTGACCCCGATGATCAGCAGGGAGATGAGATAGAGCGCCGCATTAAACTGAATTTGCAAACTTCGCGATCGCCGTTCCATGGCGCGATAATCCCGAAGCACCGATTGCGCCTTGGCACCCAGGCGGAATGTCGGCACGGTCTCGGCGCGGCTGGCATATAGATAGGATCGCGGTTCTTCAAAAATTTGCGTGATGGCGATGATTTGATCATTTTTTATCGCAACAACCATATTTTCGCCCGTGTCAATCCGGCGAATATATTCCGCGTCGATCCATTCGCCCTTGCGCTCCTCATTGGGCGATATGACCGCCGCGACATTTTGGCTGCCGTCGCCGGCTATGGTGATAATCGCGGATTCGCTCAATTTCCGGTTCAAAACCTGAGTAAAATAGGCTTTGAGAAATTCCGGGTCGTCGGCTGATGTTTGGTTCAAATAATTGCGGAAATCATTGGCCATGGTCGCGGTTTCTTCGCCCACATCGCGCATTTTTTCCTGATTATATCCTGACGCCAATTCGCCGGCATTTTCCAATATGCCTCTCGCCGTGCCGGAAAACCAAAATTGAACCCCGCTTTGGAACAATAGCGAGGCGAATATTACCAGCAACAATGTCGGCGTCGCCGAGATTAGCGAAAATATCGCGACCAACCGAACATGCAATCCCTTTTTGCTGTCCGCATTGACACGCCTGGCCCTGCGCAGCGCCATCCGCCGGCCGATCATGACCAATAAGATAGTAGCGGGCAACAGATTGGCCACCAGAAGGAACGCCGTCATCGCCGGAGACAGCGGTTCGGTATCGCCCGTTTGATTGGATAAAAGATTGACCGTAAAAATGCCGATTAGGATAATCGCCGCAACGCTGCCGATTTCTAAAGTTTGGACCGAACGTTCATTGCCGATCCAATCGGCAAAAGACGCAAGCCCTTTGCGGTAAAGCCGCATCAGCGTCGGGCGATCATTCAGCGCATCTGTTGCCATTAGGACACTATTGCAGTAAAACCGTTGCTTGAAAAGCACAAAATCAATGTTCTTGTCGCAATGAAGCGGGTTAGAGCGCGCTGCGTGAAATCTGAAACACACCGCCCACTCTATCACTTCGTTGTCGCATCGCTTTATGCGAAAAACCGGTTCCCACTTTTTCGCGCAATGCTCTAGGTGGTGTTGATATTCAAGCGTTATCTCTCTGATATAGAAAGCTTCGTCATTCCCGCGCAGGCGGGAATCCATCACCTGAGCGCTAAGTTTACACGGTCGCGCAGTATAAAATTCGATGCCGGGTGATGGATTGATCTGCGATCACTGCGTTCCCCGCCTGCGCGGGAATGACAATATTGTTTTATGAAAAATTGAGCATTTGAATGTCAACACAGCCTAAACGGCTCACCCGGTGCCTTCGGCTGTTCCCGTCCCCGTTCCAAACCCTGATAAGCCATGTTCCAACAGTTTTTTCCGCAAGGTGTTGCGATTAATCCCCAATAATGCGGCGGCTTTAAGCTGGTTGCCCCGCGCCTGTTTCATTATGGTTTTGAGCAGCGGATATTCAAAAGCGGCCAGAGCGCGCGGATAAATCTGTTTTTGATGGCCGCGCGTTTGGCTTGTGCCAAGAAACTGCGTTACCGCTGCGTCGAAACTGCATCCTTCGGCCGATGGTTCAGCGGATTCGGAAGGTTCAACC
Organism: Sphingomonadaceae bacterium; assembly: GCA_021732525.1. Lineage (GTDB taxonomy): Bacteria > Pseudomonadota > Alphaproteobacteria > Sphingomonadales > Sphingomonadaceae > Sphingorhabdus_B. The sequence goes on along the minus strand of JAKFUU010000004.1, from coordinate 12,761 downwards.
GTCTGCAATATGGTCGCTTCGGAAATGACATCCTCCCGCGAAACCAGCGCCAACCGATAAATCAGATTTTTAAGCTCGCGAACATTGCCGCGCCAGCCCATCTGCGACAAGCAATCGATCGCACCACCGTCCAAACGCCGCAAGGGCAGCCCCTCTTTTGCCGCAAGCCCCAAGAAATGCTGCGCCAACAAAGCAATATCTTCGGGCCGTTTGCGCAGCGGCGGCATAGCGATTGGTACCACATTCAACCGGTAAAATAAATCTTCACGAAATTTTCCGGCGGCAATTTGCTGTTCCAAATTTTGATGCGTTGCCGCGATAATCCGCACATCCAAACGGATGCTGGCCTTACCGCCCACACGGCTGATCACCCCGCTTTGCAGCGCCCGCAATAGCCGGGTTTGCGCATGTTTGGGCATATCGCCAATTTCATCGAGAAATAACGTGCCGCCCTGCGCTTGTTCAAAACGGCCAATCGCCTGCCCCACCGCCCCGGTGAAGGCGCCTTTTTCGTGACCAAATAATTCCGATTCGATCAATTCGGCCGGGATCGCCGCCATATTGACCGCGACAAATGGCCCGGTTTTGCGGTGGCCAAGATTATGGATCGCCTCGGCAACCAACTCTTTGCCCGTACCGCTTTCGCCCAAAATCAACACCGACAGATCATTGCGCAGCAACCGGGCGACCATGCGATATACCTCCTGCATCGCGGCGCTGCGCCCAACCATCGGCATATTGGCCTCAACCAAGCTGCTGGTTTGATCCGATTGACGCGACCGGCGGTCCATCCCTTGCTTTACCGCCATGATCAATTCGTTGAGATCGAACGGCTTTGGAAAATATTCAAATGCGTCAATTTCGCTGGCCCGCACCGCGGTTTCCAAGGTATTTTGCGCCGAAATAACGATAATCGGCATATCGGGATGTGCCGCTTTAACGGGGGCCAGATTGGCCAATCCGTCGCTATCGCGCAGGATGACATCGGTGATCATCAAATCATAACGCGCGCTGGCCAAGGCGGCATCGCGTAAGGCGATGCTATCGCATATTTCGGTGTCGATCCCTTCGGCGGCCAGGCCCGCAGAAATGACAATGCCAATCGATGGATCATCTTCGACAAGAAGGATTTTGCGGCTATTCATTTCAAATTTCCATTGGATGCGACCGGCATAAACAACCGAAAATAGGTTATCCCCGCGGATATATCTCTTTCGTATAAAATCCGGCTGTTCATTTGATTTGCCAATTTGCGCACGATTGCCAGACCAAGCCCCTGCCCATCCCGTTTGGTGGTGACAAAGGGAGAAAAAAGCTCGCTTTCGATCCGCGGCGGAACGCCGGGCCCATTATCGGAAATGCAGATTTCAACCGGAAGCTTGACCAAACGCTTATCTTCGCCAGCGTCGCGATATTCCCCGCCCATCACAAATCGCGTGGTAATCCCGACATAAGAATCGCTCTGATTATCCGACGCATCGACGGCATTTTGGACGAGGTTGATCAATATCTGGACCATGGCATCTTGATCCATCAAGACATCGGGCAAAGACGGATCATAATTGATCGAAATTTCGGGCAAAGCGCGGTTGGCGGCGCGCACCGAGCGGATCGCCCGTTCAATCACTTGATGCACATTGGCCGGCTCCAAATGGCGCGGCGCAGCGTTGCTTAGGCTCTGCATTTGATCGAGCAGCCGGGCGATCCGGTCAACCTCGGTCACTATCAAGTCGGTCAGCGCCTGCGCGCCCGCGTCCACCTTTCGCGCCAGTAATTGCGCCGCGCCCTTGATACCGGCGAGCGGATTTTTAATCTCATGACCCAATATGGCAGGCGCGCCGATCGCTTGCTGCGCGCCGGCTTGATCCAGCTCGCCCGTTTGCGCGCGTCCGCCATGGCGCGGCGAAATTATCACCAAACGCCAATCGGGATGGTCCGCCATGATGCTCACGAAAATATCCGAATATGTAACGCCCGCGCGGGTTTTAATCCCCGTGCCTTGCGCGCTGATGTCGCCGCTGGCAAAATCCAATAATCGCATCATTACATTATCGGTAAATTTCAATATCTCGCCCGCCGATATACCGATTATTTTCTTTTTGCTGCGGCCAAAAAAATCCTCGGCCGCGTTATTAGCATAGGCCACCTCATTAACGCGATTGATCAACAATAAAGGCAATGGAATATTGGCCAGAATCTGCAGCGCATCGGGGCCAACATCGGTTGTCATTTTGACGTTACGCCGCCCGTGCGGTCATGAATGGCTGCGTCATCAGCGGCTCATAAAAACGCGCCAGTTCATCCAGCACGATGGCCGGGTCATCGATCCGGTTCACATGGTTGCGAAACTCGGCCGATCCACTCAAACCCTTGGTATACCAGCCGATATGCTTGCGCATACATGGCACGCCAATCGTCACCCCATAATGTTCGATCATCGCATGATAATGTTCAACGATCAGCCGATATTGTTCATCAATGGCAGGATCGGCCAATGGGGCACCGGCGGCGAACCCATGCATCATTTGGCCAAGCAACCACGGCTTTCCATAAGCGCCGCGCCCCACCATAATCCCATCCGCGCCCGATTGTTCGAGCGCCGTCCTGGCGTCCTCGATCGTGCAAATATCGCCATTGACGATTACCGGAATTTTGACCGCATCCTTCACTTTACGGATATAAGCCCAATCGGCCTGCCCCTTATACATTTGGCTGCGCGTGCGGCCATGGACGGTGATCATCTTTGCGCCCAGATCCTCGGCAATATGCGCCAGCTCAGGCGCGTTCAGGCTGCTATGATCCCAGCCCATCCGCATTTTTACCGTCACGGGCACCGACACGGCTTTTACCGTCGCTTCGATAAGGTCAGCGGCGAGCGGCAGGTCGCGCATCAAGGCGGAACCGGCAAAGCCGTTCACCACCTTTTTCACCGGGCAACCCATATTGATATCGATAATTGCCGCGCCCAAATCCGCGTTCAGCTTGGCGGCGTCGCCCATCGCTTGCGGATCGCATCCGGCAAGCTGCATCGACACCGGCTCTTCGATCTTGTCCCAAGCCGCCTTTTGCATCGATTGCCGGGTTTCGCGGATCATCGCCTGGCTGGCGATCATTTCGGTCACATTCAAGCCTGAGCCATAACGCCGCACCAGCCGGCGAAACGGCAGGTCGGTCACACCGGTCATCGGCGCCAAAATAACTGGGCTGCCAATCGTGATCGGGCCAATCTGTATGGGTTTCAGTTTCATAATATGCTAAATTGCCTAAAATTTGGGCAGCCTTTATCCTTATTGCGCTTGGCGAGCAAGAGCAGTCTGGTTAAAGCGTATCATGCCGTCCATCCCCCAAATTGCCGCCATTATCGTCGCCGCCGGCTCGGGTAGCCGCGTGGGCGGTGATCTGCCTAAGCAATATCGCACTCTGCAAGGTCACCCGATGCTGCGCCATAGCTATATGACCCTATCGGCGCATCCGGCGATTTCGCGCGTGATCGTCGTTATCGGCGCAGGGCAAGAGGTTTGGGCGCGTCACGCCTTGGCCGGGCTACCCGATGCGATATTTGTAACGGGCGGCGAAACCCGGCGCGACAGCGTGCGCCACGCGCTCGAGGCGCTCGCGGATCAACCGCCCGGTGCGGTGTTGATCCATGATGCGGCACGGCCATTTTTGCCTGCGCGGGTGATTGATGATTTGATCGCAGCGCTAACCGAAAATCCCGGCGCGGTCCCTGCGCTGCCCGTCGTCGATAGCCTCGCGCGGGGCGGCGCGATTATGGGAGAGACCGTGCCGCGCGCACATTTATGGCGGGTTCAAACGCCGCAAGCCTTTCGTTATGACGCCATATTGGACGCACACCGCAAATGGGACAGCGCGCAAGAGGCCACCGATGATGCCCGCATGGCGATGGCCGCCGGTTATAATGTCGCCATCGTGCCGGGCGATGAAACGCTTCATAAATATACATTTGCCGGCGATTTTAGCCAAAATCAGGAGAATAGAATGACCTTTCCCGCCGTCCGTTCCGGCACCGGGTTCGATGTGCATAAGCTGACCCAAGGCGAAGAGCTTTGGCTTTGCGGCATCAAGATTGATCATCACAGCGGTCTTGCGGGTCACAGCGATGCGGACGTGGCGATCCACGCGCTGACCGATGCGATATTGGGCGCAATGGCGCTGGGCGATATTGGCGATCATTTCCCGCCGAGCGATGCCAAATGGCGCGGCGCTTCGTCGGATCAATTTTTGCGCCATGCGGTGGAACTTGCGCGCGGCGCGGGTTACGGCCTTGCCAATGCCGACGTGACGATCATCTGCGAAGCCCCAAAAATTGGCCCGCACCGTCAAGCCATGCGGCAACGGTTGGCCGGAATAATGATGGTCGATATCGGTCAAATATCGGTAAAGGCGACCACGACCGAGCGGCTGGGCTTTACGGGCCGGGAAGAAGGCATCGCGGCGCAAGCGATCGCGACTTTATTCCGGGCGGAAAATTGAATGGCGCGCGCAAAATCATCACATTCAATCTTGCCAGCGGCGGTTTCCGCATTGGCGCGCCGCGTCGTGCGCGAAAATGCAGCGGCGGGCCGCAAAGTGGCAACGGCGGAAAGCTGCACGGGCGGCCTTGTTAGCGCGGCGATCACCGAAATTCCGGGCAGCAGCGCGATTTTTGAATATGGCTTCGTCACCTATGCCAACGAAGCCAAAACCGAAATACTCGGCGTTAACCGCGACATAATCGATGCCTTTGGCGCGGTTTCGGTGGCGACCGCTTGGGCGATGGCGCTGGGCGCGCTCGCCAAAAGCGGCGCGGATGTCGCGGTGGCTGTAAGCGGGGTTGCCGGACCGGACGGCGGCAGCGACGACAAGCCGGTCGGCACGGTGGTCTTTGCCTTGGCCAAAAAAGGACAGGATCCCGAAGATGTCTTTGCCGAAGTCAAGCAATTGGGCAATCATTTATCGCGCGCGGAAATCCGCCTTTCGGCCGCGCAATATGCGTTGGAACTGTTGCTGCCAACACATACCCCGTCACCCTGAACTTGTTTCAGGGTCCATTGCGAAGCTTAGCCAGCGGCTGCAGATAAGAGAAAAGCTCTGAGTTTCTATATAGACTGCATCATCTGTTACAGCCGAGAAATGGATGCTGAAACAAGTTCAGCATGACGGCGACTAGACCCATAATCAACCGTAAAGCGCATCCGCCCGGCCCACGAAGGCCCCGGTCATTTTGCGCAATGCGCTGTCAAAAAACTGTCCGGCCATGGCTTCAAATAACGCATTGCGAAACGAGAAATCGACGCTGAAATCAACCTGTGACCCGCCGGTGGGCACATCTTCAAAAAGCCACTGATTGTGTAGGCTCCTCATCGGACCATCGAGATAATCGACGATAATCGCTGATTTTGGCTGTTTTACCACCCGTGAGCTGAACGTTTCGCGCAAACTTTTGAAACCGACCACCATGTCGGCGAGCATTTCCTGGTCATTTTCTTGACGCACGCGAATGGCGCTCACCCAGGGTAGAAATTGCGGATAGGCGCGAACATCAGCGACCAGATCATACATTTGCGCGGCGCTATATGGCAAGGAACGGCGCTCGTGATGGCGGGGCATGCTTTTTAAGCCTAAACCGCCGCCTTGGCCAATTTTGCCTCGCGCGCGGCACGCATTTGCGCAAAATCGTCGCCCGCATGGTAACTCGAACGGGTCAGCGGGCTGGCGGCGACTTGCAAAAAACCTTTGGCGCGCGCGATGGCGGCATAGGCGTCAAAGGCGGCAGGCGTGATGAAATCCATCACCTTGGTATGGCGCGGTGTGGGCTGCAAATATTGGCCCATGGTCAGGAAATCGATATCGGCGCTGCGCATATCATCCATCACCTGATGCACCTCCAGCCGCTCCTCACCCAGCCCTAGCATAATACCCGATTTGGTGAAGATCGACGGATCGTGGCGCTTCACGGTTTCCAGCAGGCGGATCGAGGCATAATAACGCGCGCCGGGCCGGATGGCGGGGTAGAGCCGCGGCACGGTTTCCAGATTATGATTATAAACATCGGGCCGTGCAGTGACGATGGCTTCCACCGCGGCGTCCGCCTTATTGCGAAAATCGGGCGTGAGAATTTCGATCGTGGTGCCGGGCGTATTGCGGCGCAGCGCGTTAATCACCTTCACAAATTGCCCAGCCCCGCCATCGGGCAAATCATCGCGGTCCACCGATGTGATGACAATATGCTCCAAGCCAAGTTTCGCAGCGGCGATGGCGACATGTTCCGGCTCTAACGGATCGACCATTTTGGGCATGCCGGTTTTGACATTGCAAAAGGCACAGGCCCGGGTGCAGACATCGCCCAAGATCATCACCGTTGCGTGCTTTTTGGTCCAGCATTCGCCGATATTCGGGCAAGCCGCCTCTTCACAAACCGTGTTGAGGTTCAAATCACGCATCAGCTTGCGCGTGTCGTGATAGCCTTTGCTGGTTGGGGCTTTTACGCGGATCCAGTCGGGCTTGCGCGGGCGCGCTTGCGGGTTATTCTCGGGCTCTATACGGGTCACTTCATTCATGGCTTTTGGTCTAGGGATTTTTCTACCCGCTTGCCACCCCGAAAATGGCAGTTTAGGGATGCGCAAATTGCAACCAAAAGGGGCCATTCCATGACGCTGTTTACCAATCTTGTTGATGGCTATCAGCGATTTCGCAGGCAGGCTTGGAAAATTCAGCATGAGCGCTGGTCGGAACTGGCCGAAGGGCAATCGCCCAAGGTCATGATCATCTCCTGCTCCGACAGCCGGGTTGACCCCACACAGATATTTGATTGCAACCCCGGCGAGATTTTTGTGTTGCGTAATGTCGCCGCCTTGGTGCCCCCTTTTGAAACTACGCCGGGCCGCCACGGAGTTTCGGCTGCGCTCGAATTTGCGGTGCAATTTCTGAAAGTGGAAGAGATAGTGGTGATGGGTCACGGCCTGTGCGGTGGGTGCCGAGCGGCTTTGACCAAGCAGATGGAAGGCGCGGATTTTGGCGAAGGCCGCTTCATCGCCGATTGGATCAGCTTGCTCGATGATGCGCAGGCGGAGGTGGCCGCAGCACACGGCACCAGCGGGAGCGCCGCCGAACGCGCGATGGAATTGGCGGCGGTAAAAGTCAGCCTCGCCAATTTGCGCAGTTTTCCATGCATAAGCGAAAAGGAAGCCGGCGGGGAGCTGACCTTACACGGCGCCTTCTTCGCGATCAGCGACGGCAAATTGCATGTGCTTGACGAGATCAGCGGGGAATTTTCGGCGGCATGAGCGGCGAGATACCCGCTTTTTACGATGATCTGATGCTCAGCCTTGCTGAGGCGCGCGCATTGCTGCTTCGCGGCGCGCAGGACCGGCATTGCGCCGCGCATACGCCCGTCGTTGCTACGGTTGATGCGGGCGGCATGCCAAGCCAGCGCGTGATGATCCTGCGTGAATGCGATTGGGAAGCCCGTCGCCTGCGCTTTCACACCGACAGCCGGGGCGACAAAGTAGGCCAACTGGCGGGCTCCAATAAAATATCCGTGCTAATTTATGACGAGCCGGCCAAGCTGCAATTGCGGCTCACCGGTCATGGGCAAATTGAAACAGATAGCCCCGCAATTGACGCAGCATGGCGCGAATCGACGCTTTTTGCGCGGCGATGCTATATGGCCGAAAATGCGCCGGGCGGCATCAGCGACGCGCCGACATCGGGGCTACCTGAATGGATCGAGGGTATCAAACCCACGGAAGATCAACTTGCCCCCGCGCGCGATAATTTCGCGGTTTTATATGTCATTTTTGACCGGGTTGATTGGCTTTATCTCGCCAATCGAGGTCACCGCCGGGCGATGTTTCGTTGGAATGACGCCGCCGGAGCGTGGCAAGGACAATGGCTGGTCCCTTGATCCCTATTCGGCTAAGCTTGGTTCAAAAGCAATAACAGCGGGAGACGAATCATGCCAAATGGAACCATCATCAGCCTGTCGGCTTATTTCGTCTTAATGCTTGGCATTGGCATTTATGCCTGGCGCAAATCCACCGCGAACAGCGCCGAATATCTGCTGTCGGGGCGGCAACTGGGGCCCGCCGTCACCGCGCTTGCGGCGGGGGCTTCCGATATGTCGGGATGGCTGATGCTCGGGCTGCCCGGCGCGTTATATATTTCGGGCCTGGCGGAGGCTTGGATTGCGATCGGTCTGTTTACCGGCGCTTTGCTCAATTGGATTATCGTTGCCCCCCGGCTGCGCGCCCAGACCGAAAGCTATGGTAATGCGCTCACGATCCCGGAATTTTTGGGCAACCGTTTCGGCGATCAACGGCATATTTTGCGGTTGACCGCCAGCATCGTGATTATCGTATTTTTTGCGCTCTATTCGGCATCGGGCCTGGTCGCGGGCGGGAAGCTGTTTCAAACCGCCTTTAATGCGGATTATCAAACCGGATTATGGATCACCGCATCGGTGGTTGTCGCTTATGTTGTGCTCGGCGGATTTTTGGCGGTGAGCCTGACCGATTTTGTGCAGGGAACGATTATGGCGATCGCGCTGGTGATTGTGCCGTTGTTGGCATGGCAGGGGTTGGCGCAGGGCACCGATCTGGCGGCCGCGCTGACCGATATCGACCCCGGCATGACCAGCCTGTTTGCGGGAACGACGACGGTCGGCATATTGTCCACCGCAGCATGGGGGCTTGGCTATTTTGGGCAGCCGCATATCATCGTGCGCTTTATGGCCATCCGATCGGTGAAAGACATCCCGCTCGCCCGCAATATCTGTATGGTGTGGATGGCGGTTACGCTATGCGGCGCGGTGATGGTTGGCTTGATCGGGCGGGTCTACGCCGAACAAAAGGGGTTGGCGGTGGCGGACCCCGAAACCATTTTCATCCTGCTCGCCGGGGATTTATTTGCCCCGCTGGCGATTGGTTTCCTGCTGGCGGCGATTTTGGCGGCGATCATGAGCACGATTTCGGCGCAGCTACTCGTAACCGGCTCCTCATTGACCGAGGATATATACCGCTTATTCATCCGCCGCAGCGCCAGCGAGCGGGAGATTGTGACGGTGGGCAGGCTGTCTGTCGTTGCGGTTGCCGCCGCCGCCATGCTGCTCGCGCAAAATCCATCGAGCAGTATCTTGAGCCTGGTCAGCAACGCCTGGGCCGGGTTTGGTGCGGCGTTTGGCCCGGTCATCATTCTGGCGCTCACATGGCCGCGGATGACATTGGCGGGCGCGATGGCGGGGATGATTACCGGCGCGCTGGTCGTTATCGGCTGGATCGCGCTGGGCTGGAGCGCGTCACTTTATGAAATTATCCCGGGATTTGTAGCGGCGATGGCAGCGGTGGTGATTGTTAGCGTGATGAGGCCCACACCGCTGGCCCGGATCTAACGTGTCATTTTCTTATAAGTTGTGCGGCTTGGCCGGGTCGCTTCATCGCCCAGCCGCGCGATTTTATCTTCTTCGTAGCTTTCGAAATTGCCTTCGAACCATTCGACATGGCTGTCGCCTTCAAAGGCCAAAATATGCGTCGCCAAACGGTCAAGGAAGAAACGGTCATGGCTGATCACCACCGCGCATCCGGCAAAGCTTTCCAGCGCTTCTTCGAGCGCGGATAAGGTTTCCACATCCAAATCATTGGTCGGCTCATCGAGCAGCAGCACGTTGCCGCCTTGTTTGAGCATTTTTGCCATATGCACACGGTTGCGCTCGCCCCCCGATAGCTGACCAACCTTCTTCTGCTGATCGGTACCCTTAAAGTTGAAGGCGCCGACATAGGCGCGCGTGGGCATTTCATGCTTGCCGACCTTCATAAAGTCCGCGCCGTCGGAAATTTCTTCCCAGACATTCTTATTCGCGTCCAAATCATCGCGGCTCTGATCGACAAAGCCCAGCTTCACCGTTTCGCCCAATTCCACCTCGCCGCTATCGGCGGTTTCTTGCCCGGTGATCAGTTTGAACAGGGTCGATTTACCCGCACCATTGGGGCCGATGACACCCACAATGCCGCCAGGCGGAACCGAAAAAGACAGATTTTCGAACAAAAGCTTATCACCATAGGCTTTGGCAACATTCTTAACTTCGATCACCTTGCTGCCCAACCGTTCGGGGGTCTGGATAACGATCTGCGCCTTGCCCGGTGTGCGGTTTTCCTGCGCCTGCACCAGCTGATCAAAGCTCTTAATCCGCGCTTTCGATTTGGTCTGCCGCGCCTTAGGGCTCTGCCGGATCCATTCCAGCTCATCCTTGATGGCTTTTTGCCGGCCGCTGTCCTCGCGCGCCTCTTGCTCGAGCCGCTTGCCCTTCTTTTCCAGATAGGTTGAATAATTGCCCTCATAGACAAAATAACGCCCGCGATCGAGCTCCAATATCCAGCTGACGACATTGTCGAGGAAATAGCGGTCGTGGGTGACCAGGATCACATTGCCCTTATAATCGGACAAATGCTTTTCCAGCCAGGCGACGCTTTCGGCGTCCAAATGGTTGGTCGGCTCATCGAGCAGCAGGATATCGGGCTTTTCGAGCAACAAGCGTGTTAGCGCCACCCGGCGTTTTTCACCGCCCGACAGGTTGGTGACCGCGCTATCGCCCGGCGGGCAGCGCAGCGCCTCCATAGCCAGCTCCAGATGGCTATCGAGCGCCCAGCCATCGGCGGCGTCGATCTTCTCTTGCAACGTGCCCATCTCTTCCATCAACGCATCAAAATCGGCATCGGCGGGCGGATCACCCATCAGCATCGAAATTTCGTTGAAACGATCGATCATGTCGGCAACGGGCCGCACGCCGTCCATGACATTCTCTTTCACCGTTTTGCTGTCATCAAGCTGCGGCTCCTGCGCCAGATAGCCGACGGAGATATGTTCGCCGGGCCATGCCTCGCCAGTAAATTCGCTGTCCATTCCCGCCATGATCTTCATCAAGGTCGATTTACCCGTGCCGTTGGGACCAACGATGCCGATCTTCGCATCGGGATAGAATTGCAGATTAATATTGCTGAGCACCGGCTTATTCGCACCGGGAAAGGTTTTGCTCATATTTTTCATTACAAAGCTATATTGCGCGGCCATGGCTCGTCCCTTGTCGGTTCATTCTATTGGAAATTTGAACCGTCCCTAGCGATTGCCGCTGAGCGCCGCAAGATCAGAGATTGGCAATAGCCGCTTTCATTGATAGACGGTGCGCCATGAAAAAAACGACTTATCACCTGAGCCTCGCCGCCGCCTTAATGGCGGCAAATCCCGCATTCGGCCTGACCGCCGCGCCGCCCTCAACCGGCCCGGCGGATAAGGCGGCAAGCGATGTTATCGCTTACCAAATTACCGCCGAGCTCACCGCCGAGGTGGGCCACCGGCAAGCGGGAACGCAGGCCGAACAGCGCGGGCGCGATTGGGCGCTGAAAAAGCTTGCTAAGCTTGGTTTTGCCAATGTGCGCGAGGAAAAATTCATGATGCCCACATGGGTGCGCGGCGCAGAAACAGCGGTCATCACTGCGCCGCAGAAGATGGAATTGAGCATCGCTGCGCTGGGCAATTCAGGATCGACGGGCGCGGCTGCACTCACCGGCGAAATCGTTTACTTCCAGACCTTTGATGATCTTGTCGCGGCCAAGGATGATCAAGTCAAAGGCAAGATTATTTTCATCGATCATAATATGACCGCAACGCAAGATGGCAGCAGCTATAGCTATTTCGGCAGAGCGCGGTTTCAAGGGCCGAATGTGGCGGCAAAAAAGGGCGCTTTGGCGATTCTTGTTCGCTCCGCCGGCACCGCGGATCATGATCATCCGCATACCGGCAATACCAATTTTGAAGCCGGTGTAACGCCGATACCCGCCGCCGCAGTTTCCAACCTGGATGCCGATAAATTCGTGGCCCTATATGTCAAAATTCGCAGGCCTATTGCTGCTTCATTGACGTTAACACCCAAAAATCTGGGGCAGCAGCCATCGGGCAATGTGATCGCACAGGTTACGGGCAGCAATTCCGCCCTGCCCCCGGTCGTGATCGCATGCCATTTGGATAGCTGGGATTTGGCCACTGGCGCATTTGACGATGCCGCGGGCTGCGGCATCATTACGGCGGCGGCCAGCTATATTAAAAATCATGGCACGCCGCTGCGCACCATCCGCATCTTATGGGCAGGCGCCGAAGAAGTCGGCGTTTGGGGCGGCAAGGATTATGCCGTTCAGCATGCAGCGACGCCGCATGCGCTCGCGATGGAATCTGATTTTGGCGCCGACCGGGTGTGGCGGGTGGATTTCACTTTGCCCGAAGGTGCAAAACCGCTGCAAGACCGGATTACACGGCGCTTGGCCTTGCTCGGCATCGCGCCGGGCCGCGACAAGGCAACCGGCGGCGCGGATGTCGGCCCGATCATCGCAGCGCAGGGTCTTGGTGTGATCGACCTGCAACAAGATGGCAGCCGCTATTTCGAAATTCACCATAATGCCCGCGATACCATCGCGTTGATCGATAAAAAGCAACTTCAGCAAAATGTGGTGGCTTGGACCATCGTCCTCGAAGAATTGTCAAATTATGCCGGGGAGTTGAGGCCAGAGATTAAACCATGAGCCGATATCTGGCATTGATCTTTTCGTTGGCAACCGCTTGTTCGGCGGACGATGATACAGCCGCGCTAAACGCCAATTCATCGCAAAGCGAAATTGCCCGTGAAACAAAAGCTTTGGAAGAAGCAGCCGAAAAAACGGCTGCCACAATCGAAGCCGAAACCAACGACGAAATTACCGCGCAATAATTTTGATCCG
>JAKFUU010000003.1 GCA_021732525.1 Sphingomonadaceae bacterium | reverse complement strand
ACCTGGAAAAAACCCTCGATCTGGCGGCGGCCACCAAATATCGCAATGCGGGCCAAATTTGCATTTCGCCCACGCGCTTTTATGTGCAGCAAGGGATTTATGAGGCCTTTACCAAAGGCTTTGCCGAGCGGGTATCGAAGATCAAGATGGGCAACGGCCTAGATATTGACAGCGCGATGGGGCCGCTCGCCAATGACCGGCGAACCCCGGCAATCGAGGCCTTGGTCGAGGATGCGCGGGCCAAAGGGGCAAAAGTGCTGGCCGGCGGTGCGCGCGGCGGCGGCGCGGGTAACTTTTACCAGCCAACGGTTCTCGCAGATGTACCGGCAAGCGCCGACGTGATGGACAATGAACCCTTCGGTCCGGTCGCGCTGATCCGACCCTTTGCAACATTTGACGAAGCGATTGAACAGGCCAACCGCCTGCCCTTTGGCCTGGCCGGATATGCCTTCACCGAAAATGGCCGGCAGGCCAACCGGATCGCCGACGCATTGGAGGTGGGCATGGTGGGCCTTAACAATTTCGCCATTTCTGCGCCCGACGCGCCCTTTGGCGGCGTCAAAGAATCGGGTTTCGGCAGCGAGGGCGGCCCCGAAGGCCTCGACAGCTATCTGGTCACCAAAGCGGTCCATCAATATTGAAGCGGCGATTGTATCTGGCCGCTGGATTTACCGCCTTGGCGCTGGGCAGTATCGGAATTTTTCTGCCATTATTGCCCACCGTGCCCTTCATGATCCTTGCCGCATTCTGCTTTGCCAAAAGCAGCCCCGCGCTGGAAAGGCGCTTGACCGGGGATCCGCGCTTTGGCCCGCATATCACCGCTTGGCGCGAAAAAGGCGCAGTGAGCCGCAAAGGAAAAATCGCGGCAAGCGGGGCATTTGGCGTAAGTATCGCGCTTGGCTTCTGGTTGCTGATGATGCCTTATACGCTGATACCTATCGGTGTAGCCATTATCTGCCTAAGCTGGCTTTGGAGCAGGCCCAATGTTTAAAGTGATTTCGAGCGAAATGGAACAATTCCCTCGCTCGAAAATCACACCAGCGGTAATACCTTAGTCAAACAGCTTATCCAAACGGCTGGTGAAACCAACATAGAAGAAGCGGCCAACGGCGCTCACTGGGAAACTCGTTGAAGCAATGTCTGGCTCCTGATTCCACAGATTATTGACGCCGGCGTAAATACTAAACTGGTCATCCACATCATAGCTGGCCTGAATATCATGTTCCCATTTTGCCTTGATGTTGAAAAATTCAGGATCGACGATATCAGGCTGAGCCTCCCGCAGTAACTGGCCAAAGCGGAAGGTTTCGCTGAAAAAATTAATCCCGTAGTTTAGCGTGAACGAGCCAGTGGTATAAGTCGCATCGCCGGATACTACCCATTTGGGCGCGCCGGGTAAGCCGCGGCTGTCGGTCGGGTCAGCACCGGGTGTTCCAACAAACTGCAGCTCGTCTAAATAACCACCCGTTACCCGAAGGTTCAACCGATCATCCGAGCGTATCTTGGTGGTGTAATTTACGGCAAAATCGATACCGCGCGTGCTGAAAGCTGCCACATTTTCCGGCTGAACCGTGAATCCATCGATCCGCCCTGCATTTGCTCCACCAACTTGACGGGTAATGGCAGCACAAAAGACATTATTAATGTCCGGTTGATCCACACATAGATCAGCAATTTGCTGCGCCGATACCTGATTCACCGCATTTTCAAGTGTAATGTCATATGCGTCCACCGCAACCGAAAATCCAGGAAGGAAGCGCGGTTGAATAACAACGCCCAATGTTACCGTTTCGGCGGTTTCTTCGCGCAAGTTAACGTTGCCCTGGCTAAAGCCGCCGATGCTGGCCGAATTGGTATCGTTAAATGTCGCAGGATTGGCAACCCCCGCAGCGGTCAACAGCGCGGCGCAATTGGCGGTGCGCGTTCCCGTTCCGTTATCAAGTTGCCCCGCGTCGCAAGGGTCGGTAATGAATTCAAAAGTCTGACTGGCCGGATCGAACAATTCGCCGATATTGGGCGCACGCACCGCTTCGGCAATCGTGCCTCGAAATTTAATATCCGGAATCGGCGCATAGACCGCGTCGAATTTCCAGGTTACCGTGCCGCCGACGGTGCTATAATCGGAAAAGCGAATGGCCGCGCCCACGGACAATTCATCGGCAAATGGCACGTCTTTCAGCAACGGCGCGTTAAGTTCCGCAAAACCTTCAATAACGTCATAACTGCCATTCGACGGGAAGATGATATTGCCAAAAGTCGAGCCTGCGGTATCTTCGGGTGCCGGCGTGGACCGGCTTGTTTCGCGCCGATATTCGGCACCCAAAGCAAATCCAACAGGACCGCCCGGCAGTTCAAATAATTGACCAAAGTCGCCACTGATCGACCCCGAAACCACATTTTGAGTGAGTTTCGATGTATCCGTGCTGGTGGTTGTGACAAAATCTATGGCTGCCTGGCTTGGTGCGCCTTCACCAAAAATATTAAGCGGCACGCAGCCACTGTTGGCCCCCGGTGTGAAGGAGATGAAGCCGGGGAATGAGGAGCTGGAAAAAGGTTGGTCGGGTTCCGCCGCCGGATTCAAATTGCTCCGGCAGGTAATTTGGCCATTGGCCGGATTTACCACAGCGTCGAGCGCTGCAAAGAACCGGTCGTTAAAGCGATTGGCTTGCCGGCGGTTAACCGCTTCCGATTGGCCGTATACATAGGATATTTCGAATTTTGCATTGTCGGTAATATCGCCGTCAAAACCAACCACGGTGCGGATGGTTTCGCGTTCGATATCTTCACCACGGCTGCCCAGATCAAAATTGTCTCGGTTGATGAGGACGCCGCCGTTGGCATCGGCAAACGGCCGTGCAAAAGCTGGAAGGAAAGGGTTGTCCGGCTGTATCAACACAAAAAAGTCGAACGACGGCTGGCTGATCGAAAAGCTATCGTTGCGGACATATTTTCCTTCGGCAAAAAACCGGATATTATCGGTGATTTTATAGCTAAACAGGCCGTTAAAGGCGTGCCTGCTATTTTGCGGCAACAGATCGCCGATAAAGTCCGCAGTCGGCGTTCCGCTGCCGCCTTGTTGGAAAAAGTTGGGGATGAAACGGCCGCCATCAAACACCGAACCATCGGGTAAAAAATCGGGAATGCCGTCAAAATCGACATCAATGCCGCCCGCTCGTGCCGAATCGAAAAAACGGATGTCGGTCAAAGGAATACGGTCCGGCACATTGGGATTATCGACATCTTGGTCATCGGGGTTGCGTTGAAACGTTGCCCGGTTCACACTCAGATTACGCTCGCGTTCAAAAGCTTCCAACCGCCCTTCGTTATTATATTCATAATTGAAGGTGATGTTGCCGCGGTCATCAGCAAAATTCGTTCCTGCGGTGACAGAAATAAACTGATTTGGCGCATCGCCTTCCTGCGAAACACCAATCTGACCGCGGACGCTAATACCTTCAAAATCGCGCCGCGTGATGAAGTTGACAACGCCCGACACGCCGTCTGCACCGTAAATGGCCGACGCGCCGCCGGTTACAATATCAATACGCTGCACCAGATCCGTTGGGATGCTGTTGACATCAATCGCCGCCGATCCAGGAACCGAAGGCACATGGCGGCGGCCATCGATCAACACCAAAGTGCGGTTGGTTCCCAAATTGCGCAAATCGAGCAAATTCAACCCGGTCGCGCCAATTCCGGCATTGGAACCGGCGTTACTGTTGCTATCAGAAGAACCAATTAGAGCTGGAGATTGGGTCAGAAAATCGGTCAGATTCGTCCGCCCCGAAAGCACAATCGATTCGCGATCAAAAGAGGTAATGGGGTTTGCAGTTTCCAAATTGGGCCGGCTGATCCGACTGCCCGAAACCACGATGACGGCCTCTTCGTCCGCTTCCGCCTCGGTCGCTTCTTGCGGCGCAGTTTCGGCCTCCTGTGCCAGCGCAGGGGTTACCCCGGTGATCGCCAAGATAGAGACGGTTGCCGCAAGACGACCCAGATTTTTTGTGTAACTGCGCATGATAATCCTTATAATTTTAGCTCCGCCCTGCAGAGTCATTGAAATGAGTTATCGGGAGTTTTGCACTCCAACCGGCAGAGCCTGATAAGGCACCAGAACCGCAGCAAGAGCTATTATCCCCCCGGACAGACCTAATTCTATACCGCAATGCGGAAATGGCGAAGCATCAATTGCGCAGCGCCATCATTTTTCTTAATACTGTTGCAGAAACGTCGCTATCCGGTCGCCGGATCCCTGACCGGCGCCGCCCCGGCCACACGCTGCGCCTGTAGCTCGGCTTTTAGCTTTGCGGGATCGCGCGCGAAGACAAAGCCGAAGCTGACCCCGCCTTCCTTGCCGATGGTCGCATGATGCAATTTATGCGCCTGCACCAGCCGTTTGGCATAGCCGCGGCGCGGGACATATTTGAAATAGCGTTGGTGGACCAGGCCGTCGTGGATTAGCGTATAGATAATGCCGTAAAATAACACGCCCAGCCCGATCCATGTTCCCGCCTCCCATGCCTTGCCGCCCATAATCATCGGCGAACCCAGCGCAAACATCGATATGCTCATGCCCGCCCCAACGATGCCGAAAAGGTCATTTTTTTCCAGCGCCTTGTCATGCGGCTCATGATGATCGCGGTGCCAGGCCCAGCCCCAACCATGCATGATATATTTATGCGAAGCCCATGCGATCATCTCCATCGCGATAACGGTGGCCGTGACAATGGCAAAGACCGCAAACAGGCTCATGCGTTTTTATAGGCTGGTAGCGCCAGATTTGCCAATTCAAATTGCGCATTCCTTATCGCCTCCTTACCAGCAAGGGTTCTATTCGAACATTTCGTCATGCTGAACTTGTTTCAGCATCCATTACGCCGCTATACAAGTTTTTGCTGCACGATGGACCCTGAAACAAGTTCAGGGTGACGGCGCATATTTAGGCTAATGATGACCAAAACACCCCAAGCACTCGCCCTAACCCTCTACGAAAAAATCTGGAACGCGCATGTGGTTGAGCAGCGCGGTGACGGCACGGCGATCGTCTTTATCGACCGGCATCTGGTGCATGAGGTGACCAGCCCGCAAGCCTTCGAAGGATTGCGCCTTGCGGGGCGAAAGGTACGGCGGCCCGATTTGACGCTGGCGGTTCCCGATCATAATTTGCCCACCACCGCGCGGCGGGACGCGGCGGGAAAGCGCATTCCGATTGCTGACCCTGAAAGTGCGGCACAGCTGGCGGCGCTAGAGGCCAACGCCCCCGCCTTTGGCATCCGCTATATTGATGCCGCCGACGCGATGCAGGGCATCGTCCATGTTGTTGGCCCCGAACAGGGTTTTTCGCTCCCCGGCACCACGATTGTTTGCGGCGATAGCCACACCGCTTGCCACGGCGGGCTGGGCGCGTTGGCTTTCGGGATTGGCACCAGCGAGGTGGAACATGTGCTGGCGAGCCAGACGTTGCAGCTCAAACGGTCCAAATCGATGGAAGTCCGCGTCGAGGGCGAAATCGGCCCCGGCGTTACCGCAAAGGACATTGTGCTGCATATCACCGGCATGCTCGGCGCAGCGGGCGGCACCGGCTATGTCATCGAATATACCGGCAGCGCGATCCGCGCGCTTTCGGTTGAAGGCCGCTTGACGGTCAGCAATATGGCGATCGAACATGGCGCGCGCGCCGGCCTGATCGCGCCGGATGACGTGACTTTCGAATATCTGAAAGGCCGCCCCATGGCCCCCAAAGATGCCGCTTGGGATGCGGCAGTAGCCTATTGGCGGACGCTGGCAACCGATACAGGCGCGGTCTATGA
This sequence comes from Sphingomonadaceae bacterium, assembly GCA_021732525.1. Lineage (GTDB taxonomy): Bacteria > Pseudomonadota > Alphaproteobacteria > Sphingomonadales > Sphingomonadaceae > Sphingorhabdus_B. The sequence goes on along the minus strand of JAKFUU010000003.1, from coordinate 73,941 downwards.
CAAGGTCGTGGTGATCGCCGCCGCCGACATCGCGCCCAGCGTTACTTGGGGCACCAGCCCCGAAGATGTGCTGCCCATTACCGGCTGCGTGCCCGACCCGATGAGTTTTACCGATCCTGCTAAGCAAGTCGCGGCGCAAAAATCGCTCGATTATATGGGGCTGCACGCGGGCATGCGCATGGTGGATGTCGAGGTGCAGAATATCTTCATCGGCAGCTGCACCAACAGCCGGATCGAAGATCTGCGCGCCGCCGCCGCTGTGTTGAAAGGCCGGCGCAAAGCCGCCAATGTCAAATGGGCCATCGTGGTTCCGGGCAGCGGACTTGTGAAGCGCCAAGCCGAGGCCGAGGGGCTGGATAAGATATTTACAGAAGCCGGCATGGAATGGCGCGAACCGGGATGCAGCGCCTGCCTGGGCATGAACCCCGACAAAGTGCCCGCCGGCGAACGCTGCGCCAGCACCTCAAACCGCAATTTCGTTGGCCGCCAAGGGCCAGGCGCGCGCACCCACCTGCTCAGCCCAGCCATGGCGGCGGCCGCGGCGGTGATGGGCAGGTTGGCCGATGTTCGGGAGATGACGCAATAATTGCTTGCGTTTGAGGCCGCATCATGGCTTGAACGACCAGTCAGATTTTTACCGAGAGCGCGCGATGACAAATAAACGAGATAGGCAGCCAAGCGATCCCAAATGGTCCACCGGTGCGAAAGTGGGGGCGGCGGTTGGTTCGGCCGCGCTGGTGGCCGCTTTGCTATATGCCGGCCGGCGCAGTTTGACCAAGAAGAAAGGCAAGCTGGAGCCGCAATCGCCCGAACCCAAAACCAAGCCGGGCCCGCTGCGCCAGCCCAAAAATAGCACCGATTAAGCGATGAAAGCCGTTGGCCAAATTGCCGGCAAAGCCATACCTTTTGGCCGGAAAAATATCGACACCGATATTATCATCCCGGCCAAATGGTTAAAAACCATCACCCGCACCGGGCTTGGTCAGGGCGCGTTTGAAAGCCTGCGCGGGGACGCCGATAATCTGTTTGACGACCCGCGGTATAAGGGCGCGCCGATCCTGATCGCCGGGGATAATTTCGGTTGCGGTTCGAGCCGCGAACATGCCGCTTGGGCGCTGGCCGATCTGGGGATTGAGGCGGTGATTGCGCCCAGCTATTCGGATATATTTGCGGGCAATGCCTTCAAAAATGGCTTGCTCGCGGTGGAATTGCCGCAAGAGGCGATCGACCGGTTGATGGTGGTGGCAGCAGAAGCATCGGGCGACGGTGCGCCAATTTCGATCGATTTGGAAAGCCAGAGCGTCACGACCATATTTCAGGATCGTTTTCATTTTGAAATTGATCCGTTCCGCAAATTATGCCTGTTGCAGGGGCTGGATGAAATCGGGCTGACTTTGGACAGCGAAGCGGCTATTGCGGCACATGAAGCAAAGATGGAGGAGGAACAACCTTGGCTGGTGCCAAATCTATCCTGAGTGTATCGTCACCCTGAACTTGTTTCACCTTTGGTGACTGATGTTCCAGGGTCCATTTTTCCGCATAGAGCGATGGTTTTATCTGATAGATGGATGCTGAAACAAGTTCAGCATGACGTTGAAATTTAGAAATAGAGGAAAGACTAATGAAAGCCCTATTGTCCAACGCTCCCGGTGGCCCCGAAACATTGACGCTGGGCGAACTTGCCGATCCGCAAGTCGGCGCCGGGCAGATTGTCATTTCGGTCAAGGCCTGCGCAATCAATTATCCCGATGTCCTGATCATTCAGGATCTGTATCAATTTAAGCCGCAGCGCCCCTTTGCGCCGGGCGGCGAAGTGGCGGGCATTGTCGAGGCCGTCGGCGAAGGCGTCAGCGCTTTTGCGGTTGGCGATGCTGTGATCGGCCTTTGCGGCAATGGCGGCTTGGCCGAAAAGGTTGCGGTGAGCGCGTTCAGCGCCTTCAAAATGCCCGCGGGCATGAGCTTTGAAGATGGCGCATCGATCCTGATGACTTATGGCACATCGATCCATGCTTATAAACAGCGCGCGGCGATCAAATCGGGGGATAATGTGCTCGTGCTCGGCGGCGCGGGCGGAATTGGGATCAGCGCGATTGAGCTGGCCAAAGCCTATGGTGGCCGCGTTGTTGCGGGGGTTTCGAGCGAGGCCAAGGCCGAAATTGCGCGGGCGGCGGGCGCCGATGATGTGATCGTCTATCCCTATCAACCGCTCGATAAAGACGCATCGAAGGCGCTGGCCGCGGCATTTAAGGCGGCGGCGGGCGGCGATGGTTTCAACATCGTCTATGACACCGTCGGCGGCGATTATTCGGAAGCAGCGTTGCGCGCCATCGCATGGGAGGGCAAATTTCTGGTTGTCGGCTTCCCGGCGGGGATTGCGAAATTACCGCTCAATCTGACGTTGCTCAAAAGCTGCGATGTATGCGGCGTTTTCTGGGGTGCTTTTGCCGCGCGCGATCCCCACAGCAACCATGCCAATATTGCCGAATTATTCGAGCTTTATGCCGACGGCAAAATCAAGCCGCGCATTTCGGCTAAATTCCCGCTGGAAAAAGCCGGCGAGGCCATAAAGCTGCTGGGCGACCGCAAGGCGACCGGCAAATTGGTCGTCACAATTTAGCGTTGGAACCCAGCGGAGATAAATCGGCAAATATCTGCTGCGCGATCTTGTTAAATCCGGCGCATCCGACTAGCTATGCGGCGAATAGAGTTTTTGTGAAGGACAGACCATGACGACATTCGACAATCGCGAAAATGCATTTGAGAATAAATTTGCGCATGATCAGGAATTGCAATTCAAAGTGACCGCGCGGCGCAACAAGCTCGTCGGACTGTGGGCGGCGGCAAAAATGGGGCTGACACAAGAAGAAGCCAATGCCTATGCGGTTTCGGTGGTGCAGGCCGATTTTGAAGAAGCGGGCGACGAAGATGTGGTCCGCAAATTGCTGGGTGATTTGACCACGGCGGGGGTCGATGCAACCGATGCCATGATCCGCGCGGCGCTGAGCGAACACATGATCGAGGCGCGCCGTCAATTTATCGAAAGCCTGTAAAGGCCGCCGATATGCCCATGCAAGCCGAACAGATTGAAAATATGATCGCCACCGCCCTGCCCGGCGCGCAAATAGCCATCCAGGACCTGGCGGGGGACGGCGATCATTATGCCGCCCATGTCATCTGGAGCGGATTTGCGGGTATGAGCCGGCTGGCCCGGACCCGCGCCGTCTATGCCGCATTGGGCGGCAAAATGGGCGGGGATTTACACGCGCTGCAGCTCACAACCGCCATGCCGGAATAAAGGACGATAATGATGACCAACCCCGCCCATATGCGTATCGATGCGCTGGTTAAAGCCAACGATGTTATTTTGTTTATGAAAGGCAGCCCGCTGTTTCCCCAATGCGGATTTTCCAGCAAGGCGATCGCCATATTGGATCACCTCAATGTCGCTTATGAAAGCGTCGATGTGCTGCAAGATATGGAAATTCGCCAGACCATCAAGGAATATTCCGACTGGCCCACCATTCCCCAGCTTTATGTGAAAGGCGAATTTCTGGGCGGCAGCGACATTATGATGGAAATGTATGAGGCCGGCGAATTGCAACAGATGGTGATCGACGAGGGCTTGGCGAAAGCGGAAGGTTGAAACAGGTCCAGTCCGGTCCCGGCCATTCCAGCGCGCCTTATGTGGCCGATCTTTACGGCGAGATATTGCTGGCGCAAAGCGGCGGCCCGCCGCGACCCATTTACCGGCTTTCGGCCTATATTCCCGGATTGACCATCGTTGTCATCGCCAGCTTGGCGGCAGCGTGGTTTGCCGATCATTATGGGCTGCCCATGATTCTGGGCGGGTTGCTGCTGGGTCTGGCGCTCAATTTTTTGGCCGCTCAGCCAAAGCTTCACCCCGGACTGGATCTTTGCAGCACCCGTTTTTTGCGCTGGGGCATTGTGCTGCTGGGTCTGCAGGTAACCGCCGCGCAAATCGGAAGCCTTGGCGCGGTCAGTTTTGGCGGCCTGATCGCGATCATGGCGATGGTCATGGGCGCTGGCTTGCTGGGGGCAAAGCTGGCGGGGCAAAGCCGCTATACCGGCTGGCTGGTGGGCGGTGCGACCGCCATTTGCGGGGCGTCGGCGGCGATGGCAATTTATGCCGTCATCGGCCGCAGCCGGTTGGATCAAGCGCAATTCACCTTCTCGCTCGTCGGTGTTACCTTATGCAGCGCGATCGCGCTTACTTTCTATCCGGTTATTGTGGGTCAATTGGATTTTACCGACCGGCAAGCCGGGTTTTTGATGGGGGCGGCGGTGCATGATGTGGCGCAGGCGCTTGGTGCCGGCTACAGCTATTCGCCGGGCGCGGGCGAATATGCAACGATTGTAAAGCTGGCGCGCGTGGCGCTGCTGGCCCCTATCGTGATGCTGATTGGCCTTGCGATCGGCAGCGGCGGCGGGGAAGACGGCGGTGCGCGGCGCGGCGGTATTTTGGCGTCGCTGAAATTGCCCTGGTTCGTGATCGCTTTTTTTGGCCTGCTCGCGGTCAACTCGGTTTTGCCCATCCCCGGATGGGTCAAGGAAGCAGGGCTTATCGTCTCCAAATGCTTGCTGCTATTTGCGGTCACGGCGATGGCGATGCGCTCGCGGCTCGATAGCTTGCTGGATCAGGGCGTGGGCGCTGTCCTGCCCGTGGGTCTGGCATCTTTGACCGCATTTTTGGGCGCGCTGTTTTTCGCTTGGAGCATGCTATAAAGCCCGCCGATGGCCTAAATACTGCGTTGCATACTCACAGCCATTCCCATATGCTGTCTGTCAGCATATCCGAACAGACCTATAGCATGACCGGGTAATAGCATCGGGGGCGCAATGTATCAGTCGCAATTTCATTCAATATGGCAGGATGAGGCCGCGGTCCTGAGCGCGCCCGACAGCTATGCGTTGGAATTTTTTGAACCGCCCCGTGCGCTGTCGTCGTTAATCACCACTTTTTTCTTTTTCCGTTCGGATGAGCCGTGGCTGCGTGACTGTCAGCCCGCGAATACCGGATATATGATGATATTCTTGTCGGGTGAGGCGCAGGCGCGTTTTTCAAGCGGCTTGGCGGCCCCAAGCCAGCCCGTCTCATTAATCGGCCCGACCAACGCGGCGATGCAATATGTCGTGAGAGGGCCGTTAACCGTTCTGGGGTGCGCCTTCACCCCGCTGGGGTGGCGCGCGGTCACCGATATGTCTGCGGTCGAAAGCTGTGATCAATTTATCGACACGCAGCAGCTATTTGGGCCGCAAGTTGACGATCTCCACCGGGATTTATCCGCAGCGCTAGACATCGCGCCGGACATAGAGCGTTGCGATCGCCTGATCGATATCGTCTGCGGCTTTCTCTTGCCCCGATTATCCGAAATTCCCGCGCGCCATGTTGAAATTGTCGCGGCGGTCCTGCGCTGGCTGGATCAATCGATCACCCCCGATGTCGAAGCGTTATATGCCAGCCTGCCGGTCGCGCGGCGGCAAGCGCAGCGGATAATCGGCGATTATTTCGGCTGCGCCCCCAAACAATTGATGCGCAAATATCGCGCCGTCCGCGCCGCAATGCTGCTCAACGATCCGGCTTGCAGCGATGAACAGGCGGTCCAGGTGCAGGAGCTATTTTATGACCAGCCCCATATGATCCGCGAAATTCGCCATTTTGCCGGGCGGACACCCAGCCGCTTGTCGGGCGGGGATGGAACCTTGCTCAGCATGTGGCTCGACAAAGAAAATATCCGCGAGCTTCGCCAATAATCCTGCTTGATTTTGACGGATCACCAGCGCATAGGCTTAATCAGACTGATCTAATCTGATTTGGCTTTGATTTTACATCTGGTGGAGTTTATTTCCGATGCGCCTGTCCAATATGGCCGATTACGCCGTTGTTACGATGAGCGCCGCCGCGCGCCATTGCGGCACCGCGCGGGTTTCTGCATCGGACTTGGCCGTGGAAACCGGCATCGCGCTGCCCACCACGCAAAAATTGGTGAGCATATTGAGCAAGGCCGGTTTGCTGCGTTCCGCGCGCGGGGCGGGCGGCGGGCTTCGGCTGGCACGGCCGGCGGCGGCCATCAGCCTGGCCGACATTATCGAAGCCGTCGAAGGGCCAATTGCGATGGCCACCTGTGTCGATGGCGGCAACCATAGCTGCGCAATGGAGGGCAATTGCCGGGTCCAACCGCATTGGGGCATGGTCAACAATGCGGTGCGCGGCGCGCTGGCCGATGTGCCGCTGAGCATGATGGCAGCGGGGCAACCATGACGGACGATATCGAACGCACAGACCAGGCGGCATGGGATGCCGCCGAAAAAGTCGCGGATTATGAACATGGCTGGGCCTCGGACATTGAAACCGATTTCGCCGAAAAGGGCCTGACCGAAGATACGGTTCGTTTTATTTCGGCGAAGAAGAATGAGCCCGAATGGATGCTCGAATGGCGGTTGAAGGCGTTCGCAATGTGGCAGACAATGGAAGCCCCCGATTGGGCCAAGCTCAACATTCCGCCGATCGACTATCAGGACGCTTATTATTACGCCGCGCCCAAGACGAAACCCAAGCTCGGCTCTTTGGACGAGGTCGATCCCGAAATCCTGCGCATTTATGAAAAGCTTGGCATACCGATCGAGGAGCAAAAGATGCTCGCCGGGGTTGAGGGCGCGCGCAAAGTGGCGGTCGATGCGGTGTTTGACAGCGTGTCGGTGGCGACCACATTTCGCGCCGAACTCGAACGCGCGGGCGTCATCTTCCGTTCGATCAGCGAGGCGATCAAGGAATATCCCGACTTGGTGCGCAGATGGCTCGGCAAAATCGTGCCGATGCATGACAATTATTTCGCCACGCTCAACTGCGCGGTCTTCAGCGACGGGACGTTCGTTTATATCCCCGAAGGCGTGCGCTGCCCGATGGAGCTTTCCACCTATTTCCGCATCAACGCGGAGAATACGGGGCAGTTTGAACGCACTTTGATCGTCGCGGACAAGGGCAGTTATGTCAGCTACCTCGAAGGCTGCACCGCGCCGATGCGTGATGAGAACCAGCTCCACGCCGCCGTGGTCGAACTGGTCGCACTCGACGATGCCGAGATCAAATATTCAACCGTGCAGAATTGGTATCCCGGCGATGCGCAGGGCAAGGGCGGCATCTATAATTTCGTGACCAAGCGGGCGCTATGCCAAGGCGCGCGATCAAAAGTGTCGTGGACGCAAGTTGAAACCGGCAGCGCGGTGACGTGGAAATATCCGTCGTGCGTGCTCAACGGCGATGACAGCGTCGGCGAATTTTATTCGGTCGCGGTGACCAATAACTTCCAGCAGGCCGACACCGGCACCAAGATGATCCACAATGGCAAGCGCACGCGATCGACCATCGTGTCCAAGGGCATCAGCGCCGGACACAGCAACAACACCTATCGCGGGTTGGTCCGCGTTGCCCCGAATGCCGAGGGCGTGCGCAACTTCACCCAGTGCGATTCGCTCCTGTTAGGGGCTGATTGCGGAGCCCACACCGTCCCTTATATCGAAGTCCGCAATCCCAGCGCGCAAATTGAGCATGAGGCAACGACGAGCAAGATTTCCGACGACCAGATGTTCTACGCGATGCAACGCGGGCTGGGGCAGGAAGAAGCCGTCGCCCTGATCGTCAACGGCTTTGCCAAGGAAGTGCTCCAGCAACTGCCGATGGAATTCGCGGTCGAGGCGCAGAAATTGCTGGGCATTTCGCTTGAGGGATCGGTGGGATGAAGCAGCTGACACTCAACGATTATGCAAAGCAAAACCAAGCCCCTCCCCTTCAGGGGAGGGGTAAGGGGTGGGGCCTCTCCGCTGAGCGCCTGGCTGAGTTACACCGCCGCGCCGCCGAAATGCGCCGCAACCCAACCGAGCCAGAAAAGCGGCTATGGCGCTATTTGTCGAATAGCCAGATCGAAGGCTTCAAATTCCGTCGTCAGGATGTCATCGGCTATTACATCGCCGATTTCGCATGCCCGTCTGCGAAGCTGATTGTCGAAGTCGATGGTGATACACATGACGAAACCAAGGATCGAGTTAGGGACGATAAATTGGCCGAATTCGGTTTTCGCGTTGTTCGTGTCACCAATGCCGACGTAATGCATAACATAGAAGGCGTGTTGACGCATATCTCCGAAGCGTTGCGTGCGGCTGCGAAGCCCCACCCCAACCCCTCCCCTGAAGGGGAGGGGCTTAAGGAAGGTGGCCCAGAGATGTTTGCAACGAGAGCAAGCAGAGGAATTGACTAATGAGTGATGATTTTGAGTGGAATGCCGACAATGAAGACATTGTTCAGCATAGCGTGCGAGGGGTGGCTGCCTATATCAATGCCTGCGGGAACATTACCATTCGCCAAGAGCGTGACTGGGATGAAGATCAGGATATGATCGTTGTTCTCACAGTGAACTCTGCTCGTCATCTTGCTGAGAAACTCAAAGAACTCATCAATTCTTATCAGGCCTAACCATGCTCCAAATAACTAACCTACACGCCACGGTCGCCGACAAGCCGATCCTCAAGGGCCTCACCCTTACCCTGGGCGCAGGGGAAATCCATGCGATTATGGGCCCCAATGGCGCCGGGAAATCGACGCTGTCTTATGTGCTGGGCGGGCGGCCTGGGTATGAGGTGACGGGGGGTTCGGTGACCTTCGCTCCTCCCCTCCCCTTCAGGGGAGGGGTTAGGGGTGGGGCCTCACCGTCGGACTCGATCTCACCGCCCCACCCCAACCCCTCCCCTGAAGGGGAGGGGCTTATCGACCTGCTCACCCTCGACCCCCATGAACGCGCCGCCGCTGGGCTGTTCCTTGGCTTTCAATATCCGGTTGAAATCCCCGGCGTGTCGAATGTGCAGTTCCTGCGCGAGGCGCTCAATGCGCAGCGCAAATATCGCGGGCAAGAACCGCTTTCGGGCGGCGAGTTCCTGAAAATCGCGCGGGCGCAGGCGGATGCAATGGGCATGGATATGGAGATGCTCAAGCGGCCTGTTAACGTCGGCTTTTCGGGCGGCGAGAAAAAGCGCAACGAGATGGTGCAGATGGGCATCTTGGATCCCGCGCTCGCGGTGCTCGATGAGACGGACTCGGGCCTCGACATCGACGCGCTGCGCGTGGTGGGCGATGGCATCAACCGGATCATGCGCCGCCCCGATAAGGCGGTGCTGCTGATCACACATTATCAACGCCTGCTCGATTATGTGCAGCCAGACTTTGTCCATGTGTTAGCGGATGGCCGCATCACGCGGACGGGCGGGCCGGAACTGGCGCATGAGCTAGAGCGTGAGGGATATAAGGAGTTGGCGGTTTGACACGTTACCCTCGCCTTGCTCAACAATGTCATGCTGAACTTGTTTCAGCATCCATCGTGCCAAACGGATCTTCAATCTCGATTGATAAATGGACCCTGAAACAGGTTCAGGGTGACGGAGTGGTATGAATATTTTGCCCCTCCCAACACGCCGTGATGAGGCGTTTCGCTATTCCGATATGGATGCCCTGGCTGGTGCATGGCCAGTCGCGGTGGAGACGATCATCGTTGCGAAGGACAGCAACCACAGCCTCGACATCATTAACACCGCGCCCGAAAGCGACGTGTTCACGCGCCACATTCATCTGACGCTGCTGTCTGGCGCGCGCTCGACGATCCACATCCTCAATGCTGGCGGGCGACTGGGGCGGATCGTGCTTGATGTGACGCTGCATGAACATAGCGACGTCTATCTCTACGCCGTGCAACTCGGCGGCGGGGCGCAGACGGTTGAGCTGATCACCACTATCACCCACGCGGAACCGAACGCGATGAGCAATCAGCAAGTGCGCTCGATCCTCGCTGGGAACGCCACAGGCTCATATCTCGGCAAAGTCGCCGTCGCGCGCGATGCGCAAGCGACTGACAGCGTGCAATCGGTGAAAGCCATGCTGCTCGACCGGACAGCCACAGCAAACGCCAAGCCCGAACTGGAAATCTACGCCGATGATGTAAAATGCGCACATGGCTGCGCGATTGGAGAGCTTGATCCGATGGGGCTGTTTTATTTGGCGGCGCGCGGCATTGCGCCCGCGGATGCCAAGAAGCTGATGCTGCAAGCCTTTATCGCCAGCGTGTTTGAAGGTGCGCCGGATGAAGGAATGCTGACCGAGGCAGCGCTGAAGAAATTGGGGGAATTGGTGTGAACCTGCCCATGTCTCATGTTACCCGTCACCCTGAACTTGTTTCAGGGTCCATTTCGCCTCTCTACCCTTCGGTCTCGGTTGCACGATGGATGCTGAAACAAGTTCAGCATGACAGTGCTCTGTTATGCTGATGTCCAGGTCATCCATCCGTGACCAGTTCCCCGGCCTTGCCAACTGGCATTATCTCGATACCGCCGCCACTGCGCAAAAACCGCAGGTTGTGATCGATGCGATGGCCTCCGCCATGGGCCGTGATTATGCGACCGTCCACCGCGGCGTTTACAAGCGCTCGGCCGATATGACGGTGGCGTTTGAGGCGGCGCGGGCGCGGGTGGCATCGTTCATTTGCGGACAGACCGATGAGATTGTCTTCACCAAGGGCGCGACGGAGGCGATCAATCTGGTGGCGCAATGTTTCCCGGGTTGCGGGGATAAACCGCGCCGCGTGTTGCTCAGCCAGTTGGAGCATCATAGCAATATCGTGCCGTGGCAACTGGCCGGATGGCAGATCGATGTCTGTCCGCTGACATCCGATGGCCGGATTGATCTGGACGCGGCCGAGGCGATGCTGACCACCGATTTTGATATGATCGCCTTTGCGCATGTCTCCAACGTGCTTGGCTCGGTGCTGGATGTGAAGCGCGCCGCGGCTTTGGCGCGCAGGGTGGGTGCGTGCTTACTCCTCGATGGATGCCAGGCGGTGCCGCGCATGCCGGTCAACGTCGCTGAAATTGATTGCGATTTCTACGTCTTCTCCGGGCATAAGCTTTATGGCCCCACTGGTATTGGCGCGCTATGGGGGAGAAAGGCGCTGCTTGATGCTATGCCCCCCTATCAGGGCGGCGGCGCGATGATCGACCGGGTGTCGTTCGAAGCCACAACTTACGCTCCTGCGCCCCAGCGGTTCGAAGCGGGCACGCCGATGATCGCTGAGGCCATCGGGCTGCATGCCGCGATCGATTATGTCGAGACCGCCGAGCTGGAGGCGATCCACGCGCATGAAACCGCGCTGGTCCGCCAAACGCGCGCGGCGCTTTCCACATTCAATTCGATCCGCCTCTTCGGCCCGGAAGATTCAGCGGGCATCGTCTCCTTCACGATGGAGGGGGTGCATCCGCATGACATTGGCACTATATTGGATGAGGCCAATGGCGATTTCGGGCGCGTGGCGATCCGCGCGGGGCATCATTGCGCACAGCCGTTGATGGCGCATCTGGGCATTCCCGCGACCGCTAGGGTGAGTTTTGGGGTTTACAGCGACGACAGCGACATCGCCGCGCTGGTTGCGGGATTGGGCCGGGTATCAAGGATATTTGGATGAGCGAACCGATTAAAATTGAAGAAGTAAGCAGCACCGAAAAACCGCCGCGCGCGCGCGTTAGTGATGCCGAGGTGCCGATTGAAAATATGGGCGAAAAGCTGGAGCGGAAGAAGGATTATCTCGAAGGTTTCCTTGCGCAAAAACCCGCGCCCATGGAGGCTCAAGGCGACGCCGGCTTGCAAGAGGCGATTGTCGATGCGCTGAAGGAAATTTATGACCCGGAAATTCCGGTGAATATCTATGATCTTGGCCTGATTTACGGGGTCGATGTTGATGAAGGTCAGGCGGTCATCACGATGACGTTGACGACGCCGCATTGCCCGGTAGCCGAAAGCATGCCCGGTGAAGTTGAAATGCGCGCCGCATCGGTGCCGGGAATATTGGACGCCGAGGTTAATCTGGTTTGGGATCCGCCCTGGTCACCCGCCAATATGACCGACGAAGCGCGGTTGGAGCTTGGAATGTTATGAGCGAAGTTAAGACCCGCAGGCCGCTTCCCGCCGCCGTTATCCTGACCCCATCTGCCGAAGCGCGCATCGCCGAGTTGATGGCAAAGGCCCCGCAAGATGCTATCGGTGTAAAGCTATCCACCCCGCGACGCGGATGTTCGGGGCTGGCTTATTCGGTTGATTATGTGACGCAACCCGACAAGTTTGACGAACATATCGCAACGCCGGGTGGCAGCTTCTACATCGATGGCGGATCGGTGCTCTATCTGGTCGGATCAACGATGGACTGGGTGGAAGATGAATTTGCCGCCGGTTTTACCTTCAACAATCCCAATGCCAAAGGGGCCTGCGGCTGCGGCGAAAGCTTCATGGTTTAACGCGCTTGGAGCAGCTCCGCCTTATCGAAAATTGGGTCTTTGATCTCGATAACACGCTCTATCCGGTCAGCAGCGGCATTCACCATTTGATGGACGTGCGGATTCGCGGCTTTGTCGCGCGCTTTTTGAGGCTTGATGATGCCGAGGCACATAGGGTGCAGAAAAGCTATTTTCGCGGCTATGGCACTACTTTGTCTGGCCTTATGGCCGAACATGGCGCCGACCCTTATGAATATCTCGCCGATGTGCATGATTTTCCGCTCGATGCCATGGATGATGCCCCGCGTTTGGCGGGCCGTCTCGCCGCGCTGCCGGGGCGCAAGCTGATCTTCACCAATGCCGATGCGCCCTATGCCCGCCGTGTGTTGGACCGGCTGGGCCTAGCGGATATTTTCGACGATATCGTCGATATTCACGCGATCAGCTACCGGCCAAAGCCAGCGCAGCATGCTTATGATGTGCTGTTGGCCCAAACCGGCATTGATCCCGCGCGGTCGATCTTTTTCGAAGACATGGCGCGCAATTTGGCGCCGGCCAAGGCAATGGGAATGCAGACCGTGTGGATCAACAATGGCTCTGATCTTGGCCATCTCGGCAGCGAGGCGGATCATATCGACCACCGTATCGATGATCTTGCGAGCTGGCTCGATAGCGCTATAGACGGGCTGCAAATTCAGCGCGCTGACTGAACAGACCGATAAGGAAAAAGCCATCATGACCGACCAACTTGCCGCAATCATCGAAGCCGCATGGGATGCACGCGATAATCTGAATAGCGGCACCAAAGGCGAGATCCGCGATGCCGTCGATACCGCACTCGACTTGCTCGACAAAGGCGAAGCGCGCGTGGCGGAGCCCAAGGATGGCGCCAAGGCGGGCGAATGGCAGGTCAACCAATGGCTGAAGAAAGCGGTGCTGCTATCCTTCCGCTTGAATGATATGGCAATTATCGAAGGCGGCCCCGGCGGCGCAGTTTGGTGGGACAAGGTGCCGTCGAAATTCACCGGCTGGACCGCGGATAATTTCCGCGCCGCCGCGCTGCGCGCCGTTCCGGGATCCATCGTGCGGCGCGGCGCTTACATCGGCAAAAATGTCGTGCTGATGCCCAGCTTCGTCAATCTGGGCGCTTATGTTGGCGATGGCACGATGGTCGACACCTGGGCCTCGGTGGGCAGCTGCGCGCAGGTGGGCAAAGATTGCCATATTTCGGCGGGCGCAGGGATTGGCGGCGTTCTCGAACCCTTGCAGGCAAACCCAACCATCATCGGCGACAATTGCTTCGTCGGCGCGCGCAGCGAAGTGGTGGAGGGCGTGATTGTCGGCGAAGGATCGGTGATTTCAATGGGTGTATTCATCACCCGGTCGACCAAGATTGTGGTGCGCGAAACCGGTGAGATCATCCAAGGCCATGTGCCGCCTTATTCGGTGGTCGTGCCCGGCACCTTGCCCGGCAAGCCTTTACCTGGCGGCATGCCCGGCCCCGGCCTTGCCTGCGCCGTCATCGTCAAAACGGTGGACGCACAAACCCGCAGCAAAACCGGCGTGAACGAATTGCTCCGCGATTAAGGGAGCACCGGCTAACCGTATAAAATCACGCAGCTGCAAAAATATCCGGGACAAATGGCGCATCCTATGGCCGATAGGTCGGGTCTTACTTCGCTATTTTTCACCTGAACGGTAATATTTATCCGATAACAAAGGCGTTTAGCTTATTGCCATCAAGATCGCGGAAATAGCCGGCGTAAAATCCGCCGCCACGCGGGCCGGGTGCGCCTTCGTCGGTGCCGCCTTGTGCCAGTGCGATGGCATAAATGCGGTCGACCTGATCCTTATCCTTGGCCTGCAAGGCGACCATAACGCCGTTGCCAACCGTCGCCAATTGGCCGTCATGCGGTTTGGTTAGCGCCACGCCAGCGGGCCCGTCCATGGTTCCCCAGGCAATATAGCTGTCAAAATCCATCATCCGGCCCATGCCGAATTCGGCCGCAATCGCATCATAAAATTTCGCAGCTTTTTGCAAATCATTGGTGCCGAGCGTTACATAACCGATCATCACTATTCCCTTCCATTCGACTCAATGTCATGAGAACATTATAAGAACAAAATCATTCTTTACAATCAGAAAATTGCCGCGACATTATTTGCGGCCATCAACCCCGGTTGATTTCACTCCCCAGCGAGCCATATTTTTTTTCAAAAGCCGCGGTATCTCCCTTGACCAGCAATTTCGCCTGATCCACCCAATTGTCCCGGCCGATGCGTCCTGCAAAACTGCCGAGTTTGGAATCGATTTCGCGAATATCGGCGGCGCTCCAATTGGCGATCTGCTCAAAGCTGGTGACGCCATGCGATTTCAACAAAGCATTTAATTTGGGCCCCACGCCTTTCAGATATTCCAAATTGTCGGGAATAATGATTTTGGGCTTTATCTTCGGCTTCGCCATTGTTTTGGCAGTGGAAGTTTTTGATGCAATAGGCTTTGGTGCAGCGATTTTGGCGGCTGCGGTTTTTGTTGCCATCTTTTTCGCTGCGGGCGCTGTATCTTTGGCCGCTACCGCCGGTTTTTTGGCAGCCAGCTTTTTGGGTGCCGATTTCTCGGCGACGGGCTTCTTGACCGCAGCTTTCTTGGTTGCTGCCGCCTTGGCCCTGGGCGTTTTTGCCATCGCCATCAATGGCACAGCGGCAGCGGCAGCGGTGGCTGCAACGGCAGCCACCGGAGCAACGCCGTCAGGCCCGGTTACATCGGCCATGGTTGCTTCCGGTGGCATCGTTGATTTATCGGCATCGGGTAGCGTCGCATTCGCCGCGGCCGCCGCCATGGCGGCATCGCCCACCTTGCTATCGCCCGAGACCGTCGTAGCGCTGCTTTTGTGGCCACCCCAAATCCACCATGCGGTAATCAAGCCGATGATGGCAGCCAACAGTAGCGGCAACCAATATTGCGAACATGCCTCTAACATCATTCTTTCCCCTAAATCTCAAATCGCCACAATTAGACCGCTTTTTTTCGCTATGCTGCGTTTTTTCCATTGTCCCACAGCAACCAGCCGATCCCCAGACCGATGAAATAAGCGATCAGCATGAATAAGATAAATTGCAGCATATTATTGCCCCCCCGATGATATTGCACTGGTTGTAACCACCAGCGCCGTGCGCCGGTTTTTGGCATTGGCCGCCGATGTCAAACCATTCACCAAAGGCTGAGCCGATCCATATCCCTTGGCGGTCAATTGCGCCGCCGGCACGCCAAGCTTTACCAACTCGTCAACCACGCTATCGGCGCGCGCCAGAGAGACTTTTTGATTGACGGCGGCGGTGCCGGTCAAGTCGGTATGCCCTTGCACTTCGATTTGGGTGCCGGCGCATTGTTTTATTCTATCGGCCAGCTCTTTGATGGCGGTTAGGCTTTCCGGCGCGATATAGGCGCTGCCCGATTGGAATTCGATTATTTTCGTTTTGGTCAGCGCGTCCAATTCGCTTTGGCAGGCGCGGGCCGCTTCTACCGATGCGGGCGGTGCGGTTCCCGCCGATGGGGCGTTTGCTGTTGATCCCGGCGCGCTGCCAGTTGCGCTTTTGGCGGGCGCGCCGGTTGAAATGGCCGCGCCGCTGGCATTGCAGACGGTGTTGTAACTCAACCATCCCAGCAATGCAGAGATCAGCGCGCCCAAAATAATCTTTGCCGATGTGCTCATATGACCGAACCCCTTTTCCCCCGAGTCTTTTCAAGCCTTTAATATGGCGGCAGTAGGCAGTTCTGTCCATAGGGGTAAGGGACCACCGGCCGATATTTGATCAGCAAGGGATCAGATCGCGGCAGCGTAGAGCGTTTTGCATTTAATCTGCAACACGCGTCATTGCGAGCGAAGCGAAGCAATCCAGGGTTATCCTGCACAACCCTAGATTGCCGCGTCGCTTCGCTCCTCGCAATGACGATTCCTATTCACTGCAACTTGCCCTAATCCAATCATTCCGCCAATGATTCCCGCGCCGCTGCGCCGCCCGGTTCAAACGCGCGGTTCAAATAAGTCCGGCAAGCGGGCTGGACGGATCGGCATACATCCGCCGTCCCATCCGCCCGGCAAGATAGGCGCCCCTCCCCGCCTCGACCGACAGCCGCATCGCGCGCGCCATCATCACCGGATCTTTGGCTTCGGCAATCGCGGTATTCATCAGCACACCGTCGCAGCCCAGCTCCATCGCCACGGCCGCATCAGACGCGGTGCCAACCCCGGCATCGACCAGCACCGGCACCTTCGCGCCCTCTACAATCAGCCGGATGGTGACGCGGTTTTGGATGCCCAGCCCAGACCCAATCGGGGCGCCCAGCGGCATGATCGCCACCGCGCCGGCATCCTCCAATTGCTTGGCGGCAATCGGATCGTCGGCGCAATAAACCATCGGCAGAAAGCCTTCTTTGGCCAATATTTCGGTCGCCTGCAATGTTTCGCGCATGTCGGGATAGAGCGTCTTGGCCTCCCCCAATATCTCCAGCTTCACCAGATCCCATCCGCCCGCCTCGCGCGCCAGCCTTAGGGTGCGGATCGCGCTATCCCGGTCAAAACAGCCTGCGGTGTTGGGCAGATAGGTATATTGCTTGGGATCGATAAAATCGGTGAGCATCGGCGCGCCGGGATCGGTCACATTCACCCGGCGCACCGCCACGGTGATGATCTCCGCGCCCGAAGCCGCCAGCGCAGCGGCATTCTGCTCAAAATCCTTATATTTCCCGGTGCCGACAATCAGCCGCGAAGAGAAACGGCGTCCGGCGACGGTCCATGTGTCACTGCCACTTTCTTGAGTCATGTCCGCGCCTTAACCGCCACCGACAAAATGCACAATCTCTAGCTGATCGCCATCGGCCAGCATCACCTGCGCCAATGTCGAACGCGGGACGATCATCAGGTTGCGCTCCACCGCGACCTTCGCCGGGTTCAGCCCGATTTCGGCACACAGATCGGCGATGCTGCCCGCCAAAACGCGGCGCGCTTCGCCGTTGAGGGTGATGTTGATGCCAACCGCCATGTCGAAACTATCCTTGTCCATACCGCCCCCCTATAAAGATAGGGCGGCGGTTATGGCAAGGATGCTATGCCGGAGCGGTAGCTTTGCCCCTAACTGCTGCCGGCACCTTATCATTGCCCACCACCCGGTCAAAAGTGGCGTGATAGTCTGGATGTTCGGTGCCCATCAACCGGTCCCAAAAGGTGAAATAGAAACCATAATTATAATTGAAGCCGCCGCTGTGATGCATATCATGATGCGTGGTTGTGCTGATAAAACGGCTGACCGGGTTTTTCAGCCACCAGGCGGGGTGCAGCTCAAGCCCGGCATGCTGCGTGGTGTTGCGAATGATTTGGATGATAAGAAAGGCAATCAAAACCGTGACCGGCGTCGCCACGAAAAGCTGCCACAAGGGGATGAACATCGCGTTGAGCAAGGCTTCGGGTGCGGCGAAGGAATAAGCGGCAAAGGGCGTTGGCGTAATCGACCGGTGGTGATGCCGGTGGAAAAACTTATAAAAACGCCGGTGGTGCATCGCCCGGTGCGTCCAGTAAAAATAGGCATCATGCGCCAAAATGATGGCCACGATCATCAATAGATCATTCCATAGACCCAAGCTGTAACCGATCCGTTGGAATATCCCGACATTGCTGCCCCAGATCATAATGACGGTGATAATCAGATAAACGATATTGCTCTGGATCGACGATAAAAATTCGCGGCGGATATCTGCCCAGCTGGCGCTGCGCTGCTGAATCTGGCGCGTTTTCCAGCGCGTGCGTTTCAACAGCCACACAATACCGACTGTGACAAACGCGGCGATGAAATAGCGCCCAAACTGTACCTGAAAATCTCGCCAGAGATCGGGAAGCCATTGAACAATTATTGCCTCAAAATCCATGTTTTTTGCCTTCGCTTAATTATCAATGGCCGGTGGATGGCAGGTTAAGCGCGCGGCCGCTGCGCGATTTTCGCTTTCAACCGGTTGATTTCGAAATCAACCGGCGTGCATTTTGCGATATTCGCTGGGCGTGACCGCTTCGGCATCGCGAAAGGCACGGTTGAAGGGCGCGAGGGAGCCAAACCCGGCGTCGAGCGCTATGGTCAATATCGGTACGCCCTGTTGATCGGGATCGGCCAGCGCTTCCTTAACCTCCATCAAACGATAGTGATTGAGGAAGCCCGAAAAATTACGATAGCCCAAATGACCGTTAATCACCCGGCGCAAACGATATTCACGCTCATTCAGCGTGGCGGCCAGTTTGGCGATGGTCAATGTCTCATCGCGGTAGGCGCGCTCCCGCATCAAATGATCCACCAGCCGGCTTGCGAGCACGGCCTGCGCCTGATCCGAAATAGCATCCGGCGGCGCATCTGGCTGGCTGGGCGCCGCGAACAGGTCGGCAGGATCAGATTTCACCATCGTTGTGATGAGCAATATCAACACGATGACGATACCCGAATTTACCGCAATCACAACGGGATATCGGTTCAATTGATCCAGCATCAGATTGTTGACAAAAAATATCAATGTCGCCGCCGCCATCGTGCCGCCAACGGTCAGAATAAAGCCAACACGGATCCGGCGGCGAGATTCGACGAGATCATTGCCACGCCCTTGCCACGCGATCCGCAGCGCGATGAACACAAAGGCCAACCACACGATACGCATGGGTATATCGGAAAACCAATGGATATAATTGTTGGTTTTGAACAAGGTCCAACTGACCATCGACACGATCACGGAAACCCCAACACAGGCCCAGCTGCGCCAACCGAATCTTTGTTCATCGTTGAACCAAGCGCGCGCAAACAGCCAGAATATGCCGTAGATCGAAACTTCACATGCGAATAAGAAAAAATCGATAACGCTGAACGGCCTTGGCCCAGGTGTTTCCAATATCAGATAGCATAAAACCCCAAAGCACAGGCAAATGGCCAACCTCGCGGCGAGCGCCGTGCGGTGATCGCGCCATAAAAAGATAACCAATAAGATGCAAAGGCTCATCGCGCCCGATCGGATCATGAGTTCTAAAGCGGGTAAATCCATCCCGGCTGACTGCCAGCGAACGCGCGCAGCGGCAATCAAATTTTCAATCGGCGCGCTTTGCCAGCGGCTTTAGAGCATTTTGCGTTAAATGTGGATCGCTCCAATCCTCCCCGGAAGCGGGGAGGTGCCCGCAGGGCGGAGGGGTCCCAGGCTGGGTAAAAGGCAATGCAGGCGGGGAGGGAGGCCCCCTCCGCCGGCTTCGCCGCCACCTCCCCGTTCCGGGGAGGATTGATACAGATCCATCGCAAAACGCTCTAATGGATCGGAGCCTTAAGCCGTTTGAATTTGGCGAATAGCGCGCTTATGATACAGGCGTGTCAACCATCTGAAAGCGACCATGACCACTCGCCCCACCATCTTTGTCCTCAACGGCCCCAATCTCAACCTGCTCGGCATGCGGGAGCCGGAAATTTACGGCACCGATACGCTTGATGATATTGCCGGGCGGTTGGAGGATCAAGCGCAGGCGCTGGGCCTGTCGATTGATTTTCGCCAATCCAACCATGAGGGCCATTTGATCGATTGGCTGCAAGAGGCGCAGGCGGCGGGCGCAAAAGCGGTGTTGCTCAATGCGGCGGGATTGACCCACACGTCGGTCGCCATCCATGATGCGATCAAGGCGATCCATGTGCCGGTGATCGAGGTGCATCTTTCCGATCCGCATAAGCGCGAGGAATTTCGGCATATCAGCTATGTCGGCATGGCCGCAAAAGAATGCTTTGCAGGGCATGGCGCGAAATCCTATGAACTGGCGCTGGACGCCGCCGCCCGATATTGAATCAGGACCGGCAGATAGATTAAATAACGAATGGGGACATCGATGGCGGTCAAATCTGATAATAATGAATCGATGCAGGTTGATACCAAGCTGGTGCGTGAATTGGCGCTGATGCTCGATGAAACCGGTCTTTCGGAAATAGAAGTGGCGGATGGCCAGCGCAAAATCCGGGTGGCGCGGGCGATGACGGCGACCGGCACGGCGGTGAGCCTTGCGGCTCCGGCTGCTATAACGGCCCCGGCCCCCGCCGTTCCCATGGCGACGCCAGCCGACATTATGCCGGCCAATGCGGTCAAATCCCCCATGGTTGGCACCGCTTATCTTGCCCCCGATCCCAGCGCGGCACCTTTCGTCGCCGTCGGCCAAAGCGTCACCGCCGGCGATACTTTGCTGATTATTGAGGCGATGAAAGTGATGAACCCGATCACCGCGCTCGCCGCTGGCACGGTAAAGGCCATCTATATTGAAAGCGGACAGCCAGTGGAATTTGATCAGCCGTTGATGGTGATCGAATAATATGGCCATTGAAAAAATACTCATCGCCAATCGCGGCGAAATTGCCCTGCGCATCCACCGCGCCGCGCATGAGATGGGGATCAAAACGGTGGCGGTGCATTCGACCGCCGATGCAGAGGCAATGCATGTGCGGCTTGCCGACGAAGCCATTTGCATCGGCCCGCCCGCCGCCGCCGACAGCTACCTGAATATTCCCGCGATTATTTCGGCCGCTGAAATCAGCCATGCCGATGCGATCCATCCCGGCTACGGCTTCCTGTCCGAAAATGCGCAATTTGCCGAAATTGTTGAAAGCCACAATATTGTCTGGATCGGGCCGAAGCCCCAACATATCCGCACGATGGGCGACAAGGTGGCGGCGAAACGCAGCGCGGGCGCGCTCGGATTACCTCTGGTTCCGGGTAGCGACGGCGCGATTAGCGATATCGAAGAGGCCAAAAAAATCGCGCAGGACGTCGGCTATCCTGTCATCATTAAGGCCGCATCGGGCGGCGGCGGGCGCGGCATGAAGGTCGTGAATAACGAAGCCGAACTTGAAACGCAGATGCAGCAGGCCGGAGCCGAGGCCAAAGCGGCGTTCGGCGATGCCACCGTCTATCTGGAAAAATATCTCGGCAATCCGCGCCATATCGAATTTCAGGTGTTCGGCGATGGCAATGGCAATGCGGTCCATCTGGGCGAGCGCGATTGTTCGCTGCAACGGCGGCATCAAAAGGTTCTCGAAGAGGCGCCCTCGCCCGTGCTTTCCGCCGAAGAACGCAACCGGATGGGCGAAACATGCGCCAAGGCGATGGCCGATATGGGCTATCGCGGCGCGGGCACCATCGAATTTCTATGGGAAAATGGCGAATTTTACTTTATCGAAATGAACACCAGGCTGCAGGTGGAGCATCCCGTCACCGAAATGATCACCGGCATTGATCTGGTGCGCGAACAAATCCGCGTCGCCGATGGCAAGCCGCTTGGCTTCACGCAGGATGAAATTGAGCTTAAGGGCCATGCGGTCGAATGCCGGATCAACGCCGAAGACCCCGTTACCTTCATGCCCTCACCCGGCACGGTGAGCTGGTATCACCCGCCCGGCGGGCTATATGTGCGCGTCGATAGCGGCCTGTATCATGGCTATAAAGTGCCGCCCTATTATGACAGCATGATCGCCAAGCTGATCGTTTACGGTGTCACGCGCGAGGCGTGCCTGATGCGTCTGCGCCGCGCACTCGGCGAATTTGTGATTGAGGGGATGAAGACCACCATACCGCTGCATCAAAAACTGCTCGACGATCCCGATTTCCAAAATGGCGATTATACGATCAAATGGCTCGAAGAATGGTTGGCGCGGGATTGAAAAATTTTCACAATATAAGTTATTGACAACAAAGGTCCGTCACCCCGCCCTATTCCATTGCACCGTTTATGATGCGGCTTGTTTTCGGCCAATCAGCGTGCCCTTGGCGCCCGATCCGTCGAGCACAAATTCGATGTTGGTATGGCCGCGCCGCCAGCGCCGGGCAACGATGCGTTCGCCCGGACGCGCGGCATCGTCCAGCAGGATCATGCCGCCGGGCCGGAGCCGGCCAAACAGGCTGGCTGCCGCGCCGCGCACATGCGGATGGATCGCCCAGGGCGGACCATCGATAATCAACAGGTCAATCGTATCGGGCAGATCCGAAAGCTGATACCAATGGCCGGGCCAGCCGGCCGGAGGCGGGCCGAGCGGCGCATGATGGATCGTCCCCGCCAGGCCATTTTCGCCGAGCCAGGCCTGCGTGGCTGCGGCAAATTCGGCATGTTGATCATAACTGTCGAGTTTCCCGCCGCCATTGCGTTGCAACGCGCGCGCGATAATCAGGCTGGATGCGCCGCAGCCCAGCTCGACAATATTCTGTGGTTTCAACAATTCAATCGCGCTGACGATATGGCTTAAAAACTGCGTATCGGCTTTCCAGCTTCCCAAATTGGGGAGCGCATCATGCGGCAGCTCCAAATAGTCGAGCAAAGCGATTTTATCGGCACGGCGGCCGCCATGCAGGCTGCGGAGCAACCAGGGCCATTGCAGCGCGCCATAGGCGTATACGGTGGCGCGGTCGGCAATGGACCGCGGCAGACCGACATCGGCAAGGGCTAATGCTTGCGTGGGTTGTTTGGTTGTCATTGGCGGTTCATGCACAAGAATTGTGAAAGCAAGGTGACACCGCAGCGTTAGAGCGATTTCGAGTGAGGTGGAAACACCGAACGGCTCGGAAATCGCGGAAAACAGGGAAGCTAGACCCGAAATCGGCCAGATGGGGCAGTTATCCGGTGGACAGCGCCAATCCGCCTTCGCCTTCATCAACCGTGACCCGCGCACCATCGGGAATATCGCCGCGCAGCAGCATATCGGCAAGCGGATCCTGCAAATAACGCTGGATCGCGCGTTTCAGCGGCCTTGCGCCATAAACCGGATCATAGCCGACCCGGCCGATCCATTGGCGCGCGGCATCGGTTAATTCGAGCGTGATCTTGCGGTCTTTCAGCAGCCTTTGCACGCGGGCGATCTGAATATCGACGATCGGCACCATATGTTCGAGCGCCAGGCGGTGGAACAACACAATTTCATCAAGCCGGTTGAGAAATTCGGGGCGAAAATGCGCGCGCACCGCCTCCATCACCGCAGGTTCGGCGTTGGCGGCATCCTCGCCATCGGCCAGCGCGGCAAGATGCTGCGATCCAAGATTGCTGGTGAGGATAATCAGCGTGTTGGAAAAATCGACGGTGCGGCCTTGACCATCGGTTAAGCGGCCATCGTCGAGCACTTGCAGCAAGATGTTGAACACATCACTATGCGCTTTTTCCACCTCGTCAAACAGCACGACTTGATAGGGCCGCCGCCGCACGGCCTCGGTCAGCACGCCGCCTTCGTCATAGCCAACATAGCCCGGCGGCGCACCGATCAGCCGCGACACGCTGTGCTTTTCCATAAATTCGCTCATGTCGATCCGCACCATCGCGTTATCATCGTCAAACAGGAAAGCGGCCAGCGATTTGGTCAGCTCGGTCTTGCCAACGCCGGTGGGGCCAAGAAACAGAAAGCTGCCCAAGGGCCGGCTGGGGTCTTGCAATCCGGCGCGCGAACGGCGCACGGCTTTTGATACCGCAGCAACCGCGTCTTTCTGACCGATCACGCGCGCGCCCAGCCATTCTTCCATTTTTAGCAGCTTGTCACGTTCGCCCTGCATCATTTTTTCCACCGGAATACCGGTCCATTTGGCAACGACCGACGCGATGTCTTCGGGCGTCACTTCCTCGCGCAGCATCGCGTTGCTGTTCAACTGACTGGCTTCTTGCAAACGCTTTTCAAGGCCGGGTATCGTGCCATATTGCAGCTCGCCCGCCTTGGCGAGATCGCCGCTGCGCTGCGCTTGATCGAGCGCAATCCGGGCCGTGTCCAACTCTTCCTTAATTTTGGATTCGCCCGCGATTTTGTCTTTCTCCGCCTGCCAACGCTGGGTTAATTCCGCCGATTGCTGTTCTAGATTGGCAAGATCGCCCTCCAACGCCGCGAGCCGGTCTTTCGACGCATTATCGCTTTCGCGTGACAAGGCTTCGCGCTCGATTTTTAGCTGGATGATCCGCCGGTCGAGCGTTTCAATCTCTTCGGGTTTGGATTCGACCTCCATCCGGATCCGGCTGGCGGCTTCGTCCATCAAGTCGATGGCTTTGTCGGGCAGGAAACGGTCGGCAATATAGCGGTGCGACAAGGTTGCGGCGGAGACAATCGCGCCATCGGTAATCCGCACGCCGTGATGCAGCTCGTATTTTTCCTTCAGGCCGCGCAGGATCGAGATCGTATCTTCTACCGTGGGTTCGCCCACAAACACCGGCTGAAACCGCCTCTGCAATGCGGGGTCTTTCTCGACATGCTTTTGATATTCATCGAGCGTGGTTGCGCCGATACAATGCAATTCGCCGCGCGCCAACGCGGGCTTAAGCAAGTTGGAGGCGTCCATCGCGCCCTCGCCTTTGCCTGCGCCGACCAGCGTGTGCATCTCGTCAATGAACAGGATAATGTCGCCTTCGCCTTGCTTCACGTCATCGAGCACACCCTTGAGACGCTCTTCAAATTCGCCGCGATATTTCGCGCCCGCAATCAAACTGCCCATGTCGAGCGACATCAGCTTGCGGTCCTTCAGGCTGTCGGGAACATCGCCGTTGGCGATGCGCAAGGCGAGCCCTTCGGCAATCGCGGTTTTGCCCACGCCGGGTTCACCGATCAGCACCGGGTTATTTTTGGTGCGGCGCGCCAATATCTGAATGGTCCGGCGGATTTCTTCGTCGCGGCCAATGACGGGGTCAAGCTTTCCGGCGCGCGCGACCTCGGTTAAATCGCGCGCGAATTTTTTGAGCGCATCATAACGGTCTTCGGCGCCTTGCGTATCGGCGGTGCGGCCACCGCGCAGTTCGTTAATCGCAGCATTCAAGGCTTCGGCGGTAACGTTGCCGCTGGCCAGCGCCTTGCCCGCCGCTGTATTTCTTGCCAGCGTGAGCGCCAACAACAGGCGCTCGACCGTCACATAGCTGTCGCCCGCTTTTTCGGCGATGGCCTCGGCGCTGTCGAGCAGGCGGACAGCGTCATTATCCAGTCCCGGCGTCTGCTGCGCGCCGCCGCCCGACACCGCCGGAATTTTGGCAAGCGCGCCGTCTGTCTCGCGCAGCGCCATTTTGGCATTACCGCCCGCCTTGGCAATCAAGCCCGATGCCATCCCCTGTTCATCCTCCAGCAGCGCCTTCAACAGATGCTCTGGACCGATCCGTTGATGGTTCATCCGAATGGCGACGGTTTGCGCCGATTGCAAAAAACCCTTAGCCCGGTCGGTAAATTTATCGAGATTCATACCTTATCCTCTTCGATCGGCATTATTGCATTTAACTTTGGCAGCCTAACGGAGATGTAAGCTTCTATTAGCCGCACACAAGAGTAGCATCCAATTTTACCATTCGGTAACGCACGGCGTGTTATAACAACATGAATAAAATCAATTTTGATATATATAATGACTGTGTGGGAGAAAATGGCCGTTACTAAATTTCATTGGGGCGACCCAGATGAAGCACAGAAAACGGCGGAAGATCCCGGCGGCTTTTTCACGCGCCTGAGTGCGGGTTCTCGGGCTGCCGGCTCTAAGGCAGCAAAGCGGCCTCCGCCGGCCATGCTTAATACCAATGATGCCCTGTTGTTGTTGCAAAATTTTGAGGAGAGCAAACGCGGTTGGTTTTGGTCCAGCGATGCCCAGGGCAACCTGACTTATCTTTCGGAATCGGTCTGCCGTCTGTTGGGTAAAAAAATATCAGAGATCATCGGCTTACCAATTAATGACCTGTTTTTACCAGCACCGCCCTACGAAGATCAGCAGCGGACGTTATCCTTTGTCCTAACCAAACAAACCAAATTTGACGATCTGCCATTGCAAGCCCGTACGCCCCAAGCGGAAATTTGGTGGGCGGTTTCGGGCCGGGCATATCACGACAAAAATGGCGATTTCGTTGGTTACCGCGGCAGCGGAACGGATATTACCAAACAGCGTCAGTCGGCAAAGGACAATTCCAGACTGGCGACTTATGATTCGCTAACCGGCCTGCTGAACCGCTTTCGCATGTCAAATTTGCTGGATAAGACATTGGCGGCTTTTGCGGCGCAAAACCGGGCCTGCGGCATTATGCTGATCGATCTCGACCGATTTAAGCAAGTGAACGATACATTGGGGCACCCGGCCGGCGATGCTTTGCTCAAACAAGTGGCAGAAAGGTTGATCAAAGTCGTTGGGGATCGCGACAAGATCTGCCGATTGGGCGGCGATGAATTCCAGATTATCCTGCCTGATAACGACGATCGCGGCGCGCTTGGTAATATGGCCGGCGAAATTATCCATAGCCTGTCGCAGCCCTATTTTATCAATGACAGCCGCTGTATCATCGGCGCATCGATCGGGGTTGCCGTTAGCCCATTTGACGGACATACCAGCGAGAGCCTTATCCGCAATGCGGATTTAGCGTTATATGCCGCAAAGGGATCTGGTCGCGGCCGGTTTCGCTTTTACTCGCACGAACTTTTGCAAGCCGCGGAAGATCGCAGGGCGCTGGAAGATGATCTGCGCGATGCGTTGACCAAAGGCGAAATCCATCTCGCCTATCAACCTGTTATCAATGCAGCGAGCAATATCGTTACCGGTTTTGAAGCGTTGATCCGCTGGAATCACCCCGAGCGAGGCCCAATTCCGCCGTCTCTATTCATCCCAATCGCCGAAGATACCGAACTCATCGGTTCGCTTGGCGCATGGGCACTGAACCAAGCTTGCCAAGACGCAGCAAAATGGCCGAGCAGGCTAAAAGTAGCGGTTAATGTCTCGACCGTGCAGTTTGCCGACCATCAGTTGCCCAAAATTGTCGAAAAGGCACTTGCAGATTCAGGGTTGGCAAGCGACCGATTGGAATTGGAAATTACCGAAAGCGTATTTCTTCGAGAATCGCCGAACACAAACGCAATGTTTGCAGCGTTAAAGAAAATTGGCGTACGGTTGGCGCTCGATGATTTCGGCACTGGCTATTCCGCCCTCGCTTATTTGAAGGACGCCCCTTTCGATAAAATTAAGATCGATCAGAGCTTTATCAAGGGTGCCACCGAGCCAGCTTCACGGAATAGTGCAATTATTGCTGCGATCGTTGCGCTCGCCGAAGCGCTTGGTATGGAAACAACAGCAGAAGGGGTAGAGACGCTTGATCAACTCGCTTTGATCCGCAAGCTGAATGTCAGCCATATTCAAGGCTATGTCTATAGCAAACCGGTTTCCAATACAGTCCTGTGGGAAAATTGTCATGATAGGGATTGGCAGATTGAACCATCGGGTCCCGCCAAACAGCGGGGAAACCGGTTGTCAATGTACCGAAAAGTAAGCGCCATTCACGAAAACCACAGCTACCCGATTGTCATTCGAAATCTATCGGTATCCGGCGCTTTGATCGAAGGAATATTGAATGTGCCGATCGGCACGCGCTTTGTAATTGATTTTGGTGAAGGTCAACTTGCTTTGGCCTCCGTTTGCCGCTCCCACGAACATCGCCAAGGGATCCAGTTTGAAGATCCATTGGTCAGCGATGGCAACGGCGGCCTATGCACCAGTCGCCGCGTCTCACCTTATATGTTGGCGGCGGCTCATACCCCGCTTCAGAATGTCTCACCGGGTTACTATGTCACGGCGGATGGTTCATTGCAGCCGACCGGCTTGCCCGCATTTACAACAGTCAACGATTGGAAGCCGGCTTAGAGCGGGCAGCGTGAAATAGGAATCACACTGCTCGCTCTATCTGTTTGTTGTCACATCACTTGATGCGAAAAACCGGTGGCCACTTTTTCGCGCGATGCTCTAAATTTCTGTTCGCGCTGCAATTGCGGCAACCTATTTTCCGGGCAGTTTCTATAGAAACCAGAATGAATGTGCGCTAACAGGCAACATATCTGCGACGGGAGGCAAGGTAAAAATGCGCAAATGGATATTGGCATTGGCAATTGGGCTGGCGGCGTTGGGGCTGGTCGCTGCAATATGGGAGCCTTTATCCGCCAGTCCGGCATCGGGTCCGCCCCGGCAAAAATATGATGTGCAGATTGTTCGCGATGAATTTGGCGTGCCGCATATTAACGGCAAGACCGATGCCGATGCCGCCTATGGCTTGGCCTATGCGCATGGCGAGGATGACTTTGGAACCTTGCAAGAAGTGATCGCAATGACGCGCGGGCGCGCGGGCGCTTTGCTTGGCAAAGACGGCGCGGCGATTGATTATGCGATGCATCTGCTCGGCGCGCGCGACACGGTGCAGCGCAAATATCGTGAAATTCCCGCCGATGTTCGCAAGGTGCTGGATGGCTATGCGGCGGGCTTAAACCATTATGCCGAAAAACATCCCGATGAAATTCGCCTGTCCAAATTATTTCCGGTGAATGGCGCGGATGTTGCGACGGGCTTTGTGCTGCGCGCGCCGTTTTTCTATGGATTGAATAGCAGCATCGAAAAATTGGTGGAGGGCGAAGACCCGCCCGCGCGGCCGATGGAGCGGCTGGGCAATCAACCAAAATTGACTCCTATTGGACGCGAGCCTGAACGAAACGGATCGAACGCCTGGGCGATCGCACCGCGGCGGATGAGCGATGGCAAAAGCTGGTTAATCTCCAACTCACATCAACCTTATGAAGGCAGCGTCGCCTGGTATGAAGCGGTGATCCATTCGGATGAGGGCTTGGATATGGCGGGCGCTTTATTCCCCGGATCGCCCTTTATATTGCTGGGCCACAACCGCAATCTGGGCTGGACCAACACGGTTAACCAACCCGATTTGATCGACGAATATAAGCTGGTTTTGAATAAGGACGGCACGCAATATCGGATGGATGGCCAATGGAAGCCACTTATTAAAAAGCGGATATGGCTGCGCGTGAAAATGGGGCCGATTGTACTTCCTATCCCGCGCGATATCTACCGCAGCGAACATGGACCAGTGATTGTTAACGATAAAGGCGCTTTTGCCATTCGCTATGCGGGTATGGATAACATCAAATCGCTCGAACAATATTTCCGCATCCAAAAGGCGGGCGATCATGCCGAATGGACGCGCGCGATGCAGATTGGCGGAATACCAGCGACCAATTTCCTCTATGCCGACAAGAGCGGCAAGATTGCTTATTATTATTATGCGCTGCATCCCAATCGGAAACCCGGTTTCAATTATAACGCCATTTTGCCGGGCGACCGCAGCGATCTTATCTGGAACGGCTATCGGTCTTGGGATCAGATTCCGCAGATTGTTGATCCTAAGTCGGGTTTTGTGACCAATGCCAACAACACCCCCTTTATGGCGGCAGGTGCAGGATCCGAATTGAACCGCACGGATTTCCCGCAAGAAATGGGGATTGAGGCGCGCACCACCAACCGGATTATCCGCGCATTGGAATTAATGTCGCTGGAGGGGAAAATCACCCCGGAGGCGTTGATGGCGATGAAATATGATACTGCCTATAGCCGCAATAGCTTCGTGGGCGGATGGATGAGCACGCTGCTGGCGCTCGATCTGGCGGATGACAAGGGCCTGAAAGCGGCGCAGGATCTGCTGCGGGAATGGGATTGGAATAGCGATGGCAATCACCGCGCCGATACAATCGGTGAGGCCATGGTGCATATGGCGGCGCGCGATGCTTACAACGGCCGCAAATTGCCCGATGCAAGAGAGCAGCTCAAATTTGTGCATGACCATTTGATGAAATATTTTGGCCGGCTCGATCCGCCGCTGGGCGATGTGCAGCGGTTGATCCGTGGCAAGGTCAATATCCCTGCCTTTGGCGGCACCGACACGCTGCGCGCGGCGACGATCTGGGAACCGCAAGATGACGGCCAAATGCGGGTGCGGCATGGCGATAGTTTTATCATGCTGATCACTTGGGATGCCGCCGGAAAGGTCGAAAGCCGGTCGCTGCAACCCTACGGCGCGGCGACCAACCGGCCGGGCTCGCCGCATTATACCGACCAGATGACGCTTTTTTCAAACCAGCAATATAAGCCAGTATATTTCGAATGGGCCGACGCGGTGGCCCAGGCAAAGGTTGCGGGCAAGAAAATATACCGGCCATAGATCGATGCCAATGACCGGCTCCAGAGATTCCGATGACAAAGGGCGATCAGACGCGCCGCCGCCGCGATCCTGCCTCTATGTGCCCGCATCGAACCCCCGCGCGATTGAAAAGGCAAGGGATCTGCCCGCCGATGTCGTGATCCTCGATCTGGAAGATGCGGTCGCCCCCGATGCCAAAACCGACGCGCGGATTGCCGCATGCTGGGAAATAGCACGCGGCGGTTTTGGCACGCGCGCGCTGGTGATTCGGATCAACCCGCTGCCCAGTATCTGGGGAATGGATGATTTGCACGCGGCGGTGCAATCGGGCGCACATGCATTGCTCGTCCCGAAGGTAACCTGCGCCGCGGATATCCGCGCGATCGACGCCGCGATGACGGCGGCGGGAGCGCCCGGTGAAATGGCGCTGTGGGCGATGATCGAAATGCCGCTGGCCATATTGAATATCGCCGAAATCACGGCCGGCGCCGGGCAAAGCCGCCTGTCGGCTTTTGTGATCGGCATCAATGATCTGGCCAAGGAAACCGGCGCGATGATGACGGCGGATCGCGCCGCATTTCAAAGCGCATTGCAAATGACGATCACCGCCGCACGCGCCTATGGCCTGACCGCCATCGACGGCGTTTTTAATGACATATCGGACAGGGCCGGTCTGGAAAGCGAATGTCAGCAAGGGCGCATGCTGGGCTATGACGGCAAAAGCGTCATTCATCCGGATCAGATCGAAATTTGCAACCGGATTTTTTCGCCTTCGCCCGGCGAAGTGGAGCAGGCGCGGATGATCATCGCGGCCTTTGCCGATCCCCATAATGACGGGCAAGCGGTTTTGAAAGTCGGCGGTATTATGACCGAGCGGCTCCATTGGGAGCAGGCCAAACGGATCGTCGCCATTGCCGAACGGATCAAACGGTTGACGGAGTGAATTTATCAATTAAGTTTGGTTTTGAAACCTATGGCATGTAACATGTGGCGCGGTTTGGCTTGGCCTTTGGAGAGATAAAAATGAAGCTGACAATCAATGGCAAAATGCAGGAGATTACCGCCGATCCCGCGACACCCATCCTTTGGGCTTTGCGCGAACAGCTTGGCCTGAACGGCACCAAATTTGGCTGCGGGATCGCGCAATGCGGGGCTTGCACCGTCCATTTGGATGGCCGGCCGGTGCGCTCTTGCTCCACGCCGTTGTCGCAAGCCGAAGGCAAATCAATCGTCACGATCGAAGGGATTGCGTCCGGCGACGGCGCATTAAACCGGCTGCAACAGGCATGGATCAGCGAACAGGTGCCGCAATGCGGATATTGCCAGTCGGGTCAGATCATGTCGGCCGCCGCCTTGCTGGCGGATAATCCCCGGCCCAGCGACGAACAAATCAACATCGCGATGGCGGGCAATATCTGCCGCTGCGGCATGTATGGCCGGATCCGCAAAGCGATAAAAGTTGCCGCCGGGATCGATAGCGAGCGCCAACAGGAGGCCGCGACATGAACGAGATGAGCGAAGTGATCGCCGAAACCCCCGAAACACCCAAAGCGGGAAAGAAACGCGGCAAATGGACCCGCCGAACCTTCATTGGCGCGGGCCTGCTCACCGGCGGCGCGCTGGTTGTGGGCGTTGCCATTCGCAGCGGCAAGCCGCCTGAACGCCTGCGCGCCATGCTGGCGGGCGGGGACGGCGAAATATTGGTCAACAGCTTCGTCAAAATCGGCAAGGACAATATTGTTACCGCGGTGGTGCCGCATGTCGAAATGGGGCAGGGCGCACATACCGCATTGGCGCAGATGCTCGCCGACGAGCTGGATGCCGACTGGAATAATGTGCGGATATTGGAGGCGCCGGGCGACGGGCATTTTGCCTCGCATAATATCGCGCGCGAGTTTTTGGCACCCGAATTGAAGGTGCCCAGCGTGCTGGAGCCCACCGTGGACGGCGGCTTTTTGACACTAGCCAAGATGATGGCGCTGCAAATTACCGGGGGCAGTTTTTCGATTCGCGGCACGGGGCAACGCGGGATGCGCGCCGCCGGGGCCGCCGCGCGCGCGATGCTGGTTGCCGCAGCGGCGGAAAAATGGCAGCTTCCCGCAAGCGAAATTTCGGTTGATCGCGGGATCGTTGCGCATGCCAAAAGCGGCAAGCGCGCCGCCTTTGGCGAATTGGCGGAGGCCGCCGCGAAACAGGCATTGCCCGCGCAGCCCAAGTTGAAAACGCCCAAAGATTTTAAGCTGATGGGCAAGCCGATCGCGCGATTGGATATTCCAGCCAAGGTCGATGGCACCGCCATTTTCGGGATTGACGTCCAAATTCCGGGCCAAAAACTTAGCTATGCTGCGGTCAAAGCCCCGCCCGTCGTCGGCGCGAAAGTGGCAAAGATGGACGCTAGCGCGGCAAAAGCCATGCCAGGCGTCTTGCAAATATTGAATATGGGCGATTTTGTCGCGGTGGTCGCCGAGGGCTATTGGCAGGCGCAACAGGCGTTGAATCAGATTACCGTCGAATATAGCAAAAGCGATGCCGACAAAATCGACACCGCGGCCATTTTTGCCGGCTATGGCAAGGCGTTGGATGAAGCGGGCGCTGATGGCGGTGACACCTTGGCGGAAACCGGCGATGCGGCCGCTTTCTTTGCCAAAGCCGCCAAGAAAGTAACGGCGCAATATCATGTGCCGTTTTTGGCCCATGCGGCGATGGAACCGATGAATTGCACGGCATGGGTGCGCGGCGGGCTATGCGATGTCTGGGCCGGGTCGCAATCCCCCCTGGGCGCGCGCAACGCCGCGGCAAAAACACTCGGCATATCGGCGGATAAGGTGAATTATCACAACACTTATCTGGGCGGAGGTTTTGGCCGCCGTTCGGAAACCGACAATATCGAAATGGCGGTGCGCATCGCAAAGGCCACCGGCTATCCAGTCAAGCTGATCTGGTCGCGCGAAGAAGATACGCAGCAAGATTGGTACCGGCCATCGGCCAGCAGCCGTTTCGAAGCCGGGCTGGACGCCAGCGGAAAGCTGATGAGTTGGAACAATATCCATACACATCTATTTGATCCCCAAGAAGCGCCTTTGGTATCCTATTACAACATCCCCAATAGCCTGATCCGCAAGGTCGATGCCCCGATGCATCTGCGCTTTGGGCCATGGCGCTCGGTCGATCATAGCCAGCAAAGCTGGTTCATCGAAAGCTTTGTGGATGAAATCGCCGAAGCGGCGGGCAAAGACCCGCTGGCGCTGCGCCGCGAATTGCTCGCCAAATCGCCGCGTCATTTGGCGGTGCTGAACCGCGTAGCCAAAATGGCGGGTTGGGGCAGCGCGCTGCCCGCCAAGCATGGCCGCGGTATCGCCATTGCGCAATCCTTTGGCTCCATTGTCGCCGAAGTCGCCGAGGTTGATTTGACCGCGAAAAAACCGCGTGTCACCAAAGTCTATTGCTGCGCCGATCCTGGTTTTGCGATGAACCCCGATGGTTATACCGCGCAGATGGAAAGCGGCATTATCTACGGCCTGACTGCTGCGCTCTATGGCGAGATAATGGTCAAAAACGGCGCGGTGCAGCAGAGCAATTTCCATGATTATCCCATGCTGCGGATGAATGAGGCCCCCGATATATTTGTTGAAATTATCAACGGCGATGCCCAACGGCTCGGCGGCGGCGGCGAACCGGGATTGCCCCCGCTTGCCCCGGCGCTGACCAACGCCATTCGCGCGGCGGGCGGCATGCGTATTCGGCATCTGCCCGTTGCCAAGCATTTTGCTTAAACTATGGCGGGTCGGTGACGAAAGGCGCGGAATACAGCTTATGGAGGGTAAAATGCAACAGACGAAAATATTATTCATCGGCTTGATTTTGGCGGCGCTCAGCGCTTGCGGCTCGCCGGCGGAAGAGCCTGCTGAACAATTGATCGTCGCCAAACCGGGTGCGGGCGCGGCGCCGGATAGCAGCCCCGCGCCCGCCGCCGGCGATCTTGCCAGCAAGGGCAAGGCAATCTTTGCCGCCGCCTGCGCCGCCTGTCATAGCGTCGAGGCCGGCGAAGCATCCGGCGCCGGACCCAATTTGCATGGCATATTGGGCGCCAAAGCAGGCAGGGTGAAAGATTTTGCTTATTCCCAGGCAATGAAAACATCGGGCGTTATATGGACGCCGATGGAACTGGATTTGCTATTGGCCAATCCGGCAGCGAAATTTCCCGGAACAGCCATGGCCGCAGGCAAGTTGACCGATGCCGCCGACCGCGAGGCGGTGATCGCTTATCTGACCGATATATCAAAATAGCCATGGCGCGGTAAAGCTTGGACAATCGCCGCATATTCGAATTTCTGGCCGAATGTTTGCAAACGGGGCAAGCCTGCGTCCTGGTCACGGTGATTTCAGTCGATGGATCGTCGATGCGCGATCCGGGCGCGCATATGGCGGTCGGTGCCGACGGCCAATTTGCCGGGTCGCTGTCGGGCGGTTGTATCGAAAATGCCGTCGTCGCCGAAGCGTTAGATGCGTTGAAAACCAACAAACCCCGGATCACGCGCTTTGGCGCAGGATCGCGCTATATCGACATTAAACTGCCCTGCGGCGGCGGGCTGGATATCCATTTCCTGCCGCTGCACGATATGGCGCTGGTCGGTGATTGCCTCAACGCCATCGGCCTGCGGCGGCCTTTTTCCTTGATATTGCCGGTGTGCGGCGGCGATCCCCAATATCTGCCCGGATGGAGGCCGCTGTCGGCCGATAGGGCCGCGGGATATGCGGTGGTCGGTCATTGGCCCGCGCCCCGGCTGCTGATTATCGGCCATGGTGGTGTTGTCGGCAGCTTGGACCGGCTGGCGGCGGGCATGGATTTGGAGGCGAGCGTCCTGACGTCGGACCCGGCGTTGGTCGATCGGTTGAGCGGTCCGGGCCGCAACATCCGATTGCTCCGGTCGGTCCGAGATGTCAGCGCGGTTCGCGGCGATCCTTGGACCGCCATCATCTTCCTGTTTCATGATCACGATTGGGAAGGTCATTTGATGGCACATGCGTTGGACCAGCCGTATTTTTATCTGGGTGCCATGGGCGGGCGCAAGGCGCATAGCGCGCGGCAGGAAGCCTTGCGCATTTTGGGTGTGACCGAAGCAAAAATTGCCCGCATTCATGCGCCAATTGGACTTTTCCATTCGGCGCGCGATCCGGATAGCTTGGCTTTGTCGGCGCTGGCCGAAATCATCCAATGCTATCAAAGCTATGATTTTGCGGATCACACCGCGTGACCGAAGCGGGCGATATTTGTCTGGCGATCCTGGCTGCGGGTGCGTCGCGCCGGTTTGGCGCTACGGACAAGCTGACCGCCAATTTGCGCGGCAAAATGCTGGGTTTGCATGCCGCCGAAAATTTCGCGCCGCTGGGGTTTGGGAAGGCGGTGGTGATCGCGGCGCATGCCGATCACCCTTGTGCAGCGGGGTGGAACGCCGCCGGATTTGAAATTATCTTCAATCCGCTTGCGGACAGCGGCATGGGCAGCTCGGTTGCCGCCGCCGCGAGCGGCGCCGAGGGTCTTTCGGCGCTGCTCATCTGCCTTGCCGATATGCCATTTGTGCCTGCATCGCATATCCTGAATATGATCGCATCATTGCACCGCAGCAATCATGGCACACAAGCCATCATTGCATCGCGCGCGGGATCGCGGCGATTGCCGCCGGCCTTATTCGCAGCGGCGCATTTTGGCCGGCTTTCTGCGCTGAAGGGGGATCGCGGCGCGCATGAATTATTGGCGGACAGTGAAACGGTAGATAGTGAAATGGTAGATATTGATGCGGCAAAATTGATCGACATTGATCGGCCAGAAACATTGGCTGCCGTCAATTGCGGTCACAACGGTGATCTTTTGCGCACGATATTTTAGAGCGTCGCGCGAAAATATGGGCACTGGTTTTTTTCATCAAGCGATGCGACAACACATAGATAGAGCGGGCAGTGTGATTCAGATTTCACGCAGCGCGCTCTATTGATCACAAACTGACCTGTTTGTCGGTGCTATATGAGGAGCGGACCGTATGAAAATGAAGCATTTTTTCGGCAAACCCGATGGCGGCGAATGGCGGGTTACCGCGCAAACGGTTCTTTGCGGGGAAGCCATCGCGCATATGCCCTATATTGCCACCAGCTATGATGCCCCCCTCCATCCGCCGGGGTGGCGCTTTTCGGGGGTGTCGAGCCATTTGCGATATACCACAAATGACGAGCGCGGCCGGTTAAATCAGAATCCCGGTATTCTGGGGCGGGCGGCCGCAACCTGCGCCGCGTTGATCCCGATCCGAAAAAACGAAGCCTGGTGGTCGATGGCCCAAGATGAGCGGCGCGCGATTTATGCGCGATCGGTCCATTTAGAAATTGGCCTCGATTATCTGCCCGAAATCGCCCGCCAATTATTCCATAGCCGCGATGCGGGGGAACCGTTTGATTTTCTGACCTGGTTTGAATTTCCGCCCGAAGCCACAGACCGGTTTGACGACCTGGTCGGGCGGCTGCGCGCCACCGAAGAATGGCAATATGTCGACCGCGAAATTGATATCCGCTTGACCCGAATCAACGAAGAAGAGGCCGAGGAATAGAGCTAGAGCGGGCAGCGTGATATAGGAATCACACTGCCCGCTCTATCTGTTTGTTGTCGCATCGCTTGATGCGAAAAACCGGTGCCCACTTTTTCGCACGATGCTCTAAATTATTCGATCTCGCTGCTATTCAGCAACGCCGGCAACAGCAAGCACCGCGAGCGCCACCAGCTCCGACGCGCTGGATGCCATTGTGGCAATTTGAACGGGGCGCTCCAGCCCGAGCAGCATCGGGCCGATAATCTGATCCCCGCCCAATTCGCGCAGCAATTTTGCGCTGAGATTGGCCGATTGCAGCCCCGGCATGATCAACACATTGGCAGGCCCCGACAGGCGGCAGAAAGGATAGCGCGCCATCAACGCCGGATTCAGCGCAACGTCGGGCGGCATATCGCCTTCATATTCAAAATCAGGTTTCCGTTGGTCGAGAATGGCCACCGCGCCGCGGACATTGTCGAGCCAATTGCCGGCGGGATTGCCAAAGGTCGAATAAGATAGAAAGGCAACGCGCGGTTCATGCCCCATTCGCCGCGCAACAATCGCGGTGCGCTCGGCTATATGCGCCAGATCTTCAGCGCCCGGCCGCTCATTGACCGTCGTATCGGCCATAAATACGGTATGCGCCTTACCCACCAGCACGTGAATACCAAAGGGCAGATGGCCTTTCTTGGGATCGAGCACCCGGCGCAATTCCCGTATGGTTTGCGCAAAGGTCCGCGTCGTGCCGGTGATCATCGCATCGGCCTGCCCCATCGCCAGCAGGCAGGCACCGAAAATATTGCGGTCGCGGTTGACCATCCGGGTGACATCACGCCTTAAATAACCGCGCCGTTGCAGCCGCGTATAAAGCCGTTCGACCATATCGCCGACCAGCGGGCTTGACACGCTATTGTGAATTTCGAAATCTTCCGGGTCTGCGCCTAATTCGGCCAGCTTATTTTTGACCGCCGCATCGCGCCCGACCAGCACCGGCGTGCCATAGCCATCCTGTTTGAATTGCACAGCGGCGCGCAGCACGACATCTTCTTCGGCCTCGGCAAAGATAATCCGTTTTGGCCGCGCCCTTGCGGCTTCATAAACTTGCGTCAGCACCGATGTGGTGGGATTTTGCCGCGCGCGCAGTTCGGCGCGATAAGCGTCCATGTCGGCTATCGGCTTTTGCGCAACGCCCGATGCCATCGCTGCCTTGGCCACCGCCGATGCTACAATTTCCATCAAGCGCGGATCGAACGGTGAGGGAATGATATAATCCAGGCCAAATTTATGCGATATGCCGCCGTAAGCCGCCGCGACTTCTTCGGGAACGGTTTCGCGCGCGAGCTGCGCCAAAGCGTGGGCCGCCGCTATTTTCATTTCCTCGTTAATGCCCGTTGCCCGCACATCGAGCGCGCCGCGAAACAAGAAAGGAAAACACAGCACATTATTGACTTGATTGGGAAAATCGCTGCGCCCGGTGGCGATGATCGCATCGGGCCGGGCTTCGCGGGCGAGCGGCGGCGATATTTCGGGATCGGGGTTGGCCATCGCAAAGATAATCGGCTGATCCGCCATTTGCTTGACCATTTCGGGCTTGAGCGTATTGGCCGCCGATAGGCCCAGGAAAACATCCGCGCCGACAATTGCTTCGGCAAGCGTGCGGTGCTGGGTGGGAACGGCATGCGCCGATTTCCACTGATCCATGCTCGCCTCGCGGCCTTGGTAAATCACGCCGCTGCGGTCGCACATGATGACATTGCCATGCGGCACGCCCATCGCCTTGATCAGCTCGGTGCAAGCAATTGCGGCCGCGCCCGCGCCGTTGCAGACCACTTTAATTTCTTTCAGCGATCGTCCGGTAAGTTCACACGCATTGATCAATCCCGCCGCAGCTATGATCGCCGTGCCATGCTGATCATCATGAAACACCGGAATATTCATCCGCTCGCGCAATGTTTGTTCGATAATGAAACATTCGGGCGCGCTGATATCTTCCAAATTGATGCCGCCGAATGTCGGCTCCAGCAATTCGACGCATTCGATAAAACGCTGCGCATCGGCGGTATTCACCTCAATATCAATCGAATCGACATCGGCAAACCGTTTGAATAACACCGCCTTGCCTTCCATCACCGGTTTGGACGCCAATGCGCCAAGCGCCCCCATGCCCAATATGGCCGTGCCATTGGAAATGACCGCAACCAAATTGCCCTTTGCGGTATAATCATAGGCGGCGGCGGGATTATCCGCGATCGCCTGCACCGGAACCGCAACGCCGGGCGAATAAGCCAGCGACAAATCGCGCTGCGTTGCCATGGGCTTGGTCGCGACAATTTCAATTTTCCCAGGGCGGCCCTGCGCATGAAAATCGAGCGCTTCTTGCGGGGTGAATATTACGTCGCTGTCATCCATGGGAGGCCGTCGCTTTCGTGTTTAGGGGCGATGTTTCGTCGAAGATCGGATAACCGTTACCAGCCGCAGGGGCAATGCGTAAATCATCGCGCCGCCCGCCGCCGATGAAATGGCTTGGCATAGTAAGGCTGCCTCCGCTAACGATTTTTCATGCCAAATACCGTAAATCAAGCGCGCGATCAAAAGATAGCGAACGGGCCGACACCGATGATGGTGCAATATCTCGCGCTAAAGGAAAAAGCCGCCGATTGCCTGCTATTTTACCGGATGGGTGATTTTTTCGAATTGTTTTTTGATGACGCCAAGAAAGCGGCAGAAACCCTGGACATCGCGCTAACCTCACGCGGCGCGCATGGCGGTGATCCGATCCCGATGTGCGGCGTTCCGGTGCATGCCGCCGAAGGCTATTTGGCCAAATTGATCAAAGCCGGGCACCGCGTCGCCATAGCCGAACAAACCGAAACACCCGAACAGGCCAAGGCGCGCGGCGGATACAAGGCGCTGGTGGCGCGCGACATTATCCGCTTTGTAACCGCAGGAACGCTGACCGAAGATAGCCTGCTCGACAGCTGGGCGCCCAATATGCTCGCCGCTTTATGCGTGGTGGACGGCACGATTGGCATCGCAGCTGCGGATATTTCGACGGGGCATTTTGAACTACTCGCGGTTGCGCCGGCTGCGCTTGTGGCAGAGTTGGCGCGGATCAACCCGCGCGAATTGATCCTGCCCAATGGATTTACCCCCGCGCCGCCGTCGGCGATTCTGCGCGCCAAAAGCGATTTTGACAGCGATGCCGGCCGAGCCGCTTTACGGGCGCATTTCGCCGGGTCCGATCCGGCACCGATAGCGAGCCTGTCGCGCGCGGAATGCGGCGCGGCGGGCGGTTTGATCCAATATTTGGCGCATGTGGGTCAAGGCAAAATGCCTTTCTTAAAAATACCGCGACAGCGCCAATATGCCGAACATATGGCCATCGATCAGGCAACGCGCGACAGTTTGGAGATAATATCGGCGCAGCGCGGCGGGCGTCAAGGCTCGCTGCTTTATGAGGTGGACCGCACGGTTACCGGTGCCGGCGCGCGGTTGTTGGCCGCCGATTTGGCTGCACCATTGATCGACCAGCGTGCGATTGCGGCGCGATTATCGCTGGTCGAATGGTTTTACGATGCGCCGTTGCTGCGCGATGCGGTGCGCGCGGCTTTGCGTCAGATGCCCGATGTCGCCCGCGCGCTGGGCCGGATTGCCGCCGGACGGGGCAGCCCGCGCGATTTGGGTCAATTGCGCGACGGTCTTGATGCGGGGCGCAATTTGCGCGAGCGGCTGGGCGCGATGGAGCAGCGGCCAAATTTGCTCGATCACCTGCTGCCCGCGCTGGATGGCCATGGCGCGATGGTGGAACAATATACCCGCGCGCTGGTGCCCACGCCGCCCACCGAAACGGCGCAAGGCGGCTATATCGCCGAAGGTTATGACGCGGCGCTCGATATGCTGCGCATCACGGGCCGCGATGCAAGGCAAGCGATTGCCGCAATGGAGGCGCGTTACCGGGACCGCACCGGCATCACGTCGCTCAAAATCCGGCATAATGCGGTGCTGGGATATTTTGTTGAAGTGCCCGCCAAACATGGCGACGCGATGATGCGCGCCGATTCGGGTTTTACCCACCGGCAAACGATGGCGGGTGCGGTGCGGTTTAACTCACCCGAACTGCATGATGAGGCGGTCCGCATTGCGCAGGCGGGCGCGCATGCGGTCGCCGCCGAGGCGGCACATCTGGAAGAATTGCTGGATAGCGCGATCGCACGGCGCGATGCAATTGCCGCCAGCGCAGACGCGCTCGCACGGATCGATGTCGCGGCGGCGCTGGCCGAGCGCGCGGCGACGAGCGGATGGTGCCGCCCCCGCTTTGCCGATGGACCGTGCCTGGAGGTTATCGGCGGGCGTCATCCCGTCGTCGAAAGCGCATTATCCAGGGGCAGCGCGCGATTTATA
Source organism: Sphingomonadaceae bacterium (assembly GCA_021732525.1). Lineage (GTDB taxonomy): Bacteria > Pseudomonadota > Alphaproteobacteria > Sphingomonadales > Sphingomonadaceae > Sphingorhabdus_B. The sequence goes on along the minus strand of JAKFUU010000003.1, from coordinate 32,648 downwards.
TCCAATGATTGCCGATTGGACCCGAATAACCGCCTATGGTTGATCGGCGGCCCCAATATGGGCGGAAAATCCACCTTCCTGCGGCAAAATGCCTTGATTATTCTGCTGGCGCAGGCGGGCAGTTTTGTGCCAGCAATATCCGCCAAGCTGGGCATCGTCGACCGCTTATTCAGCCGCGTGGGCGCATCGGACAATCTGGCGCAGGGGCAATCGACCTTCATGGTTGAAATGGTCGAAACGGCGGCGATCTTGGCGCAGGCAACGCCGCATAGTTTTGTCATTCTCGATGAAGTTGGCCGGGGCACATCAACTTATGACGGCCTTGCGCTCGCCTGGGCCATTGCCGAGGGCATCCATGAAAATAACCGCTGCCGGTGCCTGTTTGCCACGCATTATCATGAGCTGGCCCGGCTGTCCGAAACGCTGGATGCGCTGTCGCTGCATCATGTAAGGGCAAAGGAATATAAGGGCGATCTGCTGCTGCTGCATGAAGTGACCACTGGGCCAGCAGATCGCAGCTACGGCATTGCGGTGGCCAAACTGGCCGGGATTCCGCCGATGGTGCTCGCGCGCGCGAAAGACGTGCTCGCGCGGCTGGAGGAAGGCCGAACGCGCACCGGCGGGCTGGCGGCGGGGCTGGGCGATTTGCCCCTATTCAGCGCGGCATTGGATGCCGCCGAGGCCAAGGTGGACGCCTTGCGCGAAAGGCTGACCGGGCTTGACATCGACGCGCTCAGCCCGAAAGCCGCGCTTGATTTGCTTTATGAATTGAAACGGGCGGCAGGGGAGGAATAACACCCCCTTCAACCCAGCCCCAAAAACAGCCCCGCCAATGCCGCGCTCATCAGGTTGGAAAGCGAGCCTGCCGCCAATGCCTTCAACCCCAGCTTGGCGATCATCGGCCGCTGATTGGGCGCGAGGCTGCCGGTAATGGCGATCTGGATGGCAATCGACAGGAAATTGGCGAATCCGCACAGGGCAAAAGTGACGATGGCGACGGTCTGCCGCGACAGGTCTTTGGCCGCCCCCAAATTGATAAAGGCAACAAATTCATTAAGAACAATCTTGGTTCCGAAAAATCCGCCCGCCCTTGCCGCTTCGTCCCATGGCACGCCCAGCAGAAACATGATGGGGGCGAAAAGCTGACCCAAAAGCCCTTGAAAGCTGAGATTGGGATAGCCAAACCAACCGCCGACGCCGCCCAACAAGCCATTGGCCAAGGCGACCAAAGCCACAAAGGCAAACACCATCGCGCCGAGCGCAACCGCCAGCTTGACGCCGGTTTGTGCGCCCTGCGATGCTGCCATGATGATATTGGCCGGCTTTTCCTCATCGTCATGAAACGTCGGTTCGGTCTCGATATTGGGATGGGGGTTGGTGAGCAAGGGTTCGCCCGCCATGGCGGGTGGCGGCGGATCGTCGGGCATCATCAGCTTGGCCATCAAGATACCGCCGGGCGCCGACATGAAGGCAGCCGCCAGCAGATAATCGACGCGGATACCCATCGATGCATAGGCCGCCAATATCGTGCCCGCTACCCCCGCCATGCCCACCGTCATCACGCAGAAAAGCTGGCTTGGGGTCAATGCCGCCAAATAAGGGCGAATCACCAGCGGAGATTCGGATTGGCCGACAAAAATGTTGGACGCGGCGCACAGGCTTTCGACTTTGGAAATACCCGTGATTTTCTGCAATCCGCCGCCGACCCAGCGGATGACATATTGCATGATGCCCAGATAATAGAGGATCGAGATTAATGCGGCAAAAAATATAATCACCGGCAGCGCGGCGATGGCAAAGCTGTTGCCGCCAACTTCTGGGCTGGCCAGATTGCCAAAGAGAAATTCGGTGCCAGCTTTGGAATAGCCGAGCAGATTGGATACGCCTTGTGATGCGCCGCTCAGCGCTGCCTTACCCGCCGGCACATAAAGCACCAATGCGGCGAGCCCAACCTGCAGCGCGAAGGCCGCAAGCACCACACGCGGGCGAATGGCGCGGCGGTTGGAGGACAGCAAAATGGCAATGGCGACGATCAACGCCATTCCGCACAGACTTAATAAAATTTGCATAGCCCTGAATTCCCCCAACCCGTCAATATTTGCATGACGGTAGCCGCACAGATGGGCTTGCGCCAACAAAAATACACGCTAACGATTGGGCATGACAGAAGCATCGCCATCCCCCGCCCCATCCCCCCCGCATGCGAGTGGCATCCCCCGGTCGCTTTTCGCCTTTTCGATATTTTACGGCGGCATGGTGTGCCTGGCCGGGATATTGGCGAATAAACAGGTCCATATCGGCCCGCTGGAGGTGGAGGCAGGGATTTTTGCTTTCATCCTATTGGTGATGTTATCGAGCGCGGTGGCGGAGCTACATGGCCGGGCGGTGGCCAACCGGCTGGTTGCCTTTGGCTTTGCGCCGCTGGTCTTTTCGATCTTTCTGACATTGTTTGTGCTCGCCCTGCCGGTGTCGCCGCAAATGCCGGCGGAGCGCATCGCCGCGTTTAACATGATGATGTGGGTAACCCCGCGCATTTGGGTCGCCGGGATATTGGCTTATGGCGTGGGACAATTTTTGAATGTCTACCTCTTCTCCAAATTAACGGCGGCGACCGGACGATGGATTGCGGTTCGCGGCGTTGTGGCCGGGATGTTATCGCAAATTGTCGATACCGCGATTTTCATCCCGGTCTCTTTTTACGGCGAATTTCCGATCACCAATCTGCTGATCGGGCAGATGATCGCAAAAGTGGCCTTGGTGCTGATCGTGATGCCGCTGCTGATCATTTTGGTGGTGTGCTTTGGCCGGTGGTTGGATAGTCAACCAGCATCCGGAAAATAGCCTCGCGTGACCAATCATTCGATCGATCCCGCGATGCTCGCCAAAGCCGAAACGCTCACCGAGGCGCTGCCTTATCTGCAGCGTTATGCGGGCAAAATATTTGTCGTAAAATATGGCGGTCATGCGATGGGCGACGCGGCGCTCGCGCGCGATTTTGCCGCCGACATTGTGCTGCTCAAGGCGGTTGGCATTAATCCGGTGGTGGTGCATGGCGGCGGACCGCAAATTGGCGCGATGCTAAAACGGGTAGGGGTGGAGAGCAACTTTGTCGATGGCCTGCGCGTGACATCGGAGGAAATCGCCGAAATCGCCGAAATGGTGCTGTCGGGATCGATCAATAAGGAATTGGTCGGATGGATCAACGCGGCGGGCGGGCGGGCCGTGGGCATTTCGGGCAAGGACGGCGGCTTTGTGAAAGCGGTGAAACTGCGCCGCAGCCAAAAAGACCCCGATAGCAATATCGAGCGGGTCATCGATCTGGGCTATGTTGGCGAGCCGGAGAGCGTGGACCGCAGCATCATCGATACGATCAGCGGCGCTGGCATGATCCCGGTGATTGCGCCGATTGGCGTGGGCGATGACGGCCATACCTATAATATCAACGCCGATACGATGGCAGGCGCGGTTGCCGCCGCATTGGGCGCATCGCGGCTGCTGCTGCTCACCGATGTTGCCGGCGTGCTTGACAAACAGGGCGGGCTGCTCACCGATCTTACCCCGCAAGCAATCGCCGATTTGCAGGCCGATGGTACGATCAGCGGCGGGATGATCCCCAAGCTGGAAACCTGCATTGCAGCGGTGCAGGCAAAAGTGGACGCGGCGGTGATATTGGACGGCCGCGTGCCACATGCGATGCTGATTGAAATGTTCACAAATAGCGGCGCAGGAACATTGATACACAAATGATCCATGGCGCAGGTGTTTTATTATGTTGATACAGCTGGGTCGTTCGGCTAATCTTCCGCCAAATTGCTTTTCCGGAGAAAAAAATGCTATTCGCGCTCATTCAGATCATCGGTTATCTCACCACGATATTGGTGACGGTGGTGATGGTCCAATTTATCGTCAGCTTGCTGATCGCCTTTAACGTGGTCAGTATGTCCAACCAATTTGTCGCATCCATATACCAAAGCTTGAACTTGATACTCGATCCCTTCCTGAAACCCATTCGCCGGTTTATGCCCGATACCGGCATGATCGATCTGTCGCCGCTGGTCTTGATTGTGGCGCTGCGGATATTGCAAATTTTGCTCACCGGATTGGCCTCTGATCTTGGCGGCGGCGCTATATGACCGTTGCAGCGGTGATCGACGGCAAGGAATTTGCAAACCGCCTGCGCGCGCGCATTGCCGGTGCAGTGCCCGCATTTGTGAAAGCCGCCGGGCGCAAGCCGGGCTTGGCCGTGGTGTTGGTCGGTGATGATCCGGCAAGCGCGGTTTATGTGGGGTCCAAGGGCAAGGCGACGGTTGCCGCCGGGATGGCGAGTTTTGAATATCGCCTGCCCGCCGATGCCAGCCAGGATGCGGTCGAAAGTCTGCTACAGCGGCTGAATAATGATGGCGCGGTGGACGGCATTTTGCTGCAACTGCCGTTGCCCACGCATCTGGATGAACAATCGGCGGTGGGTATGATCGATGCCGATAAGGATGTCGATGGCCTCACCCCGGTCAGCACCGGGCGGCTTGCGCTGGGAATTGCCGGGCTGGTGCCTTGCACTCCGCTCGGCAGCCTGATGTTGCTTCAGGATCAATTGGGCGATCTTTCGGGCAAAGAGGCGGTCGTTATTGGCCGTTCGATTCTAGTGGGCAAACCTATGGCGCAATTGCTGCTGGGCGCAAATAGCACCGTCACGCTGGCGCATAGCCGAACGCGGGATTTGGCCGCCGTGGTACGCCGCGCCGATATTGTCGTAGCGGCAGTTGGCCGTCCGGAGATGGTGAAAGGCGACTGGCTCAAGCCCGGCGCGGTGGTGATCGATGTTGGCATTAACCGGTTGGCGCCGGCCGGCAGTGAAGCCAAAGGGCGTTTGGTGGGTGACGTGGATTATCATGACGCGCTGCCATATGCGCAAGCGATCACGCCCGTGCCCGGCGGCGTTGGCCCGATGACGATTGCCTGTTTGCTTAGAAACACGTTGGTTGCGGCGCATCGCCGTGCCGGCCTCTCCGATCCTGAAGGAATTTAAATGCGTGAAGTTTTTGCCGCTACATTCTTGGCATTGATGCTGGCTGGCTGTGCTCAGCAGCCCGGACCGCGCCTGCGGGGCCCCGTGCAATTCGCTCAAAATCCGTCCGTGATATTGGCGCTCGACATTGCCCAGAACCGTTTGGCGCAAGAAAAGGATGCCTTTGCTGCGCTCGAGGAAACAGCGGCCGAAAAAGCGCTGACATTTGTGCCCGAGCCGGTCGACGCAAAGCCTTGGCTGAAAGCACAGGCACCGCTCAAAAATACCAGCTGGCAACCGCATAGAGTGTTTATGTCGTGCGACGGCAAAACCGGCGTAACAACGGGTGCGATCAAATGGGGCGACGTGGACGGCTATTACACGACCGTCTGGCAATTTTTCCAAAAACCTGATGGGACAGGGGATTGGCGATGGCTGCTTTCGCATGGCGACAGGGTTGAAACGCGGCGGGACGCGCCCGAATTTCTTCAGACGACAACGGCTAGCTGTAAAGGTTCGCCAAACATTGCCCTTTCCGCACCAGATGTTGGCGAACAGATGAGAAAAGGCCTTTCGCGCGACCAATCGCTGAGCTGGACTTGGCGGTATCGCCCCGGCAAATCGCGGACGCTTGTTGTGGAAATTTGGAACGGCGAAGCATGGGAATCCGCTTTTGTCGATGAAGTTAAAGCTCCTGAAGGCAGATAAAGATGCTTGAGCTGTTCATCTCTGCTTTCATCACTTTCTTCGTGGTCATCGATCCGCCGGGATGCGCGCCGATTTACGCCAGCCTAACCAAAGACGCGGGCAAGGCGGACCGGCGCAGCATGGCATTGCGCGCAGTCGTGATCGCCACATTGATCCTGTTGATTTTCGCGTTATTTGGCGAACAGCTGCTCGGCGCTTTGGGGATAAGCCTTGATAGTTTCCGCATTGCGGGCGGGATAATGCTGTTTTTGATCGCGCTTGATATGGTTTTCGAAAAACGCACCGAACGGCGCGAGGCGCGCGCGCAGGAAATTATTGAAACGCCCGAAGTTGAAGATGTATCGGTGTTTCCCATGGCCATGCCGATGATCGCGGGCCCCGGCTCAATCGCTACGGTCATGCTGCTAATGAGCAAGAGCGAGGGGATTGAGCGTTCGGCCGCGGTGCTCAGCGCGCTTGGCGCCGTGCTGCTGCTTACCTTACTCGCGCTACTTGTCGCAGGCCCAATGATGAAGCGGCTGGGAACCCGGATCGAAACCGTGATAACCCGGCTTTTGGGTGTGTTGCTGGCGGCGTTGGCAGCGCAATTTGTAATCGACGGTTTGCGCGCGAGTTTCCCGTAAACATGGCGGAAAATGGGGAGCGGGATCAGTAGAGTCTGTTTCAGTTACACGGAAACATTGACGGCACCAGCCAATTGCAAGCCAAATTACTGAAGCGTCACGCTGCTATCATCGCTGTCACGCCGCCCGAAAAACTGCATCATTTGGACGATAAGATCGGCGCGAACATTAAGTCCGCGCGCTTCGAGCAAGGCCTGTTTCGCCGCCGAATCAAAGGGGGCAATTTGGGCAATCGCGTTGACAAGCGAATAATCATCAAGCTGGCTCACCGAATTCCAATCCACCATATAGCCTTGCGCATTGGCAAATTTTCGGCTCTCCATTTCCAGCGAGGCGCGGTCGGCGAGGGGCAATATCTCACTCAACTCATCTTCTTGCCAAAGCCTTGCCTCAACCTGCCGAAATTGGGTGGTCACACGCAGCTCGCTGACCGTTTCAAATCGTTGCAGCCCTTCGAGCACCAGATTATATCGGCCATCCTCCAACGCCTCAACCTGGTCAATCCGGCCCAAACACCCCACCTGAAACAATTGATCGCTTCCCGCTTTGGGCTGAATCATACCAATATTGCGGTCACGGGCCAAGGCATCGCTCACCAACGCGCGGTATCGCGGTTCAAAAATATGCAGCGGCAACTGCATTCCGGGGAATAATATCGCGCCGGGCAGCGGAAAAATCGAGATTCGTTTTAACTTCATCCAAATAATATCGCGGATAATTTCCGCCGCGTCGCCGCCACCCACGGATCGGCCAGTCCGATCACGTCAAATATTTCCAACAACCGTGTTCGCGCCGCGCCATCATTCCATTCGCGGTCCGCCGCGATAATATCCAGCAACGCCGCCGCCGCGCCGTCCCGCTCGCCCGCCGCCATTTGCGCATTGGCCAGATCAAACCGCGCCTGATGATTTTCCGGATCGGCAGCGCAAGCCGCGATTAACGCGGCCATTTCGCCCGGATCAACGGCTTCGGCGGCGATTTTAACCGCAGCGCGCGCGCGTTCCAACGCCGGATCACCCTGCACCGCCGGATCAAGGCTGTCGTAAATCACCGCTGCCTCCTCCGGCCTGCCCAGCTGCACCAGCGCGCGAATCAAACCGGATAATGCGGGCGCGTGGTCGGGCAGCAGCGCCAAAGCTTGCGTAAAAAGCGCATGCGCTTGCTGGGCACCGCCGTCGCTGGTCAACAACTCCTCGGCGGCGGCAAGCAAGGGCGCAACCTCGGCCTGCGGATCGCTGACCATGGTCGGAATCGGTAATTGTTCGAGCAATCGGTCGAGCAATTGGGTGATTTGCGGCTCGGTGCGAGCAGACGACAAATCAGCAACCGGCTGGCCTTGAAACATCGCATAGACCGTCGGAATGGATCGCACCTGAAACTGGCCTGCGATAAATTTATTTTCATCAACATTGACTTTGGCAAGCACCACGCCCTTATCGGCATAATCGGCCGCCACTTTTTCAAGCCGCGGGGTGAGCTCTTTACAAGGCCCGCACCAATCCGCCCAAAAATCCAGGATGACAAGCCGGTCCATCGACGGCTCGACCACATCTCGGCGAAAGGCTTCGACGGCTTTTTGTTCTTCGGTGGTCAAACCCATGGTCGCCAAAATTACTCTCCTGCCCAATTATAATAAGGAATCATTGCGTTTTATAGCGTCAGACAATCATCAAGTCGTTAGCGGATTTTCATCACCCCCGGTAAAAATTACGTCTCTGTCAAATATCACCGGCTGCGTGGCCGGGCGTTGGCGGTAATGCCGGACCCGATTGCAATTTGCGCTTGCCGCTCCCTACAACCCATGCTAACCGCGCGCCTCACCTGTCAGGAATCAACCGAAACCTGACCGCCAGAGCGGGCGTAGCTCAGGGGTAGAGCACAACCTTGCCAAGGTTGGGGTCGAGGGTTCGAATCCCTTCGCCCGCTCCAAATCTTTGGATTCCAACAAAGATTTGAAATATAACAAGAAAAAATGCTTGTTTTGGCCTGTGTAGGAATTGTGTAGAATAATTTGGGGATTAGCCTGCGTTTCGCGGTGGCGTGAAACCCGCACAATCCCGTGTCGCTCCCGTCAGAACAATTCGCCCTGCCTGCTGCTTTGCGCCTGCCATGCGGGCTTGGTCGCTTCCTCGTCCAGCCATGCCGTCACCTGCGCTACCACATCGCCGCCATGCGCTTCGATGGTGCCGATGGGATGGTAGTAGGAACGCCAGCCTTCGGGGCTGATTGGCAAGGGCGCGCGGTCTGGTGCGATGCTGCGGATTTGCAGATGGGCGATGGCGTTGAACATGCGCGGCGTATAGGTCGCCTCGATGGTAATGCCCTGCCATTGGAAACGATAGGTCTCTGAGGGGTAGTCCATATCAGCACCCCGCAAACACATGCACCACGTCATGGGCGGTGCTGATGCCAAACAGTTCGCCGTTCAATTCAGCGTCACGCGCCATGGCCTGATAGTTGATGTAGTAGCGCAGCGGCTGGGGAATGGAGGTGGTTTCCTCGGTCAACTCCTGCACATAGTCAGCAAGGCTGCTGTGCTCGCCCATATAGCGGTCGGTGATGGCTTTCTCGGCCTCCTCAAGGTCGCCACTGTAATAGTCCAGCAAAGCCGCGCCCACTTCGCAATGCTCAACAATGAAACTGGCAAGCGCACTGACGCGCTCGAAGCCAGTATACTCTTCAATGCGGACACCGCCGAAATCCTCATAATCATGAATAGCCCACTCCTCGGCCCCTCCGATGGGGGATGCTGCCAGCATGGCCTTCACATCGTCATAGATGCTCCACGGCTCCTGCGCAGCGTCTATCCACGCGCCATGCAAATAGCCGTTGTTGTAGGCTGCAAGACAGGCCACAAAGATGCGGGGCTTGAACTTGGTTTTGAGGCTGTTTCCCATGACTTTTCTCCATTGGGTTTGGGTTTCAGGTCGCGTCTGAAACCCTGCCTCGTGGCGAACAGCGGGGGGCAAGCGGAGTGAGCGGCTTCGCGGGGAACCGGCTGCACGAAATGTAATGAAGGAAGCTGGGCGGAAGACGCTTCGCAGCGCGCTAGGGGCAGCGCCCCAGCCTTATGCGTTAGGGACCGTTACCGAATGGCCGAGACTACAGGCTCGGTGCGCGCCAGCGCATAGGGCGCGGACCGAAGGCAACGCAAATTCTTGATTTGTTCTTATTTTCGATTCCCGATTTCCCATCAGCTATGCTAACGCTATGTTTTGCAAAACCTCACATCGGGAGTGATCTTCTTGAAAAGCGATGACGTTCAGTCTGGCACTGCGACAGTGGACGATGTTCAAGCTGAACGGAAATTGGTGTTCATCAGCCATGCCAATCCAGAAGATAATGAGTTCGTTTCATGGCTTGGAACACGTTTAAGTGCTGCGGGATATGACGTTTGGGCCGATATCTTCCAATTGGTAGGTGGTGAAACGTTTTGGCGGGACATTGGCGTTGCGATTAAAGACGAAGCAGCCACCGTCATCACGGTGTTATCGCGTTCGTCATATCGGAAGGATGGCGTTCTCGATGAAATAGCAATGGCCGTAGGCACAGGCCGCAAGCTAGCGAAGCCATCATTTGTTGTACCCGTCCGCCTTGATGATCTGCCATTCGGTGACTTTCCCGAACAGCTTATCAGGTTGAATGCAATCGACTTCGCGGCAAACTGGGCTGATGGGCTTGCTCGCGTGCAAGAGGCTCTGGTTAAGGCTGGGGTCCCAAAGGAAAATTCAGCGCAAACCAGCGCGTTTGATCAGTGGCGCGGTTTCCGTATGCGCCAAAGCGGCGCAACTGTTGAGACTGCCGAGCAGCTTTCAAGCAATTGGCTACGAATCATTGAGCTGCCGCAACACATCAATTTTTGCCGATTTGGTTCCGACTCGAAGGCGGTTGCGAAAGCGCTATCGTCCTTTTCGACGCCCATTGTTCCCCGAGATAGATTGGGGCTTACCTTTGCAAATGCCGCGAGCATCGTGCTCGACGATGCGCCATCCATGAGTGTCGAGCACGCCTATGAGTTCGATCTGCCGAAGTTCCTAGTTGGCGAACGCCAAACCGTGCCAGGCCCAGAGGTGAGGCGTGGCGATGCCTCAAACATGGTGACCAATTTGCTGCGTCAAGCATGGGAGAATTTTGCGCGCTCACGGGGCTTGCTACCGTATGAGTTTTCCAACAGCACCGGATGGTTTGTTCCACTCGGCTTGATGGACGGCAATAAGTCCACTTATGTCGATGCAGCGGGTAAGTCACGTTGGAAGCGGCTGGTAGGTCGAAGCGAAAAGCGTCAGGTTTACTGGCACTTCGCAGTGACAGCCTATGCCAACCTAGGCGACGATCCACATTTCGTTCTGCGTCCGCAAGTCGTGTTTACCACGGACGGCAATTCACCCCTCGATAGCAAAGCGCGAGCAGCGTCATTGCGCCGCAGTTTTTGCAAAAATTGGTGGAATGATCGTTGGCACGGTCTGCTGTTGGCATTCGTGAACTTCTTGGCAGAAGGACAAGAGGAACTCTTGCTGCCGTTGGGAGGCGACCAGGTAGCAAGGGTTGACGGGCGGTTACTGAGCTTTGAGTCAAACGTATCGATTGTAGGAGATTCTCTAGCAATCGCTGACGACGATGCGTCCGCCGATGATGAAACAGAGGCCGACGCGCTCGATGATGGGGAGGACACAGTTCCTGCCCATGAATATGACGATGAGGAGCTGGCATGAGCAATCGCATCCTTACCCAACTCCCCGAGCCGTTGCTTGGTTTTGGCTTTGGTCAGCAGATGGAACACCCAAAGGACGGACTGTTCCTGTTCGGCCCGCTCGCGGATAATGCCAACCCAGCTGAAATGAGGATTGGCATCGTAGGCACTCCTGAAGGAATTGCCTGTTTTCACGAATGGGCAAAGCGCATCAGGGGGCATATTCCGTCTGCGAACGACAAGGCGGCCCACCACGCCAGTTGGCCAGGTTTTCAAGCGGCCTTTGGCACGAAATGGCCCGAAGCGGCTCTTGTGGAGCTGACTGTCAATGCGAATGAATTGGCCAAGGTCATTCGGATCGAAAATCGTCACGAAGCGATCTACAAGGCAGTTTCACTCTATGAAGAGCCGATAAAGCGCACCCTTCGACAAAGCGAAGCTCCTCCGGCGCTATGGTTCGTCGTCATACCAGAGGAAATTCACCAGTATGGTCGACCAAAATCCTCGGTACCGAAGGAACAACGCGGCCTTTCAAGCTCTTTGTTCAATCGCAAGACTGCACGCAAAATTATGCAGACCGGCAGCCTTTTCGAAGAGGAACGGGTAGCCGCCGATCTCTATCGATTCGATTTGAATTTTCACCACCAACTGAAAGCGCGGTTGCTCGACAAACAGGCGGTGCTCCAGATCGTGCGCGAGACAACGCTTACGCCCGAACGCTTCGTTGTGGATGGCCGCCAAATCAGAACGCCCCAAGATCCTGCTACGGTTGCATGGAACCTCTGCACAACCGCGTTTTTCAAAGCGAGCGGAAAACCATGGCGATTGGCATCCGTTCGCCCTAGCGTGTGTTATGTTGGCTTGGTCTTCAAAAAGGATGAAACGGCACCCGAAACGGGCAACGCCTGTTGCGGTGCCCAGATGTTCTTGGACAGCGGAGACGGCGTGGTTTTTCGCGGTGCCGTTGGCCCATGGTATTCAAAGGTCGGGGAACAATTCCACTTGTCGCGTGAAAAGGCAGCGGAATTGATGAAGCTGGTTGTCGATGCCTATTCCGATATGCATGGAAAGCCGCCATCTGAGTTGTTCATCCATGGGAAGACTCGGTTCGACAACGACGAATGGGCCGGATTTTGTTCGGTGGTCCCCGAAACAACCAATTTGGTCGGTGTCAGAATTCGGTCAACAGGTGATTTGAAACTATACCGTTATGGGAAGAAACCCGTGCTGCGCGGCACGGCCATGATGGTCACGGATCGGCGAGGTTATCTTTGGACCAAGGGCTTCACACCACGCCTCGACACATACCCTGGCTGGGAAACACCCAACCCACTGAGCATCGAAGTTACGCGGGGAACGGCGGACTTGAAACAAGTGATGACCGATATTCTCGGACTCACCAAGGTGAACTTCAATGCTTGCGTGTTCGCTGACGGCTTGCCCGTAACCCTGAAATTCGCAGATGCGGTGGGCGAGATTCTGACCGCTGCGCCGGTTCAGGATTTACCACCTTTGCCTTTCAGGCATTATATTTGACATCGAGCCACCGGAGCTGAAGCGCGTCCGTTACCATTATTTTTTTGCGTCGTTCGATGACAGCCCTGCTGCTGGAAGTGGTGGTGTATAATGGTGCATCACCGCTACAATTCGGTTCAAAAGCGGCTTGAAACCTGAAAAGTCGATGCTGTTGGCTTTCACCTGCACGACCTTCTCCGCAAAAAAATACTTACCGTACTCGGTGTCTGTGCTGGTCGTGTTGCTTTTGTTGAAGCTCTTGTCACCCAGCTTTTCGTCGAGCGTCGCTTTGTCGAACAGGTCTTCGATGCAGGACTTGTGGGTCTTTCCCCTTGAAGGGGTTTTGACGAGATAGAGGTTGCTGACGAGATGGTAAAAATCGTCGTTTGAATCCCATTGGATCGTTATGCCGAATTTCTGCTTGATGAGGGCAAAGATACCTTTCTTCCCGTTCACGCCATCGTCGTTATCGACAACCAGGATGACGGGGTGCGCAAGCGGCAAATAGGTGAACCGCTTCAAAAGCCGCGCATAGTGAAGGATGAACAGCTTGATGTCGCCAGACCCGCCGCCAAGGCGCAAGATATCATGCGAATGGTTGGTGTAGCGGAACAATCCGACAGCGGGCTTGAATTGCCCTTCCTCGATCTGGCCAAGGGCGGGATGAAAATCGGTCAGCCGCCGCATGGCGTGACGAAGATAGATGTTGTCGGTCTTGCCCTCGCACATCAACAGCGGGCGCTTCAGCGCGACGAAGGACTTGTAGAACAGGAAATCACGATACAGCCGCCGTGCGGCGGTGGGCTGTTCCTTCTTCAATGCGTCGTCACGACGGTCGGCGAGATTTTTGACGTAGTGAATATGGTTGAGCATCCCCTCCAGCGGGGCCAATTTATCAGTGAGTTCTGGACCAGCGGTTGCTGCGTCACCGCCCTCGGGTGGCACAGGGGGCTTTGGAATTGGACGGTGATAACGTCCCGTCATGAACAGCGAATGGCACATCGAGCGCACTGTCTTGTAATACTCGGCACGGATATTGACCGTCCGATTTACGACCAAGCCTGTTACCGTCTGACGGCTGCCACGAAATTGCATCCGCGTCTTCGTTGGATTGACCGCAAACCCAGTGTGCTCAATGCGTGACAGCAGCGGCAAACTTGGCTGCCATTTTTCGGGATCGATAGGATCAAGGAACGCCAGCCCCTCAGCGAACTCTTTGCGGTTTGTCGAGAACGTCAGATCGTCAGCATAGCGGGAATAGGTCGCCTGACCTTGCTTCGCCATTCGCGCCATGCGCACATCAAGAATTTGTGCAACAAGGTCAGCAATAATCGGAGAACAGGGGCTGCCTTGGGGCAGTTTGCCATCCCGACAAGCGATCTGGGCAATCAGCGTCGCCACTTTCTCGGGAAGCGCGAAGTCGGCATTCTTGATGAAATAGCCACGCACCCTGCCAAAATTGAAGGTGGGGAAGAAATCGGCCAGGTCGAGATTGAACACATACCGCCGATTGCGGTGTTGCCGCGCATTGGTGATAATCGACCGCTTGCGGCGAAAGCCATGAGACAGCGCGGGACGCTTGGCTTCATGCTCAATATGAGCAACGCAGTCATAAAGGAGCTTGGCGAGCCGTCGTTGCAGGGTCTTCAACGGCTCAAGCGGTGCATCAATGTGCCGCTCACCGCCCGACGCCTTGGGGATGGTAAAGGAATGGTATTTCGCGCTGTCGGGAAGCTTGTAGAGAATATAGGCGAGCGCGCTGGGCTTGTAGCCGAGTAGTCTCGCAAACCCTTCCAGATTCTGGGCGTCTTTCAGCGATTGTAATACTGTCACATTACGCCTCAAAATATTGGCTTACAGGCACTCCTATGCGTTCAGTGCATAATCGTCATATCGACCATTGTGCATGATTGGTCATCGGGAAGCAACGCCTCCTGACGTTATATCTTATATCGCGATACCACGATAACAAATCTGCCTGTAAGCCTGAGGCAAGGATAATATAGCAGGGGTGACTGTCAACCAGAGATGTGGGTGCAGCCCACCCGATGGTTTTGCAACGCTTTAACGACGACGATTTAAAAACGCCTCTTCGACAGGACTCTTCTGCAAAAGTTGCATCAGCTGGCTTATAATGGAATGAGCCATGTCGAACTGCTTTTCCGCGATGAGCTGGGTAGCTGCTTCTCTAATGAAAGCGATCTGTGCGGCCCGCTCAGTGAAGCGGCCTTGAAGGGCGGCTAATACTTCTTCGTGGAATTGCCTGTTAGATTGTTCCAGCGCTGCATAGTGCGATCTTATGGCAACAATGTCACGTTCAAGGCTTACGGTGAGTCGATAGGCCTCCGCTACGGTGCTGGCCAAAGCAGTAATATCGGTGGTCGAGGCGACCATACGGGTCAATTCACCGACCGACGTAGTACCGGTGTTGCGCGGCGGATTGAGATAGGCTGGAAGTTGATATTCAGACATTCTACGTCGCTTTAGCCGCTTCGATTCGCGCAATCATTGCGTAAGTAGTGAGATTTAGCACCTTGGCCCGATCATCAGTTGTCAAAATCGTTCCAGATTTGAATTTACCCTGACCATCGGCCTCTCTCGCCCAGAGGAGCAGCGCTTTAAGTTCGGTGCTTTGTCGGTGAACCTCACGGGAAGTGTCTACAAGCTCTTCATGGGCCAATCCTAGCAGCCCAATATCGTCAGCCGCGCGACCGATAAATGCACCGAGAGACCCGTGAGCCTCTTCCATGGCGCGAATTTGCTTTTGCTGGGCGATCACGCCGATAGCTACGGAAGCAACAACTGCAACCACAGCGCCAGCAACTCCGCCTTGAGTAGCTCCCTGCGCAATCGCTCGGCCCGAGGCCATCGCAAAGTTCCTGTGCGCCTGGTCAAGATTTTTCAGCGACTCAAGCTTCGGTGGCGTCGGCAGCGCGACCGATTTCGGTTGCGGAACGGCGGCTAGGTCAGCTTTAAGCTTGGGAAAACTCTTTTCGACTTTTCTGGCGACACCCGCTGCTTGATGCGCCATCCTATAAAGAGCGAGTTGTTGGTTTTCGACACGCGTCTGATCTGCGGCGTAACGGATTGGTGCAGGTTTTAGAAATCCAATGACTTTCGCGTGAATTTCGTTGAGGTAGGCCACATGGCCTTGAAGCGCGGACTGATTGTCAAAATGGTCCCATGCCTTCGTGCTCATTTCAGGGGTGTCTTTCGATAAGCGAGGAATGCGACTTCCATCGAATATCTCTGACGCGGCTGCAATTGCTGGGGATACGTCTGGTAACGCGCGCAAGGCGATGGCCCGCTGGCCCGCATGGACGGAGTTTGCCAAAGCTTGCCAAATAGAATACCCGATCATCCACAGTCCTGCCAGCGCTGCCAATCCACCGAACAGAGATGCGAACCAACTGATGAGGGGGATTTGCGCCGCAACCACGCCTGCCATCACAAATGACCCTATCAGGCAAAGAACTCCTATTCCCAAAAAAGGAAGCGCAGCGTCTCGCTTTTCGTTCAACTTCATGCCGAGATTCCTCTTGCCTCAAATTTAACCAAACTGTCACATTCGGTGAACGCTATTTGGTTTATACTTGATACCATGACCCAATATTCGACCGAAGCCAGCAAGTTGTATGATCTAGTGGGCGGCCACATCGGCGTCCTGCCTGAAGGCGCATAAGCTGCTACGCGAAGCCAGCTAGATAGACTAAAGGCGATGACGACCCAGTCAGATGCGGCGTATGCGCGCGTGGCGGAAACTGCACAGCGCCAAGCTGCGGCAAAACCGGCTGCGGAAGCCGCGCTCAAAAATGCTATGCAGACTAAGATTTTGGGTATGAAGCCGACAACTGCCATCGTGGGAGCAGTCGCGGTAGGCGCGCTTGCTATCGCAGCCACCAAGCTCATGCAGAGCAACCGTGAGAAGTCCGGTGAAGGCAAATGGGCAAGCCGTATATCGCACGAGCGGGCCCAACTCGCAAGCCAAGGCCAACAACGCTAGCGGCAATTATTCGTTGAAATGAATCCAGAATCGACATTCAGTCTCCCCGTGTCAATTTAAGCTATTGCAGAAACCGGCCGATTTGGGAATAGAGGAATAGCAAAGCCCTCACGTTTGTTGCGCAATTTCTGTCAGATCGCCGCGTACGAACGGGAACAGAAACTCGTTCAATCGTTTTTGAGGGCCGTTCGTAGCCGCCGATCAATTTCAAGGGATGTTATTGGTGAGTAAAAACGGAAAATGAGTGCCGCGCTCACTGTTCGACTCCCTGACCTATGGCTGAAGCGTGCCATGGCCTTGAAGCTACTACCGGTGGTCGAGAATGCCGCAAAGGTACAGAATGCGTGGTTTGTTAGGTGCATCCGTGATGCAGATGGGCGTGAAGCCCTCTTTAGTCAGTGGCTATCGGGCGACACGACCATGCGCGTCGCCGATGACGTGCAGTTGCTAGCCGCAACGCTTGAATTATTGATTTTGAATGGGAACCCCGCCGATATCGATCACGAGAGCGCTAAGGCGCATCTAAACGCAGGGGGCGGCCATCTAAAGTCGGGATTATTGGGCACGTTTGGTGAGTTTGCAGGTAGCTTGGACCACTTACTTCAAGCGCGTGCAGATTATCAAGAATTGGGCGGAGCCGAATATGTGAGACACTCGCTTACCGAAGCTGTCCGCACTGAATTGCTGGGTTCGTTGGAAGCAAACACCGAAAAGGCGGGTTCTATTCAGATTTTGCATGGCAATTCTCGCGACTGGGTTGGCAGCATCGCTGCTGGCGAAAAAATCATCCGCCAGCCCAAAAATGATAAACTGGAGAAAATTGCAAAAGGCGACTTTGTTCAATTCGTGGTGCCGCCGACAATTGGCAGCAGGTTTATGTTCGGATTTGAGCTTCGGATGGATGACGGCCTCGTGTCGCACCCTTGGGAAGATGCCGGGTCATGGCTTGGAACGCGCTTACAAGTTTCAGGAAAAGCAACCTTGCTTTTCGACGATCCTGTGCAGGACAAAGACGCGCCTTTTGCTGACGTCGAGGGCACGTTCGCTGCGAGACTGGTTTCGGTGGATGCGGGTCTCCTCAGCGACTTTGCTGGAATCTGTGACCACTTTGAGCCGAATGTGAAAACCAAAGGATTGGTTGATGGTTGTCCAACGAGCTGGCCGGATGGCTATGCCAAATCCATCGCACTCGTGACCTATGTCAAGCGGGCGGCGGATCGCGCTAAACGCGCCCGCAACAAGAATGAGTTAGAAGCGAAGCGGTCTGCCACATTTATCGGGCAGAGCGCAGTCCGCGTGCCTGAACCTTCGATTCCGCTTTTGCATCAAGGCAGCTATCTTGTCGTCTAAATCCGAATTCGAGAACGACCCGCTCGTATCGAGGGTTGTTAGGCTGATTGCGGAAGGGAATTTGGAGCGTCGCAACGAAGACGACCGTGCCATGCTGATGGGCGCGCTGGCGATCATCGGCGCTGAACAGAAATGGTATTATCTTATGCAGCTGTGTGTGCCTGCGCTGCTCGGAGAATTGTCACCTGATCTACCGCCAATCGACGACGACACGCTGTGTCAATTTCTGACTTTTGGTCATCGAATCAACGACGCACTTTGCTTGAAAGTGCATAAACGTGAAGCATTGATGGAGCGTTTGTCCAATTCTGAGCTTCGCCTCCCCGCGCGCCGATGGAATATTCCAAGGACGGATCGCTGGGTAACTCCTGACACCGTTTACGCCATGATTGAAGCCATACATCAATCAGCCAAGCGCTTACCGAAATTCATGCGTCGGCGCTGGATTGCGCGCGCATTGCGCCGTCGATGCTCGAAGCTCAATGCCCGATTGATGGATGCGGTGGATTTCAATCTTATGCGCCACATGATGGCAACGGGAATTCAATGGAAACGCATTGCGAAGCACTCCGAAGATGGGGCCCTGCATATCCGGCTGCATTATGCGTCAGGCATATTAAGCGTGGCAGTTCAGTCGAAAGGGATATCAAAAACAAAACGAACAATATTGCCTTTAGCCGTCGCGCCGTTTCTGTCGGAGGAAGAGCGTCCGCACATCGACCGGCACTATGCTTTGAGGTTCCTTTCGATGTCGGTGTTCCAAACACTCTGGCGGCTCCACAAAAAAGGCGACCTCGACGAACTCAAAGGGCTGCTGCACTATTTTTACACACTTTTGATGCTCGATGCCTTAAACGACCACGACGTTGTTGAGCGATTGGCCGAACTGGGTGAATATCCAACAATTGTTGTCACGGCCCACGGCGCTTTGGCCCAGCTACCCTTTTCTGCGCTTTTCGACGGCAAGTGTTATCTCGCGGAGCGTTTCAACATTGTCCAAGCCACGCCGCTGTTTGCTGACGGGGAGTTTCAGGAAGGTGAGCTGGACTTTGAGGCTGTCTGGGGCGGCGAACGGATGGCCTCGCGAGAAGTTCGGGTTGTGGCGGGCGGCGAACACCTGCCGCAAATAGAATTCGAAATCGCAGACTTGAAAGCCTTGAGCGCAGAAGTGGGTTTTCCGCTCCAGCTTTGGCCTGAACATGATCTGGCTTGGTCGGCTGATACGATCCGCTGGTTGTTCGGGACGGAAGGCATTGCCCTCTTGTCAGCCCATATGCTCGCGTCACCCAGACATGCGTCCGAAACGATGTTTGTTTCACCAAATGGCGGGATGATGGGTGTAGGCGTTTCCATCCCCAAAAATGCGGGCACTGGCATACTCCTTCTTTCTGGCTGCCGCTCAGCAGGCTTTACCGATTGGCTGGCGCCGAACGAATCGAGCGTCGTGAGCTTGTGCAGAAAGTCTGGCGTTCAGTCGGTCGTTTCCACGCTATGGCCAGCTCGTGATTACCCTGCGCGCCTTTATAATGTGGAGTTGATAACCGGATTGAGCCGTGGCCTACCGAGGGCAACAGCGCATGGTGCTGCGCTCAGGCATGTTATGACTGCATCGGCAAGCTTGGGGCAAATGCACTTTGCCGAGAGGCTGGTTCGTCAATCAGATAGGAAAAACATAGAAATTCGAAGCGATGAAACTATTCTCAGCCACCCAAATTTCTGGGGGTGCTTTGTTTTGACAGGTGCTTGGCGATAAAATTCCAACAAATTGAATGACAGAATATTGGATATTTGATATCATCACAAAGTATATGTGAGGATATTTGTATTCTGAATTTACAGAATTTAGAAATAGAACAGTAGAAACGCTTTCACGTGAAGCTGGCAGAGATTTTCGATGCTGGTACGCCGCAGGCGGGTTGCCTGAAAAGGTTGTTACTGACGGCGGTCTTGACGGAGATAATCTAACCGATCCCCCTCTAAAAATGATGCTCGTCGAATCTTTGGCGGGCGATGCTCTTGAATCCTATCTCGTCAACAAGTTGGGGTTGGAGAAGGGCGTCGATTATGTTCGCCATGCGAATGGCATTCGTGGCGGTGCTAGGTATTTCGACATTTACACTGACACAGCCATCGCAAAAATCTTTGCGCGTGCCGAAGAACTTGGGAATGGTGCCGCAGCGGGGCGACTTCGCGACCAAGGAACCCCGAATGCGGGCAGATAACGGTCCCACCTAGCCTGTGGCGGGATACCCACGAAACTAAGCAGAAACTTATTGAAACCCTGCGAAATAGGGTGGGCCAACTTTTCGCGGCATTTCCGAGGCGCAGCATCTGAACGGTGCAGCGTCAATCATCGGAGAATGCCATGCCTACAAATCAACTAACGGACAAGAGCGCCGAGATCGGCCAACCGCGCTTCAAGCGATTTGCCGAGACAATATCAGCTTTACGGTCAAAGGGCAGTCCGACGGCTGCACCTCAACTCTCGCCTAAGATGCTGCAAATCCAAGCCGAACAGGCGTGGATCAAGGGGCTCATCGACGATGCGGCGCGCGATGGGCTTGTTCCTGATGCGCATGTGCTGAGCCTCTATGCCGCCAATTCGGCGGAGCTGGCGGAACTTCACCGCCAGTTGGGCGAAGAGGCAGCGTCCTATCAGGCCAGCCTGATGCGGCTTGATGCGATGTTTCCAGAGCCGCCCGCGCCGCTTCCAGAACCTCCCGCTCCTAAGCCCGCGCAGCGCTTCCCTCGTTTGGGTGAACTGCTGGGTGAACGCAGTCAGTCGAATCCATTGCACTGACCCCTACCATAAAAGGATATTGATTATGTCGAATGTTTCAAACCAAAATGCCGACGCAATTTTGCGCCGTGCCCATTCGCAACTGCGCGAACGAAAGGCGCAAGCAACGCCGATTGCTGTGCCTATTCTGATCGCTTCCGCAAGCGCCTTGGTCATTATCGGCGCATGCTGCTCGGAATATTATAGCGCTGGCATCGCCTTCAAAAGCGCTTTTCCCGAAATGCCCAATGACAATGGCCTTGGGCACGAGCTGCAAACGCTCCGTGCGCCGCTCATTTTCTGCCTGCTGATTGGTTCTGCCTTTTTGCAAGTTGTGCCTGACCGCACCAAAAAGCTGCTGGATAGGATGACTCATGGCATTGGCCTATGGACAATCTTGCTACTGCTTTTTGGAGTGGGGGTCTTCATGGCCTCAACTATCTTCCTGACACTGGGCAGTGGCGAAGAACAAGAGGCGGCGAGCAAAACCGCTGGCTTTGCGCTTGCGGTAGCCAGCTCAGTCATGTTTGCCCTGAGCTTTGTGGCAAGTCACGGCTTTATGGGGCGATTGTTCGGCGTCATTCCGACCATCTCAACGGGTATCGGCGAGCGGCTGCGCATCAAGGCGGGCGAACGACTGATCCGCGATGTGGAAGCGCGCGGAGCCGATGTCGATAGCCGTCGCGCCGTGGTTGCCGATATTGAAAAGCCAGACGCGCTCATCCGCAAGACGGCAAACGAAGCGGGAACCATCACGGGCAAGTATATTGCAGCCACCCATGATCTCGTGGAATCGATCAAGGCCATCGGCGATGGTGAAATTGGCCCCAACGATACCCGCGATGTTCCCAATGTGCCTTTGGCGGGCGTGGAAGCACGCCATGCCGATTTGGCCCCCTACACTTACCAATATTTCTACGACCTCATCCTAAAGTTCACGAAAGGCTAAACCAATGACCTATTCACTCAAAATCAGCGCAGCCTTGCTGCCCATCGTCGCCACACTCGCCGCTTGCTCGGCGGAACCCGAAACGCCAAAGCAAACTGGTGCACACGCGCAGCCTGCGCACCATTATTACCTCAATGACACGTCGGTCAGCACGGCCACGCAAATCGACCCTGCCGTCGCGCAAGCCGTGGAGCGGTTCATTGGTGCGGACATGGATGCCAATGTGCAACTTGGCGATTCCATCACGTTTTATGAGACGGGGGCCAGATCTGCGGAGCGCATGGTCGCAAAGCTCCATCTTGTTACCGATTATGCGCAGCGCGTGCCCGTCGCCAAAACGAAGGTCATAGAAGCGCAGCGCGCAAGTGCGGCGCGAGTACAGAGCGAAGGCGGCGATGGGGATACCAATCTCCTGCTGACGGCTGAGGCCATCCCCTTCATTTGCACGCCGCGTTCGACCATCACCTTCATCACTGATGGGGTGGAGTCAGGGGACTATTCGGCGGCGGGTGCCTTGGCGCTTGATGCGCCAGTCAATCTGCCGCCGCCAACGAGCGATAGCTTGCTCGCGGGGTGCAAAATCCGCTTCGTCGGTTTTGGCCTGACCGCCAATGCGGCAACAGGAAAGGCAGAACTCCTGCCCGCCAAACCCTTGGCGATGCTGCGGCTGGGATGGATGCGCTTCCTGACGCAGGCGGGCGTGATGCCGCAAGATGTCGAGTTTATCTCGACGCTGTAACTGTTGGCCAATCGCTCACGTCCGACATGACGAACGATTGAGCGGCTGACCCAATTCACCAACTGAACTGATCATGGGCGCGCGGGCCTCGCCGTGCGGGCGGGAACCTGTGCGCCTAGAATCTGGAGGAATCATCATGGAAATTACCCTTTTGAAAAGCGAGCAGCATGGCGAAGCCAGCACTTTTTGCCCCTGCTGCGGTAGCAACAGTTTTGACGACAATCGCCTCAGTGAGCGGCTCTATGCCGAGGCAGCAAAGGAAGCGCCGCGCCTTCGCTTCGAAGGTCGAAGTGAAGAGGCGGTGGATGTGCTCACTGCGCTTTGGGCGATCCGCATCGCAAATTTCGTGCGCCACGAATGGCGGTGCAACGACTGCGGAGTGACCTTCGATGGCTAATTCGAGCTGGTTCATGAACGCCTTTGGCGTGGCTGCGGACGAAGCACGCACTGCGATAGCAGACGCGCGCAGCAAGCTCATCGACGAAGCATGGTTCGGGCGAAAAACGCCCGAACCACACCGCGGCTATGACCTCGGCTGGATGCGTCCCAGCGAGGAGAAAGCGCACGAGCCCGAACAGCGCGCGCCTGAACGCGAACAGGGCATCGACCGGTAGGAGACATATCATGACATTTTGGAAACGCGGCAATCCGTTAGATCAGCCCATCCTGCAAGTGAATGCAATCGACCATCTTACCGTGCGGGACTTCGTTGCTGGAACGTTGGTCACTGGCATGACGGGTGGCGGCAAAACCTCCGGCCCGCTTCACACCATCCTGCGCGGATTTGTCCGCGCGAAGATGGGCGGCGTCATCACGACGGTCAAACCTGAAGACGTCGCCACCATCCGCCGCATTTTCAAAGAGGAAGGTCGGCCCGGTTCCCTCTTGGTGTGGGATGGTACCAATGGGGGGTTCAATGTCCTTGCGTGGATATTGGCACGAGAGGGCCGGAATGGTGTCGAAAATGCCATCGAGTTCTTGATGCGCATCATCGAGATCAAACAGGCGACAGCGGCGGTGCCGGGAAGCGGTTCTGAACAATTCTGGACTGATACAAGACTTCAACGGTTGCGCGCCACGATCCCGGTTGTCCTTGCCGCGACCGACACGCTGCGTCTGGAAGACATTCTTGCTTTCATGCGTAGCGCGCCAGCGTCGCCGGAGCAGTTCAGAGACCCTCAATGGCAGGCAAGTTCAGAGTTCTTCAGAATGTATGCGCTGGCAGCGGACAAGCTCGACGATTTTACGGGCCGCAACACCATCGCATATTGGATGGAGTTTGCCGATCTCGACAAGAAGACGGCGGGCAACATCAACGTGTCGACCACGACACCGCTGGATGCACTGCTGAGCAATCCGTGGCTACGCCAAGCCTTTTGCGAAGATTCCAGCATTTTCCCGGAGCTGTGCCTGGAGGGCATTACCATTGTGCTCGATATGCCGGTCCTGACGCGCCACGAGGACGGCCTGTTCGCCCAACAGGTCTATGTCTATGCGTTTCAGCGAATGACGTTGGCGCGTAATGCGCTGGCTAAGCGCTATCGCGAGCGGCCTGTCTTTCTCATCATCGATGAGTTCCCGCTCTTTTGTAACAGCCAGTATACCCGGTTCCTCGGCCTGTGCCGGTCGTCGCAATGTTGCACAGTGCTGCTGGCGCAATCGCTGCCCTCCATCATCGCGCGTATGACAGGGCCGAACGGAGAGCAACAAGCGCATAGCCTGATCGCCAATTGCTCCCTCAAAATCTGGGCAGCCAATAACTGTGTCCCCACAAATGAATGGGCCTCAAAGACAATCGGCCGGACGCTGCAAACGCGCTCCAACTACAGCGCCAACGAAGGCCAGAATGTCAATTTTGGCATGAACATGGGAACCGGCGAAAACACAGGTTGGTCGCACCAGTCTGGTGGCAGTAGCTCGTCCGGTCCGGGCGGCAGCTCTTCGGGTAGCTCGTGGAGCAGCGGGACCTCCGGCGGTTCGAGCGACAATTGGGGGCGCAATCGCGGTTCGGGCAGCAGCCAGGGGCAAAGCTGGGGCAATAGCGAAGTTCTCGAATTTGCCGTTGATGCAGGCGAATTTGGGCGAATGCTCAAAACCGGCGGCCCGGCCAATGGCAACCGGGTCTCTACCATCATCTATCAGGCGGGCCGCACATTCTCGTCAGGCAGCAATGCCCTGCTCGTCGAATGGAGGCAGTCATGAGAGCGCCGTCGATCCAAAGCCGCCTATTGGCGAGCCCGCCGGTTCAGCTCACCGCTTGGGGTTCCACTGCCTTTTTCGGCTATCACTTCTTGCACGGGGAACCGGTCTTCTGGGCGACGGTAATCGTGGTGGCATTCTTGATGAATGTCATGCGCGCCGACGATCAGGTGCAAGCCTATAAGGCATGGAAGCGCGAATGGGACGCCATGTCGGGCATACCGCCGCGCGCCAAGGGCAGGCCCAATTTTCTGGTGGTGGCACTGGTCGCACCGTCGCTCTTGTTCCTTTATTACTTTTGGCAGCATGGCGGTGCCTCGGCACTGATTGGCGTTGCGATCCTCATCATCGGCCCGCTGTTGGTCATCGGCTTGGGTTTCAAGCTGATCCGCCGGGCGATGCGCCGCAAGGCCGCCAAGATCATGCCGGTGACGATTTGCGTCAAGCGCTCATGGTTGCCCGTGCCCGATTTGATACGCGCCTATCGTGGCTTGCCTGCCTATTGCCGCGCCATCCTGCGAACCAAGCCGTGAGTAGTGACGATCTGCGCGCGCAATGGCGGCAATTCTTGCCCCTGTTGCGGGCAAGCCACGCTCTTTGGGGGCACGTCCCCAAAGGCATCGCCAAGTGCCGGTTCGATGCCGCAGCTTGGCGATTCCTTAACCAACCATCCCGCAGCATTTGCTCAAAAAAGCCTCCGGCAGGGTGCACGTTGCTCGCAACGTATCTGTGCACACTTAGCCCTTCCAGGCTTTTTTCGTTACGGGAGATGGGAGGTTCGGGGGTGACTCCGAGAGTGCTCTGATGGCGCTGTTCTCAATGCGAGTCCAGGTAATAAAACGCAGCGCGGGTCGTTCTGCCGTCGCCGCTGCCGCCTATCGTTCGAGCGAAAAACTGCGCGATGAACGCCAAGGCATTACCCATGACTATAGCCGCAAGAGCGGTGTCGAGCATAAGGAAATCTTGCTCCCTGATAATGCCCCCGCATGGGTGCAGGGCATCGACCGGCAGACCCTATGGAATGCAGTAGAGGCCAATGAGAAACGCAAGGATAGCCAAACGGCCCGGGAACTTCGGATCATGATCCCGCGAGAGTTGAGTCCTGATGAGCGTATTAACGTGGTGCGCGACTTTGTCCGCGAGAATTTCGTGTCGAAGGGAATGATCGCCGACGTCTGCTGGCACAACAAGATTGCGAGTGACGGGCAAGAGCAACCGCATGCACATTGTATGCTGACAATGAGACCGATTTCGCCAATTCCGGGGGATTTTGGCCCCAAGGTGCGGCATGACTGGGTGCCTGACCCGACGGGGCGCACCCATGACGACGGACGGCCTGTCATGGTCGCGTCCAACGCCCAATCGTGGAACTGCCCCGACTATTATGAGCGCTGCCGCGAGGCATGGGAGGTTATTGCCAATGAGGCTTTGGCCAAAGCGGGGTCGGAAGAACGGATCGACCGCCGCAGCCTGCTCGAACGCGGCCTTGCGCGAATGCCGGAACCTGCCCTGCGCTTGGCCTATTATCTCAAGGACCTTTATGGCGTCATGAAAGAGCGGTTCGGCCATTATCAGGTAGCACGTCATTACCGCGCGGTCGAGCAGCGCGCCAAGGCGGCGTTCGACAAGATCGCCACCACCCCCGATGGCGCGGCAAACGCAGCCCACACGCAGGATCGCTTCTTTGGCTGGTTTGACCGCCAGCTTGAACGACTTGGCGTTCCTGCCCCCGTTTCCACCCACGAGCAAGGCCATGACCAAGGGGAGCATGGCCTGTCCTCGCCGCGTTCACCCCCATCCCCAGATTTGGAGCGATAATATGGATGATACCAACCCTACCCACTGGCGACAAATGTTCGATGCCAAGCGGCGCGAGCACCCGTCTGGCGGCGAACATCCTTTTGGCGACGCGCAAGCGCCTGCCAATGGTCGGTCGCCCGCACCCTCCGGCCTTGGCTATGACGATGGCTTTGATCCAGCGCAGCGCCAAGCGGGCGGCGAGATGCAGCGCCCGCCACTGACGCCTGAGGAAATCACCGACGAAGCCGCCATGGCGCTTGCGCTCGATGCGCCTGAATATAAGCCATGGGTGCTACAACGCGGGCGCGGCCGCCCCGCGATGATGCTGCATCTGCGGCGCTTTGAGCCGAAATCGGGTTTATGGTGCGGTTGGCAAATCGCCTATCCGCAGCTTATCGCAGTAGAATACACAGGCGATAGCATGCTGAGTCTGGATTTTGGGCAGCGGCAGTTCATGATTGAAGGCAGCGGCCTTCACGAACTCGCGCGGCATCTGCAAAGCGGCTCTGTGCTGATGTTGCAGGAATACGCCAGGGGCGTCTGGGCGGAACTGTCAGGCACATCGCGGATCGATGCCATTCGGTTGGTTGGCTGATGGGTCAAGGTGGAAAGCCAATGCGATTTGCAAACTTGCGCTTCTCTCTGCTCACCGCGTTGATGCCTATCGCCGCAACAGCGGTGTAGGCGAACGGCCATTTGCTGGTCGCCAAATTGCCGTTATAGATGAGATAAGAAAGCAGGGAATCATGCGAACAAGTTACACGCGCGGGGGCCGACCGCTACCCGCATTTAAGCGCATAAATGGCTATACCCATCAACGAACCAACATCAATGTCGGGCATCCTGCGTTGATTTGGCACCGCGCTCATTGGATGCCTAGTGGGCACGGCAAAATTAATGATTTAAGGTGGGAGCAAACGATCCAGCGCTACATCTCGCACACTTTTGATCGTTTGGTTGAAATCGGCGCGGAGTTTGGCGCATATCCAACAACACAAAAGTCGCCGTATGACAAAGGCATCAGCAAGAGTTCGGGACAGGTTGGCGGGTCAAACGACAGGCGAAGCGGTTATTATTCCGATTTATTGATGCTTAGGTTGTTTTATTCGCGAGAAGAGACTCATGAAATCCGAATTTCGGTTTCCTTTGAAATCTACGATGAGTTTTGGTCATCAATGGCTGTTATCGATTTTTCACGGGCGGGCGCACCGGCAACTCTGCCTCCACTATATTCGCCGTTGCTTGAAAGCCTCTTCGCCATAGAGCTTTCAACTGCACGGCGGTTCAATAGATTTTCAAAATACAAGTCAGAAAAAGTTTCGGAACAATACAAGTCACGCGTAAAACGCATCTACGAAAAAATCGCGAAAGATGCGTCTGACAGTATTTCGAATTCAATGGTTGAAATTGGCGCGACGCTTTTTCCAAGAAACAGCGGTGGTGACAGCGATTTTTCAGAAATTATTAGCAGAGATGATCGATTTGCCGACTTCGTCGGCTTATCGCTTGGGGTATCGATCCCTTCCAAACGATTCGGCAGAGAAGTGCATCCAGATGGTGATTTTCTCTCACCACAAGCAGCCGCAGCAGTAACACTGCCACGGGTGCTGGCGCAAACGGTGTCACAGAATATTTCTCCCAACGCGAAATTCGACAAGAATGACACCAGCGGGCTCGCCTCTTTCATCGATGCGGTATGGCCATTCGTAAAATTCGTAAATCCCTCTTCGAGTGCAAGAAGTAAAGCTGCCACCGTTCCCGAAGTCGGATCAAAAGCATCCCCGCGCGAATTTACCGTTTCACTCGTCAATCGAGCGCGAACCATTTATATCACGTCACTCGGGGCTATAAACTCGACCAATCAGGACGATTATTATCGTCCGCTGTCCTATTTAATGATCTCGCCTCATCGAGCGACGTGGCAGCTAGGTCGGATCATCGACCGTATTCATATGCTTGGCCTCTTTCGGCTGGCGACGTTCTGGGAATATGGCTTTCTGGAGGTCTCGAACAATGAAATGCGAAAGCTCGTAAATGAGTTAGGCCGAAAAGGCATTTCGCCAAGAAAGGCGGATGGAAGCTTGACGATTTGAAGTCTGACAGCGGCGATAGCATTTTCTACCGTCTTGAATGGGCGAAGCATTACAAGGAAATGTTCCAATCCATCATTGCGTCGCTCCATTTTGATAAAATTGAGGGATATCAGACGTATGAAGAATTTATAGACCGAAAAATTGGCAGGAAGCTGCTGGCAATTGACAGCATCCATTCGCGGATGATGCACCTTTCTCAGCTCATAAGTCGAAAAACATCACAGGGAACCGGAGATGCGATTCAGGAGTTGCTCCGTTTTGCTGAATTGGTCAGTCCGATTCCTTTGGCCTACTACGGACATTACGTGCTCAAATTCATCAACGAAATAGCTTTGGAAGTCGTCGGTTCTTGCTTGCCACACTGGATGTTAGGCGCAACATGGGCGGGATCGATGTCTTTGTACTGTTTGTGGATCTGGTGGCTCAAGGATCGGAAACGCCACGAGATCGACGTCGATTAAGCTCTACGACCTAAAGAATTGTCGAAGCGCGCTATATGTGCCAATCGCGGTTGCGCTTGCGGCACTTATGTCACTCGATGGTAGTCCGCGCTCATGTGCGACTTGCCTCGCAAGTTCGGCGGCATTCTCAACGCGTTCGCGGTGACTGGGTAATGATGCTGGGTTCTTTTCTGTTTCGTCCATCGATTGCTCCTGTTGATGCGTGCTTAACTTCATCACAGTAACATTGTGTAGGGCAGTCCGTGTGTGAAGATTTGATGACAATTGCGCCCGTCACCACAACCTCTCAGCAAACCTGCGCTCCTCCTTGCCAACGGCGTTGATGTAGATCGCCGTGGTGTCAGGATCGGCGTGGCCGAGCCATCGCTGGATCAGGCTGGGCGGCACGTTTTCGCCAGCGGCGCGGATGCCGTAGGCGTGGCGTAGACCTTTCGGCATCGCCATCGGGCCGTTGATTTCGGCCCTTTCCATCACCGCGCGGATTTTGCGCCAGCCCGTCTGGCGCGCCCATGGCCACAGGCAATTATCCGCGCCCAGGCCGCTTGCCAGCGCCGCGAGGTCGCGCATCAAGATGTCGGGAACCGGCACGGCGCGGAACACGGTGCGGCGGCGTTTGAGGGTGCGGAAAATAACACGCCTGGCATCGTGGTCCAGGTGCTTGGGCGTGGTGGCCAGCGCCTCGCTGATGCGGCACCCCGTCAAAGCGATCAATTGGCAGAAGGCGCGGGTGTTAGGGTCGGCCTTAGTCAACGCCCGATAGAATCGCGCTAGCTCGGTTTCGCACAGATATTTGCGGCGGCCAGTGCTGTCGAAAAGCTCGGCGATGTCGGGCGCTTTTGTCATCCGGGTGCCCGCGCCGATGCACCATTATGGCGGATAATGTTGCAAGAGAGATTCGACGAAAAGTGAGCGCCGAAGCGGGTTTGTGCCGCATCGCGCGTTCGCTTTATCCCCGCACCATGTGAAAGTCGAACCATGCGAAACAGTCTGAATCACGGCCAAACTGCCCGCAACATTATCCGCCAAAAGGTAACCCCCAACTTGCGATTTTGTCGGCGAGTGAGGGATTTTGGCCATGCGAAGGGCGATTTTGACAATTGCGGTGCTAGCTCTGGCCAGCGCGACATCGACCGTGTCAGCGACAAAGGCCGTTGCCCAAACGGCTCAGCAACCGATGAGCCAGAATGAACGCGCCTACACCATTACGCTGATTTGCAGTGCCATTGCCGCCAATGATAATGACCACGAGGGCAGCGCCCGCTCACTCGAAGCCGCGCGCAAAATGGCGACTGCTCTTGGCTACAGCAATGACCGACTTGCCCATGATTTGATCACGATGGCCAGTGTTGTTGGAGTCCAGTTACGCGATGAGCCCGAAAAGATCGCTCAACGTCGTGCTGTCTGCCGTCAATTGGGATTGCTTAGTTAGCCCTGCCGAATTGCGCTGCTTGTGTCGCGTGCCTGCGCCAACGCTGTGCTGATGCCGTGGCCAGCATCGCTTGCCTGCATTGCGGGGGTGGTAACACCCGCTGCTTTCAAAGTGGCCAGTATGCCTCCAAGCCCATCGTCGGACGGTTGCGGCCGTACCGAATGGACAGATGTAGCTTCTGATTGCGGAGCTGCTTGCTCCGTTGCTTGGTGTGGCGGCTGTAGATCGGCAAATGCCTCATCTGAACGCTGCATCATGCCCGCATAGTCGGGTGAACGGTCTGCACCGTGCGCGCCTGCGTCACGAAGTTGGTCGCGCAACAATTCATTGGCTCGGCGCAAACCCTCGGGAGTGCCAAGTGCCATAGCACGGTCAATCTCTTCCTTCCGTTCCCGTTCGCGCTTGCGGTAGGCTTCTTCATCCTCTGGCGATGCGAATCGCAAATAGGGGTCAAGCATGCGGTTCTCGAAGAGGTCGCGGTTCAACGCCTCGATGCTGGTGCGGGCGCGTTCGGCGGGGGACAGGTTCGCTTGGGCAGCTGCGGCACTGGCGGCGCTGCTGATGGCCTGATTGGCCAGGTTGGTGGCACTGCTGGCGGCGGCGGCAACTTCGCCACGCAAAGCGAGCAAGCTGCCCAGATTGGCGCTGCCAACGGTGCGCTGCAAATGCTGCAAGGCTTGGTTCTGGTTGGTGAGGGCGGCGCTATCCGCCCCGCTGCGCGCCAGTTCGGCAATGGCATTGGCAATGTCGATCTGCGCCGTCGCAATCGCGCCCGTCAATTCGGCGCGGAGGCTAGCCTCTGGGTCAACAAGGTGTTGTTGACCCTCACTGAATGTCATGTTGGCGGTTATAGATACCCCCTGCGCGCGTGAATTTCCCACCGATTATAGCACCACAATCGTTAGGATTTCGTTAACTATCTTCTTCGGGCCTCTATGCCCCTGTTTCTGCGACGGAAGGGGGGCTGTTCGGTTCAATTTAGCCGTCCGCGCGGGTCGGACAAGGCGGCTTGCTTCCGCGCTATAGTGGCTTGTGCAGCATCACCCCGCCAAGGCGGCTTTGGCCTGTGTCCGTCCCGCTCATGCGGACGGTGGTTCTTTCCCTACCAGCGCACTTCCGCGCGGGTGAAACAGGGGAAGAAGCCCATGAACATTGTCACCATCATTACCAAACTCGCAGCCTCAGTTCGTCGCTCCGCCGCAACACGACGCTGGCGGCGCGAAATGCTGCGCGAACTTAACCAGCGAAGGCGGGGTTAAGCACTTATGGGTTAGCTGCTGTCAGAAAGTGCACCCGCTTGGTTGCGGGCGGTGTGCAGCACGCGCAGAAAAACCACATCACCATTTTCCTCGCAGCGGAAATATATCAGGTAGCGGCCATGATTGGCAGCACGAACGTCTGGCAACACTTCCTCGCGCAGCCTATAAATGGTGGGTCGACCCGCGATCTCAGCAAAGCGGGCTTCGATTTCGTCGATGAAGCTGGCGGCACGGCTGCGGTTGTCGAGCGCGATGTAATCGCCGATGTCGGCAAGGTCGCGTTCCGCTGGTGCTGTAACCCGAAAAGCCATTCCCCTTTATTGCGTATAGCGGGCGCGCAGCCGTGCAAACACGGTGCTGCTGGGTTCGCCCGAACCACTATCAAGCGCTTCTTGCAGTAGGGCGCGCAATTCCTGCAACTCCTGCTGGTCGGCGGATTGCTTGCGCGACCAGTCGCGTAGTGCTTCTCGCACCACTTCGCTGACCGAGCTATAGGTGCCGTTCTCTACCGTCTGACGAACCATTGCCGCCATTTCTGGTGGCAAACTAACGGTGATGGGCTGTGCGTGTGTCATGATGACCTCCTTGTGAATTCTTCATAATTTATCATAAGATGTGGTAATCTGTCCAGAACTGGTTGGGTTGCTCCAATAACCATCATCGCAGCCGCTCGCGTGCGGTGCGGTGGTGAGTCTCGTCAAGCTCGACACCAAGCCATTCGCGGCCAAGCTGGGCGGCGGCAACGAGGCTGGAACCTGAACCGAGAAACGGGTCGAAAACCAAATCGCCTGCTTGAGTGAAGCATTCGATCAGAGGGCGCAACGCCTCGACCGGCTTTTGCGTCGGGTGAAGGCGGTTCCCCGTATAGGGATAGTCTATCACGTCGCCGATGGGGCGCTTAGGCTTGGGTGGTCTGCCCTTGGCCAAGAGATAGGCCATTTCATGATGGCCGCGCAGATAGCCGGTCGATGATGCATAGCCCTTGCGAAACGCGATATGCCCGACTGGACGAAAACCCGCGTTGCGCCATGCGGCGATGAACTGGT
>JAKFUU010000050.1 GCA_021732525.1 Sphingomonadaceae bacterium | reverse complement strand
GCCATATTGCGCCACTGCATTGTCCAGAACCGAAGCCGCGTCGGGACGCAGATCCGACTTATCGAAATCAAAGAAAACAATATAGGGACCGGTGTTGCACACAGGCGCTGGTGGCGGCGGTGGTGGCGGTGGCGGTGGCGGAGGTGGCGCTACAGGAGGCGGCGGTGGCGGCGGGGCCACTGGAGCCACTTCGGCCTCTGGTTCACCGCCGAAATTATAAACCAAACTCGCAAGCAGGCTGTGTGAACGAACCCGGCTGCTCAAACCGCGGCCGATATTGTCCACCAAATCCACATTGGGTGCATTGAAAAAGCGATATTTCAAGCCAATGTCAACGCTTGAGGTAATCGGCAGGCGAACACCCGCCAAAACTTGCCACGCAAAACCGGTATCCGAATCATCAACCCAATTGGAAGTTTCCAGCGTAATCCGGTTGTTAACATCCACGCGTGCAACCCCGACGCCGCCGCCGATGAAGCCTTGAATGCTATCATCTTCGCCAAAATCGAGCAAGCCGTTTAGCATGAAGGACAAGACGTCCAAATTACCGATCGTGTCTTCAACGCTACCCGTTACAGGGCGGCCGCCGACAACGACATTTCCGAAATTCACACCGGTTGCAGAAGCATCTTCCGGATTGACTTTTTTATAGGCAACTTCGGTTTCCAAACGAAAACCGCCAAAGTCATAGCCGATCAAACCGCCGGCATCAAAGCCTGCTTGATGGCCGACCGAAATCTCGCCTGCGGTATTGTTAACCTCCAAATCGACATCTTCAACCAGAACAACGCCGCCATCGACTCCAACATACCATTGGCTGTCACGGGCCAAGGCAGGTGTTGCTAGAGCTGTGGAAGCAAGAGCCAATCCTATGGCAAGCTTACGCATCTACTTTCCCCTTCTTTCATTAGGAACAAATTCGAGAATGGTTTCTACCGAGTCTACTTCTGCGATGCAACCCCGCAATGCGCCTAATCTGTTGCCAAAAAGTCTCTATTTTTGCTCTGTTCCATAAAAATTCGCCTCAAAAATGAATAAGTCAGTCCTATTACAACCTTGTAATCCCAATGATCTGCAAATGGTGGAGCAATGCATTCATCGCTGCGCGCGCCTCAACATCTATATTGATACCGCCCGTTACATTGGTTATCGATGGTGCGACGGTCCATTGCCCAGAAATGTAAATTAACCTGCTGTTATTTTGTCGATTCCAGATACTCATACCAGTGATCGGCTCCAAAAAACGCCAACTGCCGCCGGTCCAATAAGCCAGCTCTCCGGCATGACCGGTCCATTCGTTTAGCGCGGCATTCGGCATATTGGCGGCCACCAACCAGATTTTCCCCGCATCGGCCATGGAAATATCCATATCGGGCGAAGTTTGCTGCGCCTCAATGACGGGATGAAGCAGCGCGTCAAGCCGCACCAGCGCTTCGTTATGGGTTAATTCTTTTTGCGCCTGACCGGTTAAAAGAAACGGCAGGCCGTGCCGTGCGCTGTTGGTTTCTGGCATTATATCCTCCGACAATAATCAATGTTGATAACAAATGCGTCGCATCCAGATGGATCAAGCAGGCCGCGGTTCAGACGGGCTCGATTCAGACATGCCACAATATCGCCAGCGGCGGCGATTTTGCAAACCGGCCAATCTGGCAAATATGCGCGGTAACCATTTGATTTTCAAATAAGTTCAATGCGGTGATTTGCAACGCCGGAATGATCATCTCGGGAATGGCGGCTTGCCAGCTTGCAACGACGGCATCGCCCTGGCGCAAATCGACCTGATAGTTTTCGCTGTCCTCATCAAGCGGTTGATCGACACCGTCGTTCCATCCATAATCGGTGCGATTGCGCCGGATCCAATGAATTAACCAGCCGCCATCGGCCCGCCTTTCAAAGCGGCCGTGAACCGGAGCAAAAGGCGTAATCGCTTCACCGGTAACGGTTAATTGCGCGCGAACGGGTTCGGGATCGCTGGGCGCCAATGCTTCGATCGCAATATCTGCGCCCCGCGAAATGGCGAAGTTATTGAGCAACGCAAGACTGCCAGCCTCAAGCAATAGCACCGGCTCACCGGCCTGATGCGGGCGGACATAGCGTTCACTACCAAAACAGCCGCGCTGTATTTGCGAAAGGCGATATTGCCCTTGACCCAAAAATTCGGTTCTTCCGGCGCGGATAATTTCCCGGCCTATCCAATAGATTGGCGCGCCAGCATCGGTCAGGGAAAATTCACGTTCGGATAGCTCGCCTTGTTCATTCACCAGTCGCACAGCCAATGCGCCGCGCGTATCAATCAAATGCGGGGAATGCGGCAACAGCGCGTCCACGATGGTGGCAATCACCGCCGGTTCGGCTGAATTGCCCAAAAATTCCAGCCCCTGTGCCGATTCCAGCGACAAAGCCGCCCCGCGCCAGCCATTATTGGTTCCGGTGGCGGCGGCCGCGACAATCGGTGCATTGGCGGCTTGATTGGTGATCGCGGGCAAATCGACCAGCAGCAGATGCGTGCCCCCCGCAACCATATCAACCTGCTTCAGATTGCGTCCGGCATCCGCCGCGATCCGGCCCACGGCGGATGCCGAAACCGGCCGCTGCGCCGATATTCGCGACGCCAGGCCGAAATGTTCAATTTCGGTGATTTGCCAAACATCGTCGGTATCAGGCTCGATCAGATGATCCCCCGCGCGCAGCGGCGTTTCATCGCGCAAAATATGCGCCGTCCAACCCGATTGCGTGCGGCGGCGATGCAGCAATTGCAAATCGGCCAGCCGGCGTGCGGCGGCGGCGGGCAAAGCGGCGGGCAATTCAATTTGTTCAGCAATCACGCCGCTGTCGGTCAATTGACTGCGCTGCACCCCCAATTGATAATCGCGGGCCGGTTCAAAATGCCGCAATGCCAACGTTTCGGGGATCACCGCCGCGTTGCGCCGCCGTTCGGGCCGGGGCAGATTTCGGCCATTCTGGCTGGCCGCGCCGATGACAGGCGCTGCACGCGCAATCGACGGGTCGCTCCAATCGATAAATTCAAGCTGATGTTCGCGCGGTCTTACCCAAACCGGAAAATATTGGATCAGCGGGGACAGCGCCGCCGCAACATCTCCGCCTTGCGCCGCATATCCGGCGAGCGCTTCGCCGCTGGCGCAAATAGACAGGCCATTCAACAGGCCGCCGACAATGTCGCATAAAGTCACATCGCCGCTGCGTTCAAACAATTCGAATGTCAACGATGGAATCCGGTTGCCAAAATCGGCCAGTTGCAGCTCTTCAAAGACGACATAGCAAAGACCGCGATGCGCCGAACTGAGGCTCAGTCCCTCCTGCGACGCGATTAATGGGTCGGGCCTTTGATCGCCAAATCCGCTGTAAAACCGAAATTGTGTTTCGGTTTTGAAATCGCCCGCCGCACCGCGCAGCAGATTTCCGTCGGCCCAAATCCGCCCCACCCGCAGCGCGGGGTGACTTGACAAGGCAACCGCAAAACTGGCCGAATAGCTAAAATCAATGGTCGCCGGCCGGCCCTTACCATTGCTGCGCCGGTTGCGATTCTCAATCAGGTCGGTTGACCAGATCACCGTGCCGGCGGTTCGCATGGCACCGAAAATTGCAGGTATTTCGCTGCCATAGCTCGATGTCTGGACATTCAAATCGGTGAGCCGCGGGCCTTCGCGCGCCGGCGGGCTGAACAATGTTCCGGATATCTGGCGGCCAATCGACGAGCCAATCGCCCCGCCCAAAGCGCCGCCCAATATGCCGCCGACGGAACGGGTCGCGCGCGACAAAAGCAATGTTGCCATATTAGCCTCCTGATAACCGCCAACCGGCGATAACCGGCCAGGGCGAAGGACCGGGTGTCAATACCACGCGCCGCAGGCCGGCATGGGCGTGGACATAGCCTTGCTCCGTCCTGATCATCAAATGCTGTTGCTGCGGCCCCGGCCGGGCCATGATGATATCGCCCGGTTGGATATCGTCCCGGTCCAATAGTTCGGTAAAACCGAAATATTCCAAATAGGATTTTATCTGATGAAAATAATCGCCTTTTGCGCGATATCCGCGCGGCACAGCGGCCAAGGCGCGGTCGGGGCCAACCGCATGCGCGGCAAGCCCGACGCAATCGAGCGCGGCCCCCGGCATGCGCCCATGCAATTTGAACGGCGTGCCAATCTGCTGCATCGCCCGCGCGGCTATTTGATCTGCATCCTGCGCCATCAGCCGTCACCGGGAAAGCGGGTGAGCAGGTCGTTACCGGGCAAGAAAGGTTCACCGCGAAAATTGATCGCATTGTGAAAGCGCCCCGAACAGGTCGCCAATGTCTTGTCGCAGCCTTGCAAGACGGCGGCCTTTGCTCCCGGCAGGATAGGAGACGGCGGATATTCGGCCAGGCGAACCAAGCCAAATTCGCTGGCAATAATCGAATGAAACAAACCGCCGTTGGGCCCGTCCAGCCAGCGGAGCTGTCCATAGGCAAAGCCGCCGGCGACATCGGGCAGCGGCCCCGACAGCGTTATTTGGTCGCCGTCGGCGGCTGCGACCTGATATTCGCCATAATAGCGCCGATAATTCAGGCCGCAATCGGCATCGCAAAATTGTGCGCGGCATCCCGGCGATGTCAGCGGCACGACGGGCAGGTTAAGCCGCGCCGCCGCGCCGTCCAGTTCAACGTCAAATTCATTATCCGAAAAGCGCACCTCGCCCAGCCGCCCGCTGATCAAATGCCGCTGATCCGCATCGGGATTGGTCCAATCAAACAGGAATACGCGCAAATCGGCGCCGTCCCAGCGCCCGGCGGATAGATCGTCGCGGCGGATGGCGGCGTGGTTGATCGCCCCGGAAATTTCCAGCCCGCCGCTTTCCAGCCCCAGGCTTTCGGAAATGGCGGTCGGCTCCATGCCGGGGCTGGCGCGGTATAGCAAACCGCCGATTTCCACATTACGGTCGTGCGAGGTAAAGCCCATCGTCACGCCGTCGCGCCGCTCCAATCGCCAGCCATAAGCGGCGCTGGTGAGCGGACCGGCAAGCCATGCATCGCTCATAAAGCGTCCTTAATTTCAATAAGCGGCACCGAAGCCATTTCGCCCGCGCCAAAGCTGAAACGATTAACCTCAATCCGATCCTCAGCAAACCGCACCGGCACGTCAAAATAAAATCCGGCGGTCAATATCGCGCCATTGCCGGGGGCGATATCAAACACAATGCGCCCTTGCTCATGCCGCCAGCCTGCGGTTGACTGGCCGTCAACGGCGATTTTTATGCTGCCTTCCAGCGGCTGTGTAATCCGCCGCTGCTGTGCCTCGCCGCCGGCGCCGGCGCCGTAATATTTAACCAACGGAAAAATCGTTTGCAGGCCATCGCCGGTGCCCAGCGGCTGATCCTGGGATGTGGGCGGCGCGGTCATCGCGTTCGAGCTATGGTCAAATGGATCGCGAAAGCGAAATCCCTTTGCTGGCCCCCGCCGCGCACGGAAAAAGGCGAGCAATAGGCCCAGATCCGCTTCGCTGCGCACGCCCGGCCCCACGTCATAGCTTTGGCGCGCATCGGCCCAGTCGCTGTTGCGCGCTTCATATCCCGACAAGGCGGTAACGATCTGAGTGGAAAATTCTGGACTGGCCGATGCCTGCGCGCCAATTTCAATCGGGAATGTTACGTTATCAAATGCCTGCACCGCCGCCTCCTCATCGCCAATTTCAAAATGGGTATAGCCATCGCGCGATGTCTGCGGCAGCGCCCAGACATAGGTTTGCGCGGTCCCGCGCGCGCGGCTGCGCGCCGCGGCCGTGTCGATTTCTTTCCACTGCGCGGGGGCATCGCGGTTCAACACAAAGCCGGCAAAATAATGCTGCCGGGCGATCGGATAGCCAAGTCGCCGCTCCATCGCGGGCACCGCGCGTTCGGTGGCACCGTGATTGCCGGCGACCACCCAGTCATAATCTTCGAGCTGCAATATATCAAAGGCGGGCGCGGCCCAGCCGGCGGGCACATTGGCGCGCTGTGCCTCGGGCGCATTGGGATCAAGCACCGTGGGCAGATAGACCAGCAACAATATTTGCGCGCCCGCGCTGCCCGCTTCATCGCGCACCGCACCGGCCAAGGCGGCGGTTGACGCGGCGAGCATTTCCCCCGCTCTATCCAGCATGGCATTTTGCGCCGGGTTTTTGGGTCCGGCGATATTCGCGATGCTAACCGACAAAGCGCCAAAGGCGGCGCGCGCGGCGTCATCATACAGGCAAATCCGCCCATCGGGCATGATCCACCACCATGGCTCGCCAATTTGGAACTGCACCGGCTGACCCGCCGCCTTCAAGATCGCGGCAAAGGCGCGGCCCACGGCGCGCAAATATCCCATCGCGCCTTCATGCGCCGGCGATAATAGCGTCGATGGCGGCACCCATCCCGTAAGCGCCGGATCACCATTTTCGGCGCGCTGTTTCCAATCATTCCAGCAATGGGCGTTGAACAATTCGTAGGACAGCGAGAAAATAAGATCAAATCCGCGCGCTTTCGCGCCTTCGGCAAAATTACGGTGCCAATTGCGGCAGGGGGTGTTGAGCGCGCCTCTGGCAAGGCTAACATAATGATCGCTGCCCAAGGGTTCGAGATCAAAATAATGGCTCATACCAACATAATGGTTGATCGTGCCGCGATAGCCCAGCGCGCGGATTTGATCGATCAGCCTTTCGGGGGTCTGGTTATAGGCGTCATCGTAACCCGTTGCCATTTTCAGGCTATGTTCGGGCAACATCACATCGCCGGTATCGAGCATGACGCCTTCACCGTCGCAGCGGATTTGGCTCAGCTCCACCCAGCCTTCTCTTACCCGCGCAAAGCTGGACCCCGCACCGTCAAATTCGGGCGGCACCAAGGAAATGAACATTTGGTCGATATCGCCCGCAAACACCCGGTCAGCCTCGGATGGCAGCAGAAAGCCGCCGTCCAGATCGCTGAATTTAATCGTAATTTGCGCATCGACTGGCGTGCCGGCGGCATAATTCCACAGCCGCACATACCAAGCTTTGCGCTGGCCCGATGCATCCCGGCCATTGATCGTCAGCGTCGGGCCGTTAATCGCATCCAGCGGCATGATGCCCTGCGATCGCCAATGAAAGGACAGCGTAAGCCGCCGGTAATCCCGGTTGGTTTCATAAGCCAGCAACGGATGGTCGAGAATATCTTCGCTGTCCCAGATCAACCCGGCCAAATCATCGCTTTTGTAAAATGCGGTATCCACGCGCAGCGATTCCGGCCCGCTGGTCACCACCGATGCCATCATTGGGCGCGGGAAATTCACCGTCCAATATCGCGGGTCAAACCGCATCACCGGACGGCCAAATTGTCCGCGCCGCTGCTCCGCCAGCCAATATGCCATAATCGTCGCCTGTCTTTATCAATTTACCCGCGCGCCAAAGCCTGGCGAACCATCCGGGCGACTTGCCGCGATGATCGCGTCAGATTTTCGGGCGCGCTGCCCCGGCCATTGTCGGATATGTTGATCGTTAGGTTCATCGATGGCGCGCCGCGCGCGGCACCGATCGTTTCTATCCGGCCGCTGCTGGTGGGCACAAACAGCTCCGGGCCATTTTCGCCCACGCGAAACGCACGGCCGGGAGATACCGGCCCGCCCGTTGCCCGCCCCGGCACCCCCAAAAGCGACCCCAAAAGCGGCACAAGCGCGGAAAATATCCCGCCCTGTCCGCCGCCACCGCTGCCACCGCCACCGCCGCCCAACGCGCTACCCAGTGCAGCGCTGGCTATCTCGGACAAGACCGACAAGGCAATATCGCGCAGGTCGTTAAAGCCAAATTTACCGGTTTGGATGGCGCGGGACAGGCTGCGGTCGAGCAATTGACCTGCGCGTTCCAAACCCGCCGCAAAAGGGCCATCCAGCGTGGATCGCATCGCGTCAACATCGCTGGCAAAGGCGCGGGTATCGGCGCGGACGGAAACCACCAGCCGTTCGATTTCTTCATCCATCGGGATATTGCTCCCTCAATTTATCAATGATCGCCGCATCGGGCGGCATGTCGTTGCCGGGGGTTATCGCCGCCAAAATGGCGTGTAATTCGGCCGGCGTCGCCTGCCAAAATGCTTGCGGCGTCCAGCCCAGCAGCAAAGCAAGCTGACCACTCAGCCGAACGGCATGCTGGGTAAAGCTCTCGTATGGATCCTGCATCATCGGCCCGGCGCTATCGGGAGGCTAAATTTTGCCCGCCCAATATTTGCGACAGCAATATTTTGAGCGCCGGTGTCGCCGCCGCCAGGCCATGGGCCGTTACCGCCTCGGCAAATTCATCGCGGCCAATGCTGGTTAAGTCCGCCCGGCAATGCCAAAAAAGCGCAACCATTTCGGATAGCTTCAACCCGCCCGACGCGGCTTTTTCCACCAAGGCAAACAGCGGCCCCAACTCCTCCTCCGCCGCCGCCAACGCAGCAAAGCTGGGGCGGAGTTTATGGCCGGCAACCACCGCTTCGCCCCGCGCCGCAACCGCCGTCATAGCGCTGCCACCGGCCCGCTGCTTTCAAGCGCGAGGGTATAGGACCGCTCCCCGTTGAAATCGCCCGCATAATCCAGCCGGGTAATCAGAAACCGGCCCTCCATCCGCTCGCCGCCTTCAAAGCTCAATTGATAATCATCGATCCGGCCCGACAAGGCATGGTTGCGGATCGTCGTTTCGGCGGCGCTGCCGGTGAATACGCCCGCAGCGGAAACCGAAACCGAACGCACCCCTGCGCCCGGCAATAAATCGCGCCATCCACCCGACCCCTTGTTGGTAATCACCACCGGATCGCCGTTAATCGACAATTGGGTGGTGCGCAGCCCGGCAACGGTGGTGTAAGCGGGCACCGCCGCTCCATCGCCGATCTTTAACAGAAAGGCGCTTCCTTTTTCTGCTGACATAATGATATTCCTTTGTAAAATTTAACTTTTCAGTAACCGGATACGATGTTCGATTAATCCCGCCCATGGCCCCGCCGGATCGCGCGCAATCAGGCTGCGCAAAAAAACATTGCTGGCAACGCGCCATTCGCCAACATTTTCGGCGAGCGCGGCTATGCCATCTTCGACATGGCCCATAATGTCATGAAGCCGCGCCGGTTCTTCGCCGTCATCCCAAATATTGAGCGCCAGGCGGATTTCACGCCCAATCTCGGTCTTTGTGCTCCAATCGGTAACCAAACCGCCCGACAGCGAAATATAGGGATAGGCCGCGCGCACCGGCGGACCATCGTAAATTCCGGTTAAAATCCGGGTAAGTGCGGGATGCGCTTGCAAGGCCGCAACGATTGCGGTTTGAATTTGGCGAACAGCATCGGTCATAATCAGCGTCCTTTTCGGGCAATATTGCGCAGCCGTGCATCGTTAATCATCCGCAGACGAAGCCGCCGGCCAATCAAGATGATGCCGCTCACCCCGGTTTCGATCCGCACGCCGGGAGGCAAGTCGGCATCGGCGATAATCCGGTCACGCCGCCGCTCCGCCGCCCGGTCCGCGATGGTTGCCGCACGGGCAATCAATGTCTCCAGCCTCATCCCGCTTCCTCGCAGGTCAACATCATTTGTGCCGGCTCCCGCGGATCGCTCACCACCGCACGCACGGCAAGAAACTTACCGCGCCAAACCAAACGCACGCTGGGATCAATGAAGTCACGCTTACGCAAAATAACCCGCCAACGCGGCAGCGCGCGGATGCTTTCGCCCGCAGTCAAATCCCCCGGCGCTATCGGTGAAATTGCAGCCCAGGCTTCGCCAATATAGGCATAAGGTCCGCTGCTGCCGCCAAGAGTATCGCGGCCGCTCAGCCGCTTTTCAAGGATCACCCGTTCGCGCAGACTACCCGCCCATTCGCCGGTCATGCGAACAACCTTATGCGCCGCCAAGGCCGCAAGAGCGCGGCCACCGCCGCCGGCGGCCCGGCATCCGCCGGATCATCGCGATGCGCAAATAAATACCCGGTCATCCGCAAGATACCGAGCCGCAGGCTTTCGGGCAATGTATCCCAGCTTGGCGATAGTCCAGCGGTATATTCAATCTCGACCCGGCCCGCTGCTCCCGGCCGCCGCACACTCACATAGCCATCGCCGCTGCCGTCGATGCGGGCGGTATAATGCGCGGGGTCAATAGGGAAGCGGGCACCGTCGGCGGGAATTCCGATTAAAGCATCAACCGAAACAACCGGAGCGACCGATAGCTTTTGCCACTGCGATGATGATGGCAGTATCTGCTGCACGGCACGGCGGATCAGCAATTGTCCGGTAAACTCCTCCGCATGCCGTATCGCCGCCAGCAGGATCGTTTCAAGCGACGGATCATCGCATTCCTGATCAATGCGCAAAAAGGCCCGCGCCTCATCCAGCATTGCGCTGTCGAGCGAGAGCGGCGAAAGGCTCAGCATAATTATTTCCTTTGATTTGTCGGATTAGAGCATCGCGCGAAAAAGTGGACACCGGTTTTTCGCATAAAGCGATGCGATAACAAAGAAATAGAGCGGGCGGTG
This sequence comes from Sphingomonadaceae bacterium, assembly GCA_021732525.1. Taxonomy (GTDB): domain Bacteria; phylum Pseudomonadota; class Alphaproteobacteria; order Sphingomonadales; family Sphingomonadaceae; genus Sphingorhabdus_B. The sequence goes on along the minus strand of JAKFUU010000050.1, from coordinate 75,143 downwards.
TGATTCAGATTTTACGCAGCGCGCTCTAGATTGGCCGTGTGTCCTACCGAACCACCGGCAACAGCTTCATCGAGAAGAAATCTAAATCGGCGCTGCGCGCTGTCGTTCCTGTTTGCACGATTTGCATACCGACATTCATACCATCCGCAGCATCGGGAATGTTGCTCGTCACTGGAACTTCCGGCCCGCCATTGATCGAAAAGCGTACCTCGGCCGCCGACGCGCGACGCATTTTTATCTTTACCCAGGCGGTATTGCGCGCGACACCGCTGCCCACCCGTGTTTCCACATTATTGTTGCGACAAACGAAGAACCAATTGGCATCGGCGGGCAGGCTTTGCAGATAGATGCCATGCGCCGGCGTCAGCGTGCCGAAAGCGCCCTTTAGACCGAACGACAATGTGGTATCGGTGAGCGCAGCAGGCAGCCGAAAAATCCATGTAGCCTCGTCAAATTCGTCAAACCGAAAAATCGTGCTGGTGGCCGCATTACCCAAAAAGAAAGAGCAAATTACATTCGCCGCCGTTGTTGTGTTTCGGCGAATAATGCCTGGATGATTTTGCTCATTCGCGGGCACCGAAAACCCGCCATTCGACGCCGACCAATTTAGAGATCCTATCTCGCCCGTTTCGGTTGACTGCGATATAAAATCATCGACATAGGTTTGCGCGGCACCTGGGTCCGCCAGATTGACGCCTGAGCCAGAAGGACCAGCGGGGCCGATAGGGCCAAGCGGACCAGTCACCCCCGGATTACCCGGATCACCTTTGGGGCCAACAGGACCGGTGGGGCCAATAGGGCCAGCGGGACCGGGATCGCCCTTGAGACCAACGGGGCCGGGAGCACCAGCAGGGCCCATGACGCCAGCGGGACCAGCAGGGCCAACAGGTCCGGGGGCACCAGCAAGACCGGGAGGACCGGGAGGACCAGCGGGACCGGCAGGGCCAGCTACCCCCGGATTACCCGGATCACCTTGGGGTCCAGACGCACCGACAGGCCCAATCGGACCGGCAGGACCGGCGTCACCCGGATCGCCTTTAGGACCAATAGGTCCAGCGGGACCAATCGGACCGGCAGGACCAGCGGGGCCGCCCGGATCGCCTTTAGGACCAATATTACCCGCTGGGCCAGTGGCACCTGCAGGGCCCGGCGGGCCGACAATAGCGGCAATCGGTTCGGATGTGTTAAGCGCAACCGCCGCCGCCTGCCCTGCGCTGCCAAAGCCGCCGGGGCCGCGCCACCGCAGGCGGACCGAGGCGGGCGGGCTTCGCCACCGCAAAATTAACGCGGTCATGTAACGCCGGCCTTAATGCAAATGCCAATGGGGTCGGCAATGATCACACCGCCCGCAACCGTCAATTTGGCATCGGCCAGATAGTTGCCCGGCGCAAGATTGCTGCTTTGCACCGCTGGAATGGTTAAATTCCATCCGCCCGGCGTTTCGCCATCGGCGGTGCGCATGGCAATATCGAAAACGGCGGCAACCGGCGCGTCGGGGGCCACCCCCGTCCGCCCCGGCGCCGCCGCCTTCATCGCCGCGCTGATCCCGGTAACGACCAGGGGATCGCCGGTCACAGCATCAAGCGCGAGCGAAATCGTCTCTCCGCGCTGGAAAGTATATTTGATCATAAAATTGCTTTCCGGTTGGAAAAAAGGGGAAATGTATGGTGTTACCGCGCTTGGCGGAGTGCCATATCCAAGCGAAATATCCGCGCCGTCAACTGACCGAAAAACGCATCAGTTTAATCGCTTCGCTATTGCTGACAATGCCGCCCACGCGCTTGGTCGCGTAAAAATGCACATAGGGCTTGTTCGAATAAGGATCGCGCAAGATCGATGTTTCCGCCCGTTCGGCAATCAAATAGCCGGCCTTGAAATTGCCAAAGGCAATCGACAGGCTGCCTGCCGCGATATCGGGCATTTCTTCGGCTTCGACCACCGGGTAACCGAGCAGGCTATCGGGTTGGCCAGCGCCAAGTCCGGCTTGCCACAGAAACGCACCATCCGCGGTTTTCATCTTGCGGATCATGGCCAGCGTCGCGCTGTTCATCACCCAGCTTGCGCCCTGGCGATAAGGCGCGCGCAGGCTGTGGACCAATTCGATCAAGGCATCTTCGGGTTCGTCCGCCCGAAACGCACCCGATGCACCGCTCGCCACATATTGCAGCGTGCCAAAGGCGCGGGTGGCATCGTCATTATCGTTAACCGGAGCGGTTAAAAATCCCGTTGGCTTGTTTACGCCGTCGCCGCGAACAAAGGCGCTGCCTTCGGCCCTGGCAAATTCGGTGGCAATTTCGCTGGCAAGCCAGGCCTCAACGTCAAATTGCGCGTCGTCGAGCATCGCCTGACTGGCGGCGGGATTGGCATAGAGATCGCCAAAGCTCGGTAAAATTTCGTTGAAGCGCGGGGTGTCGGTTTCGGGCCGCGCTGCGGTTTCGGCGGCCCATCCCGACGCGACGCCATTTTGCGTGACCAGCTTGCGGTAACCCGCGCTGCCCACCTGAACCACATTGGCGATGGCGCGGATGGGCGATGCTTGTTTCAAAGTGGCACCGATCACCGCGTCAATTTCTTCAGGAACAGCAAAACCGCCGTCGGCCGCCACCGCGCCATTTACGCTTTTCAGCTCAACCTCCATACCCTTGCGCAGATAACCATCGACAAAGGCGCTATGGGCCGGGCTAACACTCATGCTGCCCGATAATACGGGCCGCTGCACCGCGGCTGCAGGAAAAACCGCATTGTCCAACGCCGCATTTAGAGCGTCTGCTTTCACTTCATAATTCATCCATTTTCTCCATAAAAAAAGCCGCCCGGAAATGGACGGCTGTGGTTGTGTCTTAGGTTGGGTGCTTGAAGGTAATTATGTGTAATCGGGTGGGCAGCTATAGTGCCGCCCTTTCCATATAAATTGCGCCGGCAACCGGCATTTTGCCAATTGATTGGCATTGAGTTTTAACGATCTGTGCGCAATTTGGCGAATATGCTGACCATGCGGTCTGTTTGGCGGCGAAACGGCGATGATCTCTTTCGCTGGATGCCTTGCCTTAATCAGCTCCAGTGGTGGAACCAAATCCGTATCGGCGGAAATCAGGTAACATAGGTCAAATTCGTTATCATAGGCATCGGCGACCATTTGGATGGCGATGTTGACGTCGGTTTCCTTTTCCTCATGCTGTTTCCAGCTCGCTCCGCAGCTTTTGCAACCGCGCGTCTGTTGTTTGAAGCGCCCCAAGATGCATTGCACGCCCTCCGATTCCAACCCTGCAATATAGGCTTCATGTCTTTTGACCGATGAAAATCCGCGGTGCGGCGCCAAAGCAGAAAAATATTTGATCGTCGCCACATATTCATCGCGTTTCGGGATCAACAGATTTGCAAGACGATCAAGCGAAAGCCATTTTAGCCGATCATTTTTCAAATCTTTTATCGAATGATACAGATTAAATCCGTCGACATAAAATACCGCTCGTTTTTTACTCATTCTTATTTAAGAACACAGGCTTGAAATTTTGGCAATAAAAAACCCACGGGCCGAAACCCGTGGGGGCCAATGGCGCACCATTGGTGTGAATGCGTGTGATATATCCCACTTCTGATGAACAAATCAATAACAAATTATTCCACCGCCAACACCCGCGCCAGCGGTTGCATCGGATGTGTCACCACGCTGATTTCTATCAGATCGAGATCTTTCAATAGGCGGTAATTGCGCCGCTCCATCGCCTGCACCCGGTATCCAAAGGACAGGCCGGCGCCCGCGCTCACGCGCCGTCCGGCATGTTCATCCACCGCCGCGATCACGCGCAAACCGCGTTCATCCTCGGTCAGGCTTTCGATATATCCGATCCGCTGTCCGCGATCATGCTGCCACAATAAAGGAATTCCCGCTTTTGCAGATCGTTTGAACGCGCCCTTGCAGATGATATCACCGCCATGGTCGGGACAGCCAAAAATGGCGGCATAGCCCGCAAACCTCACCGCGTTATCAATTCGGTCAGGCCCAGCTTGACCGCCAAGCCGATCAGTAACAGCGCCAAACTCACCCGCACCAACCAGCCGATAATCGCCCGGCGCGCCGATTTTTTGGCATCGCGCCATGCGCCAAGCAGCTCGCGCAATTCGGTCATATCTTTTTGGGCATGCTCGTCGGCCAGCCCCAGATGGCTAAGCGCGCGGCCCGCGCCCAGCTCGGATGCCTCCTCAATCAAGGCCCGCAAGGTCGGCAAATCGGCACCATGCATTTCCGCCTGTGCCGTCAGATGGGCCAAGGTTTCATTATTGTTCATTCGCTATTTCCTCCGCAGGCGCGGCCCGTTCGGCCGGAGAGATGGTTTCAGAAGCCGGTTCAGGCACAGGCTGCAAACCCAGCAGCGACCGCTTTTCCGCATCGCTCAGGAAATCCGCCGCGGTCACTTGCGCCCAAAGCCGCTCACGATCTTCGCTGAGCGCGCCGATCCGGTCGAGATCGACACCGAGCGACAGCCCGCCAAACCAAGGCTGCAAACCCTGTACCAGGGCATCGATGATCTTGCCGGCCAGCGGCACGATCGCTTGCCGCCAAAGCGCGCGGTTCGCCTCCCGGTAATTGGCATAAGCCGCATCACCCGGAAGCCCGAGCAACATCGGCGGCACGCCAAAGCTGAGCGCAATTTCGCGCGCGGCCGACGCTTTCAATCCCACAAAATCCATATCGGCGGGCGATAGCGACAGCGCCTGCCAGCGTAAGCCGCCCTCCAGCAACATCGGCCGGCCGGCGTTGGTGGCTCCCGCAAAACCGGCGTCCAGCTCGCTTTTGAGCCGGGTAAATTGCTCCCCGGTCAACGGATTGGCATCTCCCGCCTCATAAACCAGCGCGCCCGATGGCCGCGCCGCATTGTCGAGCAGTGCCTTGTTCCATTTTTGCGCGGCATTATGGATCGCCACCGAACCCGACGCCGCGCCCAGGCAGCCCAGGCCATAATAATCGTCGAGCGGATGGATGGTGCGAATATGGATCACGCGGTCGCTCGCGATCCGGTTGGCAACGCTTCCCGCTTGATAGATAAATCCGGCCGGCCACCCGGCCAAATCGGTCTCCACCCGCACCCGTTCGGGGCGCAGCGCATAAAGCTCGCGCAGATCATCATCGTCAGCGCTGAGCAATTCAATATAAGCATTGCCGTGCAGCAATATATGCGTCGCCGCGGTTTCGAGCAGCGACTGCCCGCCCGATGTCGCGCGGATCAGCGCCAATGCCCGGTCATCGCTGGCCAACAGCGGCGTCGTCGCAACCCCTTCGGCCACCAACCGCACCGCGCGCTGCGCCACCGGATTTTCCAGATAGAGCTTACGGATCTGATCTTCATAAGATCGGGGCCATTCGCCTTGCACACCCCCGCGCAGACCCGATAGGCCAAAAGCGGATGCCAATGGCCCATGCGAACGAACCGGACGCAGCCTGCCGCGCCCGGCCGATTTCCAGCCGAATAATTTCATGATTTTTGGGTTCCTGTTAGATCTTACTCAGAGAAGATCGGGATTAGGTGGCCGGATTTTCCGGCGTCACAATATTCACTAGCAGTGAGCCAAGCGCAATTACGTCATCACCATACGATAAACGGACTTTAATCCGCCCACTTTCGGGGATTAAAACATTGGCAATTTGAATTTGAGACATAAGCTGCGCTTGTGCTCCGGTACCGTCCCTTTTTGCAAATTCACTTATTTGAGCAGGAGGAAGGTTTTTGTGATCAAATTCAAAATCACCTCGTGCTAGTTCAGTTTCCACAAAGCTGTTGGTTTCAAAAATTACTCGTAATATGCATGATTCCGGCAGGACTTGATTATCTAATCTTATAACATTCTCAATCGCCAGTCGAGACAGTATGACAGGGTTATCATCGATTCTGGGTGCAGTAATAACAGGGCCGTAAACACCAATAAAGCTTCGCGCACCATTTACCTCGTGCCTTATATCCTCACAGAAAATTGAATAACCACTCGGCAGGTTGGGCGTGATCAGCATAATCAAGCAGCAATCGACTCAATCGTGGGCTTACGCTTTTCAGCAAATTGGGTTGCCATCTTCATTGCAGAGGCATCCGTCTCAAACGACATTTTCATTTCAACAGCCGCGCTCGGAACAAGGGGCTTAGTATTTGCTCCCGCAGCTTGCTCTGGAATCAACAGGTCGAACTCGATCTCCCGACCCAACGCCCAGGCAAGTTCGGCCACGCGGCCTAAAGTGATATCTTGCCGTCCATTAAGTTCCCGGCTTATTAAGGAACGATGCACGCCAATAGCTTCAGCAACGCGCGACTGATTGATGCCGCTGCGGGCGGTTTCTTCAACCAAGACAGTTTGCAAAGCGCGCCGCACCCGAGAAATGAAACGGCCAGCTGCTCGCCTGCTAGGACTAATAGCAATCTGAAATGACGTCATCTGGGTTATCTCCACTTACAAATTTTGGTTCATTCAAATCGAGATCATCACGAAACCTAACGGCTTGCTGACAATAACCTTTATATAAACCGCTGATTTTTATTCTCGTTGCTAGATCGCAATCGCATACCACAAAATGATCTTTTTTGGCAAACCAACCAAATAATCTCAAATCTGCAGTTTTCAACTGCCAAATACCTTCACCAAGGTTGGTTAGACACTTAAACCGAGTTTCAACCTGAAGGGATTTTCCGGCGCAAAACTCATAGAATAGCGCGTCAAGCTGTTCGCTTGGTTCCTCTTGAATATTCCAATCCGATTCGGCATTTGGTAACACCTCTGAAAGCCACTTTAACGCCCTAGGAAGCAGGAAGATGCAACGCATTTCCATCTCTCTAAGGCCCAGCATCGGATCAACTTTTGTGATCACATCTGCCGCAACTAATTCTAGTAATGTTGCCATTTAAGTCAACAACCTTTAACGAACCTTTAAAATATAATGATGTATCGTTTTTGTTCCACCTGTCAATTCAAACCACCCGCACCCGCGGCCCCGCCGCCGCCCGCCCCAACATCAATTCGCTCATCGCCCACACCAGCGCGTCGGCGCGGTCGGGGGATCGGCCGGGGCCGGCATAGCCGCCGCCTGCGATCAATCCGCATAGCTCATCCTCCAACGCCAAAAAGGCCCCGGCATGGTGCACGCGGCCGCATTCATACAGCGCGGCCACCGGTTCGGCTCTGGCCGTCTTGGCGCGGCTGGCGTGAACCCGGCGGATGGGGAGCGACCGGTTCACGGCCCGCAAAATACTTTCCACCATCTCGCCGCCCTGGTTGCCCTCCGCGATCACCCGGTCCGCCCGCCAGCGTTCGGCGGCGGCGCAGACGGCGCGGGCCCAGCCTTCGGGTGATTGGCCCGAAACGCTGTCGTCGGCCAGCACATAGGCCTGGCCATCGATGCCCAAGCCCGCCGCAATGATCCCGCAAGCATCGCCGCCGCTGGTCACCGGCGGATCAACGCCCACCACCACGCGCTTCAATTTGGGCAGCGCGCGGACGCGGCATTTTTCCAGCAATTCGCGGCTCCATAATGCACCGGGCAAATCTTCGATCAACTCCCCGTCCAGCTCCTGCCGACCCAGCCGCGTGCCGTGATAAGCGGCGCGGACCGCGCGGCGGAAATCCGGCGGCAAATTGGCGGCATTATCATCGGTGCTGCCCGTGGTTATCGCGGTTGCCGGATCGGCGGCCAGCCGCCGCACCAATGGCACCGGGCGCGGGGTTGTTGTCGCCATAATCTGCGGCCGGGTTCCCAGCCGCATTCCAAGCATCAAATTATCCCAGGCGGCAACCCCGCTGGGCCATTTGGCAATTTCGTCGGCCCAGGCAAAATGATGCTGCGCCCCGCGCAAGCTATCCGGCTCGGCGGCGGAATAGGCCGCCGCCTGCGCGCCATTGGGCCAGGTGACACGGCGCAGCGATGGTTCCCAGACCAAACCCTTTGCACCCGGCAGGCCCAGCAAACCGCTTTCGCCCTCCACCATAATCTGCCGCACTTCCATCTGGCTGGCACCGACAAGCGCAATCCGCGCGCCGCCATGCATCGATGCTTTTTCATGCACCCATTCGGCCCCCATCCGCGTCTTGCCATAGCCGCGCCCCGCCATCACCAGCCACACATGCCAGTCGCCCGGCGGTGGATATTGGTCGGCGCGCCGCCAGAAATCCCAGCTTTGATAATGGCGGGCAAAATCCTTCGGCTTCCACCGGCCAAGGATTGCGGCGGCATCGGCGCGCGGCAAAGCAGCCAATGCGTGGGCGGTCCAATCGGTTCTGGTGGATTTTGGCGTCATGATGAACCATTATGGTTATTTTCAAACCTCTGACTGCGCATATTATCCAGCTTTCCGAGCAATTTGGCTTTCATCTCAATATGTTCGGCGGCGGCGGCATTCGGCTTAGATGCCGGTCCGATACCCTTTACCGACACACGGTGCGCGGCGAGCAAGGCCAGCGCCAACCGGTGTTTTTGCGCCCGCGATTTCAGCATCGCGTCGCTGATCCGCGCATTGGCCGTCTGCATCGCTTCGGCCAGCAGGTCGGTTTCCAGCCGGGCGTAACCTTCGGCCAGCGCCGCCGCCCATTCATCGCGAAACGGCGGTGAGCGGCGGCGTTCGGCATAGATTGCCGAGCTGCTGACCCCGGCGGCCCGCGCCGATGCCGCAACATTCGACGTTTCGGACAGATGGGTCAGGAATATTTTGCGGATGGCGGCATTGATCCGCAGCGGCGTTTGTTTTTGTGTTTGCGCCCCCGTCATATGAATGCCCTTTCTGTTTCAAACGAAAAAGGGCGCAGAAGCCGTTAAGCCTCTCGCCCTTTTTCCGTTTGCCGTTTTTCCCTTCGCTGCGCCGCCTTGGCCGCGAATCACTTTTTTCGACTATGCCTTCTTCTAGCCATATAGCGTCACGATGTCAACATAAAATAACCTATATGGTTATATTACCCAACTATCTTCGCTTCCATCGCCATTTGTGCGGCAAAGCTGGGCCGCGCCCATATCCCGGCAAGCCAAGCGGCCAAGCGGGGATAGGCCGCGCCATCCACCGACACCCCGCCATATTTTAAATTCACAAAAACGCTGGCCATGCTGATATCGGCCAAGGTAAATTTATCGCCCACCAGGAAACCTCCTTGCGCCGGCATCAATTTTTCCAGCTTAGCGAGCAGCGGCGGCAGCGTTTCTTTTTCCGCCACATCGGCGGCGGCCAAATCGCCATCGCGGCCCATGAATTTGGGCGCAACCACCCGGTTGAAAAATATCGTGCCGACCACCGCCGTGAGCGAGGTATCGGCAACCTCATCAAAAAACACCGCCGTGCCGCGATCTTGCGCACCGACCGGCAACAAGCCAAAGCCATGCTTCGCCTCCAGATAATGGACGATCGCCGAGCTATCGGCGAGCGTGAAGCCGTCATCTTCTATCGCCGGAATTTTGCCCAATGGCGATGCTTTCAAAAATTCTGGATCTTGGCCATCGGGGCCCAAAGGGAATGTCGGGGTATAATCATAAGCCAGGCCCGTTTCCGCGCAATAGACCATCAGCTTGCGAACAAAGGGGGAGACCGCAGCGCCATAGATTTTCATAATCATTTATCCTTGTTGAACATTGACGCTTTACATTGCCATATTCATTGCGATTTGCAACCCGATCACGGCAATGTAACAAATTTTTATACTGAAGGGCGCAGGCCCAACCCGTATTTTCATTCGACATCGGCGCGGCGCGCGGCTAAATCGCGGGCATGCTTCGACGCCTGTATGACTGGACCCTGGATAAAGCGGCGCATCATCATGCCGAACGCTGGCTGGCGGTAATCTCCTTTATCGAAAGCAGTTTTTTCCCCATCCCGCCGCATCCGCTGCTTGGCCTAATGTGCCTTGCGCGGCCGGAAAAGGCGGTGCGTTACGGGCTGATCTGCACAATTGCCTCGGTGCTTGGCGGATTATTCGGTTATGCCATCGGCTTTTTCGCTTATGAAACCATCGGCGTGGCGCTGCTCAAGGCGCTGGGGCTTTGGGAAAGCTTCCCGCAGGCCGCTTGTTATTTGCGCGAATATGGCGCGGAGATTATCCTGGTAAAGGGCGCCACGCCAATCCCCTTTAAGCTGCTCACACTGACCGCCGGATTTATCCAAATGGATTTATTCACCTTCATTTGGTCCACCATCCTAAGCCGCGGTTTTCAATTTATGCTGGTGGGTTTTCTCTTTTGGAAATTCGGTGCGCCGATCAAGGCCTTCATCGAAAAATACCTCGGCCTATTATCGATTGCCTTTGTCATGTTGTTGGTGGGCGGGTTTGTCGCGGCGGGTATATTTTCGGGCAAAGGCGAAGCCAGCAGCGCGGTTTGTGTGAATGCAACGCATGCCCAATTGCTGGCGCGATAAGGAGGGCCGGGTCCATGCGGATCGCCAGCTATAATATCAACGGCATCAAGGTGCGGCTGCCCCGTTTGCTCGAATGGCTCGAAGAAACCCAGCCCGATGTCGCCTGCCTGCAAGAGGTGAAATCGCAGGATGAGGGCTTCCCCGCCGCCGAATTTGAAAAGATCGGCTATGGGGCAATCTGGCATGGGCAGAAAAGCTTCAACGGCGTCGCCATTCTCGCACGCGGCGCGCAGCCGCAAGAAACACAGCGGCGGCTGCCCGGTGATGAAGCCGATGAACAAGCCCGTTATCTGGAGGCCGATGTTGGCGGCGTGCGGATTGCCACCATCTACCTGCCCAATGGCAACCCGCTACCGGGGCCGAAATTTGATTATAAGCTGGCTTGGATGGACCGGCTGCGCGCGCATGCGGCAAAGCTGTGGGCGCTGGAAATGCCCGTGGTGCTGGCGGGCGATTATAATGTGGTGCCGCGAGCTTGCGATATTTGGTCGGATAAGGCGATGCGCGATGATGCGCTGCGCCGCCCCGAAAGCATCGCGGCTTATCGCCGAATGCTCGGCGATGGCTGGACCGATGCACTCGCCAGCCATTATCCGGCGGGCGGTATTTGGACCTATTGGGATTTTCAAGCCGGCGCGTGGCAGCAGGACCGGGGCTTTCGTATCGATCATCTGCTGCTCAGCCCCGCCGCGGCCGACCGGCTGACCGCTTGCGGCGTCGATAAGGATCACCGCGGCCGCGAAAAGGCCAGCGACCATGCGCCCACTTGGGTTGATCTCAGCGATAGCTGATTGCCGGCGGGTCACGGGTAGCTGACAATCTCAAATTCGATCCCGTCAAAATCGTAAAAATAAAATGCCTTCCCGCCGGGGTCATAATCCATATGGCTGAATGGTGTTAAGCCCGCGGCCGTCACCCGCGCCTCCACCCCGCCTGGATCATCCACCACAATCGCGACATGGTTGAGCGGCTGGCCCTTGAGAAATTGACTAGGGGGATATTCGGCGGCGGATTGTGTATATAGCGCCAGATAGCAATCATCGCTACCGACATGCACCGTATATCCCTTCCCCATTGATGGTCCTTGCCAGCGGATATGCCAGCCAAACAGGTCGATCATTAAGGCCGCCGTGCGCTGCGGATCGCGCACCGTCAGGTTCACATGTTCAATAAAATTGGCTTTCATTTTTCTGTCCTTTTTGATGGCGCCGAATCACCGAAAATTGGTGCTTGTCATTTTTACGATCTTAACCTAACTTAAGATCAAGATGTTTTTTTACCGCAGGATGTGATTATGAAATCAACCGATCTTTTGGGGATTGGCGACCTTGCGGCGCGCACCGGGATATCCGTTTCCGCCATTCGTTTTTATGAGGCCAAAGGCTTGATCGAACCGATGCGCAGCAGCGGGAATAGCCGTAAATTTTTCCGCGCCGATATCCGCCGGATTTCCTTCATCCTGATCGCGCAGCAAATTGGGCTGTCGATCGAGGAGATTAAGGCACAGCTTATCAAACTGCCCTATGGCCGCACGCCGACGCAAAAAGATTGGCAGGCGATCAGCCGCAATTTACAACAAAGGCTGGATGATCAGATAAAGCGCCTTCAGCAGACCCGGCAAAATCTCGACGGCTGCATCGGCTGCGGCTGCCTCAGCTTAAAAAGATGCGCGCTATATAACCCAGAGGACCGAGCGGCACGATGCGGCGCGGGGCCGCGTTACACGATGGGGGACACGGGGGGCGAGCGCGCCGGAGGGGTTACAGCCGCTTCTCATAAATACGATAGACCTTATTGACCTTGCCGTTGATCGCCTCGCCCACCGATCGCATCGGACCATTATCGTCGAGCACCCAGCCAAATTCGCCGCGCACCGCGCCATATTTTTCATGCGAATCGCGGCTGATGAGTTCGACCAGCATAAAGGCAAGCTGGCTCGCCAGCCGGCTCGATTGCAGCCGCTGGACAACGCCCATCAACGGCACGCGCATCGTGCGCACTTTGGGCCGCCGCAGCCACCAGAGCAATTTGATCCAGTTAAACGGCCATAAGGACCCGCCATAACCGATCAACTTTTCGTTCAAATCGGGCAGGGTCATCATGAAAGCAACGGGTTCACCATCCACCTCGGCGATCCGGATCAAATCTTCGTAAACCAGCGCTTTCAGCTTCTTTCCGGTGAAGGCTATCTCGCTATCGGTGATCGGCACGAACCACCAGTTATTCGACCAAGCATCGTTTAATATATTCAAAATAAGCGCGGCTTCTTCATCGAAACGGTTTTTGTCGACATGGCGGATGACAATCCGGCTGTTGCGCTCCCCCGATTGGACAATACGCGCCATAAGGGGGGGGTAAGGAACATCAATCGGCACTTCATAGGTGAAAAGATCTTTTGCTTGGGCGTATCCCGCGCCTGTCACCCAGGCTTCATATTCGGGCTTGTCATGACCCATCATGATGGTTGGCGGGTGATCATGACCCTTCACCAACAATCCCGGCTCCTCCCAGATGGAAAGGCTAACCGGTCCCAAGGATTTGGTCATTCCCTGTTGGCGCAGCCAATCCTCCGCCGCTGCGATCAAGGCCTTGGCAATCTCGGCATCTTCGGCCTCAAACAGCCCCCAATTGCCCACCCCCGGCCCCATGCCTTGTTCGGCCGGCTGGACCAGCGCCAATTCATCATAATGCGCCGAAATCCGGCCGACAATTTTTCCGGCCCGCTCGGCCAAGAAAAGCTGCGCCTTGCCATGTTCGAACCAGGGGTTTTTGCCCGGCGTTATCGCGGCCAAAGCCTCACCCTTTAACGGCGGAACCCAGTTCGGATCGCCGGCATAAAGCCGGTAAGGCAATGCGACAAAGGCCTTGATATCGCGCTTTGTGATAACCGGGCGAATGATCAGATTGTTGGGCGTCAAGATGCTTCCTTATTGCTGATTGTGCCGCGCATCTGTGCCGCTGGACACCGTTTTGTCAAGCGGTAGCAGGTGGCTCAAATTGCTTCCTTATTGCCTCCTCGCCGAATAATCGCCGCCCGGTGCGAAAAGGCGCCCGCTTCACAAATCCGCCTTTATATTGCCATACTGATCTGGTTAGGGCACACAGGCCATAGGTATCAAGAAATGAACGCTTCCACCCTTCCCCAAGAAAATTATCGCGATATGGCGGTGGATGCTGCGCGCGATGCCGCGCGTGAAGCCGTGCACGATCTTGAGATGATTAAGGCGGCGTCGGCGTTAACGCGCGATTTGCTGACTGCCAAACCGGCGATCTATTGGGCCGATTTTTTGACTTCGGCTTTGGTGGGTTATGGCACGCTGGCCGCGACCGTCTCGATGGCTGCGGATCCCTCTTTTCCGCTGCTGGCTCCGCTCATCGCAGCATTCGTCTCCATCCTAGCGCTCTACCGGGCGGGCAGCTTCATCCATGAATTGACCCATATCAAGCGCCGCGACGTGCCCGGCTTTCATCTGGCGTGGAATATCCTGATCGGGATTCCGCTGATGATCCCCTCTTTCATGTATGAAGGCATTCATAACCAACATCATATGCCGCGGCGCTATGGCACCGCCGACGATCCCGAATATCTGCCACTGGCATTGATGAAGCCTTATACGGTGCCGCTATTTGTGCTCGTCTCGGCGCTGGGGCCATTTGGCATGTTGATCCGCTATGCACTGCTCGCGCCGCTGTCACTGCCTAGCCCCGCACTGCGCCGGATCGTTGTGGAACGTTATTCGGGCCTGGTGATCAATCCTGAATTTCGGCGGCGCAACCCCGAAGGCGAAGAGGCTTCGCGCTGGATCATGCTGGAGATAGCGACCAGCATCTGGGCCATCGCGCTATTGGCCGCGACGGCGTTTCAAATCATTCCCTTTGCTGCCTTTGCAATTTTTTTGGCAATTGCATCGGGAACAATGGTGATCAATCAGATCCGCACTTTGGTGGCGCATCTTTGGGAGAATGACGGCGCGGTGATGACCGCGACCGAGCAATATCTGGATAGCGTGAATGTCCCGCCGCCCGCGACATTGCCCGAATTATGGGCACCGGTTGGCCTGCGTTATCATGCGCTGCATCATTTATTGCCCGGCGTGCCCTATCATAATTTAGGCGAAGCGCACCGCCGATTGGTGGCCGCGCTACCCATCGAATCGCGTTATCACGCGGCCAACCACACCGGGCTTGGCGGCTTGGTGACACGATTGGTGAAAAGCAGCTTCACGCGCGGCCGGTGAACCTTTGTGCGCGCTGGCCCGTTGTTTATGGCTTATTCTTCGGTGCGCACCAACACGGTTTCACCGATCAGGAAAAATAGCAGAAACGGTGCCCATGCCGCTATCCAAGGCGGATAGGCACCCAAATTGCCCATCGCCAGAGCGAAATTATCGGCAACAAAATAAATAAAGCCCAGCGCCATTCCAATGACCGCGCGCAGGAATAACGCGCCCGACCGCGCCAGACCAAACGCCGCCACCGCCGCCAACAATGGCATCAACAATGCCGAAAGCGGCCCCGAAATTTTATGCCATAATATGCTTTCCAAACTGCCCGTGCGGCGTCCGGCGGCCTTCAAACCCTGAATAGCACGATATAGCGGCAGGAAACCCAGCGCTTCGCCGTCTACCTTGATATATTGGAAACGATCGGGCGTCACGCCCCTGCCCACGGTCATTTGATCATAATCCTTCTTATCGGCCGAACCCGCGTCAAAAACCGAAACATTGGACAGCCGCCAAGCCCCGCCGATAAAAATACCGCTATCGGCCTTAATCACCCGGCGCAGACTATTTTCGGTCCGCAAATAAACGCTGACATCATTCAATCTGGTTTGACCGCCAATGCGCTTCACCGATCCTGCATTGATAATATCCTGCCCCTCGCGCACCCAAACATTGCTTTTAACGCCGCTATCGGCGGGCAGTTTGATATATTCGGCATCTTGCCATCTTTTCAACTGCGCGGTGGCCGGGGCGACAATGCTATCGTTGAAAATAAACGAGGTCGCCGCGACCAGCAAACTGGCCACAATCAACGGCGCCAAAATTTGATGCGCCGAAAGCCCGGCGGCTTTCATCGCGACAACTTCGCTATGCTGGCTTAAGGTCGTGAAAGTTATCAATGTGCCAAGCAATACCGAAAATGGCAGCATCCGGGAGATGATTTGCGGCGCGCGCATGCCGATATAGGTCCATAAATCGCCTTGGCTATTGCCGGCCACGGCCATGATTTTACCGCTTTCGCCAAGCAGATCGAGCGTCTGCAAAATCAGCACCAGCATCGCCAATACAGCCAGCGTGCGAATAAGGAACAACCGCGCCATGTAAAAGCCGATTTGCCGGGAGGGAAAAAAATGCACGCGCTATGCCTCCGCCGTCCGCAATTTTGACTTGCCGCCCCATTGTGACAGTTTTTTCATCTGTTTTCCAATTTTGGCCGCTGCAAGCTCCAATCCGCCAATCGGTTGGCCGCCGGGCACATGCGCAATCACATGATACATCCACAAGATCAGGGCGGCAAATATCAAAAATGGCCCCCACAGCGCAATGATGGGATCGATGACGCCCGCCGCCCCAATATCTTCCGCATATTCATTCACCTTGTGATAGGTGACCACCATAATGATCGACAAAAATACGCCCAGCGCCGATGTTGACCGTTTGGGCGGGATCGCCAATGCCACCGCCAGCAGCGGTAAAAGCAGCATCATTGCCACTTCAACCAACCGAAAATGGAAATTTGCCTGCGCGCTATAGCGGCGCTCGGCGGGTTTTGCGGTATCATGGCCGACCCTCCAAAGCTCCGGAATAGTCAGTTCCCGGTTATCGTCACTTGTATCACCGCGTCCGCGGAAATTTTCGATCTTGGGCAAGGGAATGGGCAGATCATGATTGGAAAAAGTCAGCACGCGCGGATGATTATAAGTGGGGGCATCATGCACCAAAGTCCCATCTTTCAACCGCAAGATGATCGTATCGGGATCGTCGGTCCGCAAAAATTGCCCTTTCGCGGCGGTAACGGCGATAGTTTGCCCCTTGTTGCTTTTGGCCGAAACAAACATGCCCGACAGATTCTTGCCATTGTTGCGGCTTTCGTCGATCCGCATCGTCAAATTTTGGCCCAAATTGGTAAATTCGCCCACTTTAATCGACGCACCCAGCGCGCCAGAGCGCAATTCAAAACGCAATTCTTCGTATAGATAGCGCGAGACCGGTTGCAGAAAGCCAACGATGCCGAAATTGACGATCGCCAGCGCAATCGCAAAAATATATGGCACCCGCAGCAATCGCAAATATCCCTGTCCCACCGCGCGAAATATGTCCAGTTCCGACGATGTTGCGAGCCGGCGGAAAGCCAGCAATATCCCAAGTAACAAGCCGATCGGAATGCCCAGCGACATATATTCCGGGATCAAATTGGCCAGCATCCGCCAAACCACGCTGACCGGGCCGCCTTCGGTTGCGACAAAATCAAACAGCCGAGTCATTTTTTCAATCAGCAACAGCATCGATGCGATAATCAGCGTGCTGATCAGCGGCACGGTTACCAATCGGGCAATGTAACGATCTGTGGCGGATATGAATTTCAACTTGTTGACGCCCTGTTACCGTAATTTGGCCTTAAATCATCCCCATAAGCCGCAAAGGTTCAGGGTATTTTGATTGGGCACGGATTAAATCCTTGCCGGAATAGCCTCAAGGAGCGGTTTAGTCATGTTGAATTTTCATTATCCTACTTTGTCACAGAAATTTGCAGAGCGGGCATTGACGGTTATCTTGTTGGGATTGGGATTAGGCCCGATGACCATCGGTTCGGCGGCGGCGAGCAGCGTTATCGAAAATGATCTTTCCCGCTGCAACAGCGGCGATATCACCGCAGTTTTGGTAACGGTTCAAGGTATCAGAACGGCGACAGGTCTCATCCGGGTTCAAAGCTATCCGGCGACAGAGGCCGCTTGGCTTGAAAAAGGACAATGGCTCAATCGGATCGAACAACGGGCGAAGATCGGCGATATGCAATTTTGTTTACCGGTCCCCAAATCGGGCAATTATGCCATTGCCGTGCGCCATGATAAAAATAACAATGGCAAGACCGATATCAGCGGTGATGGCGGCGGATTTTCGCAAAATCCAAAAATCAGCGCATTTCGCGCCATTCTGGGCAAATCGGTTGTGCCCGTGAAAAAAGCTTCTTTCTTTGCCGGCTCCGGCGTTACCCGCATCAATATTCTGATGCGATATCGATAAGGAGCTTATTCCATTTGGCCATAGTCGCGCTGCTCTCCAATCCCCATTCAACCGGCAACCGGTCGATATTGCCCAAAGTGCGCTGTTTTTGTGCGCGCAATCCCGATTTGTTTCATTATGAGGTTGAAGAAATTTCTCAGGTTAAAAAAGCCTTGGAAACGATTGCCCGCGTGAAGCCAAAAGTTCTGGTGGTGAACGGCGGCGATGGCACGGTGCAAACCGTGCTGACCGAACTGTATCATGGCGGCCATTTTGAAGGCAACCCGCCGCCGGTTGCGGTGCTGCCCAATGGCAAAACCAATCTGATCGCGCTCGATCTGGGTTCAGAAGGCGACCCGATCGCCGCCTTGCGCCGGATCGTTGAAGCGGCAAAGGGCGATCTTGCCCCTTTTGTCGTTGGCCGCGAGCTGATCGCGCTCAGCGACGGCAGCGAAGGCGCAAAGCCGGTTTTGGGTATGTTTTTGGGCGGGGCGGGGCTGGCTGAAACCATCCTCTATTGCCGGCATAAAATTTACCCGCTGGGTTTTCCCAATGGATTTAGCCATGTCATCGCATTGATGGCCGTATTTTTTTCGGCAATATCCGGACTGCGCGCCAGTTTCCTGCCGCGCCGGTCGGAACCGATCCGCATATCACTGTTTCGGCGGAAGGAATTGCAAGGGATATTTTCAATATTGATCGTTACGACACTCGAACGTTTGTTGCTAGGCAGCAAAACCGCCGAATCGGAAAAACCTGGCAAATTAAAACTTATGGTGGTTGATGAACGACCCTGGACAATGTTTCGGGCGATATTTTCAGCGATGATCGGAAATTTGGGCCCCGGCAAAATCAAAGGTATTCATATTGAGCAAGGCGATGTCATTCGCATCGACAGCGCAAGATGCAGCGTCGTGTTGGATGGCGAAATATTCGAAGCCAACGAACTTAAACCGATCCTACTGCGGTCAACCGCGCCCGTTCCTTTTCTGCGGCTGGCGACATAAAACAGCAATCCGATCCAAAAAACGGCGCGCAGCGGTCAAAGCCCAATTTTTAATTCCATCAAAAACAAACTGCGTCTAAGCGCGCTGGCATGCTATCTTTGCAACAGCTTGTCGCCCAAGAATTGATGGTTCCCGTTAAACCGGAAATTGCCGAATTTGCGGCGCATATTGCGGCGGCCTATCCCAATGCCGCGCGCGCCGTGCTGTTTTACGGATCCTGCCTGCGTAGCGAACGGTTGGACGGCGAAATGCTCGATTTCTACCTGATCGTGTCGGATTATGCGGCGGCCTATCGCAAACGATGGATGGCGAAATGGAACCGGCGGCTGCCGCCCAATGTTTTTCCGTTCCAATTTGGCGGATTGATCGCCAAGGTTGCTATTCTCGACGAACGTGATTTTCATGCGCTTAACCGCACATCGGCGGCGTCGGTTTCGGTATGGGCGCGCTTTTCCCAACCCTCGCGGCTGGTGTGGTGCGCAGATGATGCAGCGCAAAAAAAAGCCATATTGTCGGTATCGGGGGCCGCCCCCGCTTTGCTCAATGCCGCGCTGTCGCATATGGAACGCGAAGGCGATATATTCGATCTTTGGCAATCGGGATATGCCTTAACCTATGGCGCCGAACTGCGCGCCGAACGCAAAGACCGGCCGTCCTTGGTGATCGAGCATGACCGCGAACGTTATGCGCGCTTTGGTCAGGCTGCATTGCATCACACGGCCATTCCCAACGAAATGCGCGGCGACAAAATATATCTGTTGGCCGATCCAGAAAGGCGCGCCGCCCGCGAAAAACAACGCTGGCCAAAATTGCGAAGAAATGGCAAATTTCTTACCATAGCCCGGTTGATCAAGGCCGCTTTTACTTATGCGGGCGGCATTGAATATCTCGCCTGGAAAATCAACCGCCATGCGGGCACCCAAATTACCTTGAGCGCATGGCAAAAACGCTGGCCGATATTGGCGGCGATCCTGCTGCTCCCGCGGCTTTTGGCAAAGGGTGCGGTAAAGTAACGGCGATGCTGGTGAAGCAGCCGTCAAGCTGTTACAATAAGCGATATCCCGTGGAGTTTGTTCCGATGTCCCAAAGATTATCTGCCAAATATCTATTGCCGCTCTTGCCGCTGCCCTTGCTGATCGGTTGCAGCGGCGCCGCAAATGGTGTGCCGCAACAACCCACAACGCAAACGCGATATTGCGCTCAGCAGGGATTGGTTTTGCAAACGCTGGGAACCGGCGGGCCGATCGCGGAAGGCAATCGCGCCGGATCGAGCAATCTTGTTTGGATAGATGGCAAGGCGCGTTTTTTGATTGATGCCGGACCGGGGCTGTTCCTGCGCTATGGTGAGGCCAAGGCGGATTTTAACGATCTCGATGCGATATTGCTAACCCATGCGCATGGCGATCATGTCGGCGGCCTCCCCGGCCTGTTCAACAGCGGCAGTTTTGCGCAGCGTGGCCGGGCGCTCATGCTGATTGGGCCAAAAGGTGATGCAAACTTCGCTGGTCCTGCCGAATTGCGCGATCGGCTGGTTGGCGCAAATGGCGCGCTCCCTTATCTGAAGGGTTTTGTGGACGGCAGCGAAGAAAAGCCGGTGCTGCAAATTTCCGCAATCGACGTTAAGAAGCGGGGGTTGCAACCGGTGCTGCGTGATAAGGGCATTGAGATTGATGCGATCGCGGTCCACCATGGCCCGGTTCCTGCGCTTTCTTATATCTTGCGGTATCAGGGCCAAATGATCGTTTTCTCGGGCGATCAAAGCTTTATGAGCGACGATTTTGTGGCCGCCTTAAAAGACAGCAAGCCCGACATTCTGGTGATGCATAATGTTATCAGCATGGCCGCAGGGCAGCCGCGCGGGCTGCACCGCGACGGCACCGCCATCGGCGAGGCAGCCGCCGCGATCAATCCAAAAAAATTACTGCTGACCCATAATATGAAACGCGCATTGGACGATGGCCCGGCGGTGATGACCGCCATAAAATCAAGCTATAAAGGCGCAGTGACAATGGCGAATGACCTTGATTGTTTTATCGCCGATCCCAAATAATACGCGCCGATGCACCAGATTTTTGAGCAGGGCCTGTTCCGGTCAGCGCGCCGCATCGCCCATTTCCTTGGCCGCTGCTCGCTTGATGTCGGCAAGTATTTTTCCCGACAGCCGAAACGAAGCGGGGGGCAGCGGCGGATACGCGGCGGATTTGGATGTGGTATCCGGCGCGGCTGCGGCAACATCCGCGCGCCGGGGGCCGCCGGGGGGAGCATTTGCTGCGGCGATCCCCGAATCAACGCCAACAATCTGCGCCAGAGCCAGCCGCGCCTCCGCATCGCTGCGCTTTTGGGCCGGATAAATAAATCCGTTCAGCGGCCACAGGGTCGTGCCCAACGCGTTGGTTGGGGCATACCAAACCTGCACCATGCTCCAATCATTATCCGCCGATGCATCCACGACGCGGATATTTTCTTCAATATGGCCACGCCGACCGTCAACAGCAGACCAGTTGGCATGGCTGACGAGCACCGTGCGATTATCGATAATCTTACGCACAGCGGCAATATGACCCAGCCGCATCGCGCCATGCGGCCGAAACGACATAACCGCGCCGACCTTTGGCTGCTGCCCGCGGTCATAACGGCCCTCGGCCTGGTTCCACCAGCTATGCGCATCGCCGCGAATCTCAATGCCCGTTAACGCCCGCGCATAGGGCACGCATTGCAACCCCTCATTCAGCGCCCGCGCGGATGTGGTATGGAATAGCGCTAAAAGTAATAGCAGGATCGTTAGCGGTTTCATAATCGCGAAAAAAGCTAATTGAAAATGGTTTATGGATTGCTAATTTTTATGTTTAACAAATCTTATGCGATCGCTTCGACAAATGTTACGCGATATTCGGCCAACGACGGCGCAGCCCCTTGTCTTACGCGACCTTGCCGCTCAAACTGTCCGCCAAACTTAAGGGGGAGTTTTGGGATGAGCATTCGCCTATCAAACACGATATTGACCGCTGTTTTGGCAGCAACCAGCTTGGCGACTTTTACGGCCACGCCGGCGAAAGGGCAGGTTAATCCATCGCCAGCGGCGGCACCGCAGCCCGAAACCAGCGCAGAGGCCCGCACAATATTTGAACAGAAGCTCGATGGCTTGCGCCGCCCGTCCGAAGTGCTTGCCTTCTTTGGTTTGAAAGCGGGTGATGTCGCCGGCGAATATCTGGCTGGCGGCGGCTATTATGCCAAGATAATGGCCGGCATCGTGGGGCCGGCTGGCCGGGTTATTGCCTTTAATCCGCCGACATTTGTACAAAATGAAGCAGCCTTGAAAAACTGGGCTGATTTGACCGCTCGGCCCGACAATATCTTTTTGCAGCTAAAAGGCACCAGCGATTTTTCCGCCACCGATAGCAGCTTTGATTTTATGATGATGCATTTGGTTTATCACGATGTCTATTTTGAAAATGCGCAATTTGGGATGGTCCGGGCGGACCCGGATGTATTTTTGGCGAAGCTGTATAAGGCGATGAAGCCGGGCGGTATCGTCGCGGTTGTCGACCATGTCGGTCCCGCCGGTGACACAAGGGCGATTGTCGATGCCACCCACCGGATTGACCCGGTGACCGTCAAAGCCGATTTTGCCCGCGCCGGTTTCGTCCTGGAAGCCGAAAGCAATTTATTGGCGAAACCAGGCGACGACATTAGCAAAAATGTGTTTGATCCCGAAATCCGCGGCGAAACCAACCGTTTCATGTTCAAATTCAAAAGGCCATCTTAACATTAGAGCATCGCGCGAAAAAGTGGCACCGGTTTTTCGCATCAACCGATGCGACAACAAACAGATAGAGCGGGCCGTGTGATTCAGATTTCACGCAGCGCGCTCTAGGGCTTGCCAAGCCGCGGGGAAAGCCGCGCAGCATAAGCAAACTGTCCGACAGCAATCGCGATCAGCACCGCCGCCAGCATAAAAGGCACACCGGGGAAATAAAGACCCTCATCATCGGAAAAAGCGCCGAATAACCCGGCCATCACCAACGGCCCGATAATTGATGTGATGCTGATCACGCTGGCGATCGCACCTTGCAGCTCGCCTTGTGCATCCTCCGATATGTCGCGCGTCATCATCGCCTGCATGCCGGGGAATGCCATATTGGCCGCCACGCCGATGAACATGCCAGCAAACATCATCCAGCCCTGCGTGGCAACGGCGAACAGAAAATAAGCGGGCACCGCCATGATCAAACCAAAAAATCCGACCTTAATCTCGCCATATTTTCGGATCGCTTTGCCCGTCACCAAACCTTGGACCAGCGCGATCAACAGGCCATAAAGCGCCACCGATAGACCGATGGTGAGTTCCGACCAGCCAAATTTCAATATCGTATAATAAGACCAGACGGCGGGCTGAACCTGCACCGCCAGTTGCATGGTGAAAATGACACCCAGGAAACCAAGCACCAGCGGCGATTTCATCATTTGCAAAATATTGCCCAGCGGATTGGCGCGCGCGATGTTGAATTTACGTCTTTTTTCGGGCGGTAATGTCTCAGACAGCAAAAATAGGCCAACCGTCACGCCGGTCAACGCCAAAAACGCCGCCGCCCAAAATGGGGCGCGGTCGCCAAATTGTGCCAGCACGCCGCCAATCGCGGGCCCCATGACAAAACCCGCCGCCCCCGCCGCACCCATCAGGCCAAAGGCTTGCCCGCGCTCCTTGGGTTCGACGGTATCGGCAATGCAGCTATTGGCCGCCGCAAAAGTCGCGCCCATAATCCCCGAAATAATCCGGCCGACCACCAGCCAGACCAGCGTTGGCGCGAGCGCCATCAAAATATAATCCAGCCCCAATATCGCCAAGGTGCCAAGCAAAATCGGCCTGCGCCCGAAGCGGTCGCTCAGCCAGCCGATAATCGGCGCGAATAAAAATTGCATGATGGAATAAGCAAAAATCAGCAGCCCGCCAATTTCGGCGACACGGTCGAGACCTTCGCCGGTTAATCCGCCGATCAATTTGGGCATCACCGGAATGATCAGACCAATGCCGCACATGTCGATAAAAACGATAAAGGCAACAAAATAGAGCGATTTTGCATTTTTGGCTGCTGCGGTTTCCATCGAACTCCCCCATTTAGCAGCGGCTTATCAAAAAACCGCGCGAATGCCATGCTATTATGGCGGCTCATTCATCCTGCCAATGAAATATCGCATCAACAGATTTGCCAAAGACCCGCGCGATGCGAAAGGCGACCTCAAGCGACGGTGAATATTTGCCTTGTTCAATCGCCGCAATGGTTTGCCGGGTCACGCCCACCTTGTCGCCCAAATCGCCCTGCGTCATCTCACCCGACAGGAAACGCAGCGTCTTTATGTCATTGTTGAAGGGAAGCTTGGCCATAGTTCAATATCCCCGGCGGTAATAATAAAGCTGCGATCCAACACGGATAAGTTCAGCGACGACAATGGTTGCGATCAGCAAGTTGAGATGCTCGGCGACGCTCAGCCTGTAAAACATCGCAATCATATTGCCCCACATGCCGATCACCAGAGGATAATAGGCCAGATGCGTACCCCGGATATGGAAATTGCGTTCGCGCTCATCGCCCTTCATATTCGCGTCTTTCGGGCTGCGGATGGCGAGAAAAACCGCCGTCGCTGTCATCACCACGACGATAATGATCGTGACCGGAACCAGCATGCCCGCAACCGCCGCGACCCCCGCGGGCGTATCGATAATCTGATACGGATAGGATAAAAAATACCAGCCAAAGGCCGCAATCAGAGCAAGGAATGATGCCCAGTGCAATTTTTCGTTAAACGCCATTTGTAATCTCCAATGTCATATAATTCGTACTTAATGTTATATATGTCTAACATAAAGTCAAATATAAATTACATTCATTCCATTCCTGCTTTTGTATGAGCCATTTAACCGCTAAGTCCCGTCCCATGTCTACGACCTCTAAAACGCTCACCTTCGACACATCCACCAGCCGGGCGAACCCGACGCCGTCGCCGATGAAGCGTTTGACCGTGCCGCGCATAAGGCAGCAAAAGGGCGGCGAACCGCTGGTCATGCTCACCGCATACACGGTGCGGATGGCGCAACTGCTCGATCCGCATTGCGATATGCTGCTGGTCGGCGATTCGCTGGGCCAGGTGATTTATGGCCTGCCGCATACGGTTGCGGTTACCATGGAAATGATGGCGGCGCACGGCGCGGCGGTCGTCCGCGGCAGTTACCATGCCGCCGTTATTATTGACATGCCCTTTGGCAGTTACGAATCATCCCCCGAACTCGCCTTCAAAAATGCGGCGCATTTGCTAAAGGAAACCGGCGCTGCGGCGGTTAAGATGGAAGGCGGCAAGGTGCTGGCCCCGACAATCGAATTTCTCACCAAACGCGGGATTCCGGTGATGGCGCATGTTGGCCTTACCCCGCAAGCGATCAATATTCTGGGCGGATATGGCGTAAGAGGCAAAAGCGAAGAAGAAGCGGCATCGATTGTAGAAGATGCGGCCGCAGTGGCCGACGCGGGCGCCTTCGCCATGGTGATTGAGGGCGTGCTCGAACCGATTGCCATTGAAATCACCGCTAAAGTTGCTTGCCCCACGATTGGGATCGGCGCATCGGCATTATGCGATGGGCAGGTGCTGGTGACCGAAGATATGCTAGGTCTTTTTGAGCGCACGCCCAAATTTGTGAAGAAATTTGGCAATATGGCGGTTGGCGTCGAAGCGGCGGTGAAGCAATATGCCGATGAAGTGCGCCGGCGCAGTTTCCCTGGTCTTGAACAAATTTACCGCAGCACCGCGGAATGAATTTTTAGCGGCAGTCAAGCTCCAGCAAACAGGGCTGGCATCGGCGCAGCGGTGCCGCTAAAGCAGCGCCGTAAATTCTACATAAGGAGGCCCTTTTGGCTTTAACACCAACCAAACCCGCCGGCGATAAGCACGCCGGCACCAGCGAAGCTTTTTTGCGCGAGGTGAACGATGCCGTGCGCTCAAGCGACCTGCAAAATTTTTGGAAACGATATGGCCGCTGGCTGCTCGGATTGCTCATCCTTGGTCTTGCCGCTTTTGGTGGTTGGATTTTTTATCAGAATCAACAGCAAAAGGCTGCAGATGCGGTTAGCGAAGATTATGTCAAAGCGATGGATGACCTGAACGCGGGTAAAGAAGCGCAGGCGCGGGTCACCTTGACAGCATTGACCAAAGCGAAGCAGCCAGGATACCGGGCCGTTTCCGCATTGGCATTGGCCAATATTGAAGCAGGAAAATCGGACAAGCGCGCAGCAACGGCTGCCTTCGCCAAAATCGCCAAAGACGCCAGCCTGCCGCAACCCTTTCGCGATCTAGCGCTCATGCGTCAGACGATGTTGGAATTTGACAGCCTCAAGCCGCAAACGGTGGTTGACCGATTGAAACCGCTTGCCGTTCCAGGCAATCCATGGTTTGGCACCGCGGGCGAGATGACCGCGCTATCCTATCTTAAAATGGGCAAGGACAATCTTGCCGGCCCTATTTTTGCCAAAATTGCGCAGCAGGAGGATTTGCCGCCAAACTTGCGGTCAAGGGCGGGGCAAATGGCGGGCGCGCTTGGTATCGATGCTGTTCAGCAAAATGACACCAAAAAGCGGTCAGAGAGCGATAGAAACGCGCAATCGAAAGGCGAGAATTAAGTGAAAGCAGTATCAAAATTTCTGGTATCTTTGGCCGCATTGTCTTTGGTTGCGGGTTGCGCAGGTGGAGGGCTTTTCGGCGGCGGCGGCGGCAAAAAAGTAACGCCGACGATCGGCAATCGTATCGATATTATGAACACGTCGATTGACACGATCGCCGATCCAGCGCTGGAGAATTTATCGGTGATTTTGCCGCCCGAATCCAGCAATCCAAACTGGCCGCAATCAAGCGGCAACGCCGCAAAATCGATCGGCCATCTGGCCTTGGGGCAAACATTGCAGCGCGTTTGGACCGCATCGGTTGTGGGCGCTTCCAATCGCGCCCGGCTCGGCTCGGCGCCGGTAATATTGAATGGCAAGCTGTTTGTGGTTGATACCGAAGGCAAGATTTCTGCCTTTGACGCGGCAACCGGTGCAAAAATCTGGAGCACCCAAATTGAAACCACAAAAGACGGCCGCCCATCCGCATTTGGCGGCGGGGTTAGCGCCGACGGCGACATGGTCTACGCCACAAATGGCGTCGGCGATGTGAGCGCGTTGAAGGCCGATAGCGGCCAAATGGTCTGGAAAAAACGCCCTGCGGGGCCGCTGCGCGGTGCGCCCACCATTTCCAACGGCAATGTCTATGTGATGACGCAGGATAATCAAATTTACGCGCTGCGTGCGGCCGATGGTCAGAATGAATGGAATGAATCGGGCCCGGTTGGGGTTTCCGGCATCTTTGGCGTGGCCGCGCCTGCCGCAGCGCAAGGCACGGTAATTGCTGGCTATTCCACTGGAGAGCTGGCTGCTTACCGGTATGAAAATGGCCGTAGCCTATGGAATGATTCGCTATCGCGCACGTCATTTTCCACATCGGTTTCGACGCTAACCGACATTGACGCCGATCCCGTGATTGATGATCGCGGGCGGGTCTTTGCGCTGGGCCAAGGGGGGCGGATGGCGTCATACCAACTGGTAACCGGGCAGCGTATCTGGGAAATTAGCATCGCGGGCATCACCACGCCAATCGTATCGGGCGAATGGGTATTCGCGTTGACCAGCGATGCCAAGCTGCTGTGTGTCCAGCGGGCAAGCGGGAAAATACGGTGGGTGTCGCAATTGCAACGGTTCAAGAAAGAGTCCAAAAAAGTGGGTGCAATCACATGGCGCGGTCCGGTATTGGCGGGCGGGCGGTTGATCGTCGCCAACGGCGAAGGTGAAGTGTGGTCGATTGGAACCGCCGAAGGATCCGCCAATTTAATTTTTGACGTGAAAAACCCGGTTTCGGTTTCACCAGTCGTTGCTGGCGGTATGCTTTACATTCTGGATGACAGCGGCACCATTTCTGCTTTCCGGTAAATTACCGCTTACCGGGCATAATGAAAAAAGGAACCAAAATCCATGTTGCCGATAGTCGCCATTATCGGCCGTCCCAATGTCGGCAAGTCGACGTTGTTCAACCGTCTGGTTGGTAAAAAGCTCGCGCTTGTCGATGATCGGCCCGGGGTTACGCGCGATCGGCGCGAAGGCGAAGGCCGCTTGTTTGATTTGAATTTCAAAATCATCGACACGGCGGGGTATGAGGATGAAGATCCCGACACGCTGCCCGGCCGGATGCGGATGCAAACCGAACGCGCGGTGGCGCAGGCGCAAGTGGCATTATTTATGATCGACGGGCGCGCCGGGGTTAACCCGCTTGACGAAGAAATTGCCCGTTGGCTGCGCGGCAGCGCGACACCCATTATATTGCTGGTCAACAAGGCGGAGGGCAAGCGCGCCGATGATGGTATTTTGGAAAGCTACGCGCTGGGATTTGGCGAACCCATTGCGATCAGCGCCGAACATGGCGAAGGCATGGCCGATCTGTTCCAAGCCTTATTGCCGCATATCGACGGCGGTGAGCTTGAGGTGGCGGATAAGGACGCCGCCGATGCTGTCCTAAAATTGGCAATCGTGGGCCGGCCCAACGCGGGGAAATCAACCTTGATCAACCGGCTTTTGGGTGAAGATAGGATGATCACCGGACCGGAGGCCGGGATTACGCGCGATTCGATCGCGGTCGATTGGATTTGGACCGACCCCGATCCAAAGATGCCCAGCATCGATGAGGAAGGCAATATTGCCGAACCGCAAGCCGAGCGGCGGGTGCGCTTAATCGATACCGCCGGGATGCGCAAAAGAGCCAAAATTCAAGATAAGCTGGAAAAACTGTCGGTGGCCGACGCACGCCATGCCATCGATTTTGCCGAGGTTGTCATCTTGCTGCTCGATGCCACCAAGGGGTTGGAAGTGCAGGATTTGAAAATCGCCGACCATGTCATCAAAGAAGGCCGGGCGCTGATCATCGCCATCAACAAATGGGATTTGGCCGAAAATGGCAGCGGCCTGTTCCAAGGGATAAGGGCCGCGTTGAACGACGGTCTATCGCAGCTTAAGGGCGTGCCGATGATTGCGGTATCGGCGGTTACCGGCAAAGGCCTGGATCAAATGATCGCAGCGGCCTTTGATGCAAGAGAGGCATGGACAAGGCGGGTTTCAACCGGCGTGCTCAATCGCTGGTTCGAAGCAGCGGTTGCCGCCAATCCGCCGCCAGCGCCGGGCGGCAAGCGGATCAAACTGCGCTATATGACACAGGCGAACAACCGCCCGCCCGCATTCGTGATTTTCGGTTCCAGAGTGGATCAGCTGCCCGATAGCTATGTCCGCTATTTGCTCAACGGCATCCGCCGCGATCTGGATTTCGGTGCCGTCCCCGTGCGGATTAACCTGCGCGCACGCGACAATCCTTTCGCCAAGGATTAAAAGACTATTTACCTGTTGGCGTTAGACGGATCCATTAATGTGGCGTCATTTCACGCACAGGAGCAATAACCAATGTCGACCCAAATGGCCGATGATATGATCAATTGGAAGGCTTTCGCCGAAACCCGCAGCCTGCTGGGTCCTGCCTTCATGCGCATATTGGGCTATTTTCGTGAAGATGGGATGAAATCACTAATTGCGATTGAAGAGGCCATGCGTTTGCGCGATTCGGTCAAAATGGTGATGCCAGCGCATACACTGAAGGGCGAAAGCTGGCAATTTGGTGCCGAAAAGGTCGGAACGCTCGCCGAAGAAATTGAAGTTGCCGCGCGATATTATGTCGAAATCCACCAGGATCCTTCGGATTTGATCGAAAAAATTGCTGCTTTGCGCCCCGCCTTCGAAGCCACCTTGGCCGCATTGGAATCAGAAGTCAGCCCGCTTGTAGACCGAAAATCATCCAGCGCAGGGCACCATAGCGCAGTTGGCAATAGCAGCTTCGGGCATCTTTAGCGCGTTTTGCGATAGATCTGTATCAATCCTCCCCGGAACGGGGAGGTGGCGGCGAAGCCGGCGGAGGGGGCCCAACTTCTCCGCCCTGCGGGCACCTCCCCGTTCCGGGGAGGATTGGAGTGATTCACATTTAACACAAAATGCTCCAATTTCGCCAAAATCCAGGCGATATTTCTCATGCGCTGTATCTTTGTTCTATGGTTTTGCCGCTGCATGTAACGCGATCGCTCCATGGTAAATATTTCTTTACCTTGCGGCCCTATCCTTGACCGCCTTGACGATAATAAAGGTTCGATTGATGGACAATGTTGATATCCGTGGGTTTTCCGGCTCAAGGCCACTGGGAACGCATGCCGATGGCCACCAAACGGCTTACCAGAGCGTAACGGAGCCGGCGCATGCCGAAACGGGTGTTTCGCTCGCCCCCGCTGCCGAGGGTCCAGGTCGGCCCGCCGAACGGCAACCACAAGGCGATGGTTCGAGCAAAGGTGTATTTTTCCATATTGGTTTTGTTACCGACATTGCTGGATCAGGATCGCAGATTAGCCTGGACGCCGGCCGCCTACATGCCTTGGTGGATCATACCGATCCCAGCCTAGCGATGGCCGGTCAAGTTGGCAGTCAGGTTAAAATTCGCATCGGCAGCACCTGGCTGCTCGCAAGCATTCGTACACAGAAACTGCACCCGCGCGAAGAAGGCGTGATCGTGGCTGCTGTCGATTTCTTGGGCGAAGGTGATGAAGAACGGCTAACCGGCAAAATATACAATTTCCGCCGCGGTGTTACGCGCTATCCCGTGCCAGGCGCAGAAGTTTATGCTGTTTCCACGCCCGATATTAACCAGGTTTACGCCACCGATTCGCGCGCCAATATCAGTATCGGTACTGTGTTCCCCACCCGCGATATCCGCGCTTCGCTCTATATTGATGCGATGCTCGGCAAGCATTTTGCTTTACTTGGTTCAACCGGCACCGGCAAATCAACCACAGCGGCGCTAATCCTACACCGCATTTGCGACATGGCACCCGAAGGCCATATTGTGATGGTCGATCCGCATGGCGAATATTCCGCAGCATTCAAGGGCAATGGTGCGTTGTATGATGTCAACAATCTAGCAATGCCTTATTGGATTATGAATTTTAAGGAACATTGCGAAGTATTCGTCACGTCCAAGGGCGATGAAAGACAAATAGATTCCGATATTCTTGCCAAATGCTTGCTGCAAGCCCGCGCAAAAAACCGGGTTGCAGAGAGCGTCGGGAAGCTGACGGTGGACGCCCCCATCCCCTATCTATTGTCAGATCTCACCACCATCATCCAAAATGAAATGGGTAAGCTCGATAAAGCAACATCATCGACACCCTATATGCGGCTCAAGGGTAAAATCGACGAGTTAAAGGCCGATCCCAGGTATAATTTCATGTTTTCGGGCATGTTGGTGGGTGACACGATGACCGATTTCATTGGTAAGATTTTCCGCCTGCCCGCATATGGCAAACCGATCTCCATCATCGATGTGTCGTCGATGCCATCGGATATTACATCAACCGTTGTCGCCGTGCTCAGCCGTTTGGTCTTTGACTATGCCATCTGGTCGCGCAACGAACCGCAAAGGCCGATCCTGTTTGTTTGCGAAGAAGCGCATCGTTATATCCCATCCGACAAGATCCAGGGCGATAGCGCCGTGCGCACCATCCTGGAACGGATCGCCAAGGAAGGCCGTAAATATGGCGTTTCTTTGGGATTGATCACGCAGCGTCCGTCCGATTTGGCCGAAGGCGTGCTTTCGCAATGCGGCACGATCCTATCGATGCGGTTAAATAACGACCGTGACCAAGCCTTTGTGCGCGCAGCGATGCCCGAAGGCGCACGCGGATTTTTGGACGCTATCCCGGCGCTACGCAACCGGGAAGTCATCATCTGCGGCGAAGGCGTGTCGATCCCGATCCGCGTTGCGCTCGATAATTTGGAAGAAGAAAAACGTCCGGCATCCGAAGATCCCTTATTCAGCCAATTGTGGAAAGAAAGCGGCGGCGAGGAAGATATCTTGCAACGCGTGGTTAGAAGGTGGCGGAGCCAAGGGCGGTAAGCGGATTAGAGCAAGTTGCAGTGAATAGGAATCGTCATTGCGAGGAGCGAAGCGACAGGGCAACCTAGGGTTGTGCAGGATAACCCTGGATTACTTCGCTTCGCTCGCAAGGACGAATGTTGCAGATTAAATGCTCGATGCTCTAGGTTGTATCGACATTCCGCTCAGGCTACGCGGAAAATGTTGGTTTTTCGTGACCCGGAGCGCAGCGTACTTCCTATACGTGAGCACTGGAAGCACGGAAAAGCGACATTTGCAGGCCAGCATCAGCTGAATGTCGAACCAACCTAAGCGCTCACCGCCGCTCAAACGGCTTCAATCCTCGGCCCAACCGATTAACGCCCAGCTTTACGGCATCGCCGGACCAATCGGCAAGGAACGTCGTGTTGCGGTTCACGCCGGGCGCGATGGCGGCATTATTGTTGGTAATGGTTAGCCCCGCGCTTGACCGCTGCTTGCCTTCGGGCGCGACGGTGATGAAGGCACTGTAATTTTCTTTATCCTTGCCTTGCACAAATTCATTGCCGCTGATCACGCCGGTCGCACCATTGGGCAGGTCGATCATATAATTGGTCGTGCGCCCGCGGCTGTCGTCAAAGGCATTGCCGCGAATATCGGCACGCGCCGCCCGGCTTTTCACATAATGGCCGCCATTGCCACGTTCAAAGCGGCTGTTGGTTACGGTGAGCGATCCATAATTACCGATATAAATGCTATGCGCGCAGGGAAGATCGCGGTCGCAGCGGCCAAGACCTGAAAATGTTGTCTGATCGATCCGGATCGCCGCCGCGGGATCATCGGCGGTCAATATCCCCTGCTCGCTATTGCGGAAGATCGAGCGGGTGATTTTAAGCCCACCTTTTTCAAGTCGTATGCCTGCCCCATTGCCATCGGGAACCGTCATGCCTTGAAAAATAATCCCATCAATGCTCGCGCTGCGCCCACGCAGCACCAGCGCCGCCTTGCCTTCGCAGGTTGCCCGGTCAAACACCACTTGGCCGATGGCTGCGGCGCGGTAAGCAATGTCGCCGCCCTGCTGCACCGCGCATTGCCGATACAGGCCCGGGCGGATCACAATCGTGCCCTGGCCCTCGCCAATCGTCTTAACGGCATGATCCAGCACGGCAAAGCTTTGGCCCGTCTCCGCAATGGTAAAAGGCTCCGCTGCCGTTTGCGCCTGCAAACTCTGCGCATAAGCAAGCAGCGCAGCAAGCCCCACGATACCAGCAATCATAAAAGGCGATTTAGACATGGCGTGGCATCCAATTGATATTCAGAAGAGGCTTTATAATCGCGTTATTACCGCGCGCGGCACCTGATCGCCAGCGGGTTAACCATGGCCGAAAGCCCGCGTCCGGAAAAGGGACGGTTGGTGGACGGCGGGTTAACGGGCGGTAAGTTTACAAAACTATACGCTTACACCGCCCCTATCTGCAAGCTTACGCCAATCTGGCGATAGGATGTCGCCCGGTTGGGGCGACGGCGAACAGGTCAACTGCCAAATGAAATCTTACATTTCAAGGTGGCAAGCAAGACCCGCCGCCGGCCAGCACTGCCCTCAGTCTTCGCGGCTCATGCTGAACAGGCACAACGCCAAAAGCAATGTGGCTAGCACGCCGGAACCACCGGCTATGGGCGAAGGCAAAAAGCCCTCGAGGCCGAACATCATCACCAAGGTGTTGGAGACAAACGCCACCGCGCCAACCAAGGCTGTGATGCCGCCCAGAGCTTTGCTGCCGTCACTCATCTTGGCCATGCCGAACACAACGGCGGCCAGACCCAGCAGGATTTTTGCCGCATTATAAACAAAAAACGAAAAGGCAACGACCGACGATGCGACATCGCCAAGGCCAGCATTCGCTTCGGCAGCCGCACCGAATGGGCCGAATTGCGTGAGGCCCACGCCGACCTGGATCACATTAAGCATCGCAGCGAACGCAATCGCCGAGAAGCCCAAACTATAGCGTTTGGCCATCACCAAAGCGGAGCCAGCAAAGGCAGCCAGCAGCACGAATAACAGCCCTTCCAAGCCCCACAGGATCTTGCGGTCAATGTCGGGGGCACCGAGATACAAGGCCGTGTAGATCGGCTGCGAAATAGCCACCAACAACAGCAAAATGGCCAATATTCTGACCGTGCGACTTTGTGTGAATTCCATAATGACCTCCTGTGATGTTTATAGTGAGAGCTTGGGATTCCTTGGCGCAGATGTCAACGCTAAAGCCCAATGCGCGGCGACGACCCACCGGTTTAGGAGAAAATTGGAGCAGAAGAGGGAAGATATACACATACCCATATTGGAACATAAAGTGAACGAAATGTCAAGGTCATAATGATCGGCGATCGGCGCGCTTGCGCGCAATCTGCTGCATCAGCCTTTACAGAAAGGTCATGCCCATTTTTTTAAATGAAGAAAGTAAGGAAAAAAAGAAAAAAGAGCGTCAGCCCATGATCCAAACTCCGCTTCTTAAGCGCAACAATGCCCCCACCAAAACACTATCTCTTATGTCCTTATTTGTCTTATTTCTTCTTCTATGAAATCCATGGCACTATGATTCCGCCAGGAGCGGTGTTCGGTATAGCGCCCCTGACATTACTTTCGGGCTGCGCTATTGCAACTTCAGCAGCTCCCCCATAGCATCACCCCCGCCTGTGCGGGGGTGACGAAGTTGGAGAATTGAGGAGGCGAATTGGAATAACACTCAGCCCTGCCTGAAGCTTAACTGCTCAACCCCCTCACTCATTCAAATTCGGCCTTAAATATTGCCGCGCCTTATCCATCTCCAGCCCGCGCCTTCCTGCATAATCCGCCACCTGATCATCGCCAATCCGTGCGACGCCAAAATATTCGGCTTGCGGATGGCCGAAATAGAAACCCGAAACTGCCGCGGTGGGGAGCATCGCGAAGCTTGTCGTCAGCGTGATGCCGGTGTGGTGGGTGGCATCGAGCAGATCGAACAATATC
The DNA here is from genome assembly GCA_021732525.1 of Sphingomonadaceae bacterium. Taxonomy (GTDB): domain Bacteria; phylum Pseudomonadota; class Alphaproteobacteria; order Sphingomonadales; family Sphingomonadaceae; genus Sphingorhabdus_B. The sequence goes on along the minus strand of JAKFUU010000050.1, from coordinate 40,519 downwards.
GGCTTCAGGCTATGGTCGGGGCACGCGGGATAGCCGGGCGCGGGGCGGATGCCGCGATATTCTTCGCGGTTAAGCGCAGCAATCGTAAATTGCTCGTCGGGGGCATAGCCCCACAGCTCTTTGCGCACATGTTCATGCATCCGCTCGGCAAAGGCTTCGGCGAGGCGGTCGGCCAGCGCTTTGAGCATAATGTCGCTATAATCATCAATCTGCGCCTTAAACTGCGCCAGATGGGTGGCGATGCCGTGGCCCGACGTGACCGCAAAGCCGCCGATCCAATCGCCATCATGGCTGATAAAATCAGCAAGACACATATTGGCGCGGCCCTCCCGTTTCGCGACCTGTTGGCGCAGGAAGGGCAGCGTGACTTTGTAAAGCCCCTCCCCTTCAGGGGAGGGGTTGGGGTGGGGGCCATCGGCAAAACTGGTGCTATCATGATAGGCCCCGCCCCCGGCCCCTCCCCTGAAGGGGAGGGGAGTATAGATCACCACATCATCGCCGTCGCGCGCGCAGGGCCAAAGCCCCGCTACGCCCTTGGCACGCAGCCATTTTTCGCTGATAATTTTATCGAGCATTGCCTGAGCATCGGCAAACAGGCTGGTCGCGCTTTCGCCCACCACTGGATCGGTCAGGATGGCGGGATAATTGCCGTGGAGTTCCCACGCGCGGAAAAACGGCGTCCAATCGATATAGTTCCGCAAATCGGCCAGATCCCAATCATCATAGACATGGACGCCGGGCTTGAGCGGCGCGGCGGGCTTCAGGCTCTCGTCTATCTCAAACGCGTTGGCGCGCGCTTCTTCTAAGGTCGCCAGCGGTTTGGCGGTTTTGCCCGCGCGGGCGATGCGGATATGTTCATATTCGGACCTAGTTTCGGCGACGAATTTTTCGGCCATCGTTTCGCTAACCAGCGTGCCCGCAACGCCGACCGCGCGGCTGGCATCGAGGACATGGATGACCGGGCCGGAATAGACCGGCTCGATCCGCAATGCCGTGTGGGTTTTCGATGTGGTCGCCCCGCCGATCATCAACGGCATCGTCATCTTCGCCTTTTGCATTTCTTCGGCAACGGTGACCATTTCATCGAGCGACGGCGTGATCAGGCCGGACAGTCCGATCATATCGGCGTCATTCTCATGCGCCGCCTTCAATATATCGGGCCAGGGCACCATGACGCCCAAATCGACAATTTCAAAGCCATTGCATTGCAGCACGACGCCGACGATATTCTTGCCGATATCATGCACGTCGCCCTTAACCGTGGCCATGATGATCTTGCCCTTGCCTTTCGCGCCTTTTTCTTTTTCGGCCTCAATATAGGGAAAGAGATGCGCGACGGCTTTTTTCATCACGCGCGCGGATTTCACCACCTGCGGCAGGAACATTTTTCCCGACCCGAAAAGATCACCGACGACATTCATCCCGTCCATCAGCGGCCCTTCGATCACTTCGATCGGGCGGCCACCAGCGGCTTTGATCGCCAAACGGGCTTCTTCGGTATCATCGACAATATGCGCATCGATGCCCTTGACCAGCGCATGTTCGAGGCGTTTGTTAACCGCCCAGCTGCGCCATTCGGCGGCGGCTTTTTCTTGCGCCATATCGGTGCCGCGATATTTTTCGGCGAGTGCGATCAGGTTTTCGGTCGCGCTTTCGCCGTTTGCTGGCACCCGGTTAAGGATCACATCTTCGCAAGCCTCACGCAGCTCGGCGTCGATATCGTCATAAATATCAAGCTGCCCCGCATTGACGATCGCCATATCAAGCCCCGCAGGAATGGCGTGATAGAGGAAGATCGAATGCATCGCACGGCGCACCGGTTCGTTCCCGCGAAAGCTGAAAGAAAGGTTGGAAAGCCCGCCCGAATAATGCGCATGGGGGCAACGCAGGCGCAAGATTTTCACCGCCTCAATGAAATCGACGCCGTAATTATTATGCTCGTCAATGCCGGTGGCAACGGCAAAAATATTCGGATCGAAGATAATATCCTGCGGCGGAAAGTCGATGCCGACCAGCAGATCATAAGCGCGTGCGCAAATCTCCACTTTACGCTCCTGCGTGTCAGCCTGCCCGGTTTCATCGAAGGCCATCACCACCACGGCGGCGCCATAGGCCATGCAGAGGCGCGCATGTTTCAGGAACTCGGCCTCGCCTTCTTTCATGCTGATCGAATTGACGATGGGTTTTCCCGAAACGCATTTCAGCCCGGCCTCAATCACGCTCCATTTCGAACTGTCGATCATCAACGGCACGCGGGCGATATCGGGTTCGGCGGCGATGCGCTTGATGAAGGTCGTCATCGCCTCATGCGCATCAAGCAAGCCTTCATCCATGTTGATATCAATAATCTGCGCGCCATTTTCGACCTGATCGCGCGCGACCTCCACCGCGGCTTCATAATCGCCCGCCAGGATGAGTTTTTTGAACTTTGCGCTGCCGGTTACATTGGTGCGCTCGCCGATATTGACGAAGCGAGAGCCGGATTGGGTTTGTGTATTGTTGGTCATGATCTTAATACAATTCTAATTCTCGTCATCCCCGCGAAGGCGGGGATCCATCACCCGCTGTTTCGTTTGGATAAATTTGGTGATGGATTCCCGCCTTCGCGGGAATGACGAAATCCTGCCATCTCATGCCGCCATCACAAACGGTTCCAGGCCGGCAAGCACGGTCGCGCTTGACGCCGCCGGAACCTCGCGCGGGGCGCGGTCGGCAACGGCCTTGGCAATCGCCGCGATATGCGCGGGCGTCGTGCCGCAGCATCCGCCAACCATATTAACGAGGCCGTCATCGAGCCAATGGCCGATCAGCTGCGCCGTAGTTTCGGGCAGCTCATCATATTCGGCGAGATCATTGGGCAGGCCGGCATTGGGATAGGCCAGAACGAACGTATCGGCTTGTTTTGCCAACGCGGCGAGATGCGGCCGCAGCAGATCGGCACCGAAGCTGCAATTCAGGCCCACGGTCAGCGGTTTGGTATGGCGGATCGCCGCCCAGAATGCCTCAACCGTGTGCCCCGACAGATTGCGCCCGGCCATGTCGGTGATCGTCATGCTGATCATCAAAGGCACATCGCGCCCCGATGCGGCGGCGGCTTCTTGCGCGGCCATCGCGGCGCATTTGGCGTTGAGCGTATCGAATATCGTCTCGATGAGCAGAAAATCGACGCCACCCTCAATCAACGCATCGCATTGTTCGCGGTAGACATCTTTCAGATAGTCAAAGTCAATCTCGCGAAAGCCCGGATCATTAACGTCGGGGGATAGCGACAAGGTTTTGTTGGTCGGGCCGACTGAACCGGCCACAAAACGCCGCCTGCCATCTTTTGCCTCGGCGGCATCGCAGCATTCGCGCGCCAGCCGAGCCGCCGCCACATTCAACTGCTTCACCAAATGTTCGCAGCCATAATCGGCCATGCTGATCTTCGTACTGCTGAATGTATTGGTTTCAATCATATCCGCGCCCGCATCCACATAAGCGGTATGGATCGCGCGGATGATATCGGGCCGAGTGATCGACAAGAGATCATTATTGCCCTTTTGGTCGTGGCTGAGTTTCAGATCGCCGCGATAATCGGCTTCGCTCAGCTTATAGGCCTGGATCGCGGTGCCATAGCCGCCGTCAAACACCATGACCTGCTGGCGCGCACGCGCGGTGAATATTTCGCGGGATGTCATTGGCGGAGTGCTCATGCAGCCATCTCCTTTGCCGCGGCGGCGGGGCGTTTGCCAAGCAGATGGCAAATGGCGTAGCTCAGCTCCGAACGGTTCAATGTGTAGAAATGAAAATGGCGCACGCCGCCTGCATAAAGCTTGCGGCACATTTCGGCGGTTAACGTGGCGGCGACCAATTGCCGTGCGGCGGGGTGATCATCCAGCCCTTCATAAAGCTCGTCCATCCACGCCGGGATTTTAACCCCGCACATGCCCGAAAATTTACGCGCCTGCGCAACGTTGGAAACCGGCAATATGCCCGGCACCAGTTCCTGATCGATCCCCGCTGCGGCGGCGGCATCGCGAAAACGGAAAAACACCTCGGGTTCGAAAAACATTTGCGTAATCGCGCGGGCGGCACCTGCGTCCAATTTGCGTTTCAGATTGTCGAGATCGCTTTGCGCGCAATCGGCGTCGGGATGGGTTTCGGGATAGGCGGCGACGCTAATCTCAAAATCGGCAACTTCCTTAAGGCCTTTCACGAGCGCGGCGGCGCTGTCATAGCCTTGCGGATGCGGCCGGAAAGCCTCCCCCGCCGCCGGGGGATCGCCGCGCAGCGCCACAATATGCCGCACGCCGGCATCCCAATAGCTTTGGGCAATTTCGCGAATTGCATTCTTGCTGGCATTCACGCAGGTAAGATGCGCCGCCGCAGGAATCCCGGCCTCCCCAACGATCCGCGCCACGGTGGCATGGGTGCGTTCGCGCGTTGACCCGCCCGCGCCGTAAGTGACCGAAACGAAACGCGGGCCGAGCGGAGCCAATGTTACGATGGCATCCCAAAGCTGCGCTGCCATGCTTTCCGATTTGGGCGGGAAAAATTCAAAGCTGATCTCTGCGTCACCCGGCAATCCAGCAAATAGCGGCGCCGCTACGGCCCGCCCGCTTTCCTGCATTTGATCTAGCGTTAATTTCATTTCACGATCCTCAATTGCGATGCGGCTGTCGGTGCCGCCCGCGATTCATTGGCGTCATCGGCACGCTGACCAGGTGATTTGCCGCCGGCTTGCTTTTGCCCTAGCCAGATTTTTACGGTCAATTCGCCGCCATCGAGCGTGGCGTGATGCGCCAGATGCAAGCCGCCAGCGGCAAAGGCACGAGCGATCAAATTGTCGCTAAAACCAAGCCGGGCATGGGCATGGATATCGCGCAATTCCTCCCGGTCATGCGGTGCGAAATCGACAATCATCATGCGGCCCGATGGCGCCAATACACGCGCGGCCTCCGCAATCACCTTTTCCGGCGCTTGCGCATAATGCAGCACTTGGTGAAACAGGATCGTATCAAAACTGGCATCGGCAAGCGGCAGCGCGTTAAAATCGCCCAGCATAATATCCACCCCATGCCCATCGATCACCAGATGCGACAAGCCAGCCAATTTCGCCCGCGCAAGACGCAGCATTTCCGCGTTATTGTCCATAGCGGTGAAATGATCGGCATAGGGCGCAAATAGCTCGATCATCCGGCCGGTGCCGGTGCCGATATCCAGCACTTTGCCAAGCGGCGCTATGGTTAAATATTTTTGCATGGCCACCTCAACCTCGGCTTCGGCTACATGCAGGCTGCGCAAGCTGTCCCACTCCCCTGCATGTTCGGCGAAATAGGCCGCCGCCATTTGCGCCCGGCCCGCACGCACCAAAGCCAGCTTTTCAAGGTCCCTTTGGATAACCCCGGCATCATCATCGGAGGTCAAAGCAAATAACGCATCCACCGCGCCGCCATTTAGCAAAGCTCCGGGGCGCAGAAAAACCCAGCTTCCCTCTTTCCGGCGCTTGGCGATCCCGGCTTCGTCCAATATCCGGATATGGCGCGATACGCGCGGTTGGCTTTGCCCCAATATCTGGACAAGTTCGCCGACCGACAGTTCGAGCTGCCGGATCAACATCGCGATTCGAAGCCGTGTCGGATCGGCAAGCGCGCGCATTATGGTTAAAATCTGATCCATTGATAAAATCATATAAAGATATCTTTATATGATGTCAATTGGCTGAAACACGCCATTTGCACTATTAATGCCTGACGCGGCGGCCGCTTTATTACCGCCAAATATCGGCAATATGAAATCCAGATTGCCAAGCCGATCCGAAATGATTAAACGCAGCCGCGCGATCGGACGGGGTATGTTATAAACCGGTTGCACGGGTCTTTTGAAACAAATTTATTAAGGGGGTTTCCCACATGAAGAAAATCGCAATCTCTTTCCTACTCACCGCTTCGCTCGGCCTGGCCGCATGCTCGGGCGCTGAAGAAGCCGCAAACGAAGCCGCTGACACGGCAGCCGAAACGGCAAATACCGCTGCGGATGCCGCCGGTGAAGCAGGCGAAGCCGCTGTTGAAGCAACCGACGCGGCTGCCGAAGCAACCGGTGAAGCCGCTGCTGCTGCAACCGACGCCACCGCTGATGCGGTAAGCGAAGCTGCGGATAAGGCTGGCGAAGCTGCTGAAAAAGTTGGCGCTGCTGCTGAAAAAGCAAAAGAAGCGGTTAAGTAATAGCTTTGGAGTGGTTTCCAGTCCGATCAAGCATCGGGCGGTTAAGAAACCACAATAGACAGGAAAATGGCCCCGCATTTTGGCGCAACCAAAAAGGGAAATGGCCATATTATCCATAATTTGCAAAAGGCTGTCCGGTCGATATCGGGCAGTCTTTTTTTCGTCTTTTATTTTGTGCGGCCACCGGCTTTTGCGGTATATGAAATGATGAGTTCCAATTTTTGGCATAAAGCCGGGCAAGGCAGGATAAGACGCCCTACCGCGGCGATTGTCGCTATTCTGGCGTTATCCGCTTGTGATCCAGGTTCCGATGAACAGGGCGTCGGCGGCCTATCGCCCGATGATGCCAAAGCGCTCGATGAGGCGGCTGCAAAGCTGGACGCCGAAAATGCTTTGGTGCCGGCGGCGGCGGCTCCTGTTGACGTTGCGCGGAATCCTCCCGCACCGGCGGTATCCTCTAAACAGCCGCAACCCCCGAAACCGGGGCCGCAATCGGACCGTCCGCCGCAAAATGCCGACGCAAGGTAAACCGGGGCAAGATAATCCAGGGAAACAACGGGCACCCCATCCGCCCGCCCCCGCGCAGCATCCACTCCAATTTGCGAAGCATGAATTTACCGTTATCGGCGATGCCGCGCTATATTGGCCGGAATATCGGGCGCTTATCGTTGCCGATCTCCATCTCGAAAAAGCCAGCAGCTATGCGGTGACCGGCCAAATGCTGCCGCCTTATGATAGCCACGCGACGCTGAGCGCTATGGACGGCTTGATCCATGCTTGCGGGGCCACTCATATCATCTGCCTTGGCGATAATTTTCACGATAGTGGCGGCGAAGAACGGCTTTGCGGCGATGCTGCCCGATTGTTGCGCGATCTTACATCGCGCCACCGATGGAGCTGGATCACTGGCAATCATGATCCCGCGTTGCAGGCGCTTTGGGGCGGCGAAACATGGCAGGAGATGGCATGCGGCGGTATCACGCTGCGCCATGAAGCCGCGCCCGATTGGCCGGGATATGAGATTAGCGGGCATTTTCATCCAAAATTGCGTGTGAATAACGGGCAGCGCAGCGTCACGCGGCGCTGCTTCACGATCAGCCAGCGCAAAATCATCATGCCAGCGTTCGGCGTGCTAACGGGCGGGATGGATGCGGGTGAGGCCGCACGGATCGCTGAACCGGGTTTAACCTACCGCGGCGGCGGCGAGGCGCTGATCGCCTTGCCGCAAAAGCTCACGCGATTCGCCTTGGGAAAATGAATTTTGGGGAAGAAAACAGGTCTTCGCTATCGCTTGTCCAAATACCAGATAATCATGCTTGCGGTGCGTTGACGCTATCGCGCGCGCGGCCCGAATAACGCGGTGCCAACGCGGATATGCGTTGCGCCCAATAGGATCGCGGCCGGAAAATCATCGGACATACCCATGCTTAGCTGTTTCAACCCATGACGTTCAGCAAGCTCAGCAAGTAAAGCGAAATAAGGCGCGGGTTCAACATCCGCAGGCGGCAAACACATCAGACCGGTAATATTGACGCTCTGCTGCTTTGCTTGGTCGAGTAAAACCGGAATATCTGCGATGGCACAGCCGCCCTTTTGTTCTTCCGCGCCAATATTGACTTGTAGAAAACAGCGTGGCGATTTGCCGTTTGCGCGGATCGCCTTGCCGAGCGCGGTGATTAACGATGCGCGATCCACAGAGTGGATCGCATCGAACATCGCGGCCGCTTCACCGGCTTTATTCGATTGCAGCTGACCGATCAAATGCAATTCGGCATCCGGAAATTCGGCGCGGAGCGCAGGCCATTTTTCGGCGGCTTCGGCGACGCGGTTTTCGCCAAATAATCGGTGACCCGCGATCAGCAACGGCCGGATTTCATCGGCGGAGCGGGTTTTGGATACCGCAATCAACTGCACTTCGGCTGCCTTGCGCCGCGCAATCCTTGCCGCCTGCGCCATTTCGGCTCTAATCTGCTCTATCGCTTTGGACATAATGCGCCGCTATAGGCAATGATATGCAGCGCCGCCATATAAAGCCGCCAAAAATCTGGTTGATGAGCGATCCCCGGTTCGGCGCGGGTTTGCTGCGCGCGGTGCAAAGGCTGCCCGCCGGTTCGGGCGTGATTTTCCGGCATTATGAATTGAATGAGGAGGCCCGCGAGCTTCTATTCTGGCAGATGCGGCGGATCTGCGCGCGCCGCGGACATAGCCTGTTTCTCGCTGGGGATGAACGCCAAGCGCAGCGATGGCGGGCAGATGGATTTCACAGCCGCACCGGAAAACGCGCGCGCAGCCGATTGAAACGCAGCGCCGCCGTCCACAATATTCGCGAATTGATTGCCGCGAAACACGCGCGCGCCGACTATCTGTTTATCTCGCCGCTTTATGCGACCCGGTCGCATCCCGGCGCAAGAGCGTTGGGGCCAGCGGCGTTTCGCCAATTGGCATTGCGGCGCGGACAGGCGCTGGTGATCGCGCTCGGCGGGATGAGCGCCGCCAAGGCCGCGATGCAGGATCGCCGTGTCGTCCACGGCTGGGCCGCGATTGATTCGCTTGGCGTTAAACCGAAAAATCAGAAACGAATTTTGGTTCCGACGTAAACGGCTTCGCTGTCATTGCGGTCTTCAACCTTTGGTCGTGCCCGGTCCTGTTCATTTTGATAGCGAACGCCCGCGGTCACCGCGATGCGTTTGGACAGCGAAAAGCTGCCTTCCAAATCGACCTGATAATCACCCGGTGCTTTGCCGGTGCCCGCAATGGGCACAGCGCTACGATTTTGGTCGACCCGGACATCGGCGTCAAACCGACTTTTTTTCGCCGACGCCTTTTCATCCAAACGGAAATTCCCTGCCGCGATATTGAGGGCGGCGGCCGGCGCGCGCACCGCCAGATTTTGCACCACGGGCGCCGAAAAACCCTTCCATCCCTTTGCAGCGGTCAAGCGAAAATCGGATTTAACCAGGCCAATTGGCGATCCATTCCCCACATCAGAAATTCGAAATGCGGCGCGCGTATTGACCGCCTGCGACGACAAGGGTGAATTGGCGCGCGCAGCGATGGTCATGGTTCGCGCGCCCTCCACTCCAACCCCAGCGGGAGTGAAGGCGAATCGGTTCCGCGCAATTTTTATCGCGCCCAAACCATTCTCATCACGCTGAAATTTTGCGGCCAGCTTGCTATCAATGCTAGCAGGTGTAAATTGGCTGAGCAACGCGGCGGCAGTGATCTTACCTTTTGCGACGCTGTCTTTTGAAAAATTCGCCGCGAAAGCCGGAAATAATATTGGTGAAAAAGCGAAAATAATCGCAGCGAGCAGAGACGTTGCCCAGCCCGCGTAATTTTTCGATCTTTTTACACCCTGTTTCATTATTTGCGTTTCATCATTTGCCCGGCGAATTTAGAGAATCACTGTCTATCGTCTAATTGGTTCGAAAAAAAGAACTTTACGCTACAATAACTTCGATTTTCAAAGTTTGTGGCATATCGCCCACATACACCGGTAGCTACCGCGCAATTTGCGCAGAAAGTGGCGTTGGTTTTCTATATCCTCGACAGGTTCAGCTTCACGAAAGCTTGCCCCTGCCAGCAAAGCCGATATAGAGCATGGCAACACATCCCAAATGACATGCAAGGACGGATTATGAACCGCAAATATTTCGCGCTTATTTTGGCAACAGGCACCTTGTTGCTGACCGGCTGCGGCAAAAAAGATGGCGTAAGAAGCACAATAGCGGCAAGCAAGGTCAATACCATCGGCGTGAACAGCTATCTATGGCGCGCTTCGCTTGATGCGTTGTCGGCGCTGCCCTTGGTGCAAGCGGATAGTTCGGGCGGTGTCATTGTAACCGACTGGTATATAAACCCCTCAGCACCCGGCGAGCGCGTCAAGCTGACGGTTTCGATATTGGATCAGGACCTGCGCGCCGATGCTTTGCGCGTGGCGGGATCGCGGCAGGTTGCGCAAAATGGCCAATGGGTCGATGCCCCGCTGCGCGCGGCCACCGTACAAAAAATGGAAGCAATCATCCTGACTAAAGCGCGCGATTTGCGCCGCAGTGCCATCGCCGGATAATTTCCAATGTCCCAAGCCGAACGCGTTAACCCGCATGTTGACGATGCGCGGTTCAATCCCCGCGTCGCCGATGCAAGGTGGCAAGAAGCATGGGACCGGCTAGGCACATTTGTTGCCGATGACGGGTCCGAAAAACCGCGCTTTTATGCATTGGAAATGTTTCCTTACCCATCGGGCCGCATCCATATTGGCCATGTCCGCAATTATACCATGGGCGACGTGCTGGCGCGCTATAAACGGATGACGGGGCACGAAGTGCTGCATCCGATGGGATGGGACGCATTTGGCATGCCGGCGGAAAATGCCGCGATGGAAAAGGGTGTGCATCCAGGTGATTGGACCCGCGACAATATTGCCAATATGAAAAAACAGCTCAAGCGCATTGGCTTTGCGCTCGATTGGAGCCGTGAGCTGGCCACATGCGAGCCCGAATATTACGGCCATGAACAGGCGTTGTTCCTAAAGCTATATGAGGCAGGCCTGGTTTACCGCAAGGAAAGCGAGGTCAATTGGGATCCTGTTGATAGGACGGTGCTCGCCAACGAACAGGTCATCGACGGCAAAGGTTGGCGATCGGGCGCGCCGGTTGAGCGCCGCAAGCTATCGCAATGGTTCCTGAAAATCACCGCATTTGCCGAAGAATTGATCGAAGGATTGGGCGGCCTTGATAGCTGGCCCGACAAAGTGCGGTTGATGCAAAGCAACTGGATCGGCAAATCACAAGGGCTAACATGCACCTTTCCTTTTGTCGGCGGCGCGTTGAACCTCCCCTCCTCTTCAGGGGAGGGGCCGGGGGTGGGGCCTGCCCGTCAAGCGCAACCTTCGCCGATAAACCCCGCCCCAACCACTCCCCTGAAGGAGCGGGACATGGTTGGCATCGACGTGTTCACCACGCGGCCCGACACCATGTTTGGCGCAAGCTTTCTCGCGATTGCTGCCGATCATCCAGTGGCGCAGCAAATGGCGGCAAACGCGCCCGCGCTGCAAGAATTTATCGCCCAATGCAAGCAAGGCGGGACGACCGCCGCGGAGATTGAGACCGCCGAAAAAAGAGGCTTTCACACCGGCCTGTCGGTCGAACATCCGCTCGATCCAAATTGGCATTTGCCGGTTTATGTCGCCAATTTCGTGCTGATGGATTATGGCACTGGTGCGGTTTTCGGTTGCCCGGCGCATGATCAGCGCGATTTGGATTTTGCGCGCAAATATCACCTGCCCGTCATCCGCGTGGTTGCCGACGGTGATCTGCGCGATAGCGATTTTGACGGTGATGTGGCTTTCACGGGTGCAGGCGCGATTGTAAATTCGCATTTCTTAAACGGCATGAGTATCGACGAAGCCAAAGCCGCGGTCATCGCCAAGGCCGCTCAGGAAGGTTGGGGCAGCGGCCAAACGCAATATCGGCTGCGCGATTGGGGCGTTTCGCGCCAGCGTTATTGGGGCACGCCAATCCCGATGATCCATTGCAATTCGTGCGGCGTTGTGCCCGTTCCCGCCGAACAATTGCCCGTTGTGCTGCCCGACGATGTTAGCTTTGACATTCCCGGCAACCCGCTCGACCGGCATCCGACATGGGGCAAGGTCGACTGTCCGTCCTGCGGAAAGCCCGCGCGGCGCGAAACCGACACGCTCGATACTTTTGCCGATTCAAGCTGGTATTTCATCCGCTTTGCGTCGCAGCCGGCGCATAAGCCCTTTGACCGTGCGGTCGCCGAAAAATGGCTGCCGGTCGATCAATATATTGGCGGCGTCGAGCATGCGATCCTGCATCTGCTTTATGCGCGTTTCTGGACGCGGGCGCTCAGCCACATCGGCATGATCGATGTGAAGGAGCCATTTGCATCGCTGTTCACCCAAGGCATGGTGACGCATACGACCTATCGGCGCATGGGGGTTAACGAACCCACGGCAACGGATGATGAAGACGATTTTGAACATCGCAATGAAGCGGTTTCGAAATGGCTTTCGCCCGAAGAAGTTGAGAAACGCGATGGCGGCGTCTTTGAGATTGCGACGGGCCGCCCCGTTGAAGTTGGCCGCGTGGTCAAAATGTCCAAATCGAAAAAGAATGTTGTCGATCCCGATGATATTGTCGATCAATATGGCGCGGATGCGGTGCGCTGGTTCATGCTGTCTGACAGCCCGCCCGAACGCGATCTGGAATGGTCCGAAAGCGGCATTGAAGGATGCTGGCGCTTTACCCAGCGGCTGTGGCGATTGACCCAATCCATTCCTCCCCGGAACGGGGAGGGGGACCATCCAAAGGATGGTGGAGGGGTACAGGCTGAACAGTCTGGAGGGGGGGCAGGTTCCCCTCCGTCATCCGCTGCCGAGACAGCGGCTGCCACCTCCCCGGATGGGGGAGGAATGGATAGGGCGCTGAACCGCAAAATGCATCAGGCCATCGCCGGCGTCGGCGCGGATATCGACGCGCTGTCCTTCAACAAGGCGGTTGCCAAAATTTACGACCTGACCAATGCGATTGAAAAGGCACCCGCCTCCGCCGCGCGCGACGACGCGATCCGCACGATCATCCGCCTTGCCGCGCCCATGGTCCCGCATCTGGCCGAAGAGGCTTGGGCGCGCCTGGGCTTTAACGGCTTGATCGCGAATGCCGCCTGGCCCGATGTTGATCCTGCGATGCTGGTTGAGGATGAGGTAACGATTGTTTTGCAAGTACAGGGTAAAATTCGTGACCGGATTGTCATTGCAAAAGATACAGCTGCGGCAGAAGTTGAAATGATGGCGCTCGCCAATAATAATATCCAAGCGGCTATGGACGGCGTGCCTGCAAAGAAAGTGATTGTCGTTCCTAACCGTCTCGTCAATATTGTGATATGATTTTCAAATCTTGTTCAACCCCCAAACGTCATGCTGAACTTGTTTCGGCATCCATCGTGCAGCTACGGCGGATTTTTAAGGACAAATGGACCCTGGAACGTCAGCCACCAAAGGTGAAACAAGTTCAGGGTGACGCTGTGAGTGAGTGATATGAAATATATTGGTTTCCCCCTCCTTCTGATAATCGCCGCGCTTTCCGCCTGCGGATTACGGCCGGTATATTCCGGCGGTGCCAGCGGCGCGGTGGCGGGCACATTGCAATCGGTTTCGGTCGATCCCATTGAGGGCAAATCGGGTTGGCTGGTGCGCAATGCGCTCAATGACCGGCTGACGGCGAGTGGTCAGGCGGATACCAAATACCGGCTTACGGTCAAGCTTGACGATAATATCGAAGGATTGGGCGTGCGCGCCGATGATACGGTAACGCGCGAACGGCGGACTTTGCGCGCGCGCTATCAATTGATCGATGTGGAAACGGGTAAAATTTTGCTGGATGCCACCGCCGGATCGGACGCCGGTATCGATGTGGTCAGCAGCGAATATGCGACGATTGCCGGTGAAAATTCGGCATTGGAAAATTTGTCGCAGCGGATTGCGGATCAAATTTCTGCACGGCTGGCGCTCTATGCTTCTCAGCAAAAATGAGCTTTGGCCGCGGGGGCAGCAGCAAGCCATCTGAAGGCGATTTTATCAAGGCCGTGGCCACCCGCGCCGACATTCGCCTGTTTTTAATCTTTGGCCCGGACGAATCGGCGGTGGCCGATATCGCCGCCCGCGCGGCGGCGGCGCTGGGCGAAACGGCAGAGCGGATTGATTTGAGCAGCGATCAAATTCGCAAAGATCCCGCCTTGCTCGCCGACGAAGCGGCATCGCTATCCTTATTTGGCGGCAAGCGCTTCATCCGCTTATCGATCCAGCGCGATGACGCTTTGCCCGCAATTGAAAATCTGCTGACCGCCGAAAAGGCCGAAAATCCGGTGATCGCGGCGGCCGGCGATTTGAAAAAAACCAGCAAGTTGCGCAGGCTTGCCGAAACATCAAAGCAAGCGATGGTTTTCATCTGCTACCCGCCCGGTGACCGCGAAGCCGCGTCGGCTATTTCGGATATGGCCGCCGCACAAGGTCTGCGGCTCGACCGGGCCTTGGCGATGCGGATCGCGCTATATACCGGGCAGGACCGGCGGCTGGCCGCAATGGAGGTTGAAAAGCTGGCGCTATATCATGATGCGACACCGGATAATCCCGTCACGGTCGATCCGGCGGCCTTTGAACAGCTGGCGGCGGAAACCGGCGAGGAAAATGTCGCGGCGCTGGTCAATCAAGTGCTGGGCGGCAGGCTTCGGCCCTTGGGCGCGGAATTGGCGGTAAACCGGCAATTGGGTGTGGGTGCGGTGCGGATTATCCGCGCGATGCAGCGCCGCGTGGCGATGTTAATCACGCTGCGGTCTAAGGTCGATGCAGGCACCTCGCCAGGAGCCTTGGTTCGCGCCACGCCGTCCATATTCTTCAAGGAAAAAGAAGATGTCAGCGGGCAGCTCAGCCGCTGGCCCTCGGCCCGGCTTGCCGGCCTGAACGGGCATCTTTTGGATATTGAACAACGGGTTATGTCCGCAAAAACCGAAACGGGTATGGTAATTTTAGAGGAAGAGCTGACCAAAATAGCGCGCGCGGCGGCCAGGGCCGGGTAACCGGCGGTTCATTCATACTGAACGGTGATGGGGATGCGGCCGCGAAATTTGCCCGACAAATCTCCCTTGACCGTTAACGCACCGCCGAAAGAAAAAGTCAGCGTGCCGCCAGCGTCCAAACGCGGCGCAGCGCCAAGATTGGTGCGCAATGCGGTCAATTCAATATTGCCGCCCGCCGCCGATCGCAAGCGGATCGACGCAGGCATGTCAACGCGGATTTGCCTTCCCGGTTCGCCGCGAATAATCGCGGTTCCCGCGACCGAATAGCCGCCCAGATCAATCAACCCTTCCTGCAATTCGATCGCGCCGCTTTGTGGGTTGATTTTCGCCTGCCCATCTTTGCGGCCATTGGCCAGCGCGATCCGGCTGAAATTCAGTTGCGCCGTAACATCGATTTTCAAAGGGATTTCGGGCCGCTGGGCAAGGCCAAGATCGCTTCGCGCCTCCGCACAGGTCAGGCAATCCCGGCCATAAGCGGCGGACATCGCCCACAACCCCGTCAGTGCCAAAAAAGCAGCAATTGCTATGGAGCGTGCGGCCATCATCACCCATATCTATACCAGCCATGGTAAAAAACTGTTTAATAAGGTTGCAAGGCCGCTGTATCACTTGACGAATATATTCAGGACAGCCATTTATAGACTCATGGACAAAATCGAAAAAACCGACGCCGAATGGCGGGCACAGCTTGACCCAATGCAATATCATGTGCTGCGCGAAGCGGGCACCGAACGGGCCTTTACCGGCAAATTAACCGATGAAAAACGCGCAGGCCGATTTTTTTGTGCTGGTTGCGGTATCGAATTATTTGCATCCGATGCGAAATTCGACAGCGGTTGCGGCTGGCCCAGCTTCACTGCGCCTGCCGAAGCGGCGGCGGTGAAGGAGAATGTGGATCGATCCCACGGCATGGTCCGAACCGAGGTGCGCTGCGCCGCGTGCGACGGCCATTTGGGCCATGTGTTCCCCGATGGACCGCGCCAAGCCGGCGGGCTGCGTTATTGCATCAACAGCGCATCGCTGGAATTTGAACCCGAATAACGCGCGCGGCCCTTCCAGACTTGGCCCTCTAAATCTGCTTGTTGAGTCCGGCCATTCGCAGTAACAGGCGCATTACATGGCACAGAAGAGCAAGCCTTATTCGTCCAAAAGCGCGCGTCTCAAACTGTGGTTCTGGCGCTTGGTCAAAACCGGCACCCTGTTTTCCTTGCTGGGGACCATGGTCCTTGGCATCTTTGTCTGGGTCGCGCGCGGCGAGATTGACAGTTTTGAGGAGCTAAAATCGTCTCCCAATGGACAGATGATCCGCGTTCGCGCCGCCGATGGCACGGTGATCCAATCGATTGGCCCCAGCTTTGGCCGCTGGATCCCCCTCAATCAATTGCCCAGCGAAATGAAAGACGCAATGGTTGCGGTGGAGGATCGCCGGTTTCGCTATCATCCCGGCATTGATCCAATTGGCATCGCACGGTCATTTTGGGTGCGCCTTCGCGATGGCCGCTTCAGCCAGGGCGGTTCAACCATCACCCAGCAGCTGACGCGCAATATCTATTTGAACAATAACAAAGAATTTGGCCGCAAGATCCGCGAAATTATTCTCGCCATGGCAATCGAGACCAAATTCAGCAAGGATCAGATACTCGAACTTTATCTGAACAAGGTTTATTTTGGCGGCGGCGCCTATGGTGTGGATTCGGCATCACGGCTGTTTTTCGGGCATGGCGCAGAAGAAATTTCGCTGGGTGAAGCCGCGATTATCGCCGGGCTGGTGAAAGCACCGTCCAACTATTCCCCCACAGCAGACGCAAAGGCGGCGCTGGGCCGGGCCAATGTTGTCGTTTCGGTTATGCAGGATGCAGGCATGATTAGCGCGCAGCAAGCCGCCAATGTAAAGCCCGCCGAGGTCAAGTTAACCACGCAAAAAGCGCAAGATAGCGTGCGTTATTTTACCGATTGGGCATTGCCGCAGCTAGGCACGCTAATCTCAGGAAATGAAGATGCCATCGATGTTTGGACGACGATCGATCTGAATATGCAGCGCAGCGCCACCGCGGCCATTCGGGCAAACACACCGCGAGGATCGCAGGGCGCTTTGGTGGCGATCGACCGCGACGGCGCGGTGCGCGCGATGGTTGGTGGCACCGATTATGTGAGCAGCAATTATAACCGCGCGGTCACCGCGCTGCGTCAACCGGGTTCGGCCTGGAAAATTTTCGTATATCTTGCCGCTTTGGAGGCTGGGTTTCAACCCGAAGACAAGGTCATTGACGAACCGGTTAATATTGACGGCTGGGAACCCAAAAATAGCGGTGACAATTATTCGGGCGAAATTAGCGTCCGCACGGCCTTTGCCTATTCCAAAAATACCATCGCCGCGATGATTGGCAACGAACTTGGCACCGGCGCTATTGCCAACATGGCACGGCGGTTTGGCGTGACCACGCCGATCAATAGCAATCCGTCGATGGTCCTTGGAACATCGGAAACACGGTTGATCGACATGACCCGTGCCTATGCACAAATCGGAGCCAATGGCCGCAGTGTAACCCCCTACGGCATTTCCAAGGTTACAACGATCGACGGCGAAGTGATTTACCGGGCTAAAAGGCCTGGCTCGGCCCAGCTGGTCGAACCTTATGTGGCGGGCGCGATGATCGATTTGATGCAAACCGCGGTCGCCACGGGCAGCGGCCGGCGCGCGCAGATCGGGCGGCCCACCGCGGGCAAAACCGGCACCACCTCCAGCAATAAAGACGGTTATTTTGTGGGCTTTTCCAGCGGGCTGACGACCGGTGTTTGGATGGGCCGCGACGATGCAAGGGCGGTTGGCGATTTGGAAGGCGGCCGCGCGCCGGCCAGCGCCTTTGCGGCCTTTATGAAGGTGGCCGTGGCGCGCCGCCCGGTGGAACAATTTCAAACCGACGTTGTCTTCCCCGAAAGGCTTGACGAAGAGGAAGATACATTTCTTGAAGGCGAAGAATCGATATTATTCGACGAAAATGGCCTGCCGATCGAAGGAAGCCCCGCCGAGGATCAAGCGATTGAGGGCCCACTTAGACCCGGCCCCGAACAGGATGAGCGGGTCGATAACATCCTGGGCCGGCAGACAAGCGGGCGCGACCGGGGTAGCGCGGCCCCAGGTCGGCCGCGTCCCAAACCAGATGAAAATGCCAGCCCGGAAAATCTCCTACCCGAAGGATTTTAGAGCATTTTGCGTTAACTGTGGATCGCTCAAATCCTCCCCGGAAGCGGGGAGGTGCCCGCAGGGCGGAAGGGTCCTAGGCTGCGTAAAGGGCAATGCAAGCGGGGAGCCGGGCCCCCTCCGCCGGCTTCGCCGCCACCTCCCCGTTCCGGGGAGCCGGGCCCCCTCCGTCGGCTTCGCCGCCACCTCCCCGCTTCCGGGGAGGATTGATACAGATCTATCGCAAAACGCTCTAACTCTGCGTCTTAATCCAAAGATTCAGCCGCGGCCATGTTGCGTAATGAAGGCACCTGCGGCGCCGAATAGGCCGGGTTGTTCATGGGTCAATTGCATCACCGGGATCTGCTGCATCAGGCTTTCAAATCGGCCTTTGGCATGGAACCGCTCGCGGAAACCCGATGAGGGCAAACGCTGGGCGATCCGGCTGCCCAATCCGCCCGCGATCACCACCGACGATGCCCCTTGCGCCAGCGCAATATCGCCCGCGAACGATCCGAGGCACAGGCAAAATCGGTCAAACGCCGCCGCCGCGATGCTGTCTTCGCCCGATAGCGCCAGCCCCCAAAGCGCTTTGTCATCCAACTGCCGTGCCGCCTGCCCCTCCATTTCGGCGAATATGCGGTAAATTGCTTGCAGGCCCGGTCCCGACACAATGCGCTCCACCGACACCCGCCGGTGGATATGGCGCAGATATTCCAGCAACCGGTCTTCAACATTGTCATGCGGCGCAAAATCAATATGCCCGCCCTCCGTTTCAGTCACATGATAGCCATGGGCCGTGCGCAGCAGATGCGCCACCCCCATACCCGTCCCCGGACCAACAATCGTGGTTAACCCCGGCCCAAATTGAGACTGCGCGGGCCCGCAAATATGCTCAAAATGCTCTCGTCCCAATCGCGCGACGGCATGGCCCACCGCGCCAAAATCATTGACCAGACTATATCGGTCAATATCCAGCTTTTCGGGGATCAACGCCGGGCGGATCATCCAGCTGCTGTTGGTGAGATGCAGCACTTCCCCGCCCACGGGACCGGCCACCGCAAAGGCACCAGCGCGGGGCAAGGGCCGGCCAATTTCGCGGCCATAGGCTTGCCAGGCAATCTGTAAACTTGGGTGATCGGCGCTTTTCATCGTTACCGCTTGTTCCAGGCTGATCACTTGCTGGCCCTCGATCCGGGCAACTGCAAAGCGCGCATGCGTTCCGCCAATATCGGCAACGACGATTTCTTCACTCATGCTAAACAGGCCTCCTTGCTGCCCCTGGCCATTGATTTTCATCCGATAAGAGCAGGCTCAATGGTATCAAAAATTACGCTGCCCTGCTAACGCGGCAGGGTCAAGTGGGTCCGGTAACCGGTGCGGCGATAAGCTAATCAAAATATTATTATCCGGCAGCATTTGCCGCCACATTTCGTTCATGACAGCGACAGCAGGGGCCGCTATGAAAGGCGCAAATCAAATAGCGAAGCAGAGTTTACACATGAAAATACGAACCATATTTACCTGCATATTCGCAGCGTCCGCCATGATATTTGGCGCCGTGCCAAGTCTTGCACAACAAGGATCACCGCAACCGGCCACTGCCGCTGCGGTTCAGGTCGAGCCTGAAAATATCCTCTATCTCGATTTATCAACCGGCGGGCGAGTGACGATACAATTATATCCATTGCTGGCGCCCGCGCATGTCGAACGGATCAAAACGCTCGCACGCCGGGGGTTTTATGACGGAATTGTCTTTCACCGCGTGATCGAAGGCTTCATGGCGCAAACGGGTGATCCCACCGGAACGGGAAGCGGCGATAGCGACCTGCCCGATTTGAGCGCGGAATTCAGCACTGCCGCGCATATACGCGGAACGGTTTCGATGGCGCGCACCGCCGATGAAAATTCCGCCAACAGCCAGTTTTTCATCTGTTTTCAACCGCGATTTGCGCTCGACAATAAATATACGGTTTTTGGCCGAGTGACCGGCGGCATGGCCTATGTCGATGCCATCGCGCGCGGCGAACCGCCCGCGCAGCCCGACCGTATTGTCCAGGCATCGATCGCGGCGGATAACCGGCCGCCGCCGGTGTTTGCGCCCGCCAACCCCGCACAAGGCACAACCGAACCGCCCATTTCCATCAGCGGATAATTATCGCTGTTACCCCCGGCGGCTTGCCTATACAGCGCCCGGCATGCGCGTTGATCTTTTTGATTTTACCCTACCCAGCCAGAGCATTGCCTTGCGCCCCGCCCGCCCGCGCGATTCGGCCCGGTTGCTGACGGTGGGGGCGAGAGGGGATTTTGGCCATCACCGGGTCCGCGATCTGCCCGCGCTGCTGCGCCGCGGCGATTGTCTTATTTTCAATGATACCAAGGTGATACCCGCGCAATTGACGGGCCGGCGCGGCGATGCGGTGATTGGTGCCACTTTGCATAAGCGAACCGGCCCGCGCCGGTGGCGGGCCTTTATCCGCAATGCCAAACGGCTGCGCGCCGGTGATCTGATCGACTTTGGCGCGGGCGTTGCTGCGATAGCCGAGAGCCGTCACGATGATGGCAGTTTTACGCTGATTTTTGCGGGCGAAGAACCGGTTGAAACGCTGTTGGACCGGGCCGGGACAATGCCGCTGCCGCCCTATATCGCGCGCAAGCGGCCCGCCGACGGCCAAGACGCGCGCGATTATCAGACGATGTTTGCGGCCAAGGAAGGCGCGGTCGCTGCCCCCACGGCGGCGCTCCATTTCACGCCTGACCTGATGCAGCAGTTGAAGATAGCCGGGGTTGAAACGGCCATGCTGACACTGCATGTCGGCGCAGGCACATTTTTACCGGTAAAGGCCGAAGATACCCGCGACCATCAAATGCATAGCGAATGGGGCCGGATCGACGCCGCCACCGCCGCCCGGCTGAATGGCCTGCGCGCCAAAGGCGGCCGGCTGATTGCGGTGGGCACAACATCGCTGCGCTTGATCGAAAGCGCGACGGGCGGCGACGGGATTATACAACCCTTTGAAGGCGATACCGATATTTTCATCACGCCGGGTTACCGGTTTAACGGCATCGACGGGCTTGTTACCAATTTTCATTTGCCCAAAAGCACGCTGTTCATGCTGGTCAGCGCGTTGATCGGGCGCGAGCGGATGCAGGCCGCCTATGCCGAGGCGATTGCGCAAGGCTACCGATTTTACAGCTATGGCGATGCCAGTTTGCTGCTGCCTTGATTGCATCTGCCAATGGACGGGCTTTGCCGCCGATCGGCCGGACTTTCCCAAGAAAAAACCACCCGGGATGGTCCCGGGTGGCCAAGGTTCAGGGAGGTGGTGCCGCAATGGCACCTCAAGAACAGAATCGAGGGAGGGAGGTGATTCTGTCCTTGAACTCTATTTGAGCTTCGCAGCCGCAAAAATCAATAGGAGCTGAATATTTTTTGATCTTACAAAGACGGATAGCGCGAAAATCGCGGCGGTTGCCATGATTGCCAAAGCAAAATAATATATCCCATTTGGGGCATTCAACCACCGCATTTTTTCTGAGTTTACGGCCACATTCGCTGCAAAAAAGCGATCCGGTCGATAAATTGATGCTTCAGGGCACCGGCGACATGCAAACCAATCAATATCAGCATCAGCTTGCCGCCCAGTTCATGCCCTTCGTGCAAAAGGTCGCCCAGCGCTTCATTGCCTTGGACGGGCAGCACCGGCATATTAAACAGCCCAAACATGCTAATGGCCGCATCCGGGCCATAAGTGGACATCCATAGCCAGCCACTAAGCGGCATGCCAATCATCAGCAGATAAAATATAAAGTGAACGGCCTTGGACATTATCACTTCCCAATTTTTCAGCGTCGCGGGCAAGGGTGGGCGGGCGTGGCTGAGCCGCCAACCGAGCCGCCCCAGCGTCAGGAACAATATGCAGATACCGAAGCTTTTGTGAAACTCCATATAAGGACCGCGCGCCGCCCGGCTCATATCTTCGGTAAGTTCGGCAAGGCCAATATTGGCGATCACCAACGCGGCAATGACCCAGTGAAAGATCATTGCAACCTTTGAATATTTACTCATGGTCATGTCGCCCTCCTCCATTTCAAACTCAGCCGCGCGGCCAGCGGCAAAAATCAGGCCATCGGCGCATTGGTAATTTGCGGCATCTTACCTTGTTGCACTTGCTGTGCAAATATTTCGCGCATCAATTGCAAGGAAAAAAGATGCGCATGGATAAGCGGCAACATGCCATTCTGATTCATTTTGCGCAGTTTATCGCCGGTTAAATTGCGCAATTTTTCCTCATCGATCATTTTGAAACCACGATAGATGAAAGGTTTTTCAACATCGGCTTGCTGGATCGATACTTCGCCGTCCATCAGCAATTCATATTTCTTGAGCTCTTCCATAAAGGCCTGCGTATTGACACCGGCCCGTTCAAAATCTTCGCAGAATTTCAAGATATTCTGTGTATTTTCGGATGGCTTGGCATCTTCAAACAGGGCCAGCGCCGCTTTTTCCTTTTTCAATTCGCCAATCGATCCGCTGGTCGGGTCAAAGCACAGCGATAATTCATCGCTATTGGGGTTTAACCGGGCGAGCAGAAAGGGATAACGGCGGATATAAGCGGGCAAATACACCGGGTTGGTGAATTTGCCTTGTTCGTCCATGAAGATATTCACGCCTTCATTCAAACCCATCAACACCAAAGGAACCGGATTGTCCGACGCCGAAAAGATAATCGGATAATGACGGCCCGCAGGAATAAACTCTTCGATCGTCAAGGGAATGGCATGCTGCCCCTCCATAAATTTCGCATCATCCAGCGACTTTGTTTTCCAATCGGCATGTTCATTGCTGTTTAGCGGGATGAGGTCTTTGTAAAAAAGCGGAAGATTTTGCGGCGCGGCGGCTGTTGCCATTGGAAACTCCATATTAAATTAAAATAATGATCCGGCGCTTTATGCAAAGCTTACCTGCTAGGCAAGGGGAACCAGCTTTCCAGGGTTCATAATTCCGCCGGGGTCCAGCGCCATTTTTACAGCCCGCAGCACCGAAAGCCGCGCAGGATCGGCCAGCCGGGCCAAATCACCAATTTTAAGCTGACCGATACCATGTTCCGCCGAAATGGATCCTTTATATTCCGCCACCCGGTCATAGACAAAACGGGCGATTGGGCCGCTATATTCGGCATACCAATCGGCGGGGACAACGCCGCCGGGCGCTTTGACATGATAATGGATATTGCCATCCCCCAAATGGCCAAAGGCGATCACTTGCGTGCCGGCAAAGGCGCGTTCAACCTTGGGTGTTTCGTCGATAATAAACCGCGCCATATCGGCCACCGGCACGCTGATGTCATGTTGCAGCGCGGGGCCCTCGGCGCGTTCCGCCTCCGCAATCGAATCGCGAATTTTCCAGAAAGCTTCGGCCTGCGCTTCGTTGGCGGACAGCACCGCATCAGCGATCAATTCCGCTTCCAACGCATCGCCCACACAATCCGCCGCCATGTCTTGCGGCGCGGGCGCGGCGCCGTCATCTTGGACGATCTCCATCAGCACATGCCAGCGATGCCGCGCAGTGAGCGGCGCGCGGGTGCCGCCGATATGCGCGACCACATTGTCAATGGCCTCCGCTGGCATCAGTTCAAAACCTTCGAGCGCGCCGCGCAGCCGCGATTGCACGAACAACAGCAAGCGGTAAGCATCCTGCGGGCTGTCGGTGCCCGCCCACACCACGCAGCGGTCGATCAACGCCGGTGCAAGCTGTAATGTTGCCGCCGTCACGATGCCCAGCGTGCCTTCCGCGCCGATCATCAAATGTTTCAGATCATACCCGCGATTGTCTTTTTTGAGCGGTGCTAGGCCCTCATATCGCGACCCATCGGGCAGCACCGCCTCCACGCCTTCGACCAGCGCGCGCATGGTGCCATGGCGCAGCACCTGGGTTCCGCCGGCATTGGTGGAAATTAACCCGCCGATGGTGGCCGACCCCTTGCCCCCCAAGGTCAGCGGGAAGCGCAAATTTTGGGCGGCAACGGCCTCATGCAGATTTTGCAGGATAACACCCGCTTCGCAGGTCACGCTGCGCGCCTGTGTATCGATGTTCAAAATGCGGTTCATCCGCCGCAGCGACAATAGCGCCGCATTGCCGCTGTCGTCGGGCGTGGCCCCCGCCACCATACCGCTGTTGCCGCCTTGCGGCACCAACGCCGTGCGATATTTTGCCGCTATCTTCACCACCGCCGCCACTTCATCGCTGTTGGCCGGGGACAGCATCGCGCTTGCCTTGCCGGTGTAACGGCCGCGCCAATCGGTTAACCAGGGCGCAAGATCATCGGCATTGTCGTTATAGCCTTTTGGCCCTAAAATTTCTCGAAAGGCGTCCAGCGCGGTTTGATTTGCAGCGTCATTCGTCATAGCTTCGTCATCGTCCAAAAATCTTTCGCCCCGGCCCTGCGGCCAAATCAATTAATGTCACGTTCAAATCTATTGTATATGAGGCGTCGCAGGATAGCATTATTTTTGGACATTCGGTTGCGAATTTTTCTGGTCTATTTTGCGTTGATCGCCGGGCTTGCCGCGGGCAGTTTGGCGGCGCAGGACAGCGAGGGGTTCCGGCTGATCGGCCGTCAGATGACGCCGTTGATCGAACCGGCCGGTGGCTATTTTCAATTGCGCGTTGAAAGCCGGATTATCATTCGGGTGCCCCGGCTTCGGCCCGCGGCCGTCAGCGGGAATGTAGCGGCCGCGCCGCGTAAATTTTCCGAAAAAAAGGGGAAAAAATGCTATGCGATGACGCAAATTTTGGGTTTTCGCGACAGTTTGGACAAAAATGAAAGCCTGGAGCTTTTGGCGCGCGATGGCTCGCTTATCCGGGCCTATTTGGGCGGCGGCTGCCTGGCGCGGGAATTTTACGCGGGGGCTTATGTCGACCGGGCCAGCGACGGCAATCTTTGCGAGGACCGCGATATCATCCATGCGCGAACCGGGGCAAAATGCGAAATAGAAAAATTTCGGTTGATGGTGGCCAAATAGCTGGCGGGCAATAACGGTTCCCGTTCTGCTCCACGGCAATTTTCTTGACATTTAGCGGGCGGATCGCTTAAGCGCGGGGCAATATGCGCGGCCGTCATCGGCGGCGCAGACAAATGACTTTTCCGGACACCCTGCTATGCTATTTGCCGACATCGGCCTTTCTGATGAATTGCTGCGCGCCGTAAGCGAGGCGGGCTATAGCGAGCTGACGCCGATTCAGGAACAGGCGATCCCGCCGGTTTTGATGATGAAGGACATTATCGGCATTGCTCAAACGGGAACGGGCAAAACCGCCTCTTTCGTGCTGCCGATGATCGATATTTTGGCGCAAGGACGCGCGCGCGCGCGCATGCCGCGATCTTTAATTTTGGAACCTACGCGCGAATTGGCCGCGCAGGTGGCGGAAAATTTTGAAAAATACGGCAAATATCACAAGCTTTCGATGGCGCTGCTGATCGGCGGGGTATCGATGGGGGATCAGGTCAAGGCGCTGGAAAAAGGCGTCGATGTTCTGATCGCCACGCCGGGGCGGTTGATGGACTTATTTGGGCGCGGCAATATTTTGCTCAACGGCTGCGATCTGCTGGTGATTGATGAGGCCGACCGGATGCTCGATATGGGTTTCATCCCCGATATTGAGGAAATATGCACAAAGCTGCCGGCGCAGCGTCAGACCTTGTTATTCAGCGCGACGATGCCGCCGCCGATCAAAAAGCTGGCCGACAAATTCCTTACCAACCCGAAATATATCGAAGTGGCACGCCCCGCCACCGCCAATAAAAATATCGAGCAGCGTTTGGTTGATGTCGCGCCGAACAAAAAACGCGACATGCTGGCCAAACTGCTCCGCGATGAAAAGGTGGAGACAGGGATTATCTTTTGCAACCGCAAAACGACGGTCCGGGAATTGAACAAATGGCTGTCCAGCAAAGGATTTCGGTCGGGCGAGATTCACGGTGACATCGATCAGGCATCGCGGCAGGCGCAGTTGGAGGCTTTCAAAAAAGGCACCATCAACTTTCTGGTCGCATCCGATGTCGCCGCGCGCGGCTTGGACATTAAGGGGGTCAGCCATGTGGTTAATTTCGATGCGCCCTGGCACCCCGATGATTATGTTCACCGCATCGGGCGCACGGGCCGGGCGGGCGCCAAAGGCAAAGCCTTTACCTTCGTAACCAAGGCGGATGCCGAGGCGATTGATAATATCCAAAAGCTGATTGGCTATGCCATCGAGCGCAGCGCCGATTCTACGGCGGCGTCGCATCCGGCAAGCGGCGATGGCGAAGCGGCAAGCCCGCCGCGCAAAACAGCTGGAAAGCGCAGCCCTGCCGCCGCCCGCGCTACCAGCAAAGGCGAAGCGGCCCCAAAAACACCCGTTCAAAAAAATAAACCAACGCAAAAATCAAGCCGCAGCGCGGCGCCAGCGGGCGATAGCGACGATGGCTGGAACGGACCCATGCCAGATTTTCTGGCCGTGGGTTTTGGCCGGTAATTTTACTCCGCCGCAACCGGCATAGCATGACCAGCGGCCGCATCGGCCAATAAGCGGATCAGACCAGCGATCAAATCGGCAATTTGGGCCGCATTCGCAGTAGGCTCACGCAAATCGGCATCCAGATAAAGCGACCGGTCAACCTCCAATTGCAAGGCATGAATATGACCCGCCGGATTGGCGTGCCGGCGCAAAATATAATCGCCCGAATAAGGATAATTCAGCGCGGCAGCAAAACCCCGCGCGCGAAAATAAGATACCGCCAGATCGGAAAAATGCCCCGCTGCGCTGCACCCGAATAGATCGCCCACAACGAATCGCGGCGGATCTTTCGCCGCGATATTGGCCAAGGGCGGCATCGAATGCAAATCGAGCAATAACGCCGTGCCAAACCGCGCGCTGATGGCTTTCAACTGGCCCGCCACCCGGTCATGATAAGGCCGGTGATAATTTGCAATGCGCGCCGTTACGTCATCGGCGGTAAAACGCGATTTCCAAATGTCGCCCGCGCCCGATAACCGCCGCGGAATCAGCCCCAAACCGCCGCGCTGTTTTGCTCCGGCTGCGGGGTAATCCGCCGCATTCAACCCTTCGACCATCGCTGCATCGATATCTTGTTCGCTGCGATTAAGATCGATCCAGGCGCGTGCGCGGGTGGCGATTATCGTGGGCACCGAAGCCGCCACCGCCGCCCGCGTCAATATATCGGCATAGCGGTCCTCCAAACGCAGCAAACAGCCGGGGGGAATACGCAAATTGTCAAATAACGCAGCGGGATAATCACGGCCCGCATGCGGCACCGAAAGCAAAAGGGGAATTTGAGGATCATCGGCGTTATGGGTTGCAAAACCCGCTGTTGCTGCCCACATCCGCTGCGCTTTTCCAAAATAATTGCCGAATCCGATCTTTTTGACAGATTTTTTCTATGAAGGTAGAAAAAATTAAATCTATCGCGTTATACGCATTAGAAACAGCGCGCAGCACAAACAGCGCCCGAAACATTATAGGAAGACTGATGACCCGAATTTTGCTCGCCGAAGATGAACAGGCCATGCGGGAATATCTTGCGCGCGCGCTGGAAAAATCGGGTTATGATGTGGTGTCGGTTGACCGCGGGACGGAGGCGGCTCCGCTGCTCGAAAGCGAAGATTTCGACCTGTTACTGACCGATATTGTTATGCCGGAAATGGACGGGATCGAACTCGCCCGCCATTGCAGCAAGGTTTCACCGCGCACGCAGGTGATGTTTATCACCGGATTTTCCGGCGTCGTGCTGCGTGCGGGACAATCGTTGCCCAACGCCAAAATTCTGTCCAAACCGTTCCACCTTAAAGATCTTGTGCTTGAAGTAGAGCGGCTTTTTGTCAAAGAAAGCGCCAGCGGCCTTAATTGACCAGCAAATTTGACGGGCAGCGGATTGACCAAGTTTGGACTTGTTTAGAATCGCAAGCCCCGCTAAATGCGCTCGCTTGATGGACGTATAGCTCAGCGGTAGAGCACTGCATTGACATTGCAGGGGTCGCAAGTTCAAACCTTGCTACGTCCACCATTTTATTTACACCGCAATCAAAAACATCGGAGCCATACACCGTTGGATGGCTGTTGCTGCGCCTTATTTTTTTGATCCGCATATTTTGGGTTAGCGGCCCTGCATTTTGATACAGGGCCGCTATTTAGGATCAGGACCTATACATCATGGTTAGCCGACGGCTGGGTTATGAACCGCCTGGAGATATCTGAACCAGCTCGATCCGGCGCCATTGATACCTAAAGCTTCTTGTTCGGTCCTTTTCTGATTTCGCCGTGTCGTTGCTGTAGCGAGCGCCATGTCGAGATCAGACCCCGTTTGGCCCAACTGATTTTTCAACACAGATGGCCCAGCAATCAATTGATCCATGCCTTGACCGTCACGGGACGCGCCCGTGCTGTTGTAAACATCCCAGCTCGCGGTGCTACCATTGACCGCAGCGAGTGCAGCGTAATTTTGCGGCAAGGACGCGACGTTGCCGCCAGCCGCAATGATGGAGGCATTGGTCCAAAGCCGGAAAATGTAAGGATCGCCATTTGCATTGGCCGTCAAGCTGGCTTGATCAATTCGGCCAATGATGCGTTGGCGATGCTTTGCAATTAACCAGGTCAGCACCGCAGATGCTTTGGAAGAAGCATTGCGCACAGCAGTGTTAAAGCCCAATTTTTCCGCGATACCCAGAGCGGTCAGCCAATAGCCAATGAAGAAATCATGCTGCCCGTATCCGTCGCTCACAGAGCTGATAATGCCAAAACGTTGCGCCGCGGCGTAAATGGTGCGTCTTTGATCAACTACACCATTCACCATGACATTGGCCGGTGGATTGTTGAACCCCGGACTGCTGTTCAAATGATTATCGTGGAACCATTCGAAATCCTGTATCACAAAATCCAGAATCTCGCTGCGCCTATACAAGCGATCCGAATTGGCCGATGCCGTTTTCCAGCACAGGGCCGCATGCAGATATTGCCAAGCCGCACCACGTTCGGAAAATAGCAAAGGATCATTGGTGCCCAATATCCAAGGTTCATACATCCGGGCCTGATCGCTGAATTTATGGCCAAGGAACGCAAACTCGGGTGATCTCCAAAGCAGCGAACCCCAATGCGGAAATTGATGCGCATGCGGCAAGTCAATCTCGTTGGTGCCAAATCTAGGTTTGTCTGCTGCGGTGCCAAAGGCAGGTACATTGGTTGTCCATGGGCTATAGCGGCTAGCCATATCGAAAGGACGGCCGCCCGATACATAATAAGACTGGTTGGCAGGGCGCGATGCTTCACCAAAGCCATAATAATGCCCGCGCAGTCCAATATTCCTTCTCGTGTTAACGCCCTTAAACAAAGGCACACAGCGCCCTTTTTCAAAACAATGATAGGGGTCGCTGACATAGGATGTTAGATAATCCAGCGCGATTGTCGAATAAGGAGTGGCATCATGCGGACGCCTTGCTGTGACATTATACATATATTGCACCACCGGTTCTGCAATCGCACAGCGATCATCACGCACACCGCCAGGCCCCGTAATGGGCGATCGTCCGGCTTGATTGAATGGCGTATATTTCAGCCAGGTCGAGGATACTGCTGCTAAAGAGCTGAAGTTATAAAGCGACCCTCTCCATGGGTCTTGTGTTACGCCAACCCGGGTCGTCAGCACGGCATAATTGGTCGGATCAAATGGCATAACCCGCGTATTGCCAAACCCATTGGAGCTATCACCGCCATAAATACGCGCATCAAAGCCATTATTGGAAAAATGGGTGTGCGACGCATAGGGCACAGTTACATCATAACGCGGCAGGTTCGTTGTCACAAAGGTCTGCGGATAGGCATCGGGTGTTCTGGAGCGCCATATAACGCCTGAACGCACCGTGCCATGCGGATACCATCTGTTGGTAGCATTGGTAATGGCAACACCATTGCCATCATAGCTGCCACTAAAAATGCGCGGAATGTCTGAGCCGTTAAGCGGCCCTCCATCAGGTCGCTGTATGGTCGCAAGGACATTGCCGGCCTGATCCTCAATCCGCCATTTATGCGGCACCATATAGCTTTCTTTGCCCGTTGGGTCACCAAAGGGATTGTCAGGCATGGACGCTGCGGACCAGTCATATCCGAACTGAAATTGGATATAGCCCGGCATGCGGATCGCCTCACAGCGATATTCGATACCGTTAATAACGGGCACGGCACCTTGCGGCAAACATTCGGTCCAAGCAGGCTGCTGTGCAAACAAAATAGCATCCTCAAATTTACAATTCTGTTTTGTCGCCTTGGTCATTACCAGGACATTGGGGTGGCTGACCGCTGAACCCGTAGACCAATTTTCCAGCACTGCGCGATAGGCCTGTCCCGCCGGAACCGTTAGGGGACCGATCACAACGTCCAGCGATACCGCCGCGTTGCCTGCTTTTTGATAGCTGATGGTCCGGAATGGTTGCGGCACAGATACCGTCGCTGCATCGACAAATAACCGCTCAATAATGGAAGAATCGACATTTCCCGATACAACCGGCGTAAATCTGGAAACCGCAACCAATGTTTCCATTCTGACGCCAACCCTTCTAATTCTGATCGCATTTGAATTAGACGTATTGCCGATGGATGCGTTGCAATTCAACACCGCATCAGGCGGTATCCGCAGCTTAAATGGTACGACATTCGAGGGACCAAAGGCGACGCCATTGCGCAGGAATCGCAGCGTGCCGCCGGCGCCGGTCGGATTGTCGATATATTCAACCGAAACATCTTCCAGCGCAGTTGTCGAAACCACCGGCTCACTAACAAACTCAACGGTTCGGCCATCTCGTTCCACATAAGCACGCAAACGCCCGGCTTCCCAATGCTTTGTCAAAGCAAACTGACCCTTGCTGAAGCTATATAACGACACCAAGATCGTTTCATTGACGGGTAATATGCCGACAAAATTTAACGTCATCGATCGCGGTGTTTGCGTTGTCGCTGCGTCCGCAGTCGTCGGCAAACTAATGCCAAATGCACCGCCATTAAGATATGTGTCTTTGGGCAGATTAAGATAGGTACCGTCAAAGCTCGCGTTTGGTCCAACAATAGCCAGAGTATTGGCGCTGACCCCCCCATTGTTTTGCTGCGGTGTGAAGGGCCCTGCCGCGTTGGCGAATATATAGTCGGAAGCCCGGCTTTGTGGCTCCTGCATTACCGTTTCCTGCACCAAGCTAAGCCCAGCCGGAATGGTGAGGCTATGTGTGCCGGTTACCCCGCCCAAGGTTATATTCAACGGGAAACGCGTGCCGGGGTCGCCATAAATAATAGCATTTGCCCCGCTGGGATTAGGCAAAGGGTTGGGCGGCGGGGGCGATGGTGGCGGCGTGCCTGCGTTAAAATTGGTTCCACTATCCCCAATAGCCACGATGAAATCGGCATAATCGCCAATAGCATCAACCGCGCGAACCCCGAAATATACCGGCGTTGCCAGCGCATCAAAGCTGGTCCCGCTTGTTCCCGTTATGGCCTGAAAACCGATAGCGCCAAATATCATAGGATAAGTCGGCGGTACATTTTCAAAACGAATGCCAAACCAGCGCGCAGAGGTTGCAGCCGTTACCAAACCGTTCAACAGTTTTTGGGAATTCGGCTCGTTGGCATTTGCGCTTATGGTAAGGTTATTGCGCACCTGCACTGCGGATCCATCCGAGCTGGTCAAAGCCTTGGCCGTTATTCTACCCCATTGATCGCTGGTTTGTCCGCCATAATTCAGGCTGGCCAACATGTTTCTGACCTGGCCCAGAGTGATCGCAGTGCCGGTATCGAACAATATATCGACGGTCTTTGTGCCCGCGCTCGATCCCGGCCAGTCAGGCAACCAAAAATTGCTATCTTTCACCGATTGAACAGCCACCGCCTGAGTCAAGCCCGTTGTTGAGGAGAGCAACGCAGGCGCCGTTGTTCCTGTATTGAAAAAGCGCCATCTAACGGCGGTTACTGCGCTGTTGCCGATGATCGGCCCGTAAATAGGCGAAGCCGTCGTCGGCTGCACCGTGAAGCCTGAAAAAATGCAAGGATACCGGATCGGCACCGCTTCCAAGCGAACACCATACCAAGTTGCAGAGGCCGCGCCCGTTACATTTCCGCCAATTAGCTTACGCGATAGAGGCTCGCTATTATTGGCTGCAATAGTGAGGATGTTGCCCACAGTAACCGCCGTGCCGTTGGTGCTCGTGATCGCTCTGGCGGTGATCCCCGTCCATTGTTCGGTGGTTTGTCCATTATAGCTCAGGCTAACCAACATATCCATAATCCGTCCCAGCGTAATGGCTGTGCCGCTAGAAAATAATACGTCAATCGTATGGGTGCCGGTGCCGCTTGTAGGCCAGCCGGGAAGCCAAAAATTACCATTCCTCACGGCATCTACTGCTTGCGCCTGGGTAATGCCGCTGGCGGTTGTGGCAAAAGCAGGCGCGGCTGTGCCCGTGGCGTAATGACGCCAGCGTACACCGGTTGTTGCATTGCTACCAATCGCCGCACCAAGGCCCGAACCGTTAGCGGTGCGGGTAACCAGCAACGAGCCAAGCTGCGTCTGCGTAAGTGCCGCCCCCAATGTTAAGGGGGAGGATGTAGCGTTCAACCGAACGGCCGCAACCGACGCGGGTACGGACGTAACGGTAAGAGCGACGGGCGATTGCCCGCTAGAAAGGGTAAGCGCAAGATTTTCCTGCGCCGATCCGTTGGCAAACTGAATTTCAGATGGGCCGGTGATAAACATAATGTTCTCCTTCTGTACTGAACCCGAATTCAACTAATAGGATATTTCCTACATTTCCAGCGCTATAAACAGAATGGAGAAATTTGCCGCGAGGTGAGATTCTTTGCCCTCAAGATATTCTAAAATATAATTTATTTCAGAAAAAAATGGAAAATAGGAACGCGAAACCCACAGATAACGACATCAATTCCGCTAAATCACGGCTTTTTCACGACACGAATCAGGACGACGGGCGGATGGCGGGCGGCAAGCTTGTTTCCTATCGAAGATGGAATAAGCGGTCGCAAGCCCATTGCCTCGGCGGCGGCGAGTATCGGGTCCAGGGGCGGTCTTAACTCTGCAATCACCCGCCCGGGCGGCCTTGCAAAATCGGGCATTTGCTCCGCCGTCATCCGGCTGTTCGGGGTCGCAGCCAGCGCCGGGTTCCAAAAATATAAGACACCTGCCTGGGGCGGACTTGCTATCGCCCTGCCCCTCACATTATGCCATTTCAGCGGGAGCTCAGCGCGGTATCGCGTCATCGGATCGGTATAAACCGGTTCCTGCAGGCGCGCCGCCAATGCGGCATAGACCCTCACGCCGTAAACCGAATGCCGATTTTCCACATAGGCGCCCACCATATTGCTGCCCAAAAGTGCGGCCAGCAATAGCAAGGCCAGCCCCCGTCGCCACGGCCATAAATGCGCCGCCGCCATGCCAAGCAACAGTGCAGCAACAAAAGCCGGTGCGGTGAAATAGCGGGGGTTAAGCGGCAATAATGTTACCGCCGCGCCCGTGGCCATAAAAATCGCAAGACCATAAAGCGCCAATAATCGCGCCAGCCTTTGTTCCTGCGCGGGGACTGTCCGCGATAACATCATCCAAGCGGCCGCAGGTATCGCCAGCCAGAATAACAGCATAAACTCCTGATTAATGAGCAGGACCAACAATGGATCGAGAGCGGGATGAATAATGAAGTTACCTACCACATCGATGGAACGATCGATACTGCTGTCATGATTTAAGGCAATAGTAATGCGGTATAGCGGATCGCCCGTCATCAAACCCAGATAAAGCAGCTCCAAACTCCATATGCCCAAAAATCCGGCGGCAATCCAAAGATACTGCCACCGGCTTTTTTGATAAGCGGCAAAGAATAGCAGGGCATAAAATCCGGCAATGAACACCGACGTCTCGCGCGTCAGAAAACCCAAACCGGCCATCATTCCGGCGGCAAAAAACCAGCGCGCCGGGGCGCTGTGCCTTAGTCCTTTTAAGAATAAGGCGAAGCTGGCCAGTTGATAAAAAAGCTCCGGCATATCGACATTGGCAATCGATCCTTGCACCATGAATAACGGTGTGGTGATGACGCATAAGAGCGCCAATATCGCGCCGCGCTTTCCCGACACGCTCCTGATCAATTGGAAAGCAATCGCCATGGCGGCAATCATGTAAAGCAGGCTGGGCAAAGCCAGGGCAACCTCATTCCCACCGAAACTGAGGAAGGACAGCGCCAACGGTATGGTAATGGGATAGCGGATGGTGCCATGCCCGCCGACAAAGGGAAAATCCTCGATCCAGCCATAGCCGCCCGTCGCGAAGGTGACATCATCGGACGCGACAAAACCAACCCAAAATACCGAAACCAAGGCCGCAAAGCCGCCCAGCAATAGCAACAGAATCAACAAGGGTGAGGAAAGAATGGATAGCCTTCTGAGCATTATTCCAAGCCCCGCACCTGCTTGAAAACCCAAAATTTGGAACCTAAAAACGCCAGACCGATGATCAAAATATCGATTATCGGCCGCACCCATCGGCTGTCTAAACCAAGCCATTTCACCGCCGCATTAAGCAGCATAGCCGATAATGCGACGTTCAGCGCCAGCAACACGGCATATCTTACTGCCGATTGCCCGGCGGAATATTCTTTGCGCCCAGCAAAACTATAATGGTTATGCAGGGCAAAACCCGCCGCCGCACCGATCACCCGCCCCGCAACGGTCCATATGACATAATGCTGCGGCGCCAACCAATTGAGCAGGCTAAATGCCGCCAAATCGAGCGCATAAACCCCCAGCCCGGACTGCAGATAGCGCGTTGCCTCCCCGCTCAAAGGATTGCGATCCACGGGCACCTTATGTCTTGGCCTTGCTGCGGCGCAGTTCAGCGGCACCATCATGCTCGACCGGTTGAGCAAAGCGACTGCGCGCGTTCAATTGAAACAGGTCTTGCAAACATTGTTTGGGTTCGTTGGCGATGTCATACGACAAAAAGCTCAACAGCAATTGGAACCCCAGGATAATCGGCAATACCGCCAGCATAACGGTTCCGGTGGTTGCGGCGGTATCACGCGACGCATGAAGCCACCATTCCAACCCGCCAAAACCAAGGCCAAATCCAGTCAGCAGCAATCCAAACAATAACTGCAGCGAGGCAAAGGAAAAATCGCGCATGAAATAATTATACAGCAGACGCTTCAAAAACTCGCGCGTATGTCCGGTCAGGAATGACCATGCGGTTTTTGATATCTTCAACCCGCTAACCTCATCGCCATATAGCGCGCGCATCGGTACATCCCGCACCACCGCACGGATATTGCCCAGATTGATGAGCATATCCGTTTCAAAAAAATAGCGCTCCGATACATTGTTCAATTCCAACCGACCCAATGCCTCACGGTGGATGGCGGTAAAGCCGTTGGTGGGATCAAATAAGCTCCAATAGCCGCTGGAAATTTTCGTGACGAAGGACAAGATACCATTGCCCAATAAGCGGCTGCCCGGCATGGCTTTTACATCAAACAGAGAATGAAACCGATTGCCTTTGGTATAATCGGCCGCGCCCGCCAAGATTGGCCGCACCAAATGCGGAATAAGTTCGGGCGGCATTTGTCCGTCGCCATCCACCTTGACAACAATCTCAGCGCCCAATTCTAAGGCCTTGCGGTAGCCGGAAACAACCGCGCCGCCTACACCCTTATTCTGTTCATGGCGAATAATGGTTAACCGAGGATCGGCAACGCGCGCGGCGATTTTATCGGCTGTCGCATCGGGGCAACAATCATCCACGACCAATATATGCGTCACCTCCGGCCCCATGCGTGCGATAACATCGAACACAATTTCGCCAACGCGGTAACAGGGTATGACCGCGGCGATGCTGTTTTTGGTCAAGGTGAAATCAACGCTCATCGGTATAAAAACTTTGGAACAAGGCAAAATAACCACCGCCTTTTGCATTGAATCCCTTAAAATACCGATAAGTTAGTCGTGCCAACAGGAAATAGACAAAAGATTTAAGAAGTCCGTAGTCCGCAGATCGCCATTTGCTTTTTTAGGCCTTTTGTTACCCGCTGCAGCTTGGTAAGCCTGAGGCGAAGCGTTATTTTCGGGCTTATGGGGAGATAATATGACAGCCGATTTAGCCGTTCCGAAGCTTGAATTTATGCGGACCGAAAGCGACGGCGACATATTGGTCGTCACGCTCGACCGCGCGGAAAAGCGCAATGCGCTATCCGCGGCGTTCATAGAGGAAATTTTCGATCTGTTTGAATGGGTGCGGCGCAGCGACGGGGTCCGCGCCGTGGTGATCCGGGCCGAAGGCAAAGTATTTTGCGCCGGGCTGGATTTGATCGAACATCACACCGAAGCGCGCAGCGCATCCGATTTCATGTATATTTGCCGGCGTTGGCATGCCGCCTTTGATGCCATTCAGCATTGCGGCAAACCCGTGATCGGCGCGCTGAACGGCGCCGTGGTGGGCGGCGGATTGGAATTGGCGACATCGTTCCATATCCGCATTGCCGATGCCACCACTTATTTTGCCTTGCCCGAAGGACAGCGCGGTATTTTCACCGGCGGCGGCGCAACGGTGCGCGTCGCCCGGCTGGTCGGCGAAGCGCGGATGGTGGACATGATGCTCACGGGCCGGGTCTATTCGGGCGATGAGGCCGTGTCCGCTGGTTTCTGCCAATATTTGGTGGAAGGCTCCAGCCTTGATAAAGCCATGGAAATCGCGCGAACCGCGGCGCAAAATCCGCCATTATCCAATTATGCGATCACATCGGGAATTGCGCATATTGGCAATATGGCGTCGGGCGATGCTTATTTTGCCGAAGCCTTCATCGCCGGAATCACCAATACGCAGCCCGCGTCGAAAGACCGGCTTGCCGCCTTTATGAATAAGACCGCCGCAAAAGTGCTCAACGAATGATGGGTGGACCGCAAAGATGAATTTGGCATCGCTATTGTCGCAAATGAACGTCGGCGCCGCGCGACAGACGATAACCATCCCGCCCAGCTGGCATCAGGGGCGCACGGCTTATGGCGGGTTGAGCGCGGCTTTGGCCTATCAAGCGGCGCGCAATTTGGACGCGGAACTGCCGCCGTTGATATCGGCGCAAATATCCTTTGCCGGGCCATTGGCGGGCGAGGTTGAGATTGCGGCTTCGGTGCTGCGGCGCGGGCGCAACACCGCCTTCATCCGCAGCGACATTATCAGCGGTGCGGACACGGGGCTTAGCGGCTGTTTTGTCTTTATGAACCGGCGGACCAGCCATTTGGATTATGAAGGGCTGACCCGGCCCGATTTTCCGCCGATCCCACCGCCTGAAAATATCCGCAGCGGGCCGCGCGAATTTTTCACCGGCCATATGCAATATCCCGGTAACCGGCTGGATTTGGGTTTGGAACAGTCGCGGCTCGCCAATTGGCACCGCATTGCCGAGCGAGACGGGCTTGATCCGGTGGCCGAGCTGATCTGTATCGGCGATGCGCTGCCGCCGTCGGCGATGGGTTTGATGCGCGAAAAGGGCATGGTCAGCAGCATGAATTGGCAGCTTAATATACTCACCGACACACCGGCGACCAAAGACGGATGGTGGTTCCTCGATAGCCAAACGCATCATGCGGCGCATGGCGCGAGCAGCCAATATATGACCGTGTGGAACAGCGCGGGTGATCCCGTGATGACCGGAATGCAATCGGTGGCGATTTTTGCGTGACTATGGGCGGGCATGCGCGCGCTTTCCTTGGGATGCGTTAGCTGGCAAAGGGGCGATATGGATAATCCGAAACGAATTTTGCTGATCGTTGGTGGCGGGATTGCGGCTTACAAATCGCTGGAGCTGATCCGGCTTTTGCGGCGGCAGGGAATCGGCGTGCGCGCGGTGATGACGCAAAGCGCCGCTGAATTTGTGACGCCATTGTCGCTGGGCGTGATGAGCGAGGATCATGTCTATGGCGATATGTTCGACCTGAAAGAAGAACGCGAAATCGGTCATATACAGCTTTCACGCCAGGCAGATTTGATCGTCATCTGCCCCGCCACCGCCAATATCCTGGCCAAAATGGCCGCCGGGATTGCCGATGATCTGGCCATGACGATATTGCTGGCAACCGACAAGCCGGTGCTGGCGGTTCCGGCGATGAATGTGCGGATGTGGAGCCACCGGGCAACGCAGCGCAACCTGACCATGCTGCGCGCCGATGACGTCCAGATTATGGACCCCGATGAAGGCGAAATGGCTTGCGGCGAATATGGTCCCGGCCGCCTGCCCGAACCGCCCGCGATTGCCGAGCGGATTTGCACGATGCTGGCGCATCCCTTCAACGCCGCGCTCACCGCGCCGCGCGCGCCGGCACCGCATCCGTCTGCGCGCGCGGATAGGCTTGCCGCGCAGCCCGATTTTGCCGAAGAATCCCCTCGCCCGCTATATGGCAAGCGCGTGCTGGTGACCGCTGGCCCCACGCATGAAGCGATCGACCCGGTGCGCTATATCACCAACCGCTCGTCGGGGCGGCAGGGTTTTGCGATTGCGCAGGCGGCGGCGGAAATGGGCGCGGCGGTAACATTGGTGGCAGGGCCGGTGCATCTGGTCACCCCGCCCGGCGTCATCCGCATCGATGTCGAAAGCGCGCGCGAAATGGCCGCGGAGGTCGAAAAAGCGCTGCCCGCTGACATTGCGATTATGGTGGCCGCCGTCGCCGATTACCGCGCCGCCGATATCGCCCCGCAAAAGATTAAGAAAAAAGGCGCGCCGCCCGCGCCATTGTCGCTGAAGGAAAATCCAGATATTTTGGCGGGCCTGGCGCAGCATTCGCGGCGGCCAAAGCTGCTGATCGGTTTTGCCGCCGAAACCGAAAATATTATCGAATATGCCAGGGAAAAGCTGGCCAAGAAAGGTTGCGACTGGATTATCGCCAATGATGTGTCGGGGCCAAAAGAGACAAATGTGATGGGCGGCGAAAATAACGCTTTCCATATCATAACCGCAGGCGGCACCGAAAGCTGGCCCGAAAGCAGCAAAGAAATGATCGCGCGCAAATTGATGGAGAAAATAGCCGATGCAATCACCGGTTGAAATTCAAGTGAAGCGGCTGAATAATGGCGCGGGATTGCCGCTGCCCCGCTATGCCACCAGCGGCGCGGCGGGGATGGATATTTGCGCAGCCGAAAGCCTGAATTTGCGCAGCGGTGCGCGCGCCGCGGTGGCGACCGGATTTGCCTTTGCCATCCCACAAGGTTATGAAGTGCAAATCCGCCCCCGTTCCGGCCTCGCGCTTAACAATGGGATCACCTGCCTCAACACGCCCGGCACCATTGATGCGGATTATCGCGGCGAGATTAAGGTTATTCTCGCCAATTTGGGCGATGAGGATTTCGCAATCAAGGTCGGTGACCGGATCGCGCAGATTGTGGTGGCCCCGGTGATGCAGGCGGCGATGATTGAGGTCGACAGGCTTGCCGAAACCCCGCGCGGCGCGGGCGGATTTGGCTCCACGGGGGTATGACGCTCACCGACGCGCAGCTTGATCGTTACGCCCGGCATATCGTGCTGCGCGATGTCGGCGGCGCGGGACAGGCCAAGCTGCTGTCGAGCCATGTGCTGCTCATTGGCGCGGGCGGCATTGGCTGTCCGGCGATGCAATATCTGGCGGCGGCGGGCATGGGCACGATCAGCGTGGTCGATGACGATGTGGTTTCCCTCTCCAATTTGCAGCGACAAATACTCTATAGCGCGGCGCAGATTGGCGCAGCAAAAGTGAGCGCCGCGGGGCAGGCGGTCGCGCGGCTGAACGGCGATGTCCTATTCCATGGTATACAGCAGCGGATCACCAACGAAACCCCGCCCAGCTTGCTTGACGGCGTTGATATTGTGATCGATGGCAGCGATAATTTTGCCACGCGGTTGCTGGTCAATGATCTGTGCCTTGCTTCGCAAACCCCGCTGGTCAGCGCCGCCATCGGGCAATTTCATGGACAGATTGGAAGTTTTTTTGGCTGGCAAGCCGATGCGCCTTGCTACCGCTGTTTCGTTGGCGATGCGCATGATCCCGGTGATTGTGATGATTGCGTGACGCTGGGCGTGCTCGGTGCCATGTGCGGTGTGATGGGAAGCTTCGCCGCGATGGAGGCAATCCGCATCCTAACGGGCTTTGGCGAGCCGCAAATGGGCAAGCTGCATATTTTTGACGGTATGAAGCCGGCGATGCGCAGCATCACGCTGCCCAAAGATCCCCAATGCCGAAGCTGCGGGGTAACGAGGGCCAGAGCCTAGGTCACCGACTCATTATGTTTGATCCAGATTCGGATTGAGGCGAGTTGGACGGAGGCGAGGAAGTTGTCATCCCGTTTGTCGTATCGGGTTGCAATGGCGCGGAAGTGCTTTAGTTTGTTAAAGAACCTCTCGACCAAGTTGCGATATTTATAAAGAAAGTGGCTGAACGCGGGTTTGACTTTGCGGCCCGGCATGGCGCGGATATTGGCCCAAG
>JAKFUU010000002.1 GCA_021732525.1 Sphingomonadaceae bacterium | reverse complement strand
CCAGATCGCCTTCCAGCGCCGCAATCGCTTCGCGTTCACCGGCTAACCGATCAAACCGCGCGCGTTCGGCTTCGCTTGCCCGAGCCGCAATTTTGGGGTCTTGGCGCTTGCGACCGAACAACGGCAGTTCAATCGACACACCGACCGAAACCAGATCGCCGAAATTGGGTTCGCGGCGGCCGTAGGAGGCGCTGACTTTCCAGTCGGGCGTCTTGTCGGCCCGTGCCAATCTGGTTTCGGCGTCCATTGCTGCGGTTTGGGCATCGAGCGCGCGCAGGCTTGGTAAATCACCAACGCCTGCGAGCAACGCGGCCCGATTGATCGTGAATTCAGGCGGCGTTTCAGCGACAGAAGGATCGGGATCACCAGTGTAACGTGACAGCCTCGCTCGTGCCTTGGCAATCTCAGCCACCAATGCAATGCGCCGGTCGTTCACTTGCGCACGTAATTGGTCTGGTTCGAGGGATTGAGAGGGTCGCGCACTACCCGAGGTCAGGCGCGCCGTCACCGTCGATTGGAGGTTGCTTAGACTCTCATCTAGCAGCTTCAGTTGGTCGAGTTGGCGTTCGGCGTAATAAAGATCGACCCAGGCGAGCGCAGTTTCCAAACGGATGTTCCGCGCCTCCACCTCAACCCCGGCTTCGGCGATGCCAATATCAGCACCCGCTCGCGCGGCGCGTGCGTGGCGTTTGGCAGGATTGATGAACTGTTGGCTCACGCCAATCGTCGTCATCGTGAAGTCATCACGATTGAAGCGTCCTGCATCTGGTCCTGTTACGGGAAAATCCCGGATGCCGACGTCCAGCGTCGGATCGGGCAGCCGGTCAGCCGCAATCGCGGCAGACTGTGCGGAGGTAACGCCTGCCTCACGCCCTTTCAGACTCGGAGCTTCGCTTTGCGCGCGCTGAAGCGCAGCGTCGAACGTCAGCGGTTCGGCATGAAGCGTTGCAGGCAACAAAAGCAACGCCGCGCCAATAAACTTGCGCATGAAATATCCCCCTTTTACCGCGAGAGCCGAACGGGACCGCCCCGGCCCACGCTCGTAGCGCAGGCCGGGACGACATCCGTCAGCCTTTGGAGGGAGAAGCGCCCTTGCCGGGCATCATCATGCAATCGGCGGCAGCGACCTTCATCATGTCGCAATCGCAATTGGCCATCTTGGTCTGGTCATCCTTGACCCAGACCCGAACGCGCGATGGCAGGTTGGACTTGTTCGGACCCGGAGTGGGGCGTGATTGCCATTCATAGTGGCCGGGGCCGCGATCATTTGCCGCTTGAGCCGATAAGGAGGTGAATGCCGCAAGTGTTGCGGCGATTGTCAGTAAAATTTTCATGTTGAATATCCTTAGTTGAATCAATTTTGCGCCCGCAGCAGCATCAAAGCTGCCGAACGCCGGTTGGTTCAGCCAAGGATAGAGGGGGGATCGGGTATGGGAGCTTCGTTGCGCCCGATCAGGACCGGGCTTGCAGCCAAGTCAAAGGAAGAAGTGGTGCTGACCGGCGCATCAACGGCAATTGGCAATGCGCCAAGCCCCACCAGCGACGTGCAGCCGACCATCGCAAAGCAGCCAGCCTTCATATCCTTGCAGGGCGGCGCACTGTCGCGCGATTGCTTTTCGGCTTCCATGCAATCCGCCATGCCCGCCATCGACGAGGCGGCGGCGCTCTGCTCCTGCTGCATTTCAGCGCAAGGCGGCGACGCATAGGCCACGCCCTGCCACAAGAGGCCAAACATGGCCCCAAGCAACAAGAGATGGCGTAACAGCGTTTTCATTCGATACCTAAAATGGGCGGATAGGCTATAATTGTCAATTCGCCTTATAACCGTGAATCGTTACAGCTTCACCCGATTGAGCCGAAGCGCGTTCATCACGACAGTAAATGATGATAGCGCCATAGCGGCTCCTGCAATCATCGGTGACATCAGGATGCCAGACACGGGGTAAAGCACGCCAGCCGCCACCGGAACGCCGACGCCGTTGAACAGGAACGAGAAGAACAGGTTTTGCCGGATATTGCGCATCGTTGCTTTGGCAAGAGCGCGGGCGCGGACTACGGCTGCAAGGTCGCCCTTCGTGAGCGTGATCCCTGCGCTCTCAATCGCAACATCGGTGCCGGTTCCCATCGCAAGACCGACATCGGCAGCGGCAAGTGCCGGTGCATCGTTGATCCCGTCGCCCGCCATTGCGACCTTAGCGCCTGCTGCTTTGAGTTCGCCGACGATGCGTGCCTTGTCGTCAGGTTTGAGCTCGGCATGAACACCGTCTAGCCCGCCAACCGCGTCGGCAACGACTTGCGCGGTCGTCGGATTGTCGCCGGTAAGCATGATAACGCGCAGGCCGTGTTTTCGAAGCGCCTCAATGGCTTCGCGCGCATTGGCACGAATGGGATCGGCAACAGCGACCAATCCTGCAAGTTTGCCATCAACCGCGATCAGCATCACGCCCGCACCCTCGCGGCGTCGGGTTTCAGCAGCTTCATTGAGGGGAGTTGGATCAACACCGATGCGCTGCATCTGTGCGGCATTGCCAATTACGACAGCGCGCCCGCCGACTTGGGCGCTTATGCCCGCGCCGACCTGAACCTCGAAATTCTCCGGCTCATCTAGCGTCAGCTTGCGCTCCTGTGCGGCACTCACAATGGCATGAGCCAGCGGATGCTCCGAGCGCGCTTCGACGGCTGCAACAAGCGCCAGAAATTCGTTTTCGTCCATGCCGCCGCTTGTTTGGATGGCAACCAGCTTGGGTTTACCTTCAGTGAGCGTGCCAGTCTTGTCGATGACCAAAGTGTCGACTTTCTCGAAAGCTTGCAGCGCCTCGGCATGTTTGACCAAAACGCCAGCATGTGCACCGCGTCCGGTTGCAACCATGATCGACATCGGCGTTGCTAATCCCAATGCACAGGGACAGGCTATGATGAGCACGGCAATGGCGTTGAGCAGCGCATGGCCGATACGCGGTTCGGGGCCAACGAGGCTCCAGACCGCGAAGGACAGTATGGCAATGGCAATCACCAGCGGCACGAACCAGCCTGAAATCCGGTCGGCGACGGCTTGTATCGGCGCGCGGCTGCGCTGCGCTTCGGCTACCATACGAACGATGCGCGCCAGCATGGTATCGCTGCCGACCGCTTGTGCTTCCATGACAATGCTACCGGTGCCATTGACCGTGCCGCCCGTCAGCGCGCTGGTCGCTTCCTTAGCGACCGGCAAAGGTTCGCCCGTCAACATCGACTCATCGACAGATGAACGGCCTTCGATCACCACGCCGTCCACCGGGACGGCTTCGCCTGGACGAACGCGCAGGCGATCGCCTGTGTGAACGTCGGATAAAGGAATTTCGGTTTCGGTTCCGTCAGCATTTATGCGCCGTGCGGTTTTTGGCGCGAGATTGAGTAGCGCACGGATTGCCTTGCCGGTTGCGGCTCTTGCGCGCAGCTCCAACACTTGTCCAAGCAACACGAGCGCCACGACCACGCCAGCCGCTTCATAATAGACTGGCACCATGCCGCCGTGCATTCTGAAGGTCGCGGGGAACAGGCCCGGTGCAAAGGTCGCAACCACGCTGTATAGGAATGCTGCGCCGACACCGATGGCGATCAGGGTGAACATATTTAGTTTTCGCGTGACGATTGATGTCCATCCGCGCGTGAAAAACGGCCAGCCTGCCCACAAGACAATCGGTGCAGTCAGCGCCAATTGAATCCACGGCGAATAGGCGGGATCGACCAAATGCAGTCTGAGAAATTCTGTTCCCATCGTCAGGATCAGCAGTGGCACTGCCAGCGCCGCCGACACCCACCAACGCTTCGTAAAATCCACCAGCTCGGGGTTTGGCGCATCATCCAATGAAGGCTCTTCAGGCTCCAACGCCATCCCGCAAATAGGGCATGTTCCCGGTCCTTGCTGGCGGATTTCGTGGTGCATAGGGCATATCCACATAGCTCCCGGCGCGGCGACGGGTTCTGGGCGCGGGGTAGTGGACAGATATTTGGCCGGGTCTGCGGTGAATTTAGCCAGACACCCCGCACTGCAAAAATGATAATCAGCACTGTCGTGGGTGGCATGATGTGCTGTCTTTGCCGGATCGACTGTCATTCCGCAGACGGGATCGGTCGCCATGTTCGTCGATTCTGACGGAGCCGTATTAGTCGCCGGTTTGTGCAACGAG
Organism: Sphingomonadaceae bacterium; assembly: GCA_021732525.1. Taxonomy (GTDB): domain Bacteria; phylum Pseudomonadota; class Alphaproteobacteria; order Sphingomonadales; family Sphingomonadaceae; genus Sphingorhabdus_B. The sequence goes on along the minus strand of JAKFUU010000002.1, from coordinate 84,883 downwards.
TGATCACTTGAATTCATTGCCGGTCTCCACAAAATGCTTGCCTGCGCGGTGAGGTACAAACAGGCGGTGCTAATTTGCGCCGCCTGTTTGTATTAACTTCGGCCAAGCAATTTCGTGCAATCGGGGCGATTGAACGATCAAAATTGCTCTCTTCGTTTTTGCTCCCTTATGCGCCTACATTCACGGTAAACGGCACGATCACTTCGCGGCCATTGGCCATGATCTGGACGAATATCTTCATGATACCGCCGTTCTTGGGTTCCATATGGAAGCCAACAACCGGTCCGCTACGTTCACTGTCAGATTTAGGCTCGGTGCCTTGCGGGTGGACGTGTTCGATTGAACTCCAGTCGCGTGAAAAGGCCACAACATGGCCAAATGCGCCCATGATAGGTTGCAACTGGGTGAAGGGCTGGCCGGATTTCGCATCGACAATTGCGACACTACCCATGACGCCTTCGCCAGCTTTTACGGGGCCGGCAAACGAGAGTGCGAACTTGAGACCGCCCATTTCTGCGGTGACAACTGGCTTTGCGTCAGGCGCAGGCGCTTTCTCTGACCCGGCAATCATGTCAGCAAACACATATTCCTGATCGCCATCTTTGCGCGTTGAGTCGGCCCACACACGGTATTTCCGGCCAAATTTAGGCGTGAAACTGAACGTCCAGTCGCCCCGCTTCGCACCTGCGATAGGATGAATATGCTGATAATCGGTCAGACTTTCATCAATGATGAGCAAATGCAGCTTCTTTGTGTGCGCAAGCGCCAGTTGATCGGGGCCAATCGGCGCGCCGGTCTTTACGTCGGTCAAAGTAAGTGTCACCGATTGCGGCTTGCCCGGTGTAAAAGCACCGGCGGGAGCCATTGCAACTTTGAGAGTCGCAGCCCCGTGATGATGACTAGCTTCGCCCATATCCATTCCGGCATGTTCACCGCCTGTAGCTTCCTTGGCAGCAATTGCGGCATGATCTGCATCAGTATGGCCATCATCATGCTTCTTTTCGCCGCAGGCGCTAAGCGCAAAAGCTGACGCGGCAAGGAGTAATAATGCTTTTCTCATAGGGAATATCCTTGGGTTGAGGGCTAATAAGCCCGTAAGTTACCAGATTGGCGGGCTTCATCGACAATGCGTTCAAGCGGTGCCTGACCAAATAGACGGAACAGGATTGGCGTAATGAGCGCGTCGAGTAATGTTGCTGACAACAGGCCGCCAAATATTGTTACCGCTACTGGATGGAGGATTTCTTTTCCAGGTTCATCCGCTCCGATCAGAAGTGGCGTAAGAGCTAGGCCTGCGGCAAGCGCAGTCATAAGCACAGGCGTCAACCGTTCTAGCGTGCCACGAATGATCATTGCATCGCTCCATCTCTCGCCTTCATGAAGCGCTAGGTTGATATAGTGGCTGACTTTCAAAATACCGTTGCGTGATGCAATACCAGTGAGCGTGACGAACCCGACCATGCTGGCGACCGAAAGCGGTAATCCTGCAAGCGTAAGTGCTAGCACCGACCCAACCAGCGCCATTGGGACACCGGCCATGATGATCAGCGCGAGCCTGGCCGAACGATACCGTGTGAACAGCAGCACAAAGATTAAACCGAACGAAACAAGTGACAGGCCAGCAATCGTTAGCGCCGCTTCGCGCTGTGCTTCGAACTGGCCCTCGACGCGGACAAAACCGCCAACGGGCAGTTTGAGTTTGGCGGCTTCCGCCTCGATTGCGGTGACGATGTTGCCCAGATTGGCGCCCGGAGCCGCGTTGGCAGAGACAACTATCCGGCGTTTTCCACCTTCCCGCAGTATTTGGTTAGGACCATCCGTTTCTATGATTTCCGCTAAGTTGCGGAGCGGCACAGGGCCTCCAGGCGTTTCGATAAGTAGATCAGCCAATGCCGCCGTCGTGCGGGTTTCATCAGGAAGCCGTAGCACTACATCATAGCGTTTAAGGCCATCAACAACGCGGCTGACAATCTTGCCGTTGGATAATGTTGCAATCGCGTCGGACACTGCTGCGGGCGTAATGCCGTAACTGCTTGCCCTCTCATAATCGATCCGCAGGTCGAGTTGCGGCACGCGCACCTGCTTTTCGACCCGCAAATCGACGACGCCGGGAATCTCGACAGCAGCGGCACGCAACTGCTCGGCACTGGCCCGCGCGGCGTCCAAATCTTCTGCGAATATCTTTATGACAATTTGCGCTTGCACGCCGGAGAGCAAATGATCGAGCCGGTGACCGATGGGCGCACCAACCGAGATAGAACCGGGCAATATGGCTAATTGCTTGCGGATGGTTTCAGCAACCGCGTCTCGATCTTCGGTATCGGGTTTCAGGGCCACGTCGAGTTCGCTTGAATGCACACCCTCCGCATGTTCATCGAGTTCGGCCCGCCCTGTCCGGCGACTGACGCTTTCAACCTGCGGTATTTGGAGCAGGAGCTTTTCTGCGGTCGCCGCCAATTGGCTTGAGGCTTCGAGCGAAATTCCGGGTTCGAGCTGAAAGCCGACAACAAAGCTACCTTCGTTAAACGTCGGCAGAAATGCACGGGGCAGCAATAAGGCACCGCCGATAGCGAGGACACTGACAATGCCAGCCGCGATTGAAATACCGCGCACGCGGGCAAAGCCCCAATCGAGTATCCACGCATTCGCCTGTTTAAGGCGTGTCACCAAACCGGACTCGCGCTCGGCATGAATCTGCGCAATCTTGGGAAGCAGATAATAGCACAGAACAGGTGTCAGTGTAACGGCGGTGACAAAGCTAGCGAGGATCGACACGATATAGGCTTGCCCCAACGGGGCGAACAGACGTCCTTCGACGCCGCCCAAGAAGAACAACGGCAGAAAGACTAGGATGATGATTGCGGTGGCATAGACAATGCCCGAACGCACCTCACCCGACGCATGGGCGATGACGACAAGCGATGATTTCGGTTCGGGCAATGCCGCATTCTCGCGTAAACGCCGAAACACATTTTCCACGTCAACGACGGCATCATCTACCAATTCGCCGATCGCAATCGCCAGTCCACCCAGCGTCATTGTATTGATCGACAGGCCAAAAATGGAAAACACAATGGCCGTGATTAAAATCGATATCGGTAGCGATATAAGCGAAATTGCTGTGGTGCGGGTGTTGAGGAGAAACAGGAAAAGGACGATTGCCACGACGATTGCAGCTTCGATCAAAACTTTCTGAAGCGTGCCAATCGACGTTTCGATGAAATTGGCTTGGCGGAACTGGACCTTGTCGGCGCTAATGCCGTCCGGCAGAGTCGCGGTTATTTCCTTTAGGGCAGCCTCCACTTGCGTTGTCACTGCTATGGTATCGGCGGTCGGCTGCTTTTGCACCGCAATAACCACCGCAGGCGCGCCGTCATAACCGGCCTCGCCGCGCCGGAAACCGGCTGCAAAGTCGGCCGAGGCTACCTGCGAAAGTCGCACAGGGCCGTTCGCACTTTCGCCAACGACCAGCGCGCGTAGATCGTCGATCCGTGTTGTCTGCGCTACGCCCCGGATCAGATACTCCTTTTGAAACTGATCGACGAAACCGCCGCCGCTGTTGGTGCCGAACTCGCGCAACTGCCGATCAATCTGGTCGAGCGTTATACCCTGCGCCGCCATTGCGGCCGGATCGGGCGACACGCGGTATTGCCTCACTTCACCGCCAATCGGGATAACCTGTGCAACGCCAGGTATAGTGAGCAGGCGGGGTCGGATCTGAAAATCAGCAATCTCGCGCGCTTCCATCGGGCTGGCTTTGCCATAAGGGATGGCGACAAGCATGATCTCGCCCATGATCGACGTCACCGGACCCATCTGGGGAACTGTTCCCGGCGGTATTTGCTCGCGCACGAGCGTCAACCGCTCTGCCACTTGTTGGCGTGCGCGAAAGACGTCTTCGCTCCAGTCAAACTCGACGTAGACCACTGAAAGTCCGATGCCGGAAACCGACCGAACCCGTTCAACCCCGGGAACACCGCTCATCGACGTTTCAATTGGGCGGGTTACTAAAGTTTCGACTTCGGGTGGTGCGAGGCCCGGCGACTCAGTCAGTATTGTTACGACTGGACGATTGAGATTGGGCAGGACGTCAACCGGCAGCCGGCTTGCCGACACCAGCCCCATCGCAACCAGCGCAATCGCTGCAAACAGGACCAGTATCCGGTTGCGCAACGAAAAGGCGACGATGGCGTCGAACATGCTTAGCGAACCTGGCCGAGCAGAGTTGCCCCGATTGTCACCACACGCTCGTCTGCTTTAACCCCTGAGAGTATCGCGACACTGCTAGCGTCAACAGGCGCGGTGGTCACGTTGCGCAAGGCAAAGCCTTCGGCGCGCGTTTTGACGAACACAGATGTCAACCCATTTGAACCGCTGATTAGCGCAGCACGCGGCACAATGACACCTGCGACCTGCTCGCCCAGTGGTGCCGCAATCGTTACGCTTTCGCCAATGCGCAAACGTGGCGGCGCACCGACAATACGGAAAAGGCCTTGTGCCGCGCGCCCCCGGTCGGCAAGGCCCGCGCCTTCAAACACCAGATTGAATGTCGCACCGTCGCTCGTCTTGCCAACCGCGCTTGCTCCAGCCGCTAAAGGACGGCGGTCGAACAGATTGGCTTCGACATAGAGCCGCGACGGATCGACAATTTCAAATAGCGTCGCCTGTGCGGCAACGACCTGACCAACGCGGACACCGCTTACCGAGATGACACCGCTGATGGGGGCACGCAGCACTTCACGCGCAGATGTCGCTTGACTCAATCCTGCGCGACGCGATTGCAGACCGCGCAGTGTGATTGATGCCTCTTCAATTTCACGGCGCGGCACCACGCCCTCAAGCCGACGAAGCCGGGTCGCCCGATTGGCGGCAAGCGCGATTTGTTGATCGAGATCACCCAACTCGCGCGCCAGAGACGCACGGTCTATCGCCTGAAGAGGCGGTTCAATGATTGCCAATATCTGTCCAGCACGCACCGATTGTCCGATGACCGCAATTCCAGATGCGCCTGCACTGACGCGTCCTCCGGTCGCGCTTTGCACCAGACCGCCGCGACGCGGATCGGCGATGATTTGGCCGGTGAGATTGGAAGACGGTGTAGCAAAACCATCCGTCGCGACAATTGTTCGCAGACCGATGATCCGCTGAACGGTCTTTGGGGCAAACACGCCTCCGTCTGGCAGTCGTATTGCGGCATCTCCGCCACCAATGACGTCACCACCGGAGGTTTCGGGCGCCGCTGGCGCGCCATGATCTTCATCGCCGTGCGCTTGAATGGCTCGGGGCTGCATGAAAAAGAACCCCAACGCGAGCATGATCAAGGCTGCGCCCGCCTTACGCGAGCGCCAAAAGATGAAGCCGACGGTAGCCAATGCTGCAATGCCCGCCGCTACCATCCAATAAGTCCATCCACCGCTTGATAGCGATGCTTCTGCTTCTGGAATTTTCAATTCAGCCGATAACGACTCGACCGCTCCGGCGCGCGTCACAAGGAAAGCCACCTGATGCGTTCCTGCGGCCTCAAATTTGGGGTCTGACACGGTGTATACACCGTTCGCCAATTTTGCCGTTTCGCTTTGGCCGTCGATTGTGACGTTTACATTTGCGTTGGTTATCGGCGCATTGTCAGCCCATCCATCAATCCAGACCGTCATGTCATCGGCATCAACCGCTGCAACGAGCTCCAATGTAGCTGTTCGCGCCTCAATTCGGGGCGTTGTTCCAGCCGGCGCGCTGACAGCCGCCGCAGCTCCGTGATCTTCATCGCCGTGCGCTTGTGAGGAATATGGTGCGCATAACAAAAATGCAGCGGCAATGGATGCCATGAAATATCTGAAAATCATGGTAAAACACCCATTGCTTGATTGAGGTTAGAAATCGCCGCCGATTTCGCGATGCGGGCGGCCCCTAAATCGCGGTCTGCATCGAACAGTGCCTGCCGCGCACGTAGATATTCGATATAGCCAATCTCGCCCTCCGTTCGGCCTTTTTCGGTCAGCATGAGCGCCTCACGCAGCGCAGATTGCCGCATCTCGGCATCAACAAGCGCGCGTTCTGCAATTGACAGGCGCACCGATGCCGCTCTCTGGTCTGCGATCAACCGCAACCGCAACCTCGCCGCCTCGGCAACAGCTGCCAAGGCTTCAGCACGCGCACCGCCCGCCTCGGCGATCGCACGCTGATCGCGACCGAGCGGCACCGCAATGCCCACGAGCAATGCATCTTCGTAATTGCCACGCGGATCGTTACGCTCACGACGGACACCAATAGTCCCCTCAACTCTAGGGCGCGTGCCAAACCGCGCATATGCGGCGTTGGCTTCCAATGCCTTGGCGTTCGCTTCTGCTGCGCGCAGCGCCGGGTGGGTTTCGATATCTGTGCTTGGCGATAGGTCTTCATCCCCAAATATGTCCGGCACATCACCGATCAATGCCTCAACCGATGCCCGCGCTTCGGCCAGATCGCTTTCGAAAGCGGAAAGTCTTCCCATGGCCGCAGCAAGGTCGGCCTGTGAAACCAATAACTCCCGCCTCGCCTGCACACCGGCTTGCACTAATCTTGCGACTTGCTCGGTTTCAACGCGTGCAATCGCAACATGCTGTTGTTCAATCTCAACTGCTCTACGCGCACCGGCCAATTGCCAATACGCGGTTCGGATATCGCCCGCTAACGACAGCTGGGCCGCCACCAGCTTAGCATTTACAGCATCGCCAGCTAGCGCCGCGGCGCTGATACCAGAGCGCCCTTCACCGGGCCATCTGATTGCCGCTGAAACGCGGGCCTCTTGTTCGATTATACCGCCTGAACGGTTCAAAACATCGCCACTTACAACTGGCGGTCCTACAAAGGGTCCGCTTGCGGCGCGGCGCTGGGCATCGACCTGTGCTTTCAACGCGGGGCTGGCAGCAGCCTCAGGTAATCGCACGGCGGCACGCTCAAACGCATCGTGCAACGAAGCAACAGGGGCACTGTCTTGCGCCGAGGCCGGTGATAACGCCGCAGCGCAAAGCGACATCACGCCTACGCCAAATCGCAGCCGAACCAGCATCAAGTTCATCGGGTAGTCGCTCTTGCCATAACTGTTATACGCACGCTTTGGGAGTAGCCCCCAAAGCGTGACTTTTTTACGAAGTCGGCGCGCTTGGTTTGATATCCGCTGACGACCAGTGAATATGGACGATTCTCCATGCGCCGTCGATCAGGCGCAGTACCATCGTTTCGGCCGAAGTGCTGTTGATTGCTTTGTCCTTATGCGTGCCTGTCGTCACGCCTTGACTTGTTACCAACACCATATCGCCCGTCGCTTTTGCGGAACGTTCTGATACGCTTTGCTTCATCCCTTTCAAGAACGCAATGTCGGCCTCCAAGTGGTGCGCCGCATATTCAGCCTTGCTCTTTTCAGCACCTCCCCCTTCGTATATCAGCACATCGTCGGCCAGCAGCTCCATTGCTCCCTCAGTATTGCCAGCTTTGAGTGCTGTGTGAAAAGCATCAACCACCTCTTCAGCAGCGTTGGTCAGCGAACCGCTGCTTGCCTCTTCTACATTCGATGCTTTTGTGTCTTGGGGACTCGACCCACAACCTGCCAGCATGGCCGACGCCAAAAAAATGACGAAATAATTTCTCATGTTCGTTCCTCTCTCAAAAATTGTTAGCCCACTCGTTGATTTGAAGTTCCAGAGCTTGGCGCGCGCGACGCGTTTTGCCTTCGACAGCTTTTGCGCTGATTCCAAGCTCTGCGCCTGCTTCACTATGGCTGAGACCTTCAAAGACGGTCAGTAACAGCGGTTCTTTGAGCGCGGGCGGCAGTTGCGCAATCGCCCTGTCGAGCAACACCAGATCTTGGTCCGCATTCATCTTTTGATCGGCAGTCGGCGCGGCATCTGGAATGTCAGCTGCGTCTATTGGCCACGAAAGCTGAAAAAACCGGCGAACCTTGGCCTTGCGGCTGTGGTCACGGCATTTGTTTAACGCGATGGCTGTTAGCCAACGCCCGAGTGGGCGGTCGACATCGTAGCTAGCGAGCGATTGCCAAGCAGCGATGAAAACCTGCTGTAGCAAATCATGCGCATCTTCGTTGCCTCCAACATAACGCCGGATAAAAGAAAATACCGGCAACTTGTAGCGATTCATGATGGAAGCAAAGGCTGTAGCGTCGCCAGCCGCGGCTCGTTCACATAACGCCCCGTCAGAAAGCTCAGAATCGGATATCACTGTTGCTCTTGCATCAACGCTTGCGAGACAGAGCGGTCAAAAATTTTTGCCTGATCTTCCGTTAAAACCGCGCGCATCCTGAAAATATGACTGACGGTTTCCTTTTGGTAGCGGCCAAGAGCGATGTGGACATGCTCAATCGCCGCTTGCACATCAGGTCCGTCTCGCTTGCTCGTTTGAATTGCTTTAGCCAGTTCTACATTGGCGGCATGTGCCTCGGCCTCAAGTTGTGCGCGCACGAGTGCAAAACGCTTCTCTTCCTTTGCAATATCATTGTCCTGGTCTGCTGACAGGTTCAATTTGCTATGGAGCAACTCGTGCAACGCATTATCCTGTCGCGCGTCGGGGGTAAGCAATTTGGTGCCTACAAAAGCACCGCCAATGCCGGCCAGAAACGCGAGAATTAGAGTTGCGATAATTGCTCGGCGGGCGGGATTCATTGAGCAGATACCAACAAAGCTGAAGGTGCCAGATGTGCCCCAGAGACCAGTGGCGCGCTGCTTTGACTGTTTGCCACCGCTACTCCGCCGAGGCTGATACCAACAATCATTGCGGCCGCGATAGCGCCAAACCTTATCGGTGTTTGCAATCTGACAACTGACGTGATTTGGGCGAGACCGCTCATTACGCCCGTCTCAACTAGCGACAGATCAATATCATTCAGGGGCGCGTCCGCCAATCGCGCCAATGCTTTGTCTATGTCCATGATCTCACCTCGTTCGCTTCGTTAGTTATACGCGCGACTATGCCGCAGCCCCCATAAATTTTTGCCGCGTTGGAGATGCGCCTTCGATTTCTGCGGGCTACCTAAAGCAACTCCCGCAAAAGACAGCGTTGAGTTTTGCCTTCGGCAGCCCAACCTAAAGCTGGTAAAACGACGCTATTGTGCATTCATGGACCTTTTCGGTGCAAGCGCATTTCAAAAAATGGTATGCCCATTCGGCGGATATGAGCAATTCGAACGACTTTACACGCGCAGCGGGGCGTTTTGCTCCGACCGCTCTATATGACAGCGGCGTAGCTCTGCTAACGCGCGAGGAGGTCTGGCGGAACGAGCTTCTCCGCATGTTGTCGCCTCTGCCCGGCGAAACAATTCTCGATGTCGGTTGTGGTACAGGCTCACTCGCGATTTTATTGAAAGAGGCTCAACCCGAAGCACATATTACTGGATTAGACCCGGACTCCGAAGCCTTGATTATCGCCGAGCGCAAGGCTGATGCCGCAGGCGTGTCCATTTCGTGGCGGCAAGGTTTTGCGCACGACGCAGCCAATTTAGGTGTCTTTGACAAAGTGGTTTCAAGCTTGGTCTTTCATCAGGTGTCGCTTGACGGAAAGCAATCAGGAATTGCCGCCATGTTCGCCGCGACCCGGCCGGAGGCGTGGTTTGCATCGCCGATTATGCCAAGCAAAGCCCATGGCATATGCGGCAAGCATTTGATTGACGGGCGAACCAACACCCAGCTCAATGCCGATGGGTTTATTGAGAACGAGTTGGGTGCCATCACCGGCAGTAGCATCCTTCCGGCTTATGCGATCAACACACCTACTGGCACAATCTCTATATTCTGTATGACAAAGCTGAAATCATCGGAACGTTCATCTATCTGACGCCTTGTAATACATTCCGAATCCATCAGAGACGAGACATGCGAAACAAGTTAATGCTGGATGCTCTGGCAACGTTGCTCACTGTTCCGGCATTCGTGCAGAACTAGGTGTATGACATGGAAACAGGCCGATTTTCACCGCCTTGCCGCTTGCGAAGTTGGCGACGAACCTGACAAAGCGTTCAAAATCGGGCAGCCGCCGAAATCGCGCGACTCGCAACCGGCAACCGCACTCGCAAGTATTGCTTCCATTTTTTTCAAATCGGAAAGTTTGGAGCGCACCGCAGCCAGATTGGCCTTGGCAATACCATGAGCGTCGTTGCAGGCATTCGGTTTAACTGCATCGAGACCAAGCAGTGCTTTGATTTCTTCGAGCAAAAAACCCAGTTCGCGCGCGCGCAGTACAAACTGTAATCTTTGCACCAGTTCCGGCGAATACACCCGGTAACCGTTGGAACTGCGCGGCGGCTCCGGCAGCAATCCAACCTTCTCGTAATAACGGATGGTTTCGAGGTTGCAGCCGGTCTTCCGGGCGAGTTGCGCACGCAAAATACCGTTTTGCAGTTCCATCAAAATACCTCTTGAGTCTGTAGCCACTACAGGGCTTACACTGCGAATCAGTCAATCGGAAGAAAGGATTTTAGTCTTGGCCTCAGCGCCTAAACAGGAGCAACCTGCCATAACTGAAACGCCGAAACCCAAATCGGCGAGCTGGATTGCCACTGGTGCTTTGATCGGCGCGGGGCTGGCCTCGGCTTGCTGTGTCGTGCCTTTGCTGTTCGTCACGCTAGGCATTTCCGGTGCTTGGATTGCCAATCTGACCGCACTCGAACCCTACAAACCTTATGTTGCGGCGGTGACGCTCACGCTCCTTGGGTTTGGCTTTTTGCATGTCTATTTCAAACCGCAGCCCTCTTGCGAAGATGGGTCATACTGCGCCCGTCCGCAATCGGCTCGCATCACCAAAGCGGTGCTATGGCTAGGCCTTGCCGTCGTCACCCTCGCGCTCACCATCGACTGGTGGGCACCCTGGTTCTATTGAAAGGAAACACCCATGAAGAAAATACTGCTCATTGGGCTGGCTGTTCTCGTTACGGCTGGCGGCGGGATCGCCTACGCGGTTGGCGGTAAGGCGCAAGATCGCCCTGCTACGGCAACGGCGCAACGGCAAACCACCTTTGCCATTGAAAACATGACCTGCGCCACTTGCCCGATCACCGTTAAGAAGGCGATGGAAGGCGTACCTGGCGTGACTGCGGTTAGTGTCGATTTCGCGTCGAAAACCGCGCGTGCCACTTATGATCCGCGCCGCACCAATGCGGCCACGATAGCCGCTGCATCGACCAATGCGGGCTATCCGGCGCGTGCCGTCCAAAGCTAATTGAAGGCAGCGTTCGCGCTCCAGGAAAGCAAAATTAAATGAACGATTGTTGCAACCGCTCTGGGCGGGATGAATTCGACGTGGCCGTCATCGGTGCAGGCTCGGCAGGATTCTCCGCCGCGATCACCGCCGCTGAACTTGGGGCCAAAGTCGCGCTGATCGGTCATGGCACAATTGGCGGGACGTGCGTCAATGTTGGTTGCGTTCCGTCCAAAACGCTGATCCGTGCTACCGAGGCGGTGCATGGTGGACGCGCCGCCGCGCGCTTTCCCGGTCTTGGTGGAAGTGTCGAATTAAGCGACTGGACACAGCTCGCTGCGTCAAAAGATGATCTGGTCGCGGAGCTGCGCCAAAAGAAGTACATTGACCTTCTGCCGCTCTATGAGAACGTGCGCTACATCGAAGATAGGGCGCGCTTTGCCGATGGCAATTTGCTGGTCGGCGACGCGCCGATAAAGGTCGGCAAAGTCATATTGGCCATGGGCGCGCGCGCCGCAGTGCCGCCCATACCGGGGCTGGACAGCATACCCTTTCTCACCAGCACTTCGGCATTGGCACTTGATCGTCTACCAAAATCGCTGCTCGTGATCGGTGGAGGAGTCATTGGTGTTGAGCTGGGGCAGATGTTCGCGCGCCTTGGTGTAGCTGTCACCATCTGTTGCCGCAGCCGCTTGCTACCCGAAATGGACCCCGAAGTGAGCGCAGCACTGCAATCCTATCTCGAAGCCGAGGGTGTGCGGGTGTGCGCCGGTGTCGCTTATCAGCGCATTGACAGCACGGGCGAGGGTATCGCGTTGACCTGTGAGACCCTATCCTGTGACAGCGGAGGCCATTGTGAAACTGTCGCTGCGATTACGACCATCGCGGCGGAACAAGTGCTGATCGCCACCGGACGCCGTGCGAACAGCGATGGTCTGGGCTTGGAAGCGCATGGCATCGGCGTCGCCGAAGGCGGAGGGGTCATCGTCGATGATTATCTCGAAACGACCGTCCCAAGCGTTTACGCTGTCGGCGATGTCACGGGCCGTGACCAGTTCGTCTACATGGCCGCCTACGGAGCGAAGCTGGCCGCACGCAATGCAGTTCAAGGAAACCTGCATCGTTATGATAATAGTGCGATGCCATCTGTTGTGTTCACCGACCCGCAGGTTGCCAGTGTCGGCCTCACCGAAACGGCAGCCCGAGCGAAGGGACTGGACGTCAAGGTGTCGCTACTCCCGCTCGACGCTGTTCCACGGGCATTGGCAGCGCGTGACACGCGCGGGCTAATCAAGCTGGTTGCGGATAAAGCAACCGACCGTCTGCTTGGCGGCCAGATCATGGCACCCGAAGGCGCGGACTCCATTCAGACGTTGGTTATGGCAATCAAATGCGGAATGACGGCAGCCGATCTTGGCGCGACAATCTTTCCATATCTCACGACGGTTGAAGGCCTGAAATTGGCGGCGCAGACATTCGACATGGATGTAGCAAAGCTGTCGTGCTGCGCTGGCTAGCAGATAATTAGGACAGTCCGAGGATGCCGGAACCGTTGGCGGCTGCTGTCGCTGTCCGAATCTCTTTCCGCCACCGAACAAAATAATGACAACACGGCGGTTCTCAATGAGCCGATGCTCGGTGGAACCCGCAAAAAAAATCTACACAGTTCCTGCACAGGTCAAAAATGGTCTATTTTTGTCAATTATATCAGTGACTTGCAAGTCACCGATATAATGGTCGGGGAGACAGGATTCGAACCCGCGGCCCTCTGGTCCCAAACCAGATGCGCTACCAGACTGCGCCACTCCCCGACTGAGAGCCCTTCCCCCTAATGCCGGGAATGGATAAAGGCAAAAGAAAATTCGCGCTGCCTCGCAAATTTGTTTCATGCCCTTTGCTGGCGCAGCGAGCAGGCCTAATGCTACAGGTCAAATGGCCTATAACAAACGTTTGGTGGGCCCGGAGGGACTCGAACCCCCGACCTAGCCGTTATGAGCGGCCAGCTCTAACCAACTGAGCTACAGGCCCGGTAACCAACGTCACCGAAACGCGCCGATAGCGGATGGCGATGCCCAATGGCAAGAGGCAATCCAAAGCGATGGTTTATTTAGAGAGCCGTGCAATAAACCAACCGCCCGCTATCCCGTCCAACGATAGACAAAAAAAGACAGCCTGCGCCGCGCAATTCAGCTTTCACACTATACGAGCGCTCCAATCAGTTTCGCTTTCATCTCGCCCATATTTACCGGACGAACCCCGCATTTTTCAAGATGCGCAAAAACACCGCGCCACCAAGCATAGAATGCCGCCAATTCATCAGTGTTACGGACATAATTTGTGTGTCCCGGTTCGAGCGAGGGTGAATGGAAGGACAAATTTAACAGGCCAATTTTTTGCGCCAATGCATTGTTGATGGCGATTATTGCTTTATGTAACGGTACGCCCTCGGGCGTTAAAGCAATGCGTTCGAGCAGGCCCGTCCGCGCCAGCAATGCGCGGGGCATCTTCCACGCGGCAGAACCAAAATAGATCAGGGTAGCATGTCGGCGCAATCCGCCGTGGAACACGGTTGTCAGCGGTAATTCGATCAAATTTCCTTGCTTTAACCAGAAAGGATTAAGCGGCGCATCGATAAAGCAAGGACCGCCATCGAATGAATAATCATAATTGGACCGAACCGATGTATCAAAATTTATGCCCAGCTCTTGCAGCATCTGCGGCGTTATAGTGCCAATCCCATAGCGCCCCGCGCGATAGATATTCGGTTGAAGCTGGAAATTATGCGTGATTTTTTCATATAGAATATGCAGTTTTTCTTGTTCCAATTTGGGCGGTAAATTGCACGCAAAGCTGTTCCGGTTCCCGACCGTCTCGTTAAAGGGAGGGGTGACCCAAGGATGTAGCTGCATGCCGATTTCCGCTTGGCCAAGATGAACAAAACCGCCCAATAATTCGGTAGCATAGGGATCGCAGGCGACCGGGTAATCAATCAAATAGAGTGGTTTAACTCCGCTTTCTTCGCACAAGCTTTGAAATGGCGTGATCGCCGGTATATGCCGTGTTCCATGTTGGTCGCGTGAAAATGGCCGGTTCCAATCAAATTCTTCTTCGGTATCGACCGTAACCAAATACCGCGGGCCATGCAGCGGCGTCAGGTCGACATATTGCAGTTTTGATTCATTCTGGGGCATAAAATTCATGAGCCATGCCGCCTTTATTTTGATGCTGCCTGATTAAAACACCGTTATTGGTCGCTCCGAATTTGGCCGGCGCTATCGTCAACTGCGGGTAGAATGAGTAGCAAATATTCCTTGTGAAACCGTAAATCGCCTGCAACATTACGCGCCAGATTGCGAACCAGGCGCAAGGAAAAACCAAGCCCAAGCAAGGGGGTGCCGTCGGTATCATCCTGCTCATCGGGTATTGTACCCAGCAGCTGATCTTCGGTTAGCCCAATGAGCCTTTGCGGCAAAGTTAGGCTGAATTTATTGACAGCGGGATAACCCGGTTCGGTGTAAAATCGTCCCGATAGCACTTCGTCCGCGTCGCAACCGATAATAACCGCCGACAGCAGGCGCGAAAATAGGCGCTCGGCCATTTCGCTTTCCACCGCAAATGACCGCACGGGGTCGGCCTTTATCAAATTTAAGGTGACCGAAAGCGACTTGCTTAACCCGCGAAGCCGTTCGGCAAGCCTTTCGGCGATCCAGCCGCATTCCGTTATGCCCGCGTTTGCGGTCAAACCGCCCGATTCAATTTTTGCCGCGACCGAAAGATCATCAAATCCGGACAATAAGCGTTCGGCATCGCCATGAATATCGCGCGCCAATCGGCGATATTCAGCGGATACCGGGCCGAAAAGCTGCCCTTCAATAATTTCAGAAAACCCAATGATTGCGCCCAATGGCGTGCGCAGTTCATGCACCAATTGTTGCAAATTATCCTCGCCCTTGGCCGCTTGCCGAATTTGCGGACTTTCGGCGAGGTTTGGTCGGCGTAAAAACCCGTGGTAGCCTTGAAAACGACCGTTTCTAATGTCAAAAAATGGGTCCGCCGTTATCCGCCAATCACCGGTAATATTTTCCGCGCCATATAACCGCATGCGGGCATTTTCCATGGGCATACGCTGCCGAAAAGCTGCGGCACCATAAGCGTCGGGTCCGGGCGAATCGCCAAAAGCCGGTTCGGATATAGCAATGCCGACGATGGCACCGCGCGGAGCACCCTGCGCCTGACAAATTGTACCATATTCGTCGGTTTCGAAGCAAATTTCCGAAATATACGTATCATTTATCGGCGTTGGCGGCGCGTGCGCGATATCCGCCGCTGGTTCATCGCCACTTTCCCGATTTTTACGAAGGCGTTCAATTCGTTCAACAATTTCACCAATACGCTGGTTATTTGGGACACCATCGGTTAAAGATTGACGGGCATTGTCATTGTTGCCAGGTAACTGAGCTTCCGGTCTGTCGTCCAAGACCATAACCTCAAACTGATTGCTATTCCCCTCCTCCTCCCGGATCTCTGCCGCTTCGGATGGCAAAATAAAATCTGCCGCAGACCAGATCATCAATGCTTTGCGGGTTTTTGGCCCTATGTCTGAACGATTACGCAGAAACCCACGCGCCCGGATGGGTAGCGCCGGGATAATATCCGCCCACTCCTGATCGGTCAGTTTTGCACCCGAAATAACCGCCGATGCGACCGGAACTTGATCCGCCGCCAATAATTGAACCAATGGCGCTGATTTGATTCTTCCGGATAACGATTTGACGCCGATTACCCGGTCGGCAATCTCCGTTCGATCAATCAATTGGCGGATTTCTAATAGGCCATTTTTTACCAATTCGGGGGCAAAATTCTTTGGGTTTTGCGACATTATGTCAATCAGCTGCCGCCACCGGGTATTCACACTCACCTTGTCATCAGCGGCGCTGCGTAAGCTGGTTTGGAGGCGGTCGTCGAAGCGCAAAGTAAGAAAAACCCTCAAATAACTGTGTTTGGCGATCTCCATCGATACCTTTAAGGCCTTTATCGCGATAGGGGCAAATTTTCCGCGTCACACTATGGGACAATTGCAATTTGATATAATATAATTATCAGATGACTCAAAATGACATAGGGGAAATAACAACGATATGACCAATTTGAACCTGGATTCGATTGATTTGAAGCTTTTGGCGGAATTGCAAAGCAATGGCCGGATCACCAATGTTGATTTGGCAGAAAAGGTGGGGTTAACCGCGCCGCCTTGCTTGCGCCGAATGCGCACGTTGGAACAATCGGGCGTGATCAAATCCTATCATGCGCATATTGATCCGGCGTCGCTGGGATATACCATCACCGTATTCGCGATGGTCAGCCTGAAGAGCCAAGCCGAAGAGGATTTGAAGGCATTTGAACAGCATGTGCTTTCGCTCCCCGATGTGCGCGAATGCCATATGCTGAACGGCGAAATTGATTTTATCCTGAAAATTTTGGCCCGCGATTTGCAGTCTTTTCAAGAGCTGCTGACGTCAAAATTGACATCCGCGCCCAATGTCAGCAGCGTCAAAACATCCCTAACTATTCGCACTGCAAAGGACGAACCCGGCGTTCCGGTGCCTAGCGGCGTTTAACTGTTTTTCAATGGCATATGACCGGCGACGTTGCGATCTGTGGAAGGAGATACCCGCAACCCGCCGCCCCCGTATAATTTTCGGAAAAATACCCGTCAAACGCCGCCACCGGCCGTTTCTTGATCGATATAGATCATCCAATATTCGGCAATATCTTTGCGCTTTCCGCTGGTGATTTTGGCAAGCTCCGCCTTCGCGCCGGCCCAATCCTTTTGATAGGCTTTGGCGATGCCGAGACGCATGATGGTCCGGTCGGTGCGATCTTGGCCCGCATTATCCACAATACCGCCTTTGGTAAGGGCCAGTTCATACAGGCTTTGCGCCTCGGCATATTTGCCTTGGCTAAATAAGGCATCGCCGGTCAAAGAAATCAAATTGCCCGATGTGCTTGCCCTTGCCTGCTTTTCCGCCGCCGGCAAACCGCGAATATCCTCATCCACAACGGCTCTTGCCGCAGTCAAATGATCCTTAATATCGGTATCGCTCGCTTCAATATGCCCCGCGTCGATACCCGCTTGCAGCACCGACAGCGTTTCAACCGGATAGCGCCGAGCGCCCAGCGATTCGACATATAGCGCATATTCAACCGGATATTTCATCGCATTCTTGCTGCGCATCAACCGCATGACGTCAAGCGTTTCTGCCTCCGATAGCGCCGCTTTGCGCATGTATAAATTCAACATATCGCGCCAATTGTCGGCATTGTCTTCGGCCTTCACCAAATGTTTCATAACCTTGGTGATCGTTGGATTGTCGTCCAGGCGCACCGCATAACCCGCCGCTTGGCGGTAGAAGTTAATCGGAACCGCCTGACCACTCGCCAATTTTGCATCAATCCCGCGTTGGATCCAGGTTACGGCTTCGGCATATTTTTTTTGCTGGCTAAAGGTCGTGGCAATCAACGCCTCAATATCCGAACCGCGATATCCGGCATCATAAGCCGCGATCATTTTGGTTTCGGCGGCCGGATAATCCTTTCCATCATAACTGTTCGCGGCTTTTTGAAACAATATCTGCTGCCGCGTATCGAGCGATGTGAAGCTGGATTCGAGCAATAGGTCATAACCCTCCGCCGACAGCTCTTTGTCGTTCAGCTTGCCGCCGAGTTGCACCGCGAATATGCCGGCCTGATATTTGTCGTCATCATTCTGCATCGCGGCGCGGGCCAGCGGCCAGGCCGCGCTGGCGCCAGCAAAGTCATTTTTGACAAAGGGCGCGACCGCCAATTGATAGGCCGCACGAAATTCCTTGGACAATTGCGGTTGCGGTTCAGCGGGGACCGCCGCCGCCGCCGCTTCTTTTTTGGATTTCTTATCCTTTTTTTCCTTTTGCGCATAGGCGGCAGGCGAAAAAATCAAGGTTGCCGCCGTTACCGCAAGCATAAATTTTGAAACCCGGTTCATTCCATTTCTCCGTTTGACGAACACCATGTTGATTGCGTCAAAGGGAACGCCGCAACCGGGCCCCCTTCCCCGCTATATCACCGCCCGCTAGGCCGATGCGTATGAATTGATGTTGAATGAACAAATTGACACATTCAAACAAGCAAAAAAGGAAATGCAGCGATGGCTCATGTAAAAAATGCGGTAATTATCGGCGCGTCGGGCGGGATTAACGGAGATAGATGGCCTGCCTCCTGGCCAATCGGGGCAGCAGATCGCCGATGATGGTGCCGTTATTCCCGCTTAATGCAGAACCGCTTTTGAATCTGTGGATAAGCTGGTGAAAACAGTCCTTTGGGATGGCTTTCGCTAGGCATCGGCTGCGATCTCGGCTAGGCTTTCGCAACAGCAAAAATCGAAGGAAAACCCCCGCGTGAGCGACGAAAATAGCATCATTGATCCATCCGATATCGCCCCGATCGACATTGTCGATGAAATGAAGGCGAGCTATCTTGATTATGCCATGTCGGTGATCGTCGCGCGCGCGCTGCCCGATGTGCGCGACGGCCTGAAACCTGTGCACCGCCGGATCCTGTTTGCCAGCAAAGAGGGCGGTTTTGTCGCGGGCCGGCCTTACCGCAAATCCGCGAAAATCGTTGGCGATGTGATGGGCAATTATCACCCGCATGGCGACAGCGCGATTTACGATGCGCTTGCACGGATGACGCAAGATTGGTCTTTGCGCGTGCCGTTGATCGATGGTCAAGGCAATTTTGGATCGATGGACCCCGATCCGCCAGCATCGATGCGCTATACCGAGGCGCGTCTGGCCAAAGTCGCCAACAGCTTGCTCGATGATCTCGACAAAAATACCGTCGATTTCCAGCCCAATTATGATGGCAGTTTGCAGGAACCGGCCGTGCTGCCCGCGCGATTTCCCAACCTTTTGGTCAACGGCGCGGGCGGCATCGCGGTGGGCATGGCGACCAATATTCCGCCGCATAATTTGGGTGAAGTCATTGCCGCAGCGCTCGCCTATATTGAAAATCCGGCGATTAGCATCGATGAGTTGATCGAGATTATCCCCGCCCCCGATTTCCCCACCGGGCCGCTGATCATGGGTCAGGGCGGCGCACGCAATGCTTACCGCGACGGCAAAGGATCGATCATGCAGCGCGCCCGGCATATTATCGAAGAAGGCCGCGGAGATCGCCGGTCGATCGTGCTCACCTCAATCCCGTTTCAAGTCGGCAAAAACGGCCTGGTCGAAAAAATTGCGGAAGCGGCCAAAGACAAACGCATCGAAGGCGTATCCGACATTCGCGACGAATCGAGCCGCAAGGGGATGCGCGTCGTCATCGACCTGAAACGCGACGCCACGCCGGATGTGGTGCTGAACCAATTGTGGCGTCACACGCCGGCGCAATCGAGCTTCCCCGCCAATATGCTGGCCATCCGCGGCGGGCGGCCCGAAGTGCTCAACCTGCGCGATATCATTCAGGCTTTCATCAATTTCCGCGAGGAAGTGATCACCCGGCGCACCAAATTTGAACTCGCCAAGGCGCGCGACCGCGCCCATATTTTGCTCGGCCTGGTCGTCGCGGTCAGCAATATGGACGAGGTGGTACGGATCATTCGTGGGTCCGCCAGCCCCGCCGAAGCGCGCGCCGCCTTGCTCGCCCGGCAATGGCCAATCGCCGAAATCGCGCCTTATATCAAGCTGGTCGAGGCGATTGAGGCCGAAATTAGCGGGGACAGTTATACGCTATCCGAAATTCAGGTGCGCGCGATATTGGAACTGCGTCTGCACCGGTTAACCGCGCTTGGCCGAGATGAAATTGCTAAAGAATTAAAAGAGCTTGCAAGCCATATTGAAGAATATTTATCAATATTGGGCGACCGGATCAAACTCTATGCCGTGATGCGCGAAGAGTTGGAGGCGGTGCGCGATGAATTTGCCACACCGCGCCTGTGCGAAATCACCGCAAGCTGGGACGGGCTTGACGACGAAGACCTGATGGAGCGCGAAGACATGGTCGTCACCGTCACCCATGGCGGCTATATCAAACGCACGCCATTGGCGACATTCCGCGCGCAAAATCGCGGCGGAAAGGGCCGCGCGGGCATGGCCACCAAGGATGATGACGTCGTTATCGAAATGTTCGTGACGTCAACACACACGCCGGTGCTGTTTTTCTCCAATATTGGCCGGGTATACCGGATGAAGGTGTGGAAATTGCCCGAAGGCGGGCCGCAAACCAAGGGCCGGCCGATGGTCAATCTGTTGCCATTATCCGAAGGTGAGAATATTTCGAACGTCTTGCCGCTCCCGGAAAATGAGGAAGAATGGGCCCGCCTCAACATCGTCTTTGCCACCGCGCAGGGCATGGTGCGCCGCAACAGCATGGATGCCTTCGCCAATATTCCCAGCAACGGCAAAATGGCGATGGGATTTGCCGATGGCAAAAATGACCGGTTGATCGGCGTGCGTTTGCTGAATGAAGATGACGATATCCTGCTCGCCAGCCGCCATGGCAAAGCAATCCGCTTTCCCGCCCAAGATGCCCGCGAAACCAAAAGCCGCACCGGCATCGGCGTGCGCGGGATGAGCGTGAAGGGCGATGATGAAGTGATCTCGCTATCGATCCTGAGCCGCGTCGGCACCAGCACCGAGGAACGCGAGGATTATCTGCGCTTTGCCCCGTGGAAACCCGAAAGGGAGGGCGAACCGACGCTAACCCCCGAACGCATCGCCGAATTGGCGGCGCGCGAACAATTCATCCTGACGGTCTGCGCCAATGGCTATGGCAAAATGTCGTCGGCCTATGAATATCGCCGCATCGGGCGCGGCGGGCAAGGCGTGACCAATATCGACAATATCAAACGCAACGGCCCCGTGGTGGCGAGCTTCCCCGCGACCAAAGACGACCAGTTGATGCTGGTTACCGATCAGGCCAAGCTGATCCGCATGCCATTGGGCAGCCTGCGCGTGCTGGGCCGCGGCACGGCGGGCGTGCGGCTGTTCAATGTCGATGACAATGAACATGTGGTCAGCGCCGCGAAAATTGGGGAGAGCGAGGAAGGGGCGGAAGCGGACGGAGCGGAAATAGCGCCCATCAACGAAACTGCGGTTTAGAGCATCGTGCGGAAAAGTGGGAACCGGTTTTCCGCAAAAAGCGATGCGACAACAAAGTGATAGAGCGGGCAGTGTGATTCAGATATCGCGCTGCTTGCTCTAGGGAAACGCGAGGCGGCCAAATCTATCCCGTGATTTTGCACGTCCGCGATCAACGGTTTCGCGCAGAGGCGCTAAGTTTCGCAGGGACCGCAGAGATTTTTGCGCTCACCGGAGCGTTAACTTTGTTTCGCACGAGCCAAAAGGCGCTACGCGCAAATTGTCGTTACGCCCTCTGCGAAAGCTCTGCGCCTCTGCGCGAAACCATTTTTTTCTTTCCTACAGATAACCATATGGGTTAGCTGTGCCGCGTCAAACAAGTCCGCAGTCTAGAATGCGGGACGGGTTTGACGGGACGTCGGGGGGATACCCCGGCAACGGTCGGCGCGGGGGGCGTGTTTCACGTCAAAATTGGGTCTGTTCGATCAAACCCAGACCAGCGCAAATGCCAAAGTTCCAAAAGCGGCGGAGGAGTAATCCCCTGCCCCGCGCCGGAAATGGTGCGGAAGGATGCGGGGCCGGTTACGGAGCCTTTTTGATCCGCATTTCCTTGTTTTGGCCGGAACATAGCAAAAAGGCGGCGGCGCGAGTGAAGACCCTGGGTCCGCGCCGCCATCAATCCAGCCCTCAGGGCCGGAAGCACCCCAGCGCTTCCGCGCCGACCGCCCTCTTTTGCCAACCAAGGGAAACCTGCGTCCAAAATCTGCGGCGCGCTAATCATGGAATCGTCCTGGCGAATAGCCACGGTCTTTTATGCGCAAGATCTTGTGTCATCGCGATCTTTTCGCCTTTTGCCTGTCCAGCCGCAAGCATTTTTGCTACGGGCCTTGGCGATGGGTTACGACGTACATGTTATCGGCGGCGGATTGGCCGGATGCGAGGCCGCTTGGCAGCTTGCAAAACGCGGTGTCAATGTGCGCCTATCCGAAATGCGCGGCAGCGGAGATAGCACCCCCGCGCATCAAGGGGACGGGCTGGCCGAATTGGTTTGCTCCAACAGCTTTCGCAGCGATGATGCGGAAAATAACGCGGTGGGCTTAATCCATCAGGAAATGCGCGATTTGGATTCGGTTATCATGGCGGCGGCGGCGGCGGCCCGTGTGCCTGCCGGATCGGCTTTGGCGGTGGACCGCGCCATTTTTTCGGCCGAAGTTGAAAAGCGGCTGCGCGGCCATGGCAATATCGAAATAAATCGCGAACGGATCGATATGCTGCCGCCGGACGGTCTCACCATAGTCGCCACCGGGCCATTGACCGCGGCGGCGTTGGCCGGCAGTATCTTGTCGGCAACGGGTAAAGACAGCCTTGCCTTTTTTGATGCGATAGCGCCCACCGTCTTTCACGACAGTATCGACATGAATGTCGCCTGGTACGCCAGCCGCTGGGACAAATCTTCAACCGAGGGCGACGGCAAGGATTATATCAATTGCCCAATGGATAAGGACCAATATTTGGCTTTCCATCAAGGTTTGCTGGATGCCGAAAAGACCGAATTTAAGGATTGGGAGAAAGACACGCCTTATTTTGCCGCCTGCATGCCGATTGAGGTGATGGCCGAACGCGGGCTTGAAACGCTGCGGTTTGGCCCCATGAAGCCGGTGGGTCTCGATAATCCAAAAACCGGGCGCTGGCCGCATGCGGTGGTCCAGCTGCGGCAAGATAATAAACAAGGCTCGATCTGGAATATGGTTGGTTTTCAAACCAAGATGAAACACGCGGCGCAGGTTGCGTTATTCCGCACGATACCGGGGTTGGAAAAGGCGGAATTTGCGCGGCTGGGCGGGTTGCACCGCAATAGCTTCATCTGTTCGCCATTGCTGCTCGACCGGCAATTGCGGCTGAAATCCGCGCCGCATATCCGCTTTGCGGGGCAGATTACCGGCTGTGAGGGATATGTGGAAAGCGCCGCCATCGGTTTGCTTGCTGGCATCATGACGGCATCGGAATTGGCCGGGCGCACCATGCCGCCGCCGCCGGGCACGACCGCGCTTGGCGCTTTATTCGGGCATATTACCGGTGATGCCCATGCGCAGGATTATCAACCGATGAATGTCAATTTCGGGCTATTTGCGCCATTGGATGAACAGGTGCATAAAAAAGCGCGCAAACAAGCGATGACGGCGCGGGCACGGGCGGAATATGCAAGCTGGATCGGGGTGAACCGATTGGCGGGTTAACGGCAAGGCCTGCCGGTTACCCTAACAATTGCAGCGCGCCTTAGGGGTCGATTTGGGCTTTGTGCTGGCAAATTCGGGACGGGTGAGCCGGTTATCGTCATCAACATCGGCGGCGGCGAACCGCTGCGACGTGGCCACCGCCCATTCTTCAAATGTCAAAAGATTATCGCCATTTTGATCCAGCTTTTTGAAGGCTTTGGTCCGGCTGCTCATCATTTCGATGCGCGAAATCGCCTCATCTCGGTTGCGGTCATATCGGTTGAAACGTTGCTGTTCACGGCTTGCCTTGGCCGCTTGCGGCGGTTCGGGCGGGGCCGGACCGCGGGTTAAGGCGCCCGCATCGGCAACCGGCAAGCCCTGAGGTGCCTCGGTTGGCGGCGGCGGCGGAATTTCAACGTCATCTTGCGCTTGCAATTGCCAAAAAAGCAGGCCGCCGGTGATAAGCACGATTCCGGCCAACCCGCCCGCCATAAATTTTTGCATATCATACCCTCCCTTGCTCGGCAGGCCCCGCACCAGCCACTGTTGCCATTTGCGATCGCCCTCACCGCCCTGTCAAGGCATGCCAGAATAGCGCGATGGGGGAAAGATTATCCCGGGCGGACCGCTCCAAAATCGCCAAGGCCCGCGGGATATGGGCGGGCAATCGTCCAGCGCGCACGCGGGGAAAGGCGTGGATAGCGGCCATCTGCGCGCCGTCGCGGCAATAGCTTCGCAGATCGGATAAGGCCCAATCGCGCCCCAATTGGGCAAGGTCATCGCCCTCACCCCGCGGGCATATTGCGCCAAACCCGCAGAATATGGCCCGCGCCCGCGCGTCAATATGGCGGCCGATTATGGCGTCATCCCATATATCGCCGGTCATCAATTCATCCCAGCCATCGATCAAGCCCAACATCCGCCGTTCGACATTCCAATCGGGATAAGCCATTTGCAGCCCGGAAAGATGCGCGATCAATGGCTCCCCCGATGGCCGGTCCGCCGGGGCCTTGGCGATGACGTCACGCCACCATGCCATGCGCAATTGTGCCAGAATCGGCTCAGAATTCTTATAGAATATCCCGCCCAACATGACGTCAAATAACAGTAAGACGATCAACGCCTGTTTCTGCGGCCCCCTGGCATAAGCGACGGCGAGTCGTTTTGGCGGCGCAAGCGGGGCTAAATCCAGATTCATCGGATCGTTGCAAACGCAAAATGGCGAAAAATCAAGGTAAAGATATTAGTAACCACGCAAATTCAAACCTCGCTTACTATCGTCGGTGCATAGGCATCGCTGTTAAATTAATCACCGCCAACCGGGGACAGCAAAATGGCAAAAAAAATCAGATTTTTTGACGCAGGTGGTTTCTTATCCCGTTTGCGCAAAGATCAGGGCGGTAACACGCTTGCCATCGTGGGTGCTGCTATAGTGCCGCTGGTTGTGATGATCGGCGGCGCCGTCGATGGTAGCCGCGCTTATATGGTGAAGGCACGGTTGCAACAAGCCTGCGATGCCGGTGTGCTTGCGGCTAGAAAAGCGGTTGGTGAGGGCGCATTTGATGCCAATGCGGTTAGCCGCGCCAACAGTTTTTTCAACAATAATTTTCCCGACGGATTTCAAGGGGCCACCGCCACTGTCTTTACCCCAACTAGCCCCAACGCTGGAACAACGATTAGTGCAACGGCGACAACCACATTGCCGACGGTGATCATGGGCCTTCTTAGCCCCGATGAAGATGACACCGCCGAACAGCGCGCTTCAAAAGAACGGGTTCAAGCCCGCAGTGGCAGAGCATCAGAGTCAAATAATACGATTCTGACGACGCAAAATATTTCCTTAAGCGTTACATGTGAAGCAACGTTAGAAGTTGGCAATTCGGACATCACCATGGTGCTCGATACCACGGGATCGATGTCACAGCCTATCAGCGACGGAGCGGGCGGAACAACGACCCGGATTGCGGCGCTGCGAGCTGCCATGATTAATTTCTACACCACCCTTGCCGATGCAGCGGCCGGTTCAACCGCACGTGTTCGCTATGCCTTCGTTCCTTATAGCAGCGCGGTGAATGTCGGGCGCATACTCTTTGATAGAAATCCCGCTTGGATAACGGGTGGCACAGCGGGTCAAACTTGGAATTACGAATCGCGCCGTGCGGTTTATCAATTTAAGACGGCGGTGCCCAACACGACCAGTAGAACATCCGGTACTGAAAGGCTGAGCGATGTAACGGGCGCGCAATGCTTCAATCAATTTTCGGCGAATTTGGCAATTCCAGGTGGTTGGACCCCCGCTACGCTTGGTTATAGCAGCGGCCAGAATGCGACAAGAACCGGCGATCCAGGTGCCACTTATACCTTCACCTTTAGAAGTTTTGATGGCGACGACGATCAACCAAATCTGAATAGCAATTCTCGGGACGAATGTATTCGCAATTTTACCAGAATCGGTCCGATGACCGTTGATAATGAAACCTTGGACGGTTCGATCCCCGGCGCCACCTTCTTACGCTGGGAATATAGACAGCTTGATTTTCCTGTTGCGGCATATGTAAACTCGATAATACCGAGAAATCCGGCGGCTAGAACGCCGTCAGAAGTGATAACCAGTACCGCAACGTCGCGCTGGGCAGGTTGTATCGAGGAACGAACCACAACCCCTGCTGCGACGTTTGCCTATGATGGCGGGTTGGAGCGGATTACGCCGCTCGCTGCAACCGATCTTGATATCGACACCGCGCCCACCGGCGATCCAAACAGCAGATGGCGGCCACATTGGCCAGAGGTGATGTATATTCGAACGACAAGTTCAGATAATAGGTTCGCCAACGCCGCGCTAACCAGCACCAACGGAGTTTTGATTCAAACCGCTTGCCCCGTGGCTTCTCGGCTTTTAGCAAGATTATCCGCAACGGAATTTGCTGCTTATGCCAATAGTTTGACACCGGCGGGCAATACTTATCATGACTTGGGGATGCTGTGGGGAACAAGGCTGAGTTCAACGGAAGGAATATTCGCGGAGAATGTTAACGAAGCGCCGCCCAATGGCGGCTTTGTTGGCCGCAATATTATTTTTATGACTGACGGCGATCTTTTTACCAGCCAGGTATCCGGCAGCTCTTATGGAATTGAATGGCACGATCGCCGTGTAACAAACGCGAGCGCTGATAATCAAAATGCGCGGCATAACAGCCGGTTTCGAGCTATATGCGAAGCGGCAAAGGCAAAGGGTATTCGGGTATGGGTCATCGCTTTTGCAACCAGCCTATCAACCGATTTGACCGATTGCGCCAGTCCCAGCAGCGCCTTTGTCTCAACGAATGCCGCTACTTTGAACACAATTTTCAGTCAGATTGCTGACGTTATTGCCGATTTGAGGCTATCGCAATGAGCGCGCTAAAAATCGCCAAATTGCAAAAATGGCTCTTCGCGCTTAAGCGAGAAGAAGGCGGCGTCGCTGCGGTTGAATTTGCCTTGGTCGCCCCGGTATTCCTGTTTATGATGCTGGGTGCCTTCGATATTGGCCATACCGTTTACATGCGCGCTGTGCTCGATGGTGCCGTGCAAAAAGCGGCGCGCGACAGTTCATTGGAAACCGGCGCTGCAAGCTTTGCAGAAATTGATGCCAATGTAACCGCAGTCGTCCAGTCCTTGTCGGCCAATGCCGTTGTCCTCTTCAACCGGCAGAATTACGCTAACTTTAGCAATGTTGATCAAGCCGAACGTCTCCTGACCGATTCAAACGGGGACGGAATTTGCAACAATAACGAAACTTATGAAGATGTTAATGGAAATTTCCAGTGGGATACAGATGTCGGTAGGCAAGGCATTGGCGGGCCGCAAGATATCGTGCAATATACCGTCACTGTCACCTATCCGCCCATATTCCCTTTGGGTAGTTTTTCACGCAACGGTTCCGCCAATGATAATGGAACCCAAAAAGATGCATCCTTCACCTTTGCCGGAATATCACCCCAACGCACATTAACCTCCGTTGCAATTTTGCGGAACCAACCATTTGGACAGCAAATTCAGCGTGTGCCGACCATACGCAGTTGCCCGTGAGAAAAATATGAAAAAATCAACGAACAATTCAAAAGGCAATCAATCTTTCGCTTCATTTCTAAGGCGTCTGAAACTGGATCAGAGCGGGTTGGCGGTGACCGAATTTGCCTTTTCCTTACCGATTTTTTTGGGTATCGGCATGTTCGGTTCTGAATCCGCATTTCTTTTTGCTGCCAACACAGCGGTCAGTCAGGCGGCGTTGACCCTTGCCGACAACGCTTCGCGCCTTGGGCAAAATGGCACCGGGACAGGAACACCGACGATAACCGATGCTGACGTCAAACAAGCCCTCGACGGGCTAAGACTGCAAACGAACAAAATCGGTTTATTGGAAAATGGCCGCGTTATATTATCCAGCCTTGAGGTCGGCAATAATAGTGCCGGTGTTCCGCGGCAATTTATCCGTTGGCAGCGCTGCCTGGGTTTGCGCATGGACGTCAGCGATTATGGTGGGCCGTCCACCCCCAATACCGCTCCGGCAAGCTTTCAGGGCCTAGGGCCAAGCACGGCGCGGGTGCAGGCGGTTGCAAATACCGCAGTGATGTTTGTGGAGATCGAATATCGATACCAACCTTTGTTCGGTGAGGCTTTTCTTGCCGAAACCATTTTGCGGCAAGAAGCGGCCTTTAACATTCGCGACGACCGCAATCTTGGCGCCGGATTGGTCAACAATATCGGCACGGCAGCGACAACTTGCAATAAATTTACCGTAAGCTGATTCTCCTCGTCATTGCGAGCCAAGCGCGGCAATCCAGTGTCACCGGCGCATAGTCTGGATTGCCCTTTACCCAGCCTGGAATCCCTCCGCCCTGCGGGCACGTCCCCGCTTCCGGCGAGGATTGGAGCGATCCACATTTAACGCAAAATAGCCTAAAATAATTTGCGGCAGGTGGCGGCGATTTTGGCCGGGTTGACCAAGGCCAACTGTTCCAGATTGGCGGCATAGGGCATGGGCACATCTTCGTTGGTCACGCGCAGCACCGGTGCGTCGAGATCGTCAAAGCCTTCTTCCATACAAATCGCCAAAATCTCGCTGCCCACCGAACAGGTCGGCCAGCCTTCTTCGGCAACCACAAGCCGGTTGGTCTTGGTCAAGCTTTGCAGCACGGCGGCTTTATCCAGCGGACGGATGGTGCGCAGGTCCAGCACTTCGGCGCTTATCCCCTCACCCGCCAATATCCCGGCCGCCTCCAACGCCATGCCAACGCCGATTGAATAGCTGACGATAGTAACGTCGCTGCCTTCGCGCATGATGCGGGCTTTGCCGATGGGCAGCACGTAATCGTCGATCACGGGCAGGTCGAAGCTGCGGCCATAGAGCAGTTCATTTTCCAGGAATACGACCGGGTCTTCGCAGCGGATCGCGGCTTTGAGCAATCCTTTGGCGTCGGCGGCATCATAGGGCGCGATGACGATCAAGCCGGGAACGCTGGCATACCAAGGCGCGTAATTTTGGCTATGCTGCGCGCCGACCCGTGCCGCCGCGCCATTGGGGCCGCGAAACACAATCGGGCAGCGCATTTGCCCGCCGGACATATAGTTGGTTTTGGCCGCGCTGTTGACGATATGGTCAATCGCCTGCATCGCAAAATTGAAAGTCATAAATTCGATCACAGGCCGCAAACCGCCCATCGCCGCGCCGGTGCCAATCCCGGCAAAGCCATATTCGGTGATCGGCGTATCGATGACCCGCGCGGGGCCAAATTCTTCCAGCAACCCCTGCGTTACCTTATAAGCGCCTTGATATTCGGCGACCTCTTCGCCCATGACGAAAACATTGGGCTCGCGGCGCATTTCTTCGGCCATCGCATCGCGCAACGCCTCGCGCAATGTCATTGTGACCATTTGGGTTCCGGCGGGAATGGCGGGATCGCTTTTGATGGCCGACATCGCGGGAACGGGGCTAGGCGCAGCGGGGGCGGCGACGGCGGCTGGCGCGGATATTGGCGCGGCAGCGGCCTGCTTCGCGGCCGGCGCAGCGGTATCTTCGCCCTCCCCCGCGATCAAGGCGATGACGGTGCCAACCTTCACATTATCGGTGCCTTCGCTGACCAATATCGATGTTACCGTGCCTTCATCCACCGCTTCAAATTCCATCGTGGCTTTGTCGGTTTCAATTTCCGCTAGGATATCGCCGGATTTTACGACATCGCCTTCTTTTACCAGCCATTTGGCCAGCGTGCCTTCTTCCATCGTGGGCGACAAGGCCGGCATTTTCAATTCAACGGCCATCAATATTGCTCCACCAAAATATCGGTATAAAGTTCGTTGGCATCCGGCTCGGGCGAGCTTTCGGCGAAATCGGCGGCTTCATTCACGATCGCGCGAATATCCTTATCGATCGCTTTAATTTCGTCCTCCGATATGCCCATTTCCACCAAGCGCGCCTTGGTCTGTTCGATCGGATCGCTGTTTTCGCGCATCGCCTGCACCTCGTCCCGGCTGCGATATTTCGCCGGATCGGACATGGAATGGCCGCGATAGCGGTATGTTTTCATTTCGAGCAAAATAGGCCCTTTGCCGCCGCGCACCCATTCGAGCGCGGTTTCGGCGGCGCCGCGCACCGCGAGCACATCCATCCCGTCCACTTGAATGCCGGGGATGCGAAAGCTTTCGCCGCGCCGGTAAAGCTGATCTTCGGATGAGGCGCGGTTGACGCTGGTCCCCATGGCATATTGGTTATTTTCAATGACGAAAATGATCGGCAATTTCCAAAGTTCGGCCATGTTGAAGCTTTCATAAACCTGACCCTGGTTCGACGCGCCATCGCCGAAATAGGCCAAGCACACGCCGCCATCGCCCGCATATTTATGCTTAAAGGCAAGCCCCGCGCCCAAGGAAACCTGCGCGCCGACAATGCCATGGCCGCCGTAAAATTTGTGGCTTGTCGAAAACATATGCATCGAACCACCCTTGCCGCGCGAAATGCCGGCGGCGCGCCCGGTCAGCTCGGCCATAATGATGTTAGGGTCGATCCCATAAGCGAGCATATGGCCATGGTCGCGATATCCGGTAATCACGCTGTCTTTGCCCGGTATCAACGCCGATTGCAGCCCGATCGCAACCGCTTCCTGCCCAATGTAAAGATGGCAAAAACCGCCGATCAGCCCAAGCCCATAAAGCTGCCCTGCCTTTTCCTCAAACCGGCGGATGAGCAGCATTTCGCGGTAAAATGATAGCATTTCCTGCAATGTAGCCCGATAGGATCCCGGCTGTTCGGGACGCTCCCGATTTTGCGGCCCGCTATTGCCCGAAAGCGCGGGAATGGCGGACCCGGTTGGAACGGCCTTCTTTTTGGCGGGAGGCTTGGCCAAGATAATATCCTTTGTCTTACTTGCAGCGATCTGCTTCATTGGGACTAATCAAAAATACCCATGCTGAAAAGGCATTTTACGAGACGGCATGCTTGCTTATGGGCTTTTCTGCCTATTTCGTCGGAATTATGATTTCATCGGGTGCCGCGACATTCAATTCCTTGCGCATCAACTCCCCTGCCAGATCGGGATCGACGTTATTTTGATCGAGCAACCGCTGCCGGTTGCGCAGGCTGTCGCGTTCCTTCTCCAATAGTGCCAATTGCTGCGACCTTTGGTTCAATGCCGTCCGGTAATCGGTCCAGGCGATAATCCCGGTGGGGCCGAGCAAAGCATAAGCGGCAATGGCCAGCAAGGCGACGAGCGCCAGAAACGGCACAAGGAAGGAGCGAATAATGGCTGGATTTCTCTTACGCTTAAACATTCTTTAATTGCACCATATTCGTTTGAGTCGCGCAAGGGGCGGCTTGGCCCTGCCGCGATCAATATGGCCGCGATCAATAGGATGCGAAGATGCTTTTGCCTGCATAATGCGCGCTGGCGCCCAGTTCTTCTTCGATCCGGATCAATTGATTATATTTGGCGAGCCGGTCGGACCGCGCCAAGCTGCCCGTTTTGATCTGGCCGCAATTGGTGGCAACCGCTAGGTCGGCGATGGTGGCATCTTCGGTTTCGCCCGAACGATGCGACATAACCGCGGTATAAGACGCGCGATGCGCCATCCGCACCGCGTCCAACGTTTCGGTTAAAGTACCGATCTGGTTGACCTTCACCAGCAAAGAATTGGCCAGCCCTTTTTGGATACCCATGGCAAGACGCTTGGGATTGGTAACGAATAGATCATCGCCAACCAATTGCACTTTGCCGCCAATCGCGTCGGTAATCGCTTTCCATCCCTCAAAATCATCTTCATCCATGCCATCTTCAACCGACCGGATGGGATAATCCTGGCATAGGGCGACCAGATAATCGGACATTTCCTGCGGCGATAACGAAAGCCCCTCGCCCGATATTTCATATTTGCCATTTTTGAAAAATTCGCTCGCGGCGCAATCGAGCGCGAGCACCACGTCTTCTCCGGGCTTGAACCCGGCTCTTTCAACCGAGGCCATGATGAAATCGAGCGCAGCGCGGGTTGAAGCCAGATTGGGCGCAAAGCCGCCTTCGTCGCCCACCGCCGTCGCCAAGCCCTTTTCATGCAGGCCTTTTTTGAGCGTATGAAAAATCTCACTGCCCCAACGCACCGCCTCCGCCATCGAGGATGCGCCCACCGGCATCACCATAAATTCCTGAAAGTCGATCGGATTATCGGCATGTTCGCCGCCGTTGATAATATTCATCATCGGCACGGGCAGGATATGCGCGCTGACCCCGCCAATATAGCGATAAAGCGGCAGTCCGCTGGCGTTGGCCGCGGCCTTTGCCACCGCCAGGCTGACCCCCAAAATTGCGTTGGCGCCCAGGTTGGATTTATTTTGGGTGCCGTCCAGATCGATCATGGTGCCATCAATTTCTTCCTGATCTTCGGCATCCAAATCGACCAAGGCATCGGCGATTGCGCCATTCACGGCGGCCACGGCTTGCAACACGCCCTTGCCCATATAGCGGGCGGCGTCGCCATCGCGCTTTTCCGCCGCCTCATAAGCGCCGGTGGACGCGCCCGACGGCACGGCGGCACGGCCAAAGCTGCCATCTTCCAGCAACACATCCACCTCCACGGTCGGATTGCCGCGGCTATCGAGTATTTCGCGGGCATGCATGTCGATAATGGCTGTCATAGGAATGCTCCTTCATTGGGCGCCGCCGCTGCTAAAACGGTGCAAGGCGGAGGTTACGAAACCGCCGTTCGTCTATCCATCTTACTGGCACCGTGCAATGAAAATGGCGGCATCGCGGGAATATTGGAAGAATTATTTTTCGGTGTTATAGTTGACTAACGCAGCTATGATGCAAATATGGGTTCCAACCGTTCCAAGCCCATGGAGATTGATATGCCCAACACCGCCAAATCCAAACCAAATTCACCCCCCGCCGCAACGCCCAAAAAAACCGCAACCCGCGGCCTGACCAAGATCACCGCCAGCAAGGGCAAGGCGCAAAGGCCGGTGAAGGATGAAATTAACAATCTGAAGGATAAAGCTGCCGATCAAGCGCGGACAGCGGCCGAGCGCGGCAAGGACAAGGCAGCAGAAGCCGTCGGCGGCATTGGTAAGCTGATCCGCGACAGCGCCGAAACCGTCGACGGCAGCGTTGGTAAGCAATATGGCGATTATGTGCGCAGCGCCGCCGACGCCGTCGAAGATTTTGCCGGAAAAGTGGACGCCAAAAAGGTCGATGATATCGTGACAGACGCCCGCGATTTTATTCGCAAAAGCCCGGCAATTGCGATAGGTGCAGCAGCGGCGGTTGGTTTCTTAATCTCACGCTTGGTGCGATCCGGGCGGGATTCACGCTTGGTGCGATCCGGGCGGGATGATGCATGACGCGGGACCGCTGATCAAAAATTGACACGCGCGGTTAGGGAATACAACAATTGACCAAGGCATTGGACCCCGCAGATATTTTGAGCCCCGAAACAACCTCGCCCGCCGCACCCGATAATTCCGGTAATGACGCGGCAACGGACGAGATTTCGGTGCGAGCGGATATGGCAAAGCTGGCGGTTGATTTTCGCGAATTCCTCAATGCTGAATTGCGCTATTATCGGAGCCGCTTGCAATATAGCGCGTCGGTTGCACGCTGGGCCAGCCTGTATCTATTTATCGCCCTTGCTGCGGTCGCGGGTGCCTTTATCGCTTTGATATTGGGGATGTTACTCGCCCTTGCGCAATGGCTTGGGGCAATTTGGGCCACATTGATTGTCTGCGGCGGATTTCTCATGCTTGGTTTGGCTTTCGCTTTTTTGGCAAAAAGTACCGTGAAAAAAATGCAATTTCCTGAATTGGACTCGCAAGATGATTGATCGGAAGGTGATATGGGCGCAGGATCGCGCACGAAAAGCGGCACGCGGTCGGATGATCGGTGATATGCGGCAAACGCGCGACGATATTCGCCCGGCCAATATACTGAGCCGGTGGAAATTACGTCAGATCCGCCAGCTGGCCAAATTGACGGAACAAAGCGCGCAATTTGCAAAAAGAAATCGCATGGCCATCGGCGGTGCAGCGATTGCGGCGTTGCTGGTTATCGCGCGGCGGCCATTAATCGCCACCATAAAAAAAGCGCATGAAAAATATCGGAAGCGTTAAGAGCATTTTTTGGGCTCTTCAAAATTGAAGGAAGCAGAAATGAACAAATTGAAAGACGGGATTAAAACCGCGACAGATAGCGCCAAAGGCGGGCTGGCCAAAGTTAGCCAAACCGCCCGCAACACGGCCAAAAAGGCGAAAGAACAATCCAGCGGCACGATTGATAAAAATCCAATGGCGATCCTGCTTGGTGGTTTGGCCCTTGGTGCAATTGTCGGCGCATTGCTGCCCAAAAGCGAGCGCGAGAAAAAGATGTTCGGTGCCGCGGGAAAAAAGCTCAACCGCAAAGCAAAAGAAGTGGCCAATGCGGCAAAACAGGCGGGTATCGATAAAGTCGATCAGCTTGGCATCAATAAAGATACCGCCCGGGCGCAATTTCGCGATCTGGTTGACAAAGCAAGCGAAGCGGTGAAAGCCGCCGGTAAGGCGGCGGGCGATGCCGCGCGCAAAAAAGATTGAAAGATTTGGAGTATAAAGTTGGATAAGCCCAAATTACATCTGGTGTTCGGCGGGCGGGTTGCCGACCCGCGTTCGCTTGAATTTACCGATCTCGACAAAATCGATGTCGTCGGTATTTTCCCAAGCTATGATCAAGCCGAAGAGGCCTGGCGCAGCGCGGCGCAGCGCACCGTTGATGATGCGGAGATGAAATATGTCGTCGTGCATCTGCATCGGTTGTTGGAACCGGGCATCGCCTAACCGGGCGAAAGATCAGGCCTTGCGATATTTCCACAGCAACAATGGGTGCGCCAACATTATCCCGGCCGTAAAACTTGCCATAGTAGGCACAAGATTGATCAGCAAGCTGTCCAATGGACCAACGTTGATCACCACATTAATGATGAGCCATAGCAGCAACAATTGAAGCTTTCGCGCATTGCGCGCGGACAGCCCGCGCCATCCCGGCATCGCGTGATTTGGACGCAAAATTAGATAAGCCCCAACGATCGCCGAAACCATATTGAACGAACCGAAAAATGGCCGGGAAACATCGCCCGCGACAATCAA
Organism: Sphingomonadaceae bacterium; assembly: GCA_021732525.1. Classification (GTDB taxonomy): domain Bacteria; phylum Pseudomonadota; class Alphaproteobacteria; order Sphingomonadales; family Sphingomonadaceae; genus Sphingorhabdus_B. The sequence continues at coordinate 49,733 of JAKFUU010000002.1, read as the reverse complement.
TATTGCGGCGGTTGCGGCCAAAATACCAGTGATGAACAGGAGCAATAAGCCCGGCCATCCCAGCAAATCCTCCACCATGCCGCCCAAAAAAAGCAATAGCAAACCGGGTAGCAGCAGATCAAAAATACTGCCATGAATGAATGGTGCGGTAAAAGGCGTCAACCATACCGAAATAGCGAAAATTGAGTCCGGCAGGATCGTCCCTTTATCCAAAAATTGCGCCGGGAAGAAACCGCCATTTTGCAGCAACTGTTCGAATAATCCGGGCCACAAACCGGCCAACGTGACCGCACAGCTGACCAATAGCAGGATTGTCGCCAAGGGCTTTAAAGTCAATCGCATACGGCCTTTCCCAATGCCTTCCTCATCTGCGGCCACGCTGGCAAAGGATGATTTGTTATTGATACCCAAGAGCAGGCAGCGTGAAATAGGAATCACACTGCCCGCTCTATCTATGTGTTGTCGCATCGCTTTATGCGAAAAACCGGTTCCCACTTTTTCGCACGATGCTCTAAATAAACTCGATCTTCTGCACCTGATAATATTTATCGCCCGACGGCACCGTCAATTCCACTTCATCGTCCACCTCGCGGCCGATCAAAGCGCGCCCCAGCGGCGAATTATACGAGATCCGCCCCGCGTTGGCATCGGCTTCGGTTTCACCCACCAGTTGATATTTGATCGGCCGATCGTCTTCATCGAGCAAGGTTACCGTGGCACCGAATACGATTTTGTTGCCCGACAATGTTGCCGGATCGATAATCTGCGCGCGGCCGATTTTATCCTCGATATCGCCGATTGTGGCCTCTACCTGACCTTGGCGTTCTTTGGCAGCATGATATTCGGCATTTTCCGATAGATCGCCATGCGCGCGCGCTTCTTCGATTGCATCCACAATTTTGGGGCGTTCTTCGCGCAACCGCTTCAAATCCGCTGCCAATTTTGCGTAGCCTTCGGCCAGCATCGGGTATTTTTCGTGGCTCGCCATGAGCAAAGTCCTTTAATAATAATTTTGTCCCGGTAGCGGGCCATTGCAGCCCGCCACTGTGCAGTTTCAAAAATGATGGGAATGACTGCCTGTCTTAATAATAGTCCTGAAGCGGGCGAACTTCAAGCGGGACATTGCGCAGCGCGGATATCGCCTCTGCTGCGGCATTGGCGCCGCTGGCCGTTGTATAAGATGGAACTTTCTCCGTCAGCGCGCTGCGACGGATTGATTCGGAATCTTTCAGGCTCTGCCATCCTTCGGTCGTATTGAAGATCATCGCAATTTTGCCGTCGATAATGGCATCGACGATATGCGGCCGGCCTTGCGCGACCTTATTAACCGTTTCGGCGCGCACCCCATTTTCGGATAAATAGCGCGCCGTTCCCGCGGTCGCGACAATTTCAAAACCCAATGTCTCCAGTTTTTGGCAGGCAGTCAAAATAACCGGTTTGTCGGTGTCTTTGACCGATACGAACACCTTGCCCGACAAGGGCAAAGTAACCCCCGCCCCCAATTGTGCTTTGGCAAAGGCCATGGCAAAATTTTTATCGATACCCATCACTTCGCCGGTTGATTTCATTTCGGGTGACAAAACGGGGTCAACACCGGGGAAGCGTGCGAAGGGAAATACCGCCTCTTTGACCGCGATATAATCGATATCGAGATTGATCGGCGGCAGGTTTTTCAGCTTCTCGCCCGCCATAACGCGCGCCGCGATCTTGGCAATGGGCGCGCCGATGGCTTTGGCAACAAAGGGCACCGTGCGGCTGGCGCGCGGGTTTACTTCGATCAAATAGACCGCATCATCCTTCACCGCAAATTGCACATTCATCAAGCCTATAACACGCAGCGCGCGGGCAAGCATTTCGGCCTGCCGGGCAATTTCGTCGATGATATCGCGCCGAAGCGAATAAGGCGGCAGGCTGCAAGCGCTATCGCCGCTATGCACCCCGGCTTCTTCGATATGCTGCAAAATTCCGGCCACCACAACATCGTCGCCGTCCGATATCGCGTCGACGTCAACCTCAATCGCATCGCGCAGGTAGCTGTCGATCAAAACCGGGCTGTCGCCCGAAACGATCACCGCGGTTTGGATATAATTTTCAAGCTGCGCCTGCGTATCGACAATCTCCATTGCGCGCCCGCCAAGCACATAGCTGGGCCGCATTAACACGGGATAGCCGATCCGGTCGGCGACGGCGATTGCCTCTTTACGGCTGCGCGCAATGCCATTTTCGGGCTGTTTCAGGCCGAGCTTATGGACCAAAGCCGCAAATCGTTCGCGATCTTCGGCCAGATCAATCGCGTCGGGTGATGTGCCCAGGATCGGGATACCCGCTTGCTCCAGCGCGCGCGCCAAATTGAGCGGTGTCTGTCCGCCAAATTGCACAATCACGCCTTTCAGCTTGCCCGTCTTCTGCTCCACATGCAAAATTTCGAGCACATCTTCGGCGGTGAGCGGTTCGAAATAAAGCCGGTCGGACGTGTCATAATCGGTCGAAACCGTTTCCGGGTTGCAGTTGATCATGATTGTTTCATATTTAGCGGCGAGCGCGAAACAGGCATGGACGCAGCAATAATCAAATTCGATCCCCTGCCCAATCCGGTTCGGCCCGCCGCCCAGGATAACCACTTTTTCGCGGTCTGAAGGCATCGCCTCGCATTCGGCTTCGCCAAAAAGCGGCGCTTCATAAGTGGAATACATATAGGGCGTTTTTGCCTCAAATTCCGCCGCGCAGGTGTCGATCCGTTTGAACACGGGACGCACGCCGAGCTTATGGCGCAGCGCCCGCACCTCGCCTTCGGTAATCGGCCCGGCCATCGCTCTGACGGCTTCGGCCAATAGCCCGGACCCGTGGCGCGCGGCGGTTTCCATGCCGGGGCGCAAATGCGCCGATTCAAGCGCCAGATAAGCCAATCTTTTGTCGCTAAAGCCCATCGCTTTCAGCGCGCGCAAAGCGGCTGCATCTTGCGGCAGGCCATGGCCGACAATATCTTTTTCGGCGCAAATAATCTCCTCGATCCGCTCCAAGAACCATGGATCATATTGGGCAACCGCGTGTATTTCGGCGACGCTCATGCCTTCGCGCAAACATTGCGCCGCGACCAGCAAGCGATCGGGTGTGGCGCGCGCCAGCTCGGCGATCAAATCATCGCGCGACGCCCCCTTCAAATGTTCGACATAGTTAAAACCGGCCAACCCGGTTTCGAGCCCGCGCAGCGCTTTTTGCAGGCTTTCGTGGATATTGCGGCCAATTGCCATCACCTCGCCGACCGATTTCATGGCGGTATGCAGCAGTGGCTGCGCGCCTTTGAATTTTTCAAAGGCAAAGCGCGGGATTTTGGTGACGATATAGTCAATAGTTGGTTCAAATGACGCGGGCGTCGCACCGGTAATATCGTTGGTAATTTCGTCGAGCGTATAGCCAATCGCCAGCTTTGCGGCAACCTTGGCGATGGGGAAGCCGGTGGCCTTCGACGCCAGCGCCGAAGAGCGCGACACGCGCGGGTTCATTTCAATCACGATCAGACGGCCATCGGCGGGATTGACCGCAAATTGCACATTCGAACCGCCGGTTTCCACGCCAATTTCGCGCAAGCAGGCGATGCTGGCATTGCGCATAATCTGATATTCCTTATCGGTCAGCGTCAGCGCGGGTGCGACAGTGATCGAATCGCCGGTATGCACACCCATCGGATCGATATTCTCGATGGAACAGATGATGATAGCATTGTCGGCGCGGTCGCGCACCACCTCCATCTCATATTCTTTCCACCCGAGCAAAGATTCCTCGATCAGCACTTCGGTGGTGGGTGATGCATCAAGGCCGCCGGTGACGATTTGGATAAATTCATCCTTATTATAGGCGATCCCGCCGCCGGTGCCGCCCATGGTAAAGCTGGGCCGGATGATCGCAGGCAGGCCGGTGTGATGGAGCAGCTCCAACGCCTCGGTCAGGCTATGCGCGATCCCAGAGCGCGCCGATTCCAGACCGATCTTGGTCATAGCATCGCGAAATTTGATCCGGTCTTCGGCCTTGTCGATCGCTTCGGCATCCGCGCCGATCATCTCCACGCCAAATTTGGCCAAGGTGCCATCGTTATAGAGCGCCAGCGCCGTGTTGAGCGCGGTTTGCCCGCCCATTGTGGGCAGCAGCGCATCGGGGCGCTCTTTTTCGATGATCTTGGTGACGATTTCCGGGGTTATCGGCTCGATATAGGTCGCATCGGCCATATCAGGGTCGGTCATGATGGTGGCCGGATTGCTGTTGACCAGGATGATCCGGTAGCCTTCCTCCCGCAGCGCCTTCACCGCCTGCGTGCCCGAATAATCAAATTCGCAGGCTTGTCCGATGATGATCGGCCCCGCGCCGATGATGAGGATGGATTGAATGTCGGTTCTTTTTGGCATTGACTAATATGCTTTCATTGCATACATTGATTGCATTGATGAATGAGAGGGTGTATCTATATGGCAAGTTTGACGGTCCGTAATATTCCCGAAGATGCCAAATTGCGGTTTCGCCAAATTGCGGCGGCGCATGGCCGTTCGATGGAGGAACATTTGCGCCAGCTTGTCATTGAGGCGGATTTGGAAGTCGCTGAACCCGTTGCTAGTCATGTCTCCGAAACACGGCAGACATTTAAACATGAACAATCGGGAGTGGGTATTGTGAGCGAATTGATCAGAATTGCCGATGGGGCGGGCGCAGGCGTTTACGACACGCGCAAATATGCCGAAATTCGCTTCATGACCGCAAAGGACGCGATGGCCGAACTGCGCCGCTTGGCAAATGGCGTCGGCCTTGATCTGCCGCCCCGCATGAACACGCGGCTGGAAGCGCCAGACTTTTGATTCTGGTCGATACCAATGTTTGGAGCGAACTGACCAAGCCACGCGGCAATCCTGCTGTGTTGGCTTGGCTAGAGGCGAATGACGCCGATTTGGCGCTGTCCGTGCTGGTGATTGCCGAAATTCGATATGGGATTGAATTGCCCGGCGCGGCGCATAAACGCCCCTTTCTTGAGGCATGGCTAGCGGGCCTTGAAGCGCGCTATTACGGACAAACGCTGCCATTTGATGCGGATGCCGCCCATTGCTATGGCAAAATCGCGGCGCGCCCCGAAGTGAAGGCGCGCGAACCGCAAGTGATCGACATGCTGATCGCCGCCCAAGCGCAGTTCCACAGGGCTCCAGTTGCGACGCGAAACATGCGGGATTTTGACTGGATTGGGGTTGAGTTAGTGAACCCTTGGGAGGGGTGATGGGTTGCGCACTGCCCCGCCCGTCATTGCGAGCGCAGCGAAGCAATCCAGTGCTGCGCACAAACGCTCTGGATTGCTGAGCTACGCTCGCAATGACGAATGGCGAGAGGTTAACGGGGCCGTGCATTACCGGTTCACTCGCGATATTTCATTGCCCCTAAAACCGAGATTGTTGACGCCCGCGGCTCTTAGTTTACGAAGCAAACATTCCATTTTTTTTTCACCCGGTGCGGCGCCAATCACAAGCTCCACCGCCTCAGATTGATCTATTGCGGTGCCTTTTGGTAAGCCGCAGGATACCGACATTTTATCTAATTCAACCTGTTTCGCATTCACGCCAACGGCGCATGATGACAGCAGGAATATTATGGGTAAGACTGGCCTCACCCCATCATCCCCGCAAATTTCTCAAACAGGTAATGGCTGTCCATCGGCCCTGGCGAAGCCTCGGGGTGATATTGCACGCTGAAGGCGGGGGCATCGGTTAGTTCGAAGCCGCAGTTGCTGCCATCAAACAGGCTAGTGTGCGTGGCCTTCGCATTGGCGGGCAAGGTCGCGGCATCGACCGCGAAACCGTGGTTCATGCTGGTGATTTCTACTCGCCCAAAATCAGGACCGTCGATCAGCCGCTTGACCGGGTGGTTTGCGCCGCGGTGGCCTTGGTGCATTTTGACGGTCTTTGCGCCCACCGCCAGCGCCAGCATTTGATGGCCCAGACATATCCCGAATAATGGCTTTTTCGTCTCTAGCCATGCCCGGATCACCGGCACCGCATATTCGCCCGTTGCCGCCGGATCGCCGGGGCCGTTGGAAAGAAACAGGCCATCGGGATTATGCGTCATAATGTCTTCAAACGATGCATTTGCAGGAAGCACGGTAACATCGCAGCCGACATCGACCAGATTGCGCAGAATATTGCGTTTGATACCATAATCGATCGCGACGACACGCTTAAGCCCCTCGCCTTCGGCAGGGTTGGGTCGGGGCGGCGAAGCGGTGCCGGGCGGCAAAACCCCGCCCCCGGCTCCTCCCCTGAAGGACAGAGGAGAGTTTGCATATCCCCGCCCCAGCTGCCACAACCCCGCATCCCATTTATAACTTTGTAGGCAGGTGACGTCCTGTGCGACATCCATCCCCTCCAGCCCCGGCCATTCGCGCAGCTGTTCGAGCAAATGATCCCAGGCAAAGGGCGCATCCGCATCAAAATGCGCGATGACCGCACTCGGCGCACCGCGCTGACGGATCAGGCGGGTTAACGCGCGGGTATCGACACCGGAAAGGCCGATGCGGTTATGCGCCTTCATCCATGCGTCAAAATGCTGGTTGCTGCGGAAATTCGACGGAGCCGTTACATCTTCGCGAACGATAGCGCCAACCGCGTGCGGGTTGACCGCCTCGATATCTTCGGGATTGGCACCGACATTGCCAATATGCGGGAAGGTAAAGTTGATAATCTGCCTGGCATAAGAAGGATCGGTCATAATCTCCTGATATCCGGTCATCGATGTGTTGAAACACACCTCCCCCAAACCAATGCCCTGCGCGCCAAAGCCCCTGCCCCACACCATCTCACCCGACGCCAAAATCAACACGCCCGTCGCGCCCGGTGGCGCGCGCAAAGAATGGGGGTCGGCCATAAAGGGTCGCTCCTGAAACGGGTTGATATCTGTAATGTCGTTAAGATATTGCCGCTAAACAGGTGGCATCGCAGCGTCAATCTATTAAAACCGCAAAATTCAAGCTATCCACAATCTTTTCAAAATAAAAATGAGACCGAGATATGATTCGTGACAGCATAAAGGCCGCCCAAATTACCGCGATGAAAACGGGTGAGAAGGATCGCTTGGCCACCATCCGCTTGATATTGGCCAAAGTGAAAGATCGCGATATTGAACTGCGCACCAAAGACGGCGATATTGAACTGCGCACCAAAGACGGCGATATTGACGATGATGCGATGGTAACCGAGGTGCTGCAAAAAATGGTCAAGCAACGCCGCGAATCGATCAGCCTTTATGAAGCCGGCGGACGGCAGGAGCTGGCCGATATTGAGCAGGCCGAATTGGCGATCATCGAAGAATATCTGCCCGCGCAAATGAGCGAGGAAGCGGTTGCCACCGCCATTGCCTCGATAAAGGCCGAAATTGGGGCGCAGAGCGTGAAAGATATGGGCCGGGTGATGGCGGCGCTCAAGGAACGCCATGGCAGCGAGATCGATGTGGGTAAAGCCAGCGCCCTGGTGAAGGCGGCCTTGGCCTGACCATCATGATGCAGGTTATCGTGTTAATACCGGCTTTGAATTTACCCGCTGCGCTGGCGGCCGGATAATGGTGCTCACCCCGCAATGGCTCGATGAACTGCGCGCGCGCACGGCGCTATCGGCGCTGATCGGGCGGTCGATCAAAGTGACCAAGGCGGGGCGTGAATATAAGGCCTGCTGCCCATTCCATAATGAGAAGACACCGAGTTTTACGATCAATGATGAAAAAGGATTCTATCATTGTCTGGCCGGCGAAACGCAGGTTATCACGTCGAACGGCCGGTTCCCGATCCGTTCGCTGGCAGGCACGACGGCAAGCGTCCTTTCTCGCAATGGCAAATGGGTGCCTTCGCCGTTCCATTCCTATGGCAAACAACGCCTCTGGGAAATCTCGCTTTCCAGAAATGGCGTTTCAAAAACAATTCACGCAACGTCACACCACCGCTGGTTCGTCCATGATCGCGCCCGCGAATATACCACCATGGAACTGAAAACCGGGCATGCATTATGCGCCGCCCTGCCTGATCGGCGTGAATCATGGGAACTGGACCCGGCGGGCGTCAGGCATGGTATCGTTTTCGGCGACGGATCGATGTATAAAGGCGTTTACGGAACACTAAACCTGCACGGCGAAAAAGACGTTCAGCTGAAGCGCTGGTTCCCTGAACAAGATCACCATATCCATGAAAGAACGGGAGGCAATCTCTATTTGAGAGTGTATGGCGGCCGTTCCTTCGAGGGAATGAAGCGCCTTCCGTCGCTGCATTCATCCGATTCCTATCTACTTGGCTTCTTGGCAGGTTATGTCGCCGCAGATGGTCATGTTGCCAAAGATGGTACGGTCATGTTGAATTCAGCCGATGCAGAAACGCTTGAGGCAGTTCGCGATATCTGCACCAAATTGGGCATCGGTACCTTTGGCCGCACCACTTTGATGCGCAACGGATATGGCGACACCCCTTCCGCGTTGCACCGCATCCATTTTGTCAATTCGACCTTGGTGCCCGAATTCTTCTTGCTGAACGGTGCTATGGAGCGCTTTATGCAGAGCAAGCGGAAGTTTGAGCGGCTGCGATGGGTCGTCAAAGCCGTTCGCGAGACGGACAGAGTTGAAGAAGTTTACTGCGCGCAGGTTCCAAGCGAGCATGCCTTCGCGCTCGACGATAACATCCTGACGGGCAATTGCTTTGGCTGCGGCGCACATGGTGATGCCATCCGCTGGATGACCGATCAGCGCGGGCTGGGCTTTATGGATGCCGTGAAAGAGCTGGCCGATGCGGCGGGAATGCCGGTGCCCGCGCCCGATCCTATGGCGGCGAAACAAGCCGCAAAACAGGCGGGATTGCATGACGTCATGGCGGCGGCGCAAGAGTGGTTTGTTCAACAATTTCAAGGGTTGGGCGGCGCAGCCGCGCGGACTTACCTGGAACGGCGGGGTATCGGGCAACAGGCGATCCGTGATTTCGGAATCGGCTTTGCCCCCGATAGCCGAAGCGGCCTGAAAGACGCGCTAAAGCCATTTGGTGATGATTTGCTCATCGAAGGCGGCTTGCTGATCAAAATGGATGATAAAGAGCCTTACGACCGGTTTCGTGGGCGCTTGATGATTCCCATCCGCGATGCACGCGGCCGGGTCATCGCCTTTGGCGGGCGCATATTGGGTGACGGCGAACCCAAATATCTAAATTCACCCGACACGCCTTTGTTCGATAAGGGCCGCACGCTGTATAATCTCGACACATGCTCGCCCGCCGCGCGCCATACGGGCCGGGTGATCGTCGTCGAAGGATATATGGATGTTATTGCTCTGGCGCAGGCGGGCTTTCCTGATGTGGTCGCCCCGCTTGGCACCGCGCTGACCGAATGGCAGATACAGATGCTCTGGCGGATGACCGAAAAGCCGGTGGTTTGTTTTGATGGCGATGCGGCCGGGCAAAAAGCCGCCATGCGCGCGGCGCAGCGGGCTTTACCCTTGTTAAAACCCGGACATAGCCTGCAATTTGTCTCGCTTCCCAGCGGCCAGGATCCCGATGATCTGGTGAAATCGGGGGGAGCGGCGGCATTTCAACGCTTGATCGAAATTAGCGAAACGCTGGTCGACCGGCTATGGAACGCCGAACGCCATGCCCAGCCGCTGGTAACACCCGAGGACCGCGCCAGCCTGAAACAGCGGCTGGGGCAGCATGTGGCCCATATTGCCGATGGCGATATTCACCATCATTATGCCGCTGCCTTCCGCGAACGTCTAGGCACCCTATTCGCGCCCAATCCGCGCAAAACATTTGTCAAAACAAGCGAGCGGCAAAATGCCCGGTGGCAGCAAGCATCCTCCAACCCGGCGAGCGAAGAGGCCAAGGGGATCAGCAGCAAGGGTTCCGATTTGTTGATGCAGGGCTTGTTGGTTCACTTGCTGCGCCATCCGATTATCATTGAAGCGCACCGCGAAGCGTTAACGGCGTTACAGCCGCGACATGCCGACCAACGGGATTTACTGTCCGAAATTCTGGATCAAACATTGTCAAAAAAAATGCTTGATAGTGAGGGCTTGCTTACCATATTAGGGGGGCACTTGTATAATGTCGCTCAACGGTTGCTGGCAGGAAATGCAAAGGCATTTCGCCGCAAGACGAAAGATGGCGAAACAGACGATATCACCGCCCTGTCTCAATATACAGGCGAGATGATAAAGCTGTTGAAACAGCGCCCCGCGCTGGAACAAGCTTTGGAGCGGGCAACAATACAGGTAAGTCAAGAACTTACAGAAGAAAATTACGCTGAGCAGCAACGGCTGCGAAGCGAAAAAGAGGCTTTTGATCGCCGGATATTTGAATTGACCGAGCGCAATTCAAATATCTGACCGGTCGGTTTGATAACATCAGGGAAATTTAATTTGGTAACGCGCGCAAAAAAAAATGAAGACACCGCGGATAATGGTGACGCTCCGCTGATCGATTTGAACGACGTAGAGATCAAAAAACTGCTGAGCAAAGCAAAGCGTAAGGGCTACCTTACGGTGGACGAACTGAATCAGGCTTTGCCGCAGGATCAAATGACATCCGAGCAAATCGAAGACGTCATGTCCGCCATTTCGGAGATGGGCGTTAATATCGTGGAAAATGACGATGATGCCGCGGAAGCGGATGACGCGGAAGATTTGACGAAAAATGCCGATGGCAATGTTGGCGAAAATGACGCTAACTCGCTTACCGCCGCAAAAAAAACCACGGATCGAACCGACGATCCTGTGCGGATGTATCTGCGTGAGATGGGCGCGGTCGAACTGCTCAGCCGGGAAGGCGAAATTGCGATTGCCAAGCGGATTGAGGCTGGCCGTGATACGATGATCCTGGGTCTATGCGAAAGCCCGATTACCTTTCATGCGATTATCGAATGGTCCCGCGCGCTGAATGATGGTGAGATGCAACTGCGCGAAATTTTGGACCTGGATGCCATGCTGTCCAAAGAACCGGCGCCGGACAAAATGGAGGAGGATGGCGAATCCGAAGACGATGGTGAGATAAGCGAAAAAACCGCTGGCCCCTCGTACAAAGAAGAAGAAGAGGTTGAGGATGAACCCGAAACCATCGAAGACGAAGATGGCAACGTTAGCGAGCGGCAACGGCCCATTGATGACGAGGAAGAGGATAACACCCTTAGCCTGGCGCAAATGGAAGAAACGCTGAAACCCGCCGCGCTCGAAAAATTCGCCTATATCACCAGCTTGTTCAAGAAATTTTCCAAAATCCAATCCGAACGGATGCAGGCCATGGCGATTGGCGCGGAATTATCCATCGCCAACGAAAATAAATATAATAAATTGCGCGAAGAATTGACCGCCGAGGTTGAAAGCGTGCAATTTCACGCCAATAAAATCGAATTTCTGGTGGATCAACTTTACAGCTTCAATCGCCGCCTCACTGCGCTTGGCGGACAGATGCTGCGTTTGGCAGAGCGGCATAAGGTGCCGCGCCGGGATTTCCTGAACCGATATGTCGATCATGAAATGGACGAACATTGGCTCGATGAAGTTGCGGGTATCGACAAAAAATGGGCAAAATTTGCCGAAAATGAAGCGGGCGCGGTGGAGCGTGTTCGCAGCGAAATTTCCGATATAGCCTCGGCAACCGGAATGGCGCTCAGCGAATTTCGCCGGATCGTCAATATGGTCCAAAAAGGCGAGCGCGAGGCGCGCATTGCCAAGAAAGAAATGGTCGAAGCCAATTTGCGTCTGGTCATTTCCATCGCAAAAAAATATACCAACAGAGGCTTGCAATTCCTTGATTTAATTCAAGAAGGCAATATTGGATTGATGAAGGCCGTGGATAAATTTGAATATCGCCGCGGCTATAAATTCTCAACCTACGCCACTTGGTGGATCAGGCAGGCGATCACCCGGTCGATCGCCGATCAGGCGCGCACCATCCGCATTCCGGTGCATATGATCGAAACGATCAACAAGCTGGTGCGCACCAGCCGTCAGTTTCTGCATGAGCAAGGCCGCGAGCCGACCCCCGAAGAAATGGCCGAACGGCTTTCCATGCCGCTTGAAAAAGTGCGCAAGGTGATGAAAATCGCCAAGGAGCCGATCAGCCTGGAAACACCGATTGGCGATGAGGAAGATTCGCATTTGGGCGATTTTATCGAAGATAAAAATGCGATTATTCCGGTCGATGCGGCCATCCAGGCCAATTTGAAAGAAACGGTAACCCGCGTGCTCGCCAGCCTAACCCCGCGCGAGGAAAGGGTGCTGCGCATGCGGTTCGGTATTGGTATGAATACCGATCATACGCTCGAAGAAGTGGGGCAACAATTTAGCGTAACGCGCGAACGTATCCGGCAGATTGAGGCCAAAGCGCTGCGCAAGCTAAAACACCCCAGCCGCAGCCGAAAAATGCGTAGTTTCCTTGATCAATAAGCAGATTTGACGAAGCGAACTGTCAAATTTTTTACGATTATTCGTCAAAATTTTGCCAGATGTAAACCAGTCCTTTAGAAGTTGGCGCTACCGATAACCGGGAATGGGCGATGTGTGACATCGACCCTAATCGGAGACTTTGATGGAAAATTTTGCCCGGCATCTATCGCCGCCGCCAGCGGCAGCAGGCAATTTTGGTGCGGTGTTGCTTCGTGCAATCACCCAAGATGGCAGTTTGCATGTAACAAAGCCGATCTTTAAATTTCTCAATGATAGCCGCGACGCAATGGATCTTCGGTCTGCGGTTATGACGCTGCGGCCTGCTTTAATTGCGGATATCACGCATTTTCTATGTATTTCTCACGGCAAGCATCCTGGTATTATCGATCATGCGGCCACCAAAATTGTCGACGATGCTGCACGCGACTGGCTGTTAAGCACTATTCAGGCTTTCGCGGCGGAACGCCATTATTTGAACCGCTTGATCGTAGCGGCGGGTCCAATCGCGCGGCAGAGCGGGCAGGAGAAAATTACCGCTATCATTGCTGGCCAATCTAAAAGCTTTGAAATGCTGGCAACCTCCGATCGGCAAGGCTGTGCCGCTGGAACGGCGATTGCCTTTGCGATCGATTGGCAGCATACCCGTCCGCTGATGGATCAATGCGCATTGGCGCTGGGCATTGAACCATTCGAACTTGAGCTACCGCCGCTGTCTCAAACGGTCGCCTTGGCGGAACAATTGGCGTCCACTGCGGCCAAACAGCGTGCGATGATGTTCGGCGCGCAGCAGCTATTGGCGCAGCAACGTGGCTTGTGGCAGCTTATTGCTGCCCGCCATACCGAGATGCAACATTTTGGTGTGTGATCCGCGGCCCGGCCGATAACCACGAGCAGGCATCCACGGCACCGTAACAAAAATCTGAATGAGGATGGTTGCAATCCGCAACCGGTCCAATTACTCCGGCTTAATCGATCGATTAAGTTGGGAATGATTATGAGCAAATTTGGACGTTTTTCCGGCACCGATAATTATGTTGCGACCGACGATTTGAAGGTGGCGGTTAACGCCGCGGCCACGCTGCGCCGGCCGCTGCTGGTCAAGGGCGAGCCGGGAACGGGCAAAACCGTGCTGGCGCAGGAAATTGCCAAGGCGATGGACGCGCCGCTGATCGAATGGAACATCAAATCGACCACAAAGGCGCATCAGGGCTTGTATGAATATGATGCGGTGGCCCGCCTTCGCGACAGCCAGCTCGGCGATGAGCGGGTGCATGATATCAAAAATTACATCAAAAAGGGCAAACTATGGGAGGCCTTCACCGCGCCCGAACTCCCCATCCTGCTGATCGACGAAATTGACAAGGCCGATATCGAATTTCCCAACGATTTGTTGCAAGAGCTCGATCGCATGGAATTTTATGTTTATGAAACGCATGAGACCATAAAAGCCGCCGAACGCCCGATCGTTATCATCACCTCCAATAATGAAAAAGAGCTGCCCGACGCGTTTCTGCGCCGCTGTTTCTTTCATTATATTAAATTTCCTGATCGCGGGACGATGCAGGCGATTATCGACGTTCACTTTCCGGGCATTCAAAAGATACTCGTCTCCAAGGCAATGGATATATTTTACGAAGTGCGCGATGTGCCAGGCCTTAAGAAAAAGCCGTCAACCTCCGAACTGCTGGATTGGCTAAAATTGCTGCTCGCCGAAGATATGCCGCTCGATGTGTTGCAAAATAAAGACCCAACCAAGGCCATCCCGCCCTTGCACGGCGCGCTGCTCAAAAACGAGCAGGATGTGATGCTGTTCGAACGGTTGGCATTTATGGCGCGGCGGAACGGGTGAGGCCCGATGTTCTTCAACTTCCTTGACGAACTGCGCAGCGCCGGCATTTCGGCCAGCATGAAGGAGCATTTGTTGTTGCTGGAGGCGCTTGACCGGGACGTGATTGAGCGCACGCCCGAGGAATTTTATTTCCTATCGCGCTCGATATTTGTCAAGGACGAAGGGCTGCTCGACCGGTTTGATCAGGTTTTTAACAAAGTTTTCAAAGGACTGCTAACCAATTATGGGCAAGAGCAGGTTGACATTCCCGAAGATTGGCTTCGCGCGGTTGCCGAAAAATTCCTGTCCGAAGAAGAGATGGAAAAAATCAAGGCGCTGGGCAATTGGGATGAGATTATGGAGACGCTGAAAAAGCGGCTGGAGGAGCAGCAGGAACGCCATGAGGGCGGCAATAAATGGGTTGGCACCGGCGGCACATCACCCTTTGGCAATGGCGGCTATAATCCCGAAGGCGTGCGAATTGGCGGCGAATCCAAACATAAACGCGCGATAAAAGTGTGGGAAAAGCGCGAATTTCAAAATCTGGACAGCACCAAGGAACTCGGCACGCGCAATATCAAGATCGCGATGCGGCGCTTGCGCAAATTTGCCCGCGACGGTGCGCTCGATGAGCTGGATATCGATGAGACGATCAACGGCACCGCGCGGCAGGGCTGGCTCGATATTCACATGCGTGCGGAACGGCGCAACGCGATCAAGCTGCTGTTGTTGCTTGATGTCGGCGGATCGATGGATCCTTTCATCAAGCTTTGCGAGGAATTATTCAGCGCCGCAACGAGCGAGTTTAAAAATCTCGAATTTTTCTATTTCCACAATTGCCCTTACGAAGGGTTGTGGAAAGACAATCGCCGCCGTTTTGCCGAGCGCACGCCAACGTGGGATATTTTGCATAAATTCCCTCATGATTATAAAATTGTCTTTGTCGGCGACGCCGCGATGAGCCCTTATGAAGTTACCCATCCCGGCGGTTCTGTTGAGCATTTTAACGAAGAATCGGGTGCGGTCTGGTTACATCGGTTCAGCAATACTTATCCGGCATCGGTTTGGCTGAATCCTGTCCCGCAGCAGCAATGGGGCTATTCGCAATCGACCAAAATCATCCGGGAACTGATGAATGATCGGATGTATCCGCTTACTTTGGCGGGGCTCGATGATGCCATGCGCGAATTGGGCCGGAAAAACTGAGCTATCCATAAAGCAGAAACGGCTGCCGCTGCGCCCGCCACGCATCCTCATCGGGAATCGTGATGGCATCAAGGTCATCGGCGGTTGACGCGGGATTATCGACCCATTCGCGCAGCAACGGGCCGCCATTGATCACATCGATGGCCAGCATATCGTTGGTATATTCATATTTAAAATCCTTGCCGCGCCAAAGCGGATAATCGGGATAAAGCCGCCGCACCGCCTTGAAAGCCAGCGCTTGCAGCCGCCATGGCCGAAAGGCGTCATGCCGGTAGCTTGGCCCTTCGCAATGAATTTGAACGCCGTGGCACAGTTTGCCAGCATGTTTGTGAAAAGTGGGTTCAAACCAGCATTCGCGCAAGATGCAACCATGCAGCCATTGCGGCGCGAAGCTTTGCATTTCCGCGATCACCCGGCGCGCATCAATGTCGGGTGCGCCAAATATCTCCAGCGGCCGGGTGGTGCCCCTGCCCTCGCTTAGCGTCGCACCTTCAACCATCACGGTGCCCGCATAAGCGCGCGCCATGGTTACATTGGGCGCATTCGGGCTGGGGTTGATCCAAATTCGGTCCGTTGGCCAACCATAGCCGGGGGCCGGCTGCCACCCTTCCATTTCAATGACGCGGTAGTCAACCGATAAGCCCAGCCGATCGATGAACCAATGGCCCATCTCGCCCAGCGTCAGCCCGTGGCGCATCGGCATCGCGCCCGCGCCGACGAAACTTTCCCATCCTTCGCGCAATATCAGTCCCTCGACCGGGCGGCCCGCGGGATTGGGCCGGTCCAGCACCCATACCGATTTGCCATGCGCTGCGCCGGCCTCCAGCATATAGCGCAAGCTGGTGATGAAGGTGTAAATCCGGCAACCCAGATCCTGCATATCGATCAGCACCGTGTCAAATGTGCTCATCATCTGCCCGGACGGACGGCGCACCTCGCCATAGAGGCTGAAAACCGGTATCTGATGGATGGGATCGGTGAAATCCTGTGTCTCCACCATATTATCCTGCTTGTCGCCGCGCATTCCGTGTTGCGGGCCGAAAGCGGCGGTGACGTTGACGTCATCAAGCGCCGCCAAGGCGTCAAGACTATGCACCAAATTTTCGGTCACCGACGCGGGATGCGCGAGCAAGGCAACCCGCTTCCCCGCCAGATCGGCGCGGAGCGAGGGTTCGGTGATCAGCCGATCAATTCCGAATTTCATAATCTATTCCGCTGCCTGCAACGGGTGGATAAAACAGCTGCGGTCATGAAACTCCTGCTTGTCGCCCGGATGCGCCAATGCCCAATAAGACAGCGTTCCCTCCTCATCCTCGATAATGGTGGTGATACCCATCATCATCGGTCCGTCGCGCCATGATTCGGGCAGCAAGACATCGGCTTCGATCGCGATATGCGTTTCGCTGAGGTCAAGGTGGATCGCGGGCGCCTCCTCCACCGGCAAATCCGCCGCGCCTTTCCGGTAATCGGTAAATTGATAAGCGGCCCAGCGGCTTGACGGGCAAAAATTAAATTCGATATACTGGCTTTGCCCGCCGCGCGTGATGAATGTTTCAAAACAGGTGCGGTGCCATAAAAAATCGGTGCGCAGCGGATCGGCGGGGTCCGATAGCTGCACATGCGCCGGATCGCATGCGATATGATACCGCATCCAAAGCCGCCCGCCGGGTTTGAGCGTGACTTGCACGTCGATCGAATCAACGCCCTTTCCCGGCATATTGGGGTGACAAACCAGTTTCTGTATATTGTTCAATTGCTCATCCTCCTGTAGTCAGCGCGGCATGACCGAATTTAAATCCGATTTAATGCGTCTCTTGCAAGAACGCGGCCATATTTATCAGACGACCGATGCGCAAGGGCTGGATGCTCTGGCGCAAAAACAGTGCATTCCGGCCTATATCGGATTTGACTGCACCGGGCCATCGCTTCATGTTGGCAGCTTGGTTCAGATTATGACGCTGCGCCGGTTGCAGGCGGCAGGGCATAAGCCCATCGTTATCATGGGTGGCGGCACGACCAAAATTGGTGATCCTTCCGACAAAAGCGAGGCGCGGCCGATGCTGGATGACGCCACAATTCAAAGCAATAAACGGTCGATCTTGAGGATCTTTGAACGGTTTTTGACCTTTGGGGACGGGCCAACCGATGCCATCATGATCGACAATGCCGATTGGCTCGATGGGCTGGGTTATATCTCCTTCCTGCGCGATGCGGGCCGGCATTTTTCGATCAACCGGATGCTGACGCTCGACGCGGTGAAACAGCGGTTGGACCGCGAACAATCGCTCTCCTTCCTTGAATTTAACTATATGATTCTTCAAGCCTATGACTTTTTGGAACTCTACCGCCGCGAAGGGTGCCGATTGCAATGCGGCGGGTCGGAGCAATGGTCCAATATCGTCAACGGCATCGACCTTGCCCGCCGGATGGAAGGAGCCGAGCTGTTCGGAATCACCAGCCCGCTGATCACAACGGCGGATGGCGCGAAGATGGGCAAAACCGTTAATGGCGCGGTGTGGCTGCATGAGGATTTCCTGCCAACCTATGATTATTGGCAATTTTGGCGCAATAGCGATGACCGGGACATTGGCAAATTCCTGCGATTATTCACCGAATTGCCAACCCGCGAGATCGAGCGGCTGGAAAATCTTCCAGGATCGCAGATTAACGAGGCCAAAATTGCCTTGGCCAATGCCGCCACCGCGATGGCGCGCGGTATCGATGCGGCCAATGCCGCCGCCGAAACCGCAAGGCAAACATTCGCGGATGGTGCGTCAGGGGGGCAATTGCCATCGGCGGAAATTGACGCAGGCCATATTGGGATCATCGATGCCTTGCTCGCGCTGGATTTTGTTAGCTCCAAAAAAGAAGCGCGCCGTTTGATCGGCGGCGGCGGTGCCAAAGTCGACGGCGTAATGGTGAGTGATGAAAACCACGCCATTGCGGCGCAATCTGACCCTGTCAAAATTTCGGCTGGCAAGAAAAAGCATGGTTTGTTGAAATTTCCGGCGAGATAAATTATACATTTATCGCCCGTTTTTTACTGTTTATTGGTAAATTTGTGTCAAACGGGACTCTAGATAAATAAGGGATCGCTCGCAAATATGGCCCATGCAATAGAAATGGATGATTACGACCTCCGCAGGGCGGCCCGTCATCGTGCCGATTATCAGGTAATTGTCGAAAGCAAAATATATGGTGACCGCAAAGTGCATATCATCAATATTTCCGCGCATGGATTTATGATTGACAACAATGCCGACTTTGATCGCGGCGACCGGGTGGAATTGCGCTTACCGGTTGTTGGCCGGATCGAAGCACATCTTATCTGGTCGGTTGAAAATCGCGCAGGTTTCCAATTTGAAAGGGTGATTCGCCTGCCCGATTTCATGGATTTGCTGAAAAGCGTGGCGCCGCGGCGGGGTTAACCGCTGCGCAAAGTGGCAATACCCGCGTCGCGTTCGAATAGATAAAGCACAATTCGGGCCGCCTGGCCCCTTGATCCCGCCAATCCATCCGCATCACCGCCATTTTCGCTTTCCAGCAGCAACCGCGCATCATCCGACGCCATACCGATTAAGCGGCGCACCTGTTCGCCGGTCGCGATGCGAAACGGCCGGTCCCCCGATTGCCTTGTGCCGAGCAGCTCCCCGCTGCCGCGCAATTTCAAATCTTCCTCGGCAATGCGGAATCCGTCGTTGGTCTCGCGCATTAATTTGAGCCGCGCCGCCGCCGTTTCGCCAATATTCGCGCTGCGCACCAGCAAGCATATGGATTGTTCCGCGCCGCGCCCCACCCGCCCGCGCAATTGGTGGAGCTGCGCCAAGCCAAACCGGTCCGCCGCCTCGACAATCATCAGCGATGCGTTGGGCACATCTACGCCCACTTCGATCACCGTTGTCGCCACCAACAGCCGCGTTTTTCCAGCGATAAAGCCTGCCATAACGGCATCTTTTTCCGCGCCCTTCATCCGGCCATGCACGAGCGCCACGGCATCGCCAAAACGCAGCCGCAATTGCTCCGCGCGCTGCTGCGCGGCGGCAAGGTCGCTATGTTCGCTTTCCTCGACCAGCGGGCAAACCCAAAAGGCTTGCTTACCCAGCGCCAAATGCCGTCCCACCGCGTCGATCAATTCGGTCAGGCGCTCAGCGGACATGACGCGCGTTTCCACCGGCGTGCGCCCCGGCGGCAGCTCATCCAGTTGCGAGCTGTCCATTTCACCGTAGCAGGCCAGCGCCAGCGTGCGCGGGATGGGTGTTGCCGTCATCACCAACAGATGCGGCACGCCCTTGGCCTTGCGCGACAGCATGAGCCGCTGCGACACGCCAAAACGATGTTGCTCATCGATCACCGCGACGGCGAGCGCTTTATACTGCACCGCCTCTTGAAATATCGCATGCGTGCCAATCAATATGTCGATGCTGCCATCGGCCAGACCCATCAGGGTCGATTCGCGCGCGCGGCCTTTGTCGCGCCCGGTTAAAATCGCGATATTCACCGGAAGACCCGATAACAGCCGCTGGAGGCCCGAAAAATGCTGCCGCGCCAATATCTCCGTCGGGGCCAGCAACGCGCCCTGAAAGCCCGCCTCAACCGCGCGCAGCAATGTTATAAGGGCAACCATCGTCTTACCCGATCCGACATCCCCCTGAAGCAGGCGCAACATCGGGCGCGATTGCGCCAAATCGCCCTCAATCTCCGCTATGGTCCGTTTTTGCGCGCCCGTCAGGTCAAAGGGAAGCCGAAGCAAGCCGGTTAACCGGCCATCGCCCTTTACCGCTGCACCCACCCGGCGGTCCATCGCTCGGCGGACCAGCCGCATCGCCAGTTGGCCCGAGAACAGTTCATCATAAGCCAATCGGTCGCGGGCCATTTCGCTATCTTGCCGGTGAACGGCGGCCAGCGATGTTTGCCAATCGCTCCAGCCCCGCGCCGCCAAAAGGCTCGGCTCGATCCATTCGGGCAAAGCGGGCATTCGCGTCGTCGCATCGCCAATCAATTGCCCCAGCCGGCGGCTGGTTATGCCATCCGACAAAGGATAAATGGGTTCCGCCAAACCGGGCCGATCGCCGCTATCCATGCGCTCAATATGGTCGGGATGCACAATTTGCAGCTCATCGCCATAGCGTTCCAGCTTGCCCGATATGATCCGCTCTTCACCAAGCGGCAATTGCTTGCGCGCCCAGCCGCCGTTGCGGCCAAAAAAGGTCAGCGTGACATAATTGCCCTCGGCATCGCTGGCGAATATTCGCGTGGGTGCGCGCGGGCTGCTGCCGCCGCGATGTTCGGCGATGATCAGGCGGATGATGATATTCTGGCCGACGTCATCCATGTCGAGCAAGGCGGCTGGCTTGCGGTAGGTCCAGCTCGCCGGAAAATGATAGAGCAGATCCTTAACCCGCTCCAGCCCCAGCCGTTCCAAAGGCTTGGCCAGCTTTGGCCCGACACCTTGCATCGCGCGAACTTCGGCAAATAGAGGATTGAGTATATCGGGACGCATGGCTAACGACCGCTATAAACCAAAATTCCATCGACGCCAGAAAGACATCCCATGGATGCAGATGCCTATATCCGCAAATTGCGTTATCGCGCCGGCCACCGCGGCACGCGAGAGGCCGATGCCATGATCGGCGGTTTTTTCGAAAGCTATCATCATGAATGGAACGCGGATGATTTCGTCTGGTTCGAACGGCTGCTGGAGGAACAAGATGTCGATATCATGGCCTGGGCATTGGGAACTGCCCTGCCGCCCGAAGATTTTTTAGGACCAATGATGGAAAGATTATGCCGGCTGGATTTCATAAAATTACCTGCCGGGTTAAAGGCACAATATTAGGCCTGAAATGCCCGATTTACACGCCATAATCCGCGCAAAAGCGCCGCTGACCCTCGCATCCGTGCCCGCCGGCTTCACGCCCTCCTTGCTCGCCGATTTGGCACGCGCAGCGATAGGCCGAACGATGTTCATCGCATCGGATGATGCCGCCATGCGCGCGGTGGCAGATGCCGTGCCTTATTTTGCCAGCGAGCTGGAAATATTGCAATTTCCGGCCTGGGACTGTCTGCCCTATGACCGTGCTTCACCGTCGCTGGCGATAACCGCGCAGCGGATGGCCACCCTGCAAGCGCTGCAACAGCCGCCGGGGGCCAAACAACTGCTGCTCACCACCATCGGCGCGGTTATCCAGCGGCTGGTCACGCCCTTTCGCATACGCCAAACCGGCGAGCGGTTGGCGGCGGGTCGATCGATCAGCCGCGACAGGCTCGCCGAATTGCTGATCACCAACGGTTATTTCCGCGTCGATACCGTATCGGATGCCGGGGAATTTGCGATCCGGGGCAGCATTGTCGATCTGGTGCCAGCGGGCAGCAATTATGGCCTGCGGCTCGATTTTTTCGGCGATGAAATTGAAAGCCTGCGCCAATTTGATCCGCAAACGCAGCGCACGATTGGGCCGGTTGATCATTTTAACATCTTGCCGGCGGTTGAAGCGATGATGGACGCCGATTCGATCCGGCGATTTCGCACCCATTATCGCGATCGTTTTGGCACGGCCGCAACCGGTGATCCGCTGTATCAGGCGATTTCGGAAGGCCGGCGGCTGTCGGGGATGGATCATTGGCTGCCGTTATTTGAAGAGCGGATGGAAACATTATTCGATCATATTGGCGGCGATGCGCTGGTCATCCGCGATGCCGCCACTCCGGCGGCGGCGCAAACGCGCTTTGACGCCATTGCCGATTATTATGATAACCGGCTGCGCGCCGCATCGACGCAACCGGGCAGCTACCGGCCGCTGCCCCCCGATATGCTATATTTGACGGCGGAGGAAACCGAGCAACGCTTTACCGCTGCACCGGCGCATTTATTGACACCATTCCGCCAACCGGAAAGCGCGCAGATCATCGATTTCGGCATCGAAGCGGCGCGCGATTTTACCCCCGAACGCGCGCAAAAAGCAAATATTTATGCGGCGGTGGCGGCGCATCTAAACGCGCTCGCCCTACAGGATAAAAAAACCATCATCGCCAGCTATTCACGCGGTGCGCGGGACCGGTTGAAAGGTTTGCTTGCCGATCATAAAGCACCGCCATTGGTCGAGGCGGAAAGCTGGCAATCGGCGCTGGGCGCATCCGCACGGGGCAAGGCGGCGATGATTGTCTTGGCAATCGACCATGGTTTTTCCAGCCGCGATATCGCCTTGATCAGCGAACAGGATATGCTGGGCGACCGGTTGGTGCGCCGTGCAAGGCGCAAAAAAAGCGCCGATGCTTTCCTTGCCGAACTTGCCGCGCTGTCGCCCGGCGATTTGGTGGTGCATATGGAGCATGGCATCGGCCGTTATGAAGGGCTGATTTCGATTACCGTGGGCAATAGCCCGCATGACTGTGTCGCGCTGACTTATGCGGGCGGCGACAAGCTGTTTGTTCCGGTCGAAAATATCGACATTTTGTCGCGCTATGGTTCGGACAGCGAACATGCCAGCCTCGACAAGCTGGGCGGCGAAGCCTGGCAAAGGCGCAAGTCAAAGCTGAAAGAACGCATCCGCGCCATCGCGCATGACTTGTTGAACACCGCCGCGCAAAGGGCATTGCGCGCCGGCGCCGTTATCGACGTTGATCCCCCCGCCTACGCCCGCTTTGTCGACCGTTTTCCTTACGAAGAAACCGACGATCAACAACGGGTTATCGCCGAAGTACTCGGCGATATGGCGTCGGGTAAGCCGATGGACCGGCTGGTGTGCGGCGATGTCGGCTTTGGCAAGACCGAGGTTGCGATGCGCGCGGCCTTCGCGGCGGCCATGGCCGGCTATCAAGTGGCAATTATCGCGCCGACCACCCTGCTTGCGCGGCAGCATTATAGCAATTTTGCCGAACGATTTGGCGATCTGCCTTTGCATCTGGGCCGTCTGTCCCGGTTGGTGCCATCGGCGGAGGCCGCCGCCACCCGCGACGGATTGGCAGATGGCCGTGTCGATATCGTCATTGGCACCCATGCGGTGCTGACAAAATCTCTTGATTTTAAGCGATTGGGCCTTGTTATCGTTGACGAAGAACAGCGTTTTGGCGTTGTCCATAAGGAACGGCTCAAAGCGCTCAAAACCGACGTTCATATGCTCACGCTTACCGCAACGCCAATCCCGCGCACCTTGCAAATGGCGATGTCGGGCCTGCGCGAACTATCGGTCATCCAAACCCCGCCGGTGGACCGGCTTGCCGTGCGGACCTATGTGATGCCGTGGGATCCGGTGGTGCTGCGCGAGGCATTGCTGCGCGAACATTATCGCGGCGGACAAAGCTTTTTCGTCGTGCCGCGCATTTCCGATTTGAACGCGATTGAAGATTATCTGCGCGAAATGGTGCCCGAGGTAAAATCGATCACCGCGCATGGCCAAATGTCCGCCAGCATGGTCGAGGACCGGATGAGCGCTTTTTATGAAAAACGCTATGATGTGCTGCTGTCGACCACCATCGTCGAAAGCGGGCTGGATATTCCGAGCGCGAATACGCTCATCATCCACCACGCCCAGAAATTTGGCATGGCACAGCTTTATCAGCTTCGCGGGCGGGTGGGCCGGTCGAAAACCCGCGCCTATGCCTACCTGACCACCCCGGCCAATCAAGCGCTGACCGAAACCGCCGAAAAACGGCTGAAAGTGCTGGGCGATCTCGATAGCTTGGGTGCTGGCTTTCAACTCGCCAGCCATGATCTCGATATTCGCGGCGCGGGCAATCTTGTGGGTGACGAACAATCGGGGCATATTAAGGAGGTCGGTTTTGAGCTGTATCAATCGATGCTGGAGGATGCGATTATCGCGGCAAAGGCCGATGCCGTCGGTATTGCGCGGCCCCGCGATGCTTTCAGTCCTCAAATTACCATCGATGCGCCCATTCAGATACCCGATGATTATGTTCCCGATCTTTCGGTTCGGATGGCGTTATATCGGCGGTTGAATGACATGGAAAATGACCAGGAAATTGACGGTTTGGCTGCCGAAATTGCCGACCGGTTTGGCCCAATCCCCGCGCCCACCAAAAATCTGCTAAGGCTGATTGAAATCAAGCAAAATGCGATTGCCGCGGGCGTCGCCAAGATCGAGGTCGGCGCGCGCGGCACCTTGGTCAGTTTCCATGATGATAATCCGCCCAACGTCCCCGGTTTGCTGGCCTATGCCGCAAAATTGGGCGCGACCGCAAAATTACGCCCCGATAGCAAGCTTGTCATCAACCGCATCTGGCACGACGCGGAAAGCCGCCTGAATGGATGTTTACAGCTATCCAAGGGTTTGGCGAATTTGGCCAAAAAAATGACCTGACTTGGGCCGAGAGCAGGATGCGATGAAATAGAATCGCATCCTGCTCTTTATCTCTTTGTGGCCGCGTGATTTTAAACGATTAACCGGTGTCCACTTAATCGCATCACGCTCTAATTGCTGCGCAGGGCAAATTTTTCAAAGTCGGCCGCAGACAAAGCGGGTGAACGCAAAAATCCCTGAAAATAATCGCATTCTTCAGCGCGCAGCATCGTTAGCTCGTCTTCTTTTTCCACGCCCTCGGCGATTATCATCAGCCCGAGCGCCTTTGCCATTGCAATGATCGCGCGCAAAACAATGCGATCTCGGCTGGTGCCGCTGATATCCGGGGTCATGCCTTTATCGATTTTCAGATAATCGAGCGGCAAATCTTTGAGATAGGCCAAGCTGGAATAGCCGGTGCCAAAATCATCGAGCGCGATCCGAATTTTTTGCGCGCGCAGTTGATCAAGGATCGCTGAGGCCAATTTTACATCGCGAACCAGGCTTTCCTCGGTCAACTCAAGTGTCAGCCGGTCGGGCGGAAATTCAGATATTTTGAGTAAAGCCATCAATCGGGCCACATAATCTGACGTGAGCTCTTCTGCCCCCAAATTCACCGATAATCGCAGCGAATCGAGCGCGGCAGGCCAATGCGATGCGATGTTGATCGCCTGCTGCTGAATGGCATGCGAAAGCTCCTCGCGCAGGTCGCAGCGATCCGCAGCGGCAAATAACGCGGCAGCCCCGATTTCTCCCAAATTGGGATGATGCCAGCGCGCGAGCGCTTCGGCGCCAACCAAATGGCCATCGGCCACCGCAAATTGCGGCTGCAGCATGATTGTGATCTTATGATTATCGATGGCATCGCGCAAATTTGCATCCAACGCTGCGTTAAATTCGGTGGTTGCGGTTCGCTGAAATTCAGCAACGATGAATCGTTTGCCTTTGCGGCCATAAGCTAAGGACAAAGCCTGCCCGGCTCGGTCCAGCAATTCAGGTCCGCTTTCATTCGCTCCAGCGCTGGCAATCCCAATCCGTGCGCTGATATGTAGCGGCGCCGTATCGCTGCCAAAATCCCCGGATAAGAGCATAATCAATTGTTCAGCGCAGCTTTCAGCCGCTTCACGGTGCGCGCCAATGGCGATCAGAAACTCTCGCCCAGGCAACCGAGCAACAAATTTGACATGAGCGATTTCGGTCGATGCAAATTGGCGGATGGCATTGCCAACCTTGCGAATCAAGACGTCGCCATCGGCGCGGCCAAGGCGATCATTTATTTGCTTCAAATCCCGAATGCCAATGACCAACACCGACAATGGCCTTTGCGGCCCTGCGCGATATTGCGCCAGCCATTCGCGCGCCGCCCGCTGGCGCAGCATTTTCGGGCCGCCTCTCGCTTTCTCACCTTGCAAAGCTGCCGTTTCGTTCGCCATTAAAGCTCGCTATCCCAAAAATATTTCATAACTCTTCTCGATATGCAGACGCAAGCTCTCCGTTCGAATGGATCGTGCCATAATTTGCGCTTTGTCTGCGATCAAATTAAGCTTACATGCGGGATATGATTGATGGGTTTGGCCGAAAAATAGATTATTTGCGCATTTCGGTAACCGACCGGTGCAATTTCCGCTGCCATTATTGCATGCCGGAAAATCAGACTTTTTTGCCGCATGGTGAGCTGCTGGATTATACCGAAATTGCGTTGCTTGCCGAGCGGTTCATCGCGCATGGAATTCGCAAAATTCGGCTGACCGGGGGTGAGCCTTTGGTGCGGCGGGATATGCAGATATTGTTGCTCGCTCTTGGGCGGCATGTGCATGCGGGCCGCTTGGAGGAATTGACGCTTACCACCAACGGCAGCCGGCTTGAAAAATTCGCCCCCATTTTGGCCGAAGCGGGGGTGAAGCGCATCAACGTCAGCCTCGACAGCCTGAACCCGGAGAAATTTACGACGATCACGCGCGGCGGCGATCTGGCGCAAGTGCTCGCCGGTATCCGCGCGGCCAAAGATGCTGGCATTCATGTCAAAATCAACATGGTGGCGATGAAGGGGCGTAATCAGGATGACTTGATGCCCATGGCAGAATTTTGTGTCAGCGGCGGGCATGATCTTACGCTCATTGAAACCATGCCGCTGGGCGACGGCGTTGGCGGGCGGCAAGATGAATATATCACCTTATCGGAATTTATCGCGCCGCTAACCCACATTGGCACTTTAACGCCGCTGGAGGATCGCAGCGCCGGGCCTGCCCGTTATTGGCGCGTGGAACCGCTCCATTTGAAGCTTGGCCTTATCACCCCGATGAGCCATAATTTCTGCGACGATTGCAACCGGCTGCGCCTTACCACCGATGGCAAGATTTATATGTGCCTTGGCTCCCAAATGCATGTGGATTTCAAGACCGCGCTGCGCAATCAGGGGTCAACGGCGGTGGACGGTTTGCTGCAAAAAGCGCTGCGATTAAAACCGCTGCGGCATGATTTTGAAACGCAGATGGCCGATCCGGCCCAGCGTCTTAACCGGCATATGAATGCAACCGGCGGATGACGGATTTTAGCAAACTGGCGCTGCTGGTATCGCATACGGATGCTTCGCGTGAGGCGGCAGATATACTGCGCGCGCAGCATGAATTTGCCGAATTGGCGCAAGCGGACGCCGCCATCGTGTTGGGCGGCGATGGACATATGCTGCAAGTGTTGCATAGCCTGCTGGAAGAGCGCCGCGACATTCCCGTTTACGGCATGAACCGCGGAACCATTGGCTTTCTGATGAATGGGTGGGAGCCCGCAGGTTTGATGAACCGTTTGGCGCGTGCAAAATCCTTTTCGGTCAAACCGTTGACGATGACCGCGGCAACCGTCGATGGGCAGAAATTTACCCTGCCCGCCTTTAACGAGGTATCCTTGCTACGCGAAACGCGCCAGACGGCCAAGCTTGCAATTACTGTCAATGGCCGGCCGGTTATCCCCGAATTAAATTGCGACGGCATATTGGTTGCCACCCCGGCGGGGTCAACCGCCTATAACCTATCGGCCAATGGCCCAATATTGCCGCTTGATTCGTCGCTGCTCGCGCTAACCCCGATCAGCCCGTTTCGCCCGCGCCGCTGGAAAGGGGCAATTCTACCGGACCGATATGTCGTGCGTATCGATATTTTGGAATCGGCCAAACGTCCGGTCAGCGCGGTTGCCGATCAACGCGAAATCCGCGAAGTCGCCTGGGTCGAAGTGGCATTGGATCGCGGCCGGGCGATGACATTGCTATTCGACCCCGAACATGCATTGGATGATCGCATCGCCATGGAACAATTTATTGTTTGAGTGCTTGCAATATTAAGAAAGTCACTGCTATAGGCGCGCTTTATCCAGCGAAAGCCGGATTGTTCCCTGGTAGCTCAGTGGTAGAGCAGTTGACTGTTAATCAATTGGTCGGGGGTTCGAATCCCTCCCGGGGAGCCATATTTGCTTGGGTTCTACAGCGACCGCATAATGAGCCGGAGCGCGGCATAAGCAACCAGGGCAGCGGTTAACCAGCGCAAATATTGGGGCGATAACCAGCCTAGCCCGATCAAGCTGCCGGCCTGACCCCCGATAAAAACGGCGAGCATCAACGGCCAATAAGCGGCGGCGACATCGGTTATTGGTGGGGTGTCCGCTTTGCTAAACTGCCCGGCAATGCCCGCCGCCGAGTTGATCAAAATGTAAACCGAGGCAAAGGCAGCAATGCGCCGTGCATCGGCCCAGCGGACCAGATGTAAGAGCGGTGCCATGAATATCCCCCCGCCAATCCCCGATAGACCGGCCAGCAACCCCACCGCGCCGGATAGCGCCATCATCACCGCTAATGGCAATTGCCGGCGGGGTAGATGCTTTACCGGGATGATTAAGGCAAGCGCGGATAGCAGCAAGGCACCGCCGAGCAAGAGATAGAATGTGCCTTCTTCCAACGGCCATTGCCCACCCAAAAAAGCCAAGGGCGCAGAAACGATCAACAGCGGAGCCATCGCCCGCCAATCGATCAACCCGCCCCGCCAATAGCGCCAGCAACCGCCCGATACGACGATGATATTGCATAATAACGAGATCAGCGGGATCGCCCGATAATCCACACCCCACAAGGCCAATAGCGCGGTGTAAGTGGAGCCACCGCCAAATCCGACCGACGCATAGATCAGCGCCACAATAGCGAAAAGCAGGATCAGGATCGGCATTTTTCTGCCCTATCCTGATCGCTATCCCGGTTCATTCGATTTTCAATATGTGCCGTGGCAATGTTTGTATTTCTTGCCCGAACCGCAAGGGCAAGGATCGTTGCGTTTCAAATCGGGATTATTGGCAAAATGGTTAGCGTTCGGCTGATTTGAACGAGCGGTCACCATTCCGGGTATCTTGGTCGTGACCAGCCCGGATGTTGCGGCATCCCTATCGTCGCTATTGTCCTCCCCGGTGAACGGGTCGATATGCGACGTTAGGAAATCGGGCAAATCGGGAAGGCTCGGCATCTCAACATCTTCTTCGGCGTGAAATTCATTGGTTGCGATCGTTTTTGTCACATCTTCACGGATCGCGCCCAGCATTCTTTCAAACAAGCCAAAGCTTTCTTGCTTATATTCGTTGATCGGGGTTTTCTGCGCATAGGCACGCAGATAGATGACTTGGCGCAGCGCATCGAGAGTTGCGAGATGTTCTTTCCAATGATGGTCGAGCATTTGCAGCAGGATGTTTTTTTCCACCGAACGCCAAATTTCGGGGTCGATACCGGCGCTTTTTGTCTTAAAATGCGCCTCGGTCATCTCCGCGATCCGTTGTTCAATAATTTCCGGTTCGATTGCCTCTTCCTGCAGCCAGGCGTCGATATCGGGGTCGATCGCCAGCACCTCTTTTGCCTTCACTTTCAGGGCGGCTATATCCCACTGTTCGGGGTAAGTACCTGCGGGGCAATGGTCCGCGACAATGGCGTTGACCGTATCATTATACATATCTTCGACAACGTCATCAACGGCATCGGCATCCATAATCTCATCGCGCTGGCTATAGATCACCTTGCGTTGATCATTCATCACATCGTCATATTCCACCAGCTGTTTGCGCACGTCATAATTGCGGGCTTCTACTTTGCGCTGGGCGGTTTCGATGGCTTTCGACAGCCATTTTCCGCCAATCGCCTCGCCATCATCCAAGCTGCTATTCATCATCCGTGCGAAGAGCGATTCGGAGCCAAAAATGCGGAGCAAGTCGTCTTCCAAACAGAGGTAGAAACGCGAAAGCCCCGGATCACCCTGACGCCCCGAACGCCCGCGCAGCTGATTATCGATACGGCGGCTTTCATGACGTTCGGTGGCCAGCACAAACAGCCCGCCGGCCGCCAGCACCTGTGCTCGTTCGGCCGCAATTTCCGCTTTCAGCTGGGCAATGGCGGCGTCGCGGGCCGGGCCTTCTTCAAGATGCCCCAATTCTTCTTCGATGCGAAATTCCAAATTGCCGCCAAGTTGAATGTCGGTTCCGCGCCCCGCCATATTGGTGGCGA
Source organism: Sphingomonadaceae bacterium (assembly GCA_021732525.1). Lineage (GTDB taxonomy): Bacteria > Pseudomonadota > Alphaproteobacteria > Sphingomonadales > Sphingomonadaceae > Sphingorhabdus_B. The sequence continues at coordinate 19,450 of JAKFUU010000002.1, read as the reverse complement.
TCGTTACAGCACCCAGTCGCCCGGCCTGCGCCACGATATAGGCTTCTTTTTCATGCATCCGCGCGTTCAGCACGCTGTGATCGACATTTTCCTTATTCAGATATTCGGACAATAATTCCGATTTTTCAATCGAAACGGTGCCCACCAACACCGGCTGACCACGCTCATTGGCTTCGCGGATGGTCTTGGCGATGGCGCCAAATTTATCTTGGGTATTCTTAAAAAACTGATCGTCTTCATCAATCCGCAACACCGGGACATTGGTTGGAATTTCGACGACATTCAGCTTGTAAATTTCGTGGAATTCCGCCGCCTCGGTCGCGGCAGTTCCCGTCATTCCGCCCATTTTGGGATACATGCGGAAATAATTTTGAAAGGTGATCGTCGCCAACGTTTGATTTTCGGCTTCAATCTTCACGCCTTCTTTTGCTTCCACCGCCTGATGCAGCCCGTTGGACCAACGGCGGCCATCCATCATCCGGCCGGTAAATTCGTCAATGATAACAATCTTGCCATCTTTGATGATATAATCGGTGTCTTTCTTGAACATCATTTGCGCTTTCAACGCTTGGTCCAAATGATGCACCACTAAGGTATTTTCGCGGTCATAAAGATTTCCGCCATGCAGCAATCCTGCCTCCTCCAACAATCGCTCCGCCCTTTCGGTGCCATTTTCGCTCATCACGATATTGCGCGATTTTTCATCTTTTTCGTAATCTTCGGGATTGAGCATCAACACAACCTCATTCACCCGCAAATATAAATCGGTCTTATCCTCCGTTGGTCCCGAAATAATCAATGGCGTGCGGGCTTCATCGATCAGAATCGAATCCACCTCATCCACGATCGCAAAATTGGGAGCTCGTTGAACCATCTGCGCGCGTTCATATTTCATATTATCGCGCAGATAATCAAAGCCCAGCTCATTGTTCGTGGCATAGGTAATGTCGCAGGCGTAGGCATCCCGGCGTTGTCGTTCCGACAGGCTGGGCACGATAACACCCGTGGAAAGCCCCATGAATCCGTAGATCTTGCCCATCCATTCGGCATCGCGGCGGGCCAAATAGTCGTTGACCGTCACCACATGAACGCCCTTGCCCTCCAAAGCATTAAGATAACAGGCGAGCGTTGCGACCAAGGTTTTGCCCTCACCGGTTCGCATTTCCGCAATCTCACCGCGGTGGAGCACGATCCCGCCGACCATCTGAACATCAAAATGGCGCATACCCATCACGCGGCGCGACGCTTCGCGGATGGTCGCGAACGCTTCGGGCAGAATGTCATCCAGCGTGGCGCCGGCGATCAAACGTTCGCGAAAGGCGGGGGTTTGTGCCTGCAACTGCTCATCGCTCATCGCTTCCATTTGCGGTTCAAATTCGCCAATCTTGCCGACGATTTTCATGATCGATTTGACATATCGGTCATTGGACGATCCGAAGAGCGTTCTGGCTACTTTACTTAGCATAGTGATATTCCTTGAGCGCTTGGCAATGCGCGGAGCCCAGCTGGCATCGACACGGCATTTGCAACATTAAATTCAAAAATGATTTATGCTGGTGCCCCGGCTATTGCCGGTTGCGGTCACCGATAAAAATGCGCGGCGCCGGGATGCTGAAATCAGCCGCAACAGGCGCGCGAAGTGACGGTATCGGATCGAGGGCCGCATTGGTCAAAATCGCTATATGGGCTTTGGCAGGTTTTACTTGGCTAGACCGGAGGAGATCAACCGCTTGCACAGCGGATGCACCAACGGCCGCTGGCGCGTGACGCACCGTATCCGCCGCTTGGGCCGCGGACAGGCCGGTCATCATCGCCAGCAGAAATAGGAAAGAGCGCGTCAACATAATTGGTCCCTGCTCACATAATGAGCGCAACACCTTTCGTCCAGCAAAAGGGTAGATGAAAAATCACGAAGGATGATCTGCAACCGGCACATCGGGTTCCAAAGGGACCACCGTTGCAAGCAAGGTTGCGCTTGCTGTGGCGATTAAGCTAATGAGCGGCATAAATAATCTCCTGCAAACCATTCTGAAACCCGCCCGCAATTAATATCGAAAGAGTAAACTTTGTCCATAAAATCGCCGCTTGCGCCCGATCATTTTCCAATATTGCAAAATATTGATGGCGTAACCCTGCGTATCGCTCGCGCGCGATATAAGGAATGGGATCGGTGTGATTTGAGTTTCGTTACATTAGATGAAGGTACCGCGGTGGCGGGCGTAACAACCCGCAATCTTTGTTGTTCAACCGAGGTTGAAATGACCCGCGAAAGCTTGAAAAATGGCCGGGCGCGGGGGTTGGTGGTGAATGCGGGCAATGCCAACGCCTTTACCGGATTTCGCGGGCGCGAGGCGGTTGAGGCGATTATGAGCCGCGTTGCCGCGCATTTAGATTGTGATCCTGGCGAAGTTTTCGTTTCTTCCACCGGCGTGATTGGTGTGCCTTTGCCAAAGGACAAGGCAAACGCGGGATTGCAGGCGGCTTTTGACTCCAGTCCTTGCAGTTGGGAAGAGATCGCAACCACGATTACCACAACCGATACCTTCCCAAAAGGTGCAGCGGCGAGCGCGATAGTGGGCGGCAAGACAGTGCATCTATCCGCCATCATCAAAGGCAGCGGCATGATCGCGCCCGATATGGCAACCATGCTCGGCTATATTTTTACCGATGCGGCGGTGGAGCCGGGCTTTCTGCAAGAAATACTGTCTGCTGCCAATCTGCGCAGTTTTAGCTGCATCACCGTTGATAGCGATACATCGACCAGCGACACGGTGCTGGCCTTTGCCACCGGCAAAGCCGGGAACGCACCCCTGGCCAGCTTCGATGATCCCGGCGTCGATGCCTTTGCCGCCGCGCTGAATGATATTTGTTTGCAGTTGGCGCATCTGGTGGTGCGTGACGGCGAAGGCGCGCAAAAATTCATCGAAATTGAAGTGACGGGAGCCGTAAGCGACGATAGCGCGCGCCGGATTGGGCTATCGATTGCCAACTCGCCGCTGGTTAAAACCGCGATCGCGGGCGAAGATGCCAATTGGGGCCGCGTTGTCATGGCGGTTGGCAAGGCGGGCGAGCCTGCCGACCGTGACAAGCTCGCCATCCGCTTTGCCGATAAATGGGTGGCGCAGGCGGGGTTAGCGGTGGATAGTTACAACGAAGCACCCGTCACCGAACACCTCAAGGGCGCGGAAATACGCATCGGCATTGACCTGGGCCTTGGCGCGGGCCGCGCTACTGTATGGACCTGCGATCTAACGCATGGGTATATTTCGATCAACGCCGATTATCGGAGTTAGAGCGTGATGCGATTAAGTGGACACCGGTTAATCGCATAAAATCACGCAATCACAAAGAGATAAAGAGCATGGTACGATTCAATGAAATCGCATTATCCTCTAAAGCATTTTGCGATAGATCTGTATCAATCCTCCCCGGAACGGGGAGGTGGCGGCGAAGCCGGCGGAGGGGGCCCAACTTCCCCGCGTGCATTGCCCTTTACTCAGCCTGGGACCCCTCCGCCCTGCGGGCACCTCCCCGTTCCGGGGAGGATTGGAGCGATCCGCATTTAGCGCGTCATGCTCTAAAGCGCTTCTTCAATCCAGCGCTTCAGCTCCGATTTGGGCGCCGCGCCCACTTTGGTATCGACAATCTGGCCATCTTTGAACAAGATCATCGTCGGAATGCCGCGCACGCCGTATTTTGACGGTGTATCGGGATGATCGTCGATATTGAGTTTCACGATTGTCACTTGTTCGCTCAATTCTTCGCTCAATTCTTCTAGGCTGGGTCCAATCATCTTACATGGACCGCACCATTCCGCCCAAAAATCTACGATAACGGGCTTGCTGCTGTTCAACACATTTGCTTGAAAATCTTGGTCACTGACGGGGATGGTCGCCATTGCTATTCTCCTTTTGACTATGCCCCCGATGTAAGCTGCGATTTGAACGGTGACAAGCCAGCCTGCGCATAGTTTTGTTTGCCCATTCTAAATAGAAAACATTACCGGTGAGATTTTATGCAGCGGGCCGGTGCGGATCGAGCAGTTCAGGAGGAAGGGTGATCAAAATGGGAATATGGGTGAATAGCAAGCTCGCCTTAACGCATTTGCCGGGGAAAATCATTTCCACCGCCGCAACATAATGTGCCATTTGCCGCAAAAACGCACGCGGCAGGTTGGCCGGATCGCGGGGCACATTACGCCCGGTCTTGAAATCCAATATATGGATATGGTCCGGCCCGATATTAAGCCGGTCAATGCGTCCGGTGATGACGCTGCTGCCCACCACCGCCGCCAACGGCACTTCGGCGCGGGCGTTGGGGCCGAAAAACACGCTCCATTCCGGGTTGGTAATGACCGCCGCAACATCCGCCAAAATCGCATCATTGTCGATTGCCGGGTTCTTATTGTTCATCTGCAGCCATTCACCCGCCGACTTCAATAGATGCGCGGTATCTTCGCCGCTAATCCGTTCAAACACCGCATGGATCAAACGGCCCTTGTCCGCCGCCCGCCGCATCGCGTTGCTGACCGGGGCCTCGCCATAATCATCATCGTCGAGATGCGATGGCACAAGCGGGCGCGGCGGGCTTTGCTCTTGGGGTGCAGGCGATAACAGCCATGGCGGTAACGAGGGCCATGCCGTTTCTGGCTTGTCCTGCGCGCCCGCCGCGGCAGGCACCAGCGGGCTGGCACCACAATAGCGCATAACGCCTGTCCACAAGGCGTCTGCTTCATAGACGCAGCCCACCAACTGCATCGCACGTTCGATAAGCGCAAACCAGCTTTGTTCGGATGCTCCGCGATTCCGGGCGCGGTCGCCGATCGATCCTGCCATAACCAACCGTTCTTCCGCCCGCGTCATCGCCACATAAAGCAAGCGGTGGTGTTCCTGGCGGTCGGCGGTTTCCTGCTGCTGCGCAATTTTTTCGAGCATCCCGTGCTTATCCGCCTTGTTAATGGGCAGCAGAGGCACCACCTCGCCATTTTTGAGCGACAGCGAAAAATCACGGTCTTTCTTGGCATCGGGATCGGCGGTGACATCGGCCAGGATGACAACCGGCGCCTGCAACCCCTTGGCGCCATGCACCGTCATCACCCGAACTTCGTTTGCGCTTGCCAATCCTTCGCGCTTTATCTCGGTGTCACCGCGTTCAAACCAATCCAGAAAGCTTTGCAGGCCGCCGCCATGACTTTGTTCAAATTGCATCGCCGCGTTAAGCAATTCCTCAATCGGAACCAATGTTTCGCGCCCCAAACGGGCGGTGAATTTCTTACGCCCGGCAATGGCCCCCGACAGAATATGTTCAAGAAAATCATAAACCGTCACATAATCGGCTTGGTTAAGCAGGCCGGACAGCAAGGCGACATCGCCGGCAAGTTCCGGTTTTATGCGCAAAAATTGCCAAAGGTTTTTGCCCTTATGGCTCGGCCCGCGATAGCCATGCTGCAACAAATCATCTTGTGACCAGCCGATTAAGGGCGAAACCAGGATGCAAGCAAGGCTTAGATCGTCGCCCGGTTGTAGCACAAAACGCACCACCGACAGCATATCTTGCACCGCCAGCGGTTGTTGCAATCGCAACCGGTCAATCCCCGCAACCGGCACATTCTTATCATGCAACTGCCCCACCAAAAAGCTTGCCGTTTCGCCGCGGCTGCGCAGCAATATCATAATATCGCCCGCCACAAGCCGCCTGCCTCTGGCCGCCAACATCGGTGCTTCATCGATCAGTTTGCGGACATAAGCGGCGATCCGGTGCGCCAAAATCCGCTTTTCACTGCTCAGCCAGCTTTCCTCATCCTCGTCAGCTAAGCTGGAAATATCGCCAGCAGGGGCGGCGGCACCGGCCGCGTCACCATCCTCATTCTCGCCGCCCTGCCCGGCGGTAACGGGCGCGAAAAGCTCGATTGTCCCTGCGGCGGATATTTCGCTAAAATGCGCCTCAATAGGGTCGTGGATACCAAAAGTTTCCGGCCCGGCCAGTTTGATAACGGCATTGACAAAATCGAGCACAGGCCGGGTCGAACGGAAACTGCGCGACAAGGCGATCCGTTGCAATTCTTTGCCGCTAAGTTTGATTCGCTCGCCAAAAAACGCGCCCGCTTGGCGATAATTTTCCGGGTCGGTACCTTGAAACCCAAATATCGCCTGCTTATAATCGCCCACGGCAAAGATGGTGCGGTTGACCTCACCCTTTGCGGCATTGCCGCTGAAAAAATCATCGGCAAGCGCGCGGACGATATCCCATTGCGCATTGTTGGTGTCTTGCGCCTCATCGATCAAAATATGATCTATTTGCTGATCAAGCTTATAGCGGACCCATTCGGCCACTCCGCCGCCGCGCAGCAAATCGGCGGCTTTGCGGATCATATCGCCAAAATCAACCAAGCCGCGCGCGCGCTTATTTTCCTGATAACGCGCAGCAAAGGCTTTCCCGGCCAACAGCGCAGGTGCCAACCGCTCCGTATATTCCGCAATGCGGATAAGGGTGAGCAAAGCCGATGTCCAATTATAAAGGCCCAACGCAATTTCGGAATAAGCCTCATCCAGCGGGGTATAGCCCCTCGATGCAATCAGCGGATCACCGTCGCCCTTGCTCCAAAAGCCATGCAGCATGGCAAAATTCTGCGCCCGTTCTCCGCCAGCCATCGCCAGCCATTCGTAAATTTTGGCCGCCCGCTCCGATCCGCGCTTGCCGCCCCAGGCTGCATTCATTTCGGCAATCGCAATGATATTTGCGCGGTTAATCACGCTATCATCGAGCAGCGTCAGGAGTATTTCAGCAATAGGTTCGTCATAATCCAGCCCCAAATGTCGCCGTACAAAAATCCGGGCGCCGGTGTCGTTGGGAATTTCGGCCATTGCATGGGGCGCAGCAGCACAGCGTTGCAGGAATTTTTGCGCGCGATCTTCGCCCATGTCCAAACTGAGCTGTTGTAGCGCGGCAATCAACCAATCCTGACCATCCTGTTCGGCGGCGGTGATCATTTCGGCGAGCGATTGCCGGTATAGCTCGGCCTGTTCGCGGCCCTCCACAAGTTCAAATCCGGCAACCAGCCCGGCCTCTTCGGGAAAGCTGGCGAGCAGAGACTGACAAAGGCTGTGGATTGTCAATATCTGCAAACCGCCGCCCGGTGCATCCAGCACCGATGCGAATAAGCGCCGTGCCCGGTTTTGGGTGGCGGGCGAATGATCCGCGCCGATCGCGATCAAATCTTGCGCAAGATCGGAACCTTTCATTTGCACCCAGGATGCAAGCAAATTATTGATCCGTTCGGCCATTTCGGCCGCGCCGGTCTTAGTAAATGTAATCGACAGCAAATTTTCGGGCTTAACGCCGTCCTCCAGCAACAGCCGGATAACCCGCGCGGTCAAAACTTGCGTCTTGCCGGTTCCGGCCGACGCGCTGAGCCAGATATTCTGCGTGGGCGCGACCGCGGCGGCTTGTTCCACGCTCAACGCATGTAATCCGCGCTTTAAGCTGCGGCTGACGGTCATAAGGCCGGATCGCCCGGTGCGGCCAGCGCCTCCCGCCCATCCCATTCCTGCAGCCGCATCAATTGATTATACTCGCTATAGGCATATTGCGGTTCAAGCATCGCGGTAAACGGCGCATCGCCGCTGATCCAATGGTTCAATATCCCGGTCGCTTCCTTTTCGGCGAAAGCAACCAAATCGCTGGATAATATTGCATTGGGTTTTGGCTTGTCGCTGGTTGGAATTTTGATCGCGCCAAAATCACCCTTGTCTTTCGCCAAGCTCCAATATTCAAACCGCGCCGCAATGCCCGCTGCGCCTTCGATTGCGCCATTTTCCGCCATATAACCGATTAGCCCTAGTTGCAGCGCAAAACCAGCGGCGATCTGCGCAGCGCTGGGTGGTTTACCGGTCTTATAATCCACGATGGCAAGGCCGCCGCCCGCAATTTGATCGATCCTGTCCGCGCGCCCAGTCACCGTCACCCCGGCCATCTCAATAACGCCCTTTTGCTCGGCAACCAGCACGGTTCGCCCCTCTTCATCACGCATTCGCTGCGTTTCTTCGGCGATCCAGCGCAGGGCCTTGGCAATCCGCGGTTGCCACATCGCCCGAAGCGTTGGATGCAGCGCGTTGTTGGACAGCAGATCCTGCGCGCGCGCAATCAACGCTTCCGGCCCGCTATTCTCCTCCTTATGCCACAGCTCCAATATCCGGTGAATGATGGTTCCGCGCCAGGCATGGCTGGGTTCGGCATCGACGGCTTCCAACAATTTCAAATTCATGATCTGTGATGCGTAGAAAGAATAAGGATTGGCGCGCAGCGTATCAAATTGCGTGATCGAAACCGGCAATTTTCGTTGCTCCGCCGATGGCACGGGCGCAGGCCTGCGATATTTCGGGGCGGGCACATCGAGGCGATCGATCAAATCCGATAGTATCAAAGCCATGCTTTCGGTTTTCAGCGCTGACCCCAGCAAGGCCTGCATCCGCAGCAAAAAACGCGACGCCACGGTTGGCCCGCCACGATCGCGCTTTGACCGGGTCAAAATAACTTCCTTCGCACCCAGCATGCTGGCCAGATCATGCGCGGCAAGGCCGATGTTGCGTTCGGGTGCGGGCAGTTTCAAATCCCGGCGAATTCGCGGCGCAAGCCATGGATCGGGCTGCGCCAATCGCGGCCAGCTTCCCTCATTCAGCCCCGCGCAAATGACCATATCGGCTTGCTGCAACCGGGCCTCTAGCAAGCCATAAATGGCGACGCGGGGGTGCCCGCCATAGGCCGGACGAACCACCAGATCGCGCATCAGCTCCGATAAAATCGGCGGAATGGAATCATTTTTAACCGGGCCAATTTCGGACAGATCATAAAGCCCCAATTCGTCGAAAAAACCGGCTAACTGCCGCCCGCCCGCCCCTTTCCAAACGGCTCCCTGGCTTAATGTCGTTGCGGCGTCTTGCAGCGCGATGATCGCGGCGGACAACCCGCCACTCGCTCCCTTTTTAAGCTGATCCAATGTCGGGCGGAGCGCCAACCAATATTCGGCGAGCGCTGCGCAATCGTTGGCGGCCAGGATCCGGTGATCTTCCTTGGTCTTTTTTTGTTCCTGCCCAATGCGCGCGCCGATCGCGTCCAATCCCACGCCTTCGTTGGGGCCGCGCAGCAACAGATCGAGATTTCGCGCTTGCTCCAACCATGCCGTCCGCCCGTCGCCCTTATGAACGAGCGGATGTTTGATCAAACTAAGTAAGGGCACTGGCGCAAAATCCTGCGCCAATATTTCGGCCAGCGCCATGATCAGCGTCGCTTCGGGCTTATGCAGCAACGGCACGCCCGCGCTATCATCAACATGGATGTTCCAACGTTTCAACTGCGCCGCGCAGCGCCGCGCCAGCTCCCGGTCGGGCGTAACCAGCGCAATCCGCTTTTCGCTCTGCTCCAACGCAGCGCGGATTAAAATAGCGATCGCAGCGGCCTCCTGCGCGCTTTCTTCGGCCACCATCAACCGCACATTCTTCATCTTCTTTTGCGCCGCTGGCAATGCAATCCAACCGGCGGTGGCTTGCGGCAGGCAAAATATCTGCGGAATGGTTTGGCTTTCACTGTGGTTTTGACTGCTACCCTTGCGTTTTTGGTCCCTTCCCTGCCCAAGACGGGTAAGCTCGCTGCGGCCAAATCCCATCCGGTCGAGCAGCAGTTTCAGGTGATATTGCGGATGGCTTTCATGGCCGCTGCGCGCCAGCAACTGGCCTTCATCCGGCTCATGCGGGCCCAGACTATCCCAATCCGTATCGCTCATATCAACATCGATAGCGGGGAATATCACCATCGATTGCGGTAACAACGCGATCCGGCGGAGCAAGCGCGATATTGCCGGCGCTGCGGTCGATATACCCGCGGCAATGACCCACGGCTGGCCCGCTTGACCCGCCAGAGATTTTCCCAAACGATCAAGCAACAAATTGCGCCGCTCCGATGGCCCGGTTAACCCCAATGCCGCCAATTCGGCCTGATAATCGGGCAATAATTGCAACAATTGCACGAAAGATTTCTGCCAATGCGCAGCCAAATCTTGGCCTTCGGGTTTTATGACGTCAAAACGCTCAAATTGAACCTGCTCAACCTCCAATTCATCGATAACATCGCATAATTTCCGGGCGAGACGCAGCGCTTCGGTGGGTGTTACCGGCGCGCCCGTCGCAGCCCGCTGCTGGGTCACCAATCGCGCCACCAGCAGCAGCCGTGCCATAGGTGCGATCGCGGGCGGAATAGCAGGAGCCATATCCAGCGGATCAAATAACGCGCCAAGCTTATCATCCAAGGCAAGATCGCCCAGCGCCGCCATATGCGGCAACAACAAGCCGGGTTTCAACGCGCGAACGAATGCCTCGGTCATCGCCGTGATCGCGCGGTTATTGGGTAAAAAAATTACCGCGCTGGATAGCGCTAACGGGTCTCGGCCCAGTTTTTCAAAGATTACCGATACCGTTGCGTCGCACAAATCCTGCCCGAACGGCACGGTGTATAAAGCGGGCCGGATCGGATCAGCCATTATCGAGCGCCGCGAGCGATGATAGCCGGGCTTCGGTCGGCGCGATGGCTTCGGGGCGGCCGATATCGAACCATTCGCCATCATGCTCAATCGCGTAAAGCCGATCCTCCAATATCGCCCTTGTCCATAAGATATTGGTGGAAAACGGGCCTTCTGGTGGATCGCGAAGCAGGCGGTGGCTGATCAACTGCACGCCGGTATAGATGAATGGCGCGCGCGCGCGCTCTCCCCGTCTTTCAATCTGGCCATTGGCATGCAGGAAGAAATCGCCCGCACCGCCATGGTGATGCGCCTGTTCCTGGCGGACAAGCAAAAGCAGCGCGTCCATCTTTTCCGCGTCCCAAGCGGCGGTTAATCGTTCCAAAGCGGGCGGACCATTTTCGGTCCAGATATTATCGCTGTTGACGCAGAAAAACGGGTCTTCGCAAAGATGCGATCGCGCCTTTATCAAGCCGCCGCCGGTTTCGAGCAGCAATGCGCGTTCATCCGAAATCACAATCTCAAAATCATCCGAATGTTGCACCAAATAGGCCTCAATCTGATCCGGCAGATAATGCACATTGACGATGATCCGGCCGACGCCCGCCGCCGCCAACCGGTCCAATGTGTAATCGATAAGCGGTTTTCCGCCTAGCATCACCAGCGGCTTTGGCAAATGATCGGTCAGCGGCCGCATCCGTGTGCCCAGCCCCGCGGCCATGACCATTGCCGATTTCGTCATGCCTGCGCCGCCTCCGACGGGCGTGCGCTTCGAATTTGCGGCGGAATATTCAGATCAAACCAATGCTTAATTTCGGCAAGCCCCGGATGCGCCAAATCGCGTTCGAGCAGCCCCCACATACGCGGCAGGAAATCCAAATAGCGGCTTTTGCCATCGCGCCGCCAAAGCCGGGTGAATATGCCGATGATCTTGCTATTGCGCTGCGCACCCAGCAGCGCATAATGCAACCCAAAATCGTCACCCACCCCGGCTTCGGCTTGGTAATAGGCGAGCATCTCTTGTTCCAATGAAGGGTCAACATCGCGCCTGGCATCTTGAAGCAACGATACCAAATCATAAGCCGGATGCCCAATGAGTGCATCTTGAAAATCGATAATCCCCTGCCCGCCATCCGCGAGCAGCATGATATTTTCCGAATGATAATCGCGCAGCACGGTGACTTTGGGTCCATAAGCGACAATGGATGCGAGCGCCGCGCGCCATAAATCTTGGAAAGCGGCCGCATCAATTTGCAATCCCATCGCAGGCGCATACCAATCGGTAAATAGCTGTGTTTCGCGTAAATAAGCTGCCATATCATAAGGCGGAACAGCGGCCGCAGGTTTGCCCGACAAGCGAACCAAAAGGTCGATCGCCTGGCGGTAAATTGCCGGGGCCGCTTCGGGAAATATATTAAGATGCATACGCATTTGAAGATCACCAAAATCTTCCAATAAGACAATGCCGCGCTCTATATCCGATCCCATAATATCCGGCGCACGAAAACCCTGCTGCTTCAAATGTATGGCCAGATTAACAAAGGGCTTGGGGTCTTCATGCGGCGGTGGTGCATCCATTATGATCGCCCGCGCGCCATCGCCCCGATTAGCGCGAAAATACCGGCGGAAAGACGCATCACCCGCAACCGGCGTGACCACCGCATTGCCCCATCCCAGCCTATGCAAAAATTCATCTAACCCCGCGGGCGGCTGCATTATGTTTGTTTCAATCATCGCCAATCTTTGTCTCAATCTTGCGGAATCCGTTTGGCATCGGATCAATTTTTATCCGATGCGACGGCTTGCCCAAATCCGCTGCGCGGCATGCCCATTCCACCAAGGTAATGCAATCATCGCCTTGATCATCCAAGCCCAATTGTTCGATTTCCGCGGCGTCATCAATCCGGTATAGATCGGCATGGATCACGCGGATCTTAACCTCGGGCGGATCATATTGATGGATGATCGCATAAGAGGGGCTGGTAACCTCTCCGGTGAAACCCAAACCTTCCAATATCCCCTTGCAGAGAACGGTTTTACCCGCGCCAAGCGGCCCATCAATCGATATCCAATCGCCGGCCTGTAACGACCCGGCCAATCGCCGTCCGAACCGCCGCATATCCTCTTCGGTTTGGGCAATCATTGACGTGATAACCTGATGATGACATTGGTTCCAATGCCCGGTTCCGACTGTAATTCTAGCGTGCCGCCATGCGCTTCAATCAATTGCCTTACCAGCGGTAAACCAAGGCCAGCGCGACGTTCTATTGTCGCCTGTGTTTGCGCGGTATCTCCCGCCTTGGCGATCTGCTCCGGACGAAAACCGTCAAATAAAGCCGCTTGTTCTTTGCGCGTGATCCCTGGGCCATCATCAGAAATGACAATTACAACCCCATCTTTTTCCGCCTTAGTAACAATTAAAACCCGGCCGCGATGCCGGCCATAGCGAATAGCATTATCAACAATATGTCCAATCGCTTGCGCCAAACGCCTTTCGTCGCCTGCAATGACTCCCGGTTTTGACCCCACATCCAAAATCAGATCAATTTGCCTTTCACCGGCGAAATTCTTATTTTCGGCAACCAAAGCGCGCAGTAATGCGGCCAAATCTACCGGCTGTTTGGCGATGGGTAATGCCCCCAATTCGCTCTGGCTATAATCGAGCACCGTATTGATTTGCTGCGTCAACCGTTCGGATGAAGCGGCAATCGCCTCGACATATTCCATCGCTTTGGGGCTTAGTTCGCCCGCTATACCGGCTTTCAGCAAGTCGGCAAAACCGCTGATTGAGGTTAATGGTGATCGAAATTCATAACTCATATTGGCCAAAAATTTGCCCTTGACTGCATCGGCCTCGGACAAAGCGTTGTTTCGGTCACGAAGCGCTTGTTCCATTTGTATGCTATCCGTCATATCGAACATTGTAAAAAGCGCATTGCCGTCGGGCAATGGCACCGTCGATACTTGGAAAATACGGCCATCGGCAAAATTAATGCGGCTCTTTCTGGCTTCACGGTTGGCGGTTGTCATTCGCAAAATCTCGGCCACCACGGCAATTTGAGATGGTTTCTTCAATTGACTGGCGAGCATGGGTAGCAACCCATCCAACCGGGGATGACCTGCCAATATTGTTTCTTCCAACCGCCAAATATCGGCGAAGCGGCGGTTCCAAATGCTCAAACGGCCGTCGCTGGTAAAAACAGCGACCGATTCAAACAGATTATCAAAAGTGGCCGTCCGAACGCGCAGCAGCGTATCATGCGCACTCGCCAGCTGCGCTTGCTCGGTTCGATCTTCAAAAATCAATAACAAGCCGCCGCTCGGCATCGGTTGTGCCAAAACGCGCAGATGGGTGCCGTCGGGCAAAAGCCAATTTTCTTCGTTGGGCTGAGCGGAAAGAAACCAACTTTCCCGCTCACCGCGCCATTCAGGAAAATCTCTAACTTCAGGAATCTTGCTATTTTCTCGCATCCTATCGACCACGCGGGCAAATTCCGGCTTTTCGGTTAACCAACTGTCGCGAAAGGCGAATAAACGCCGAAACGGTAGATTGGTAAAGCTGAGCGACCGGTCTGCATCAAATTGAGCGACCCCGGCAGACATCATATCGAGCAGGTCACGCTGCGCATCGGCAAGCCGCTGATATTGACGCTCGGCATCGGACAAATCCTGAATGTCAATGGCAAGCCCGCCGATACCTGCATCCCCCAGCGGGACATCAAATACGCGCATCTGCCGCCGATTGCCGCCTATTGTCGACGATACCACCCTTTCCTGCGTGACACCGGCCTCCAATGCACGCGCGGCAAAGGACATGGCGGATGCGTCGTCCAACGATTCGATAAGCTCCACGCCTTGCTCAACGACCGTTTCACTGTCTTCGGCTCCCACGGCTTTAACATAGGCTTGGTTCACGAAATTCAGCCGTAGATCTTTTCCGCGGTGCCACATAGGGAGCGGCGAGGCCTCAATCAAAGCCGAAACGGCCGCAAAGGCCGTGCGGGCCTCTTCTGCTTCGCGCTTTCCATTGTCCCATTCCTGCAAATTATCGGTCAAGTCAAAAAACCACAGCAGCGCCGCACCATTGGGATAAATTGCGGCGTCGGCAATATTGCCCACCACCAACAACCGCCGATCAGAATGTATAATATGAAGCGCCTGTGAAAAACTGGCTGCGCTGCGCTGCGTTGCACGCACATATTCTTCCAACTGGCGCAAATCTTGCGGCGCAATGCCGCTGTCATTCACGCCATATAAATCGGTGAGTGATCCGGCAGATCCCGGCAAACCGAGTAGCCGAAAAAATCGCTCGGACGCCTCTATCCGGCCATCGCCGCGCACCAAAACAGGAATAGCCGGTGCGGTTTCCAGCAAACGGGCAAGACGGGAGAATTGACGCAATATTTTCAACGATTGTCGGCGCAGCGAAAGGCCGTGCCAAACCGCCACCGTCGCTGCAACCAACCAAAGCGCCATCAAAAATCCGATAATCGCCGTTGATAAACCGCCGTCCATCATATCTGCTTCATTTCATCGGGCATAATTTTTTGCTGCCCTTAAAGCGGCGATGACGCAATGAAAAAAAGCCCGTCTCCGGCATCCAGAAACGGGCTTTCCAAAGATATATGGCGGTTATTCTGCCCCAAAGGCTATTTAATAGCGGTAATGATCTTAATAGCGGTAATGATCGGGCTTGAATGGACCTTCGGCGGGAACACCGATATAACCCGCCTGTTTGGCCGACAATTGCGTGAGCTTAACGCCCAGCTTTTCAAGATGAAGCATTGCCACTTTTTCATCCAGATGCTTGGGCAAGACATAGACTTCATTCTTATATTGATCGCCCTTGGTATAAAGCTCAATCTGAGCCAAAACTTGGTTGGTAAAACTGGCCGACATCACGAAAGACGGATGCCCGGTGGCGCAGCCCAGATTGACCAGGCGGCCCTTGGCCAGCACGATAATTTTATTTCCGCTGGGGAAAGTGACCATATCGGTCCCCGGTTTAATCTCATCCCAATCATAATTGGACAGCGCGCCAATTTGGATTTCGCTGTCAAAATGGCCGATGTTGCACACGATGCTCATCGGTTTCATATTCATCATATGTTCGGCGGTAATCACATCGGCGTTGCCGGTGGCGGTGCAGAAAATATCGCAGCGGGCAACGGCATCTTCCATGGTGACGACCTCATAGCCGTCCATCGCGGCTTGCAGCGCGCAAATCGGATCAATCTCCGTAACCACGACGCGGGCGCCCCCTTGGCGCAGCGAGGCGGCCGAGCCTTTGCCGACATCGCCATAGCCGGCGACGCAGGCGACCTTACCCGACAACATAACGTCGGTGGCCCGGCGGATGGCATCCACCAGCGATTCGCGGCAACCATAGAGATTATCAAATTTAGACTTGGTCACGCTGTCATTGACGTTGATCGCGGGAAACGGCAATTCGCCCTTCTTTGCAATTTCGTATAAGCGGTGAACGCCGGTGGTGGTTTCTTCCGATACGCCGTAAAGATTTTTGACCGTTTCGGTCAGATAACCCGGTTTGCGCGCGACCAATTCCTTCACTGCGCGTTGCATTTCCACTTCTTCTTCATTCTCCGGCTCGCCAAAGCTTTCGCCGCGCTCCAGCTTCGCACCCCAAAGTGCAAAGGCCGTGGCATCGCCGCCATCATCAAGGATGATATTGGCCGTAACGTCGCCCCAATCGAAAATACGGCCCACATAATCCCAATAATCGGCAAGGCTTTCGCCTTTCACCGCGAATACCGGAATGTCGCGCGCCGCAATCGCCGCCGCCGCATGATCCTGCGTCGAGAAGATGTTGCATGTGGCCCAGCGAACATCCGCGCCCAAATCAACCAAAGTTTCGATCAACACGCCCGTTTGAATGGTCATATGTAGCGAGCCAACAATTCGCGCACCCTTCAACGGCTGCGACCCGCCAAATTCGCTGCGTAGCGCCATCAGGCCGGGCATTTCGGTTTCGGCGATGTTCAATTCTTTTCGGCCAAAATCGGCAAGGTCAATGTCGGCAATTACATAATCATCAAACGACATAAGGTCGAACTCCATAAGTGAGACTGCGGTTGAACAGGCCTTTAGCGGTCATGTCGATCGAAATCAAATATAAAGATTGCTTTATATGATGATGAAGAGTCACTCGGTGACCCGCGCGCTGATCATACCAAATCCGCAAATGTCACGGGTGCGTCACGCTTGACTCATACAAGCCACTGGCAGATTAAGAATCCTCTCTCACATAACAAAGGATATTCAATGACCATTTTAGTTGGGGATAAAATTCCAGACGTAAAACTGATCAAAGCAACCCTTGATGGCCCGCAGGCGATCCAGTCCGCCGATTATTTTGCCGGCCGCCGGATTGCGCTTTTTTCGGTGCCTGGGGCTTTCACGCCGACCTGTTCGGTGAAACATCTGCCAAGCTATGTTGAAAAAGCGGATGAATTGAAAGCCAAGGGCGTCGACGAAATTGCCTGCACCGCGGTCAATGACCCCTTTGTTCTCAGCGCGTGGAATAAATCCTCAGGTTCGGATGCAATTACCATGCTGGCAGATGGCAACGGCGAATTTGCCGAAGCGTTGGGGTTAACCATGGACGCCAGCGGCTTTGGCATGGGCAAGCGCGGGCAACGTTATTCGCTGCTCGTCAATGACGGGGTTGTTGAGCAGGTGAATGTTGAGGCTCCGGGTGATTTTAAGGTCAGCTCCGCCGATCATATGCTGCAACAATTATAACCGCTTCATTCAAAATTTGAAGGAGGGCGGGAATGAGCATCCTGCCCTTTTTTCTTGCACTCTGACTGGAAGCTGACACATATCAATCATGGCATCAACGCAAGCAAATAACATCGTTCTCGAAATCATCTCCGCCTATGAAGGCGCGGTCGAAAGGCTGCGCTCGGCGCTGGCGGGCTATCTGACCGATCGGGTCCCTCCCTTAATATCGGCGCGGCAAAATTACGACTTCGCATATCCTGAAATCATCATCCATTATGACGGTGAACAAAAAGAAAATGTGTCGAATCTCGCTTTTGGCCGGATGGAAAAGACCGGAATTTACCGAACGACAATCACGCAGCCGCAATTATTCGCCAAATATCTTGCAAGCCAACTTGATCTGCTGCTCGAACAATATCATGTGAAGATCGAGATTGGCCGCAGCCGTCAGGAAATCCCATTTCCGTATGTTTTGGACGGCAGTGCAAAATTGGAGCTGGGCGATGTTACCCCGCTGGAGCTTGCGCGGTATTTTCCCACCACAGAGCTTGCCGATATTGGCGACGAAATTGCCGATGGCATTGTTGAGCCGGCCGAAAATGGCGCGGCGCCGCTGGCTTTATTTGATGCGCTGCGCACCGATTTTTCGCTCGCGCGGCTGCGGCATTATACCGGCACACCGCCCGAACATGTGCAGCGTTACATTTTGTTCACCAATTATCACCGCTATGTCGATGAGTTCGTAGACTGGGCCTGCGGCCAAGTGGGCGGCGGGAAATATACTGCGCTGTCGGGTGCGGGCGGCCTATATATCGACAAGCATACCGATGATGCCGCCAAACTGGTGGCGGACAGCACCTGGCGCAAACATCAAATGCCCGCTTATCATCTGATTGGCGAAAATGCGACTGGCATTACCTTGGTCAATATTGGCGTTGGTCCGTCCAATGCGAAGACGATATGCGACCATTTGGCGGTGCTGCGTCCCGAAGCTTGGTTGATGATCGGCCATTGCGGCGGGCTTCGCGAGACGCAGCGGATCGGCGATTATGTGCTGGCCCATGCCTATTTGCGCGACGATAATATATTGGACCAAGTGCTACCGCCCGAAATTCCAATCCCGCCCATTGCCGAGGTGCAGCAAGCACTGGCGCAGGCCGCCGAGCAAGTTTCGGGAACCAGCGGCGCGGATCTGAAACGCCGCATGCGCACCGGCACCGTGGTCACCACCGATGATCGCAATTGGGAGCTGCGCTATTCGGCCTCCGCGCTGCGTTTTTCACAGTCGCGCGCCATCGGCATCGATATGGAATCGGCCACGATCGCGGCGCAGGGATATCGTTTCCGCGTGCCATACGGCACCTTGTTATGCGTTTCTGACAAACCGATCCACGGTGAGATCAAGCTACCCGGACAAGCCAACCGTTTTTACGAAGAGGCAATCGCAGCGCATCTGCAAATCGGCATTCAAACATGCGAGCTGCTCCGCCAAGCCGGAAACAGCCTGCATAGCCGTAAATTACGCGCCTTTAACGAGCCGCCATTCCGGTAACGCCGCTGCGCCGTACATTGCGTGCCAATGTTTTGAACCGCGCACCATTCGCCTCCCGCACGGTGATGGTGGCGTGTCCGCTTTTGCTCAGCTTCCAATCCTCAACCAAGCCAGACCGCCCCTTGTGCGTCCCGGCGATCACTTCGCAATGATCGCCGTTCGCCACATCGCCATTATCGGCGGCGCTTACCATCCTTTGGGCTTGCCCTTATTTTGTTCCTTGAGCCAAGTGAGCAACGGCGCAAAATATTCGATCATCGGCTTGCCGGACATTTGCCGCGTGCCGGTGAAAGCCTCCAATGCATCGGGCCACGGTTTGGACGCGCCGAGTTCGAGCATTGCGTTCAGCTTTGCGCCCACTTCTTTATTGCCATAAAAGGAGCAGCGATGCAGCGGCCCTTTCCACCCCGCGCTGTCGCAAGCCGCCTTGTAAAATTGGAACTGCAATATCCGCGCAAGGAAATAGCGGGCATAGGGGGTGTTGCCCGGAATATGATATTTGGCGCCGGGATCAAATTTGCTTTCATCGCGCGGCGCAGGCGGCACAATCCCTTGATATTTCAGCCGCAGGTCGGTCCAACCTTTGTTATATTCGCCCGCCGGAATGCTGCCTTCAAACACGCCCCAGCGCCATTTATCGACGA
>JAKFUU010000032.1 GCA_021732525.1 Sphingomonadaceae bacterium | reverse complement strand
CCCCCGCAGAGGCCGCAAAACAAGCTCTATCGGGGCATGCCCCGATAGAGCTTGTCATCCCTTCAACCATCAAGCATTTAACAGGAGGACTCTATCTCTGAATGGTAACAAGTTGGGGTGCACGTCAGATCTTCTGCCCGTCTTGAGCGATCCGACAATTTATCAAGGTGTGTTTGCAAATGGCGGCGTCCCGCAATCGTCGCGGGTGACATCAAGCTATGACTATTTCCTGCCTAACCTCAACGTCAAGATTAACCTGACTGATGATGTCATCGCGCGCTTCTCAGCATCGCGTACCGTGACCCGTCCGCAGGTTCGTGATTTGGCGCCGCGCACCAACTTCGATGTCCTTCGTCCCGCAAGCCTTGACGCCAGCGGCGGAAACCCGAATTTAAGGCCTTATACGTCGAATAATTTCGATCTTTCGTTTGAATGGTATCCTTCAAAAACCACGACGTTATCCGCCGCAGTCTATTATAAAAATATTCAGGATTTCATCGTTCAAACCCGGTCGGCGGAGGTTTTTGCGATTGCGAATGCGGGTAATTTGCCGATTGGCAACGGCATTACTGGCCCCAATGAGGCGACATTCAACGTGCGGCGTCCGCGCAATTCTGAATCAGCAAACGTCCGGGGGATTGAGTTGAATGCAGTTCATACATTCGGCTACCTGCCCTCGCCACTCGATGGCTTTGGCGTGGCGCTGAATGCCACCTTCGTCAAGAGCAATGCTGAGTTCGATCCAGCAACCACGGTTACATCATTCGCGGTAGAAGGCCTTGGTGACAGTTATAATGCCACGGCATTTTATGAGAAAGCTGGATTTGAAGCCCGTATTGCTTGGAACCGGCGTGGTCGCTTCCTTGAGGCGCTTGTGACGCCAGGACAGGGGGGCGATCCTGTCTTCCGCCGTGCCTATGATCAAGTCGATGTCCGCGCCAGTTATGATATACTTCAGTTCGCTCAGATTTTTGCAGAAGGAACCAACGTACTCAATTCGCGCAACATCACGACAGGGCGTTTTGACAATCAGGTGCTTGATTTTGTTGATACCGGCGCTCGCTACTCAGCGGGTGTGCGCTTCAACTTCTAAAGCATCGCGCGAAAAAGTGGGAACCGGTTTTTTGCATAAAGCGATGGGATAACAAAGCGATAGAGCGGGCGGTGTGATTCAGATTTCACGCCGCGCGCTCTATCGCGATTGACGTTTAGAGCATGATGCGGTTGAATGTAATCGCATCATACTCTAAAAATGCGCGACGGCCGATCGGATGGGCCGCGTTGGAGCTACCTCGGTTAAACGTCCATCTCGGTAAGCAAATGCATGATTTTCCGGTCGATATGAAATTGAGATAGCTGCTGAATGCGGTTCAGCTGGCCAAGCGAATTGATGACGATGTGGATCTTGTCTAAAAAGTTGCTGCGGTGAAGATCCACTATCGCCGCATCATCCAGTATCCCCAATCTGGGCGGGCTGATCGAGTAAAGCCCTTCGATTTGTTCGCTTGCGCCTTCGCCAAATTCTAATGTGATGGATAAAGGCCGGATCAGCCCCAAGCTCACAAGTGCTGCCACAAAATCGTCGGCCGCGTCCAGATCGCTCCGCAGATAGTCGAACATTGATTGAATGCGCAATAGCTCTGCGGTTTCGCCGCCTTCCGCAGAAAAAAGCGCGATCCCGGTATCGGTACTGACAAGATTGCTGGCTTCATCGATGCATAATGCTTTTTCCGGCCCCGCCAGATGAAACGGCGCGCCCGCAGCTTTCAGCGGCAAATAGGTCGCCTGCCATTGATCGCTCACCACAAAGAAATTCGCATCCGGCTTGAGGCCGAACAAAGCGACGAGCCGGAAGCGCCCGCTTTCGCTGTCTTTCATAAACAGCAAAGGATAATCCGACGCAGCCACACCCGCTTCAGACAATCCGATGTGAGCATGATTCATCTGACGCGACCATGCCATATCCGGCCCGGGTATGATCCGAACATCGCGGTGGCGGTCAGCGTTAAACTTGCTAAGAGTCAGATTTTTCAAACCGATTGCAATCCATATTGAGCGATCTTATTTAGGAGGTCGCGGTGCATGGGCATGTCTGCCAAGGATTTCTTTCGGGAATGGGCGACCGCCGCAAAGCAACGATCCGCCAATTGCTGGTCATGGACAGAAGTGGCCTGTGCCGCATAATTTGCCTCAAAGCCCATCCCGTGCAGAACATATTGATAGCTAGGCCAAGAGAAAATTTCCTTATGATACGGAAAATCCTGCGCCGTTGGCGGATGGTATCGCCACAGTTCAAGCCGTTCCTTCAAGCTTTCTGGAATTGAATCCAGACTACGGTTGTCCCGCCAGAATTGCGTGTCGTTCCGTTTGGTCAGAACATAATGTAGTTTTAGAAACTCGATAATCCGCGCCCAATGATGGGTGAAGGCGCTGTTGAACTGTTTGGCCAAAACAGCCATCGCGCTGCGATTTTCGGGCAATCTATCGGCAATGAAATCAACCGCGGTTTCGATCAGCATCAGCGCGGAGGCTTCGAGCGGCTCCAGAAATCCGTTTGAAAGACCGACCGCCACGCAATTTTTGACCCAGAATGTTTGGCGATGACCGGCGCGAATTTTGATCCGGCGTGCAGGTCCACCTGCGCGCACCGGGCCAAGATACCGCCGCAACGTCGCTTCGGCCTCGTCATGGCTGGTATGGTTGCTCGAATAGACATAGCCGGTGCCGCGCCGGGTGGGCAGGCCAATGTCCCAGATCCAGCCCGCATCCTGCGCCGTGGATATCGTGTGTGTTGCGATGGGCGCATCGTCGCGTTCATAAGGCACCTGCAAGGCCAAAGCATGATCGGCGAATAAGATGTTGTCACACGCGGTGAATGGAACGCCGTAGACGCCCTCAATCATGAGCGCGGCAAAGCCAGAGCAATCGACGAAAAGATCGCCCTCGATACAGCCATGCTGCGTGGTTTCGATGCTCGCAATATCGCCATTTTCTGATTGGTTGACGGCGATTACATCGTCGACAACGTGGCGTATACCGAGTTTATCAACGCTGAAATCGCACAATAATTTGGCGAACTTGACCGCATCAAGGTGATAAGCATAATTTGCCAGCCCGCCATATTCAGGGCTGGTGATCGATTTCGGCGCGCGTCCGGCTTCACACAGCGCAGCCTGAAAATCCACCGCATCGGCAAAATCAAGATCATCCTGTCCTTTGGTGCGCATCCAATGGCTGGAAAGGTTGATCTGCGTTGCAGCATATGGTGGATTCAAGGGATGATAATAGCCATCTTGCGGAGTGCCATCGGTCCAGCCGACAAATTTCGCACCTTGTTTAAAAGCGCCATCGCATTGGCGGATGAAATCGGTTTCTGATATGCCTATTTTCTTCAGCGTGTTGCGCATCGTTGGCCAGGTACCCTCGCCCACCCCGATGGTTCCGATCACCGCAGATTCGACAAGCGTTACTTTGACGCTGTCCGGATCATCAGTGCTGTTCTTGGCCGCGATACGCGCCGCCGCAATCCATCCGGCACTACCGCCGCCGACGACGACAATATGTTTTACTCGCTTCTCCATCATACTCTCCGACCCATCGGCGGCATAGAATGAACTTCGTGTGTCCGCTATTATTTATTTTCTCGAAAATATTCGCCCTAAGCTACCGCTGAAAGTATTTTGAGCCAAGCCCTTTCCTCCAATTGGCGCTTGGCGTGCGCGGGTTGGCTTGTTAGGGACAGGGCGAATTGGATATATCCCAAATTGGTGATAAAGCTTTGACCATACCTCCTGCATTCAATCCTGTTATGCACCCCCATCGCCGCGCCGATCCCCTTACCGGGCGGCATGTGTTGGTTTCGCCGCACCGCGCATTGCGGCCATGGTTGGGGCAGCAGGATACGCCCGACGACAGCGCGATGGCTTGCTACGATCCGGCCTGTTACCTGTGCCCGCGCAACCACCGCGCTGGCGGTATTGTCAATCCCGACTATGCTGGACCCTTCGTTTTTGAGAATGATTTTCCGGCGTTGCTCGCGGACACGCCGGCCCCGCCCGCAGACACCAGCATGCTATTCCAGATGGAGGCGGCCAGCGGCACCAGCCGGGTTATTTGTTTCTCTCCGGATCACTCAGCCACCCTGCCCCGGTTGACACCAGCGGCGATGCGCCAACTCGTCAATGTCTGGTGCGAACAGACCCAAGAGCTTGGCCGCCACCATGCATGGGTGCAGATTTTCGAAAATAAGGGTGCGATGATGGGCTGTTCCAATCCGCATCCGCATGGCCAGGTTTGGGCGGTTAACTATGTGCCCGATGAGGTGCAGCGCGAGGATGATCGGCAGCGCGCTTATTTCGCTGCGCATGGGCGTGCGATGCTGCTCGATGTCGCCGCGCATGAAATCGCCGCGCAGGAACGGATTGTCATCCGCAACGATCATTGGTTGGCCATCGTGCCATTTTGGGCAAGCTGGCCGTTTGAAATATTGCTATTGCCACGTTTTGCGGCGGCGCGAATGATAGACCTTGGCGATGCCCAGCGAACCGCATTGGCCGAGATTATCCAATCGCTGACCCGCACCTATGACGCATTGTTCAACACTAGCTTTCCATATTCCATGGGTTGGCACGGCGCGCCCTTTGGTGGCCGCAGCACCGATGGGTGGCAGCTTCACGCGCATTTTTACCCGCCGCTGCTGCGCTCTGCATCGATCCGCAAATTCATGGTCGGCTATGAAATGATGACCGAGGCGCAGCGCGATCTGACCCCTGAACAGGCGGCTGAGCGGCTTCGCGCTGTCGCTTGTTGAAAACCAAAAGAAAGATGCAAGATATGACCAATCCGCAAACCCGCGCCCGCGCCGCATATCAGAAATATTTCGGCATAGAGCCGGCGATGCTGCTGCGCGCGCCGGGCCGGGTCAATTTGATCGGAGAGCATACCGATTATAATGATGGCTTCGTCCTGCCGTGTGCCATCGACCGCGAAACCATTGTCGCGGTTGGGCCAGCCAGTAACGGCGCGATAACGGCCATTGCATGCGATTTTGGCGAGCATCGCGACAGCTTTTCCCTAAGCGAGCCCATCGGTCATGCCGCCGCCGAATGGGCCAATTATCTGCGCGGGATGGCCAAGGTTATGCTGGACGATGGCATTCCCCTTGTTAGCGCCCATATGGCAATTGCCGGTGACGTTCCGCTGGGATCGGGCCTGTCCTCATCCGCATCGCTCGAAGTCGCGGCTGGTTATGCCCTTGCTAGGATTGCCAGACAAATCGTCGGTCCCGCCCACATGGCCAAGCTGGCGCAGCGTGCAGAGAATGATTTTGTCGGCTGTGCCTGCGGCATCATGGATCAGTTGATCGCCACCAGCGGCCAGGCGGGTCACGCGCTGCTCATCGATTGCCGGACATTGGATTGCACGCCGGTCTCAATCCCCAATGATGTTTCAATCCTTATCGCCCATTCGGGTGTGCGCCATGCCCATGCGGGCGGCGAATATAACGACCGGCGGCGGCAATGCGAGGCGGCTGCGCGCCATTATGGCGTGGCAGCGCTGCGCGATCTGACGGTGCAGCAGCTGGAATTGGGCAAAGCGGGACTGGATGATGTTAGTTACCGCCGGGCGCGCCATGTCGTCACCGAAAATGCGCGAACCGAAGCGGCAGCATCCGCGCTAAAAAGCGCTGATTTGGCGCGACTTGGCGAATTGATGGTGCAGTCACATGCGTCGATGCGCGACGATTTCGAGATTACCGTTCCGGCCATCGACCATCTGGCGGAGATTATGACCGCGCCCTTGGCGGGGGATGGCGGCGCGCGGATGACCGGCGGCGGCTTTGGCGGCTGCGTGGTTGCGGTTGCTGCAAATGCCAACGTGCCGGCTGTGGTCAATGCCATCGCCGATCATTATCGCACGCCCGAAGGATTGCCCGCCGACGTGTTTGTCTGCCGAGCCAGCGCGGGGGCGAGTAAAATTTAGCCAGATTTCGACCTTACCAAGCCGCAAAGATGCGTGACATTTTTGTAACAAGCGAATTATTTTGGACAAGAATGTGACTATATGTTTGCAGCGCTGCTTGGTGGGAGCTAATGACATAAAATGCCTTAATCCAAGGCGCGAAATAGCTTGGAGAGGCTCCCAATTCCGCCCCATGAAATGCCATAAAAATGGCGTGACCACCGAAGCAACGGTTAGTTGGAATTTTTTGCAGGAGAGAATGAATGAGGATCGCTAAAAATATTTTTAAGGGCGCGATGCTTTCGGGCATCAGCATTGCATCGCTGGGCCTTGGAACCGCCGCTTATGCGCAAGAACAAGAAGCCGCGCCGCAAGCCGAAGAAGACACCGCCGAAGACGAAAATGTCATCATCGTCACCGCCACCAAACGCGAACAGACGTTGCAGGAAATTCCAATTTCGGTTTCGGTGACATCGGGTGAAACCCTTGAGCGGGCGCAAATTCGCGATATTCTCGATTTGCAAACGGTAACGCCGTCGCTGCGCGTTAGCCAGCTCCAAAACTCCTCTTCGACTACGTTCATCATTCGCGGCTTCGGCAATGGCGACAATAACTTTGGCATTGAACCATCGGTTGGCGTGTTTATCGACGGTGTATTCCGCTCGCGCACCGCTTCTTCGCTTAATGATCTTTCCAATGTGAAGCGTATTGAGGTGCTGAATGGCCCGCAATCGACGCTGTTCGGTAAGAATGCGTCGGCCGGGGTTATCTCGGTCATCACGCAGGAACCACAATATGAATTTGGCGGCAGCGTGGAGGCAACCTATGGCAATTTCAATGCCTTCACTATCAAAGGTGACATTACCGGACCGATTGCCGACAATATCGCCTTTGCCGTCGACGCGAGCTACAATCGGCGCGATGGATATGCCACCATCGTCAATCTTGACGAAGAATTGTCCAATCGCAACCGTTGGACCGTGCGCGGCCAGTTGCTGATCGAGCCGGCCGATGATCTGAAAATTCGCTTGATCGGTGATTATTCACGGTTTGATGAGATTTGCTGCACCGTGAGCACGGTGGTCGCCGGGCCAACGGCGGCGGCTATCTTTGGAGTCGGCGGCGCGCTGACCACCGATTTCTTCAGCTATGACACTTTTTTGAACCGCGCGCCGATAAACGAAGTCGACAATTATGGCGGCTCTGCCCAGATTGATTGGTCCACCGGGCCGATTTCTTTAACGTCGATCACGTCTTATCGCGAACTTCAAAATTTCGTTGATCAGGACATTGATTTCACCAGCGCGGATATTGTTAGCGAAATTCGTGACCAGCGGGTGGATACTTTCACGCAGGAATTTCGGATTACGTCCGATTTCGATGGGCCCATCAATTTTCTGCTTGGTGGTTTTTATTTTAACGAAAGCGTAACGCAGGATAGTGAGATCATAACGGGTACGGCGACGCGGTCGTTCTTCTCGTTGCTTGCTGGAAACCCACTCGTTTTCAATGGCGTTGAGGCAGGGTTGGGATTGCCGCAGAATTCTATCTTTTCCCCTGGCCTGTTGACGGCGGAATCCTACTCGCTCGATAATGAATCTTGGTCGATTTTCGGCACATTGGATTTCGAACCGCTTGACGGCCTCGTTTTCACAGCCGGATTTAATTATACGCAGGACCGGAAGAATTTTGCGCTCAGCCAAACATCGTTCGACGAATTGGCCAATGTGAATCTTGTTGATGCTTTCATTATTGGTGGCATTGCACAAGCATTAAGACTTCCGCCAAATCAGGTCACACCGGCGGTTATCCAAGGCTTTCGGACAGGCGCGGCAACCGCGCCGATTTTCAATGGTATCGCTGCTGCCGCTGTCAACCCTGCGGCGAATGCATTGCTCCCACTTTCCGGTTTTCAATTTCAGCCACCCTTTCTGAATACGCCCAATGCGGTGGAGGACGGCAGAACCAGCGACAATGATTTGAGCTATACCTTGCGTGTCGCTTATGATGTTTCGGAGAATATCAACGCCTATTTCAGCTATGCCACCGGCTTCAAGGCCAGCTCGGTCAACCTGTCGCGCGATTCACGCCCCAGTTTTGGTGATTTTATCCCCGGCCCGGGTAATTCGACCATCCTTGCGCCGGCATCGCCAATTCTTGGTGCGGGGCTTGCAGTGCCCAACCTGACCACGGGTTCGCGCTTTGCCGGCCCCGAAGATGCCCAGGTTTATGAATTCGGTATCAAGGCGCAATGGCCGGGCGTGAGTGTCAACCTCGCCCTGTTCGATCAAACATTGCAGGATTTCCAGAATTTTACCTTCCTGGGCACCGGCTTCCAACTTACCAACGCCGAAGAACAGTCGGTTCGCGGTTTCGAATTGGATACCAAGGTAACACCGACGGCTGGCTTGGATTTCACCTTCGCTCTAACCTATCTGGACTCCTTGTTTGACGAATTTACGCAAAGTCCTTTCGGGGATATATCAGGTCGGCAGCCAGCCGGCATTCCTGAATATAGCGTTTCAACATCATTGACCTATACGCATGATTTTGGCGGCAGTGGCAACAAGCTGATCAACCGCATTGACTATAGCCATGAAAGCAATGTCAATATTCTGAACGGGCTGGGGGGTTTTCGTGCCGAAGATTTCCGGCGTGAGGTTAATCTGGTCAATGCTTCCGTAACTTTGGCGCTTGATAACGGGATAGAAATTGGCGCTTGGGCGCGTAACCTGCTCGACGAACAATATATCCTGACGGTTTTTCCTGGTGTTGCTCAAGCAGGAACGGTTTCGGGATACCCCAGCCAGCCGCGCACCTATGGCGGCGTGGTGCGGTTCAAATTCTAAACCGGATATAGCAAGAAATCAAAAAGGCCGGGATCGCATAGGCGGTTCCGGCCTTTTTTGGCCCAAGATTTGGACACCTCCATTAACCGTCATTGCGAAGCCGCATCGCGGCTGAAGCAATCCAGAGAGTATCGGAACTGCGCCAATTCCTGGATTGCCGCGCTTCGCTCGCAATGACGGATTTGAGGTTAATGGAGGTTCCCATTTTGGCACGCAAGCGGCGTGAAGACCGCCGTCAATGATAGCAAGCAATGGTAAGGATGGTGCCCGAGGGCGGATTTGAACCACCGACACGCGGATTTTCAGTCCGCTGCTCTACCCCTGAGCTACTCGGGCCACCAGCGACGCGGATCAACCATCCGCATCAAGAGCGATGCCTATAGAGAGCCATCGCCCCCCTTGGCAAGCGCAAATTACAGCAATATTTCAGCGCGGAGCCAGCGGCAAATTTTCGCGCATACGTTACCCGTCATCGCCGAGATTAATATTATCGTCATAATCGGCGGACGGACCCGGCACGCGGTATCCCTCACCCAGCCATTGCAACAAATCGCGGTCCTTACATCCCCGACTGCAAAAGGGCAAAAACTCCCGAATCGAAGATTTTCCGCATATAGGGCATTTGGCGTTGGCTTTATCCGGCATAGCCGCCAGCGATAGATAATTTTGGATCGCTGCGCAAGCGAACTGCCCCGCCCGTCCGGCGAGCGAGTTCAGCGAGCCAATCAGGGTGTTGCTCCAATCTTTGCACAAGCTTCGGATGCGCCGTCAATTGCATCTCGCCGCTCCCCGCTTCGCGTTCCGCGCGGCGGAGCAATTCGAACGCATAACCGCCGATCTGATCCGGCTGTAACAGCTCAGGCAAAGACGGCCCGGTGCGCCGCCGAACAATCTGCATGAAACCAAAGCCGTTAATGCCCGTGCGTTCATAATCCCCGGCCATCGCATCGTCAAAGGCTTCTGCTGCAACCTGGCGGTCCGCTTTGCTCTCCATACCGGGAAAATCGATGCCGATCGAACCTTGCAAGTCGAACAGACGGATGGCTTTGGCACAGGCCGAGGCCGCAGCAAGCGATAATGGCTTTGCGGGGCCCTCACCGTCAACATCAATCACCGTCATTGCCGGGGTCACCGAGATAATCAAGCTGCCACCTGCAAAATCCATATGACCCGTGCGCGCGCTTTCCAAAATTTCATACCAACCGGCTTGAGCGAAATGATCGGCCTCATGCGCATGGCATTGGCGCACCGCAAATCCGCTACCCATTATCCGATCGAGCAATGTGGGAGCAGGCTGCGGCGTCTTGTCCCGCGCGGGCCGTGCCATAGGGAGCTTATCGCGCGTCCGCTCGCCGATCGCTGCCCGCCGGATTTCCACCGTTACGTCTGCCCCTTCGGTCGCCCCGTTCGGCAAAGGCGCAAGCAATATTTCGCGGCCATCGGGCAATATCGCGATGCCGCGCTTTCCCGGAACAAGCTGTTTAACCAACCGTGCAACAGCGACCAACCCCGCCTGTATCATTCCATGCCGTTCGATACGGGCCTCTACGATAGCTCCATTAATGGTCAATATCGCGCGATTCTCTCCGATGCCCTGTTCATAAAGCCATTCGGCGCTTGGCATCGCAGAATTTTGCTCAGCCAACCGGGTATCCCGCCGCGCGCAGCAAGGCGCGGGTTTCATATAGCGGCAGGCCGATTACCCCGCTGTGGCTGCCCGACATCCAGCTTACCAAAGCCTCTGCGCGGCCTTGGATGGCGTAGCCCCCCGCCTTTCCCAGCCCTTCGCCGCTGGCAATATAGGCCTCAATTTCGGCCTCGCCCAGCGGCTTAAATTTCACGACACTGTCGCTCATCCGGCTGCGGCTATGCCCGGCGGCATCTATCACGCAGACGGCGCTGAGCACATGATGCCGCCGTCCGCTGAGCAGTTTCAAAAAGCCGCGCTGCAAATCTTCAGTGGCCGCCTGCGGCAATATCCGCCGACCAACGGCGACCGTGGTGTCGCCCGCGATCACGATCTCGCCATCTTCGCGCATCACGGCAGCGGCTTTTTCTTCGGCCATGCGCAAGGCATAGACGCGGGGCAATTCGCCCTTGCGCGGGGTTTCATCAATATCGGGCGACGCGGTGCGATAGGGAATAATCCCGATCCGGGCGAGCAGATCGCGTCGCCGCGGGCTGGATGAGGCCAATATCAATTTCGGCTTATCGCCCATTTAACTGGCAAACCGCGTCTTATTTGAACCGATAGGTAATCCGGCCCTTGGTCAGATCATAAGGCGTTAATTCGACCAAAACTTCATCGCCAACAAGAACGCGAATCCGGTTTTTACGCATTTTTCCCGCAGTATGGCCCAATACTTCATGGCCATTTTCAAGCTCGACACGGAACATCGCATTGGGCAATAATTCCCGGATACTGCCGCGCATTTCGAGTAATTCTTCTTTTGCCATTCGGCCTCTTATTCCACCATAATTTTCGATATCAGCGCCCTTAGCGGCAATAAGCGGAAAAGGAAAGCAGATGCTGCGGTTTGATGGTTGGATAGTTTTGGCATAATTTGATAAATGCGACAGATTGATACAAAACAGTGGCTTTTAATTACGCGGGAAAGCTTGCATAAAACGGTGAATATCGCCGTCTCCGAGAAGTCGTCCAATCCAAATGCTACCATCCCCTTACCGGCCCCTGTCGCGGACGCTATCGATAACCTGCGCTTTGGCGTCCTTTCCGGCCGCTGCACAATCAGCGCTCGATCAAAATAGCCCGGAAATTATCGTAACCGCAGAGCGGCTTCGCGGCGCAGTGGAATCGGATATTCCGCCGGTGCAACTGTTGAATGCGGATGATATCAATGCTTACGGCGCATCATCGATAACTGATTTGTTAACGGCTTTGACACCGCAAACCAATTCGGGGCGTGGACGCGGGGGCGGTCAACCCATTATCCTGCTCAATGGTCAGCGTATTTCGGGTTTTCGGGAACTGCGCGATATTCCGCCCGAAGCCATTCGCCAGGTTCAGGTCTTTCCCGAAGAAGTCGCCCTACAATATGGATTTCGGCCCGATCAACGGGTTATCAACTTTATATTAAAAGATAATTTTGCTTCTTTTTCTGCGGAAGTGGAAGGCGGCGTGCCGGAAGCGGGCGGTTATAGCAGTCAAGAGGTTCAAGCCGTCTTCACGACCATCGGCAAATCCACACGCATCAACCTCAACGCGCAGTATCAGCATAGTGACAGCCTGACTCAAGCGGATCGCGGGATCGTTAATGATAGCGATGATACGCAATTTGAGTTTGCCGGTAACATCAATGATTTTCGGACCTTACGGCCCGAAAACAACGTGTTTGATGTGGGCGGCAGTATCAATAAAATCCTTGGCCGCCAAACCAACCTGTCGGTTAGCGCCAGTTATCAATTGCAGGACAGCATAAGTTTGCTAGGCCTGCCGTCGGCAAGCCTGCTGTTACCGGGCAGCAGCCGTTTTTCACCCGCTGGCCAAGATGTGATTATCAACCGAATTTTTACTGCGCCAGGGCCGCTGGCCCGCAATAGCGATATTCACGCGGCCAATTTCGGATCGGCTTTCAACAGCTTGATTGGTGGCTGGCGCTGGGCCATCACGGCGGATTATAGCCGAACCAACAGCAATATTCGCACCAACCGCAATGCGGATTTTTCCGCGCTGCGGGCCGGGTTGCTTGCCGGTAGCGTTAATCCCTTTACCGATAATTTTGGCAGCGACCTGCTCTTCCTACCCGCCGATACCGCCGTTATCGAAAATCAGAATTTGAACCTTCTAAACACCTTATCGGGCGAATTTTTTCGGCTACCGGCGGGTCCGGTGCAGGTGACCTTGCGTGCTGGCTTTAACCGTCAGATATTGGACAGCGCATCGCTGGTTTCGGGGCAAGGCGCGTTCGCAAACTTGCGCCGCAGCGACGGTTCCGCCGCGATAACAATCGACATTCCGCTCATCGAACGAGGGACGGGGAAACTTGGTGCGGTCGGCGATTTATCGATCAATGGCAATTATGGCCGCAATGAACTGTCCGATTTTGGCGGGCTGACCGAATTTACCGCCGGCATACGCTGGTCGCCAATCAAACCGATTAGCTTGCAGGCATCTTGGATCGGGGATGAGGCCGCACCGGGTATCGCCTTGCTCGGCAATCCGGCGCAGACAACGCCCAACGTGCCCTTTTTTGATTTTATTCGCGGCGAATCATCGCTGATTGATCTGATTTCGGGCGGCAATTCGGCGTTGCTCGCGGAGCGGCGGCGCGATGTGAAGCTAAGCCTGGCGTGGCAACCGGAAAAAATTGGCGGGTTAAAAACCGAAGGATTGGCCGTCCAAATTGAATATTTCCGCAACCGAAGCAGCAATACGAGCAATGCCTTTCCATTGCTGACCCCCGAAATTGAAGCGGCCTTTGCCGGGCGCGTCATTCGCGGCGGCGATGGCCGGTTACTCAGTGTCGATCAACGCCCGGTCAATTATGCTCAGGAACGCGCCGAAAATATCCGCTGGGGGTTTAACTTTTCCGGCGGGATTGGTGTGCAGCCACCCGGCGCTGGCCGGCGACCCGGTGGCGGCGCTCGCCCAACCGGACAGAGTGTCGGACAGGGTGCCGGGCAGGGTCAGGGCGCATCCGGCGGCGATGCGATCCGCCGCGGTGGGCCAAGCAGCAGCTCCACCGATACCACTGGGCGTGATGCAGGACGGGGCGGCGATCGGAGCGGCGGCCGAGCCGGCGCAGGTGCTGACACCGCGCGCGGCAGAGGTTCGTTTGGCTTTGGCGGCGGCGCGGGCGGTCCGGGCGGCCGCCCGCCCAGCCGCTGGCAAATTTCACTCTATCATAATTACCAAATACGCGATCAGATCTTAATCGCCGAAGGCGTGCCCTTGCTCGACCGATTGGATGGATCGGCGACCAGCCCGCTCGGCGGCACGCCGGAGCACCGGATTGAGCTGTCCGGCGGCCTGTTCCACAAGGGATTGGGCGCGCGTATCGAAGGAAATTACCGCAGCGCGACGCGGGTGGACGGAAACACAGCAACCGGCGGCGGCGATTTGCGCTTTGGCGCGCTGACCCTAATTAACCTGCGCCTTTTCGTTAACTTGGATGATCGCGGCAAATTGACCCAAAAAGCCAGATTCCTAAAAGGCAGCCGGATCGCTTTTTCCATCGACAATTTATTCGACGATATCATCGACGTGCGCGATGAAAACGGCTCCGTCCCGCTCAGCCTGCAACGCGGTTTCATCGATCCGATCGGGCGATTTTTCGAAATTAGCTTTCGAAAACGTTTTTAGAGCGGGATGATATTATATTTAACCGCTTCGTCATTGCGAGCGAAGCGCGGCAATCCAGTGGGCACATAGCGACCCTGGATTGCCGCGTCGCTCAAAAATAATGTGAGCGCCTCGCAATGACGATTCTATTTAATCGCTTCACGCTTCTAACCATGCGCCAGCGCGGCAAGCAGCAACAGCGCAACGATATTGGTGATCTTAATCATCGGGTTGACCGCTGGACCTGCCGTGTCCTTATAAGGATCGCCCACGGTATCACCGGTCACGGCGGCCTTATGCGCCTCCGAACCCTTGCCGCCGTGATGGCCATCTTCGATATATTTCTTGGCATTGTCCCAAGCGCCGCCGCCCGATGTCATCGAAATGGCAACAAACAGCCCGCCGACAATCACACCCAGCAGCAACGCACCCAGCGCGGCAAAGCCTTGCGCTGGTCCCGCCACCCAACTGATCACGAAATAAACCGCAATCGGTGCCAGCACGGGCAGCAGCGAAGGCATAATCATCTCGCGGATCGCCGCTTTGGTTACCAGGTCGACGGTGCGGGCATAATCGGGCTTGCTGGTGCCATCCATAATGCCTTTATTATTGGCAAATTGATCGCGGACGTCTTTGACAACCTCGCCTGCCGCCTTGCCCACCGCGGTCATGCCCATCGCCCCAAACAGGTAAGGCAACAATGCGCCCAGCAACAAACCGACGATAACATAGGGATTCATCAAGGTAAAATCGACCCCGCCAGTGATCCCCAGCCGTTCGGCGTAGAATAACAGATCGGCATTATAGGCGCCAAACAGCACCAATGCCGCCAATGCCGCCGAGCCAATCGCATAGCCCTTGGTCACCGCCTTCGTCGTATTGCCAACGGCATCGAGCGCGTCGGTTTTCTCCCGCACCGAGGCATCCATTTCGGCCATTTCGGCAATACCGCCGGCATTATCGGTTACCGGGCCATAGGCATCGAGCGCCACGACCATGCCCGCAAGCGCCAGCATCGATGTTGCGGCAAAGGCGATCCCGATCAAACCGGCCAGTTGGAATGCGACAATAATACCGACGCAAATTACCAATGTGGGCAATGCGGTCGATTCCAGACTGATCGCCAGACCCTGGATCACGTTGGTGCCATGTCCGGTCTCCGATGCCTTGGCAATCGATCGCACCGGGCGGTAATTGGTGCCGGTGTAATATTCGGTGATCCAGACCAAAAGCCCCGTCACCGCAAGGCCCACCATCATCGACCAAAAGAGTGTCATGCCGGTAAAGCCTACGCCGCCCGCCTTCAACGCGATGATGCTGTTCATGTCGCCCAATGCATATTGGGTGACGAAATATATCGCCGGGATTGAGGAAATGGCGGTGACCAAAAAGCCCTTATACATCGCGCCCATAATATTGGTGCCGCCGCCCAAACGGACGAAGAATGTGCCCAAGATTGAAGTCAAGATACACACGCCGCCCACAACCAGCGGCAAGGACATCAGGGCGGTTAACGCCGCCGCATCGACCGATGCGACCAACAACGCGATCAGCACCATCGTCGCGCCAATAGTCACCACATAGGTTTCGAACAAGTCAGCGGCCATGCCGGCGCAGTCGCCAACATTATCACCCACATTGTCGGCGATGGTAGCGGGGTTGCGGGGGTCATCCTCAGGGATTCCGGCCTCAACCTTGCCCACCAGATCCGCGCCAACATCGGCGGCTTTGGTGAAGATGCCGCCGCCCAAACGCGCAAAAATGGAAATTAGCGAGGCCCCGAAAGCCAGCGCGACCAGGCCGTCAATCACGGCGCGGCTGTCGGCGGCGTTGCCGGCAATTTCGGTCAGATACAGGAAGAAACCGGCGATAGCGAGCAGCGCCAGCCCAGCCACCAGCATGCCGGTGATCGCGCCCGCGTTGAACGCCATGGTTAGGCCCTTTTGCAAGGAAATGCTTGCCGCCTGCGCCGTTCGCACATTGGCACGCACCGAAATATTCATGCCGATAAAGCCGGTCGCACCCGACAGCACCGCGCCCAAAATAAAGCCAATGGCGGACAACGGCCCCAAAAATACGCCCACCAAAATGGCCACGACCACACCAACCATGGCAATCGCACGATATTGACGGCCCAAATAGGCCGATGCGCCTTCTTGAATGGCCGCGGCAATTTCCTGCATCCGCGGCGTACCCGCCGACGCGGCGATCACGGTTCGGCTGGTGATAATGCCGTAAGCGACGGCTATCAGGCCGCAGATTATGGCAATGAGTGACAATGACATGAATGTCCTCCCCTGTCTTATTAGATATTGTCGGCGGCAACGGTCCATTCCGCGCCGAATCCCGGGACGCTATAGGGGCGCGGCGCGCCATCGCGCAACCCTTAAAATGGGCGGCTTAGCGATGTTCAAAACCAAGCTTATCGGGATTTGAAATAACCTCATCCACGCTGCAAAGCCGCAAGCCCTCACCGATGGCAAAACGGCCAATAAGCGTTGCTGCGACGGGCGGCGAAGCATCCGGCGGCAAGGCGAAAAGCAATTGATAGTCATCGCCCCAGCTCGCGGCTTCGATCCGGCTCGCATCATTATCGCCGTAAATATGAATATACCCCGGCGAAAGTGGAATGGCATCGATTTGAATAATGACCTGCAAATCGCTCGCCTGCGCCATCCGCTGTGCATCGATCAACAATCCATCGGATATATCCATCATCGCGGTGACCACGGGGGCGAGCAGCCTGCCCTCTGTCAGCAAGGGGGCCGGGCGATTGAAGGCGGCACGTAGCGTCGCCCATTCATCGTCTATACCGGTTGCCATTTGATCATTCTCCAGATCAAAGCCTGCCTTGGCATCGCCGACACAGCCAGTGACATAGAGCAAATCGCCCGGCTGCGCACCCGCCCGTGATGGCACGGCAGCCGTGGTGGCGCGGCCAATCGCCGTCATCCCGGCGGCGCGAAAGCCCGCATCGCTGCCCACCGTATCGCCGCCGAGCAAGGGCACGCCAAAATGGGTAACCGCATCATGCAGACCGCGCGCAAAGGCCATATCCCATTCGTCATCCGACAAAATGTATCCCAGCAACAAACCCAGCGGCTGCGCGCCCTTGGCTGCCAAATCGGACAGATTGGTCGCGGCCAATTTCCATGCCACATCGGCGGGGTTGGCATGCGGCAACCAATGCACACCCTGCGCCATCATGTCATGCGTGAGGATCAGCGTTTCGCCGCCAATTTCCAGCAGCGCGACATCATCATTCAGGCCGCGCGCAGACGGCGACGTTGCGATAGTGCGCATCATCGCGATAAAATTTGCCTCGCCGCTCAGCCGCGCTTCTCCTGCGCCACCGCGTCGAGCAAGCCATTGACAAATTTTGCGTCTTTCGGGTCAAAAAAGGCATGCGCCACATCGACATATTCGGTGATGACGGTCGCGGTGGGCACATCGGCCCGCGCGATCATTTCGTAAGTGCCCGCGCGCAAAATTTGCAGCATGGTTTTGTCAAGCCGCGCCATTTTCCATTGTTCACTCAACTTGCCGTCAATAATCGCGTCAATTTCGCTGCGCCTTGCATCGACGCCGCTGACAATATCGTCGAAGAAGCTAACCTCCGCATCGACATATTGCGCCTCTTCAATCTCCGCGCCCAGCCGGTGATCGTGAAATTCGGTGAGCAACCGAGCAATTGACGGCTTTTCCATGTCAAGTTGATAAAGCGCTTGCACCGCGGCAAGCCGCGCCGCCGAACGCGATTTCGATCTTTTTGCCATTATAGCCGCTTTCTAATGCTGGTCGCATGCGCGGGCAAACCCTCGGCATCGGCGAGCGTCGCGGCGGCAGGGCCAATCGCGCGAAGCCCCGCCTGATCCAAGCCAATGAAGCTGGTGCGCTTCATAAAATCAAGCACCGACAGCCCCGATGCAAAGCGGGCGCGGCGGCCCGTGGGCAATACATGGTTTGGCCCCGCGACATAATCGCCAATCGCTTCGGGGGTGTATTGCCCCAAAAATACCGATCCCGCATGCCGCACCAAAGCAAACAAGGTCTCCGCCCGGCATGCA
Source organism: Sphingomonadaceae bacterium (assembly GCA_021732525.1). Classification (GTDB taxonomy): domain Bacteria; phylum Pseudomonadota; class Alphaproteobacteria; order Sphingomonadales; family Sphingomonadaceae; genus Sphingorhabdus_B. The sequence goes on along the minus strand of JAKFUU010000032.1, from coordinate 98,284 downwards.
TCCACCGCCAGCTCCAAATGCTCACCCGCCAGCCGGTTGACCAGCGGCATCGCGCCCTCCAAGCTTTCGGTCAGAATAATCGCGCCATGATCGCGCCAGCTCGCGCCCGCCACCGCGCCGGTGGCAAGCTCAGCAAGCTGCGCTTCAACCGCCGCGGCGACTTGATCGGCAAAATCCGCATCATCGGTAAATAGGATCGACTGGCTGGTGGGATCATGCTCAGCCTGGCTGAGCAAGTCGGCGGCGATCCATGCGGGGTCATTGGCACCGTCGGCGACCACGATGATTTCCGACGGCCCCGCCACCATATCGATGCCGACCACGCCGTAAAGCTGACGCTTGGCCTCTGCCACCCAAGCATTACCGGGGCCAGTGATCACATCCACCGCCGCAATTTTGTCGGTGCCATAAGCCAATGCCGCCACCGCCTGCGCCCCGCCAATGCGCCAGATTTCATCGACACCGGCGATATGGGCCGCCGCCAGAACCGCCGGGTTGATTTCGCCGTGCGGCGTCGGCGTAACCATCACCAACCGCGCAACGCCCGCCGCCTTCGCCGGGATCGCATTCATCAACACCGAGGAGGGATAGGCCGCCCGCCCGCCAGGCACATAGATCCCCGCCGCTTCCACCGCGTTCCAGCGCGCGCCCAGCCGTACGCCGACTTCATCGGTATAATCGCGATCTTCGGGCAATTGCGCCGCGTGATAGGCACGGATGCGCGCCGCCGCCAATAAGAGCGCATCGCACAAATCGCCGCTCAGACCGTCATAAGCCGCCTGGCAAGCCGCCGGGTCAATCCGCCAGCCTTCGCGGTCCAAATCAAAGCCGTCAAATTTTTGCGTGAGATCGCGCAGGGCGGCATCCCCCTCCACCTTCACCTGCGCCAAAATCGCGGTAACATCGGCGGAAACGCCCGCATCGCTTTCGCGCCGCGCATTTACCAGCGCGCCGAAAGCAGCAGCAAAGTCCGGCTTATTGCTATCAAGCCGCAGCATGGCGGCCTACCAACGCGCGAAACCGCTCGACCATCGCAGGAATGCGGCCATCGGTGGTTTTGAATGCGGCCCGGTTCACAATCAGCCGCGCCGACACTTGCGCCAAAATCTCGCTTTCGACCAAGCCATTTTCGGCGAGCGTTTTGCCCGTCGAAACCAGATCGACAATCCGCCCCGAAAGGCCGAGCAAAGGAGCCAGCTCCATCGCACCATTCAGCTTGATACATTCGGCCTGAATCCCCTGCCCCGCAAAATGGCGGCGGGCAAGCGCGGGATATTTGGTGGCGATGCGCAAATGGCCGATATGCGGAATTTGCGTCGCGCCTTCGGGCATGGCAACCGATATCCGGCATTGGCCGATGCCCAGATCCACCGGGGCATAAAGCTCTGAATAGTCAAATTCGTCGATCACGTCGCTGCCCACTATGCCAATCTGCGCCGCGCCATGCGCCACAAATGTCGCCACGTCAAAAGCGCGCACCCGGATAATCTTTACCCATGGATCGGTCGTGGCAAACATCAGCGCACGGCTGGCCTCATCAAAAAAATCGGCCGCAGGTTCGATTCCCGCCGCCTTCATCAACGGCAAAGCTTCGTCCAAAATGCGCCCTTTTGGGATGGCAAAGATGATGGTATCGCTCATAGCCAGCGCCATAGGGGCGCGGGGCGCAAAGGGCAATGGCCAAGCGGCGAAAGAACAATATGGACTTGATGGATAATCGCGACATAGCATCGGCGATCCGCGATCAAGCGGCGCATGTGTTGCATAATGATGCACCTATCACCGCGAAGATTTGTTTGAGCTTATTGGCGTTGATGGAAAGCAATACACAGCTTGGTGCGCGGATAGCGGGTTGGCAAGGTTCGGTGCTCGCCGATGCCCTGCCTTTGCGCGTCGCGGGGGGATTGCATCACCTGCATCTGACGGGCACGGAAACGCGGCTGGCTGCCATCTATCAGGGGCAGATTTCGGATCAAACCGAAATAGACGCGGTCATTTGCGCCGTCACCGCCGATCATGACGCGGCGTTGCTGCCCTGGCTCGACGGTCCGCCGCAAACCAACGAAGCGGGGCGTTCGGCGAGCTTTATGGCTGGGCTTAAATGGCTTTCGGGCAAGCTGGGGCCGCGCTTTGAGCTGAATGAACTGGGCGCGAGCGCGGGCGTCAATATGATGATGGACCGCTATCATTATAACTTGGCAGGCGTTACCGCTGGGCCGGAAAATTCACCGATGCAGATCAAGCCCGAATGGCGCGGATCGCCGCCACCCGATCATCCTGTAGAGATCGTCTCCATCCAAGGATGCGATCAAGCGCCCGTCAATCTATCCGATCCCGATGCGGCCTTGCGCGTGAAGGCCTATGTCTGGCCAGAAATGCACGCGCGGCTGGCGCGGATGGATGCGGCAATACAGCTTGCATCGCAGGCCGCACCCGATCTGACGCAAATGGATGCCGCCGATTGGGTGGATATGCGGCTTGCCGCGCCGGGGATGTCCGGCGTAACGCGGGTGATCCATCACAGCATCGTATGGCAATATATTCCCGAAGACCGCCGCAACCGGATCACCGCCGCGATCAAAGCCGCCGGAGCGCGGGCCACCGCAGACCAGCCGCTGGCGTGGATGATGCTGGAAACCAATCGCAAAACATTTCGGCATGAGCTGTCCCTGCACTATTGGAACGGCAGCGATGAAGCCGGCGCGGTTCATTTACTCGGCGAGGCCCATGCCCACGGCGCGTGGGTGGAATGGTTTGATTAAGGCGTCTGCAGCGGTGCAGCGAGTATCCGCAACGGCTCGCCATAGTCAATTTTCGCAATTGAACATTGATGATTGCTGGACGCCCAAAATAGAATTAACATCCGGCGGCGTCTCCTCTTAATACAAGGTAATAATGCCTATGATGTCTGATATTTTGCTGGGCTTGGCCGTGGTCGGCGTTGGAGCGTTTGAAATTGACGATAAGGCGGTCGTCCGTTCGCTGCATGCACAGGGCGCGCAGATTTACGAATGCAAGCCGGGTAAGGATGGCACCCTAAGCTGGGAATTTCGCGAGCCCATCGCTGTCCTGATCGATGGAGAGCGCACCGTTGGTTATCATGCTCGCGGCCCCCGCTGGGTTTTGGATGATGGCGAAATGCTGGTTGGCAAAGTTTCGGAACGGCGCAGCGGCCGCAAGCCGGCGGACATTCCCGAGCTTAAATTGGACGTCACCGAACGGCGCGGCAAGCAGCCTTTTGGTCAAAGCAAGATAATCCTGCGGGTGGACACAGTTGGCGGCATGCTGCAAGGCGTATGTGATAAGCCGGGCACGCTGCATGCCGAGCCTTATTCGGCGCAATATCTGTTTTTAAGCCAATAAGCCAAGCGAGGCCGGGGCAAAGATGCCTCATTTGTGGCGATTATTGCGGCAAAAGCTGCAACTCCATTTCCGCCGCAAGCCGTCCGAATGGCCGCCCAGCCTCCCGCGCGATAATCTCCTCAAACAGCATGCGTGCGCCCGTCCCGTCGCCGGCAAGTAAGCGATGCACCGCGATACCGTATGCTGGCGTTGCGTATTCAACCCCCTGCGCGGCGCGCGCGCGCGTCAAGATGGCGTCGCAATCCACCTGACCCCGAAAACAAAGTGCCAATTCCTGATAAATGCCATTTTCAATGGGCGCCCACCGCGCGTCGACTCGCGCCAGCACCTCCTGCGCTGCGCCGTCATCGCCCGCGCGCCGCAGCGACAGATAAAGCCAATAGAGCGCCGCCGCCGCCGCATCGGCATTATGCGCGAGCGCCGCCGCGCCAGCATAAGCGCGGGCGCTTGCCGTAAATTCGCCTTGCAAATAATGCGCAAAACCCAGATGATACCAGATATTGCCTTTCAATGTCGAAACCGGCGTGCCGGCGGTATTGGGCAGTCCGTCTGGCTCCACCTGATCGGGCAAATGCGCGCTGAGCGCGGCGGCGCGGGAAAAGGCCGATTGCGCATCTCGATAGCGGCGCAAGCTGATAAAACGATGCCCGATATGGCGGGCAAAGCGCGCATCATCCGGATGCAGCCTTTCCCCCGCGTCCAAAATAGCAATCGCCTCATCGTTGCGGCCAAGATAGCCGAGACGCCGACCTTTCCAGATCATCGCATCGGCATCATTTGGATTATCGGCCAAGGTAGCTTCGGCATCCGCCAGCAAACGCTCCTGCTCCGCCGTCCAATCGCCCGGCTGGACGGTGGCAACGGCGGGCGTCACAAAACAGAAAATGACCGCTGCTGATGCAATAGCCTTAAAAAGCATGTCTTGTTCCGATCCTCATTATCGGTCCCGATTATCATTTTATCGGACGTAACAACAGCCTATTTAGATCCTGATGACGTTCCGTTGATTCTCCTCGTCATTGCGAGCGCAGCGCGGCAACCCAGTGTCATCGGTATACAGTCTGGCCAGTGTCACCGGCGCAATCTGGATTGCTTCGCTTTGCTCGCAATGACGGTGATGGATCAACCTAAAGCCATCAAACTCCAGAAGGTCTTGATCCTAAACGTCGCTGCGCGTTAACGGCACATCGGGGATCGGGATAAATTCCGCGTCATCGCCGGGCACGATGGGAAAGCGCCCGGCCCGCCAATCCTCTTTTGCCTGATGGATCCGTTCGCGCGAGGAGCTGACGAAATTCCACCAGACATGACGCGGGGTCTTGAACGCCTCGCCGCCGAGCAGCATGACGCGGCAGTCAGATTCGGCACGCAGCATCATCGGGACACCGGGTTCAAGGACGTAAAGGCTGTGTGTTTCGAGGGGCTGGCCGTCCAGACTGGCACTTCCCACCGCCACCAGAACGCCGCGCTCGTCGGCCTCGGCATCGATGGAGATGGTCGTCCCGGCGCGCATCACAATATCGGCATAGATTGTCTCGGCATGCTGCGTGGTCGGCGCGGTGCGGCCCCAAAGGCTGCCCATAATCACCCGAGCGGTGACGCCATTGTCTTCAATCTGCGGCAGATCTGCGGCAGCGACATGCTCAAAGGCTGGGTCTAGCTCTTCCTTGCCATCGGGCAGTGCCAGCCATGTCTGCATGCCCGATATCGGCGAGCCGCTGGCACGCTCCTCGGCAGGGGTACGCTCGCTATGCACAATGCCCTTGCCAGCTGTCATCAGGTTCAGCGCACCGGGCCGGATCGTCGCATAGGTGCCAAGACTGTCGCGGTGACCAATCGCGCCTTCGAACAGATAGGTAACGGTAGACAGGTTGATATGCGGATGCGGGCGCACATCCATGCCGCCGCCAATATCAAAATGCGCCGGCCCGAACTGATCGACGAAGATAAACGGCCCGACCATGGTGCGCGCTTTGGCGGGCAATGTGCGGCGGACCTGAAATTCGCCAAGATCATGGGTAACGGGGGTGATGATTTGCATTATCGGTCCTCCTCAATTTTTGCGAATGACCATTTTTGGTCAAACAAAATCTTGATCGCAGGTGCGACCAAATGCCGATCCGACGGACCGAACCAACCCAATTCCGACACCTCGGCTTTAGGTGATATTTCGCCATTCCAACGCGCGCTAAAACAATTTAGCTCAACAATATCATCCCGTCCATAAGCTGGTCCTGTAACAGTCCTTTGAAGCTCAATTGAGCCGCGATCGATAACGACGCCCAGTTCCTCCGAAATTTCTCGCACGAGTGCATCTTCCAAAGTTTCGTCTGCCTCCAGCGTTCCGCCGGGTAGATACCAAAGCTCATTTTGACGCACGCGGACCAGCAATATCCGCTGCTCCCTCTCCGCAAGCAAGCATGCGCAGCGGATCATTACTCCCCCGCCGCCTTCGCCCTAATCGCCAGCGCATGCACCCGCTGTCCCGGAATATCGCCCAGCGCGTTATTCACCATCCGTTGCCGCATCACGCGCGAAACGCCCGCAAAGGCCGCGCTTTCGATCTCAATGGTGAAATGCGATTCGCCGCTGCCATCGTCGCCTGCATGGCCGCTATGGCTGGCGCTGTCGTTGATGACGGCGAGATGGCTGGGGGAAAAGGCCGCGATCAGCAGCTTTTCCATTTCGGTTGCGATGCGGCTTTTCATCATGCCCCGCCTTTCCCATATCCGCGCGTCGCCGCCAAGTGGGAAAACTGCACAGCATAAATTTACGCCGGCCAGGCTTGGAGCGCGCTGCGTGAAATCTGAATCACACTGCCCGCTCTATCTGTATGTTGTCGCATCGCTTTATGCGAAAAACCGGTGCCCACTTTTTCGCGCGATGCTCATCTATTTGTTGTCGCATCGCTTTATGCGAAAAACCGGTGCCCACTTTTTCACGCGATGCTCTAGACGCGATCACGTCAGTGAAAAGGCGTTGCAAGACATGCCGCTGGCCTATAGGCAGCTCAAAAATACTCCGCTTTCAACCAGAGAACTGCCATGTCCAACATACCCAACATCACGCCCGGCACCAGCGGCACGGCCATCCTGCCCGCTCCCGACAAAATGGTCAGCGTGCGGGACATGTTCGGCATTGATGTCGATATGCAATGCCCGGCATTTAGCGAAGCCGATGAACGCGTGCCCGATCTTGATCCCGCTTATGTTTTCGACGGCGATACCACGCTGGCGATCCTTGCTGGTTTTGCCTTTAACCGCCGCGTGATGGTGCAAGGATATCACGGCACCGGCAAATCGACGCATATCGAACAGGTGGCCGCAAGGCTGAAATGGCCCTGTATCCGCATCAATCTGGACGCGCATATCAGCCGGATTGACCTGATCGGGCGCGATGCCATCGTGCTGCGCGATGGGCAGCAAGTGACCGAATTTCGCGAAGGCTTGTTGCCCTGGGCGCTGCAAACGCCGACCGCGCTGGTGTTTGACGAATATGACGCGGGCCGCCCCGATGTTATGTTTGTAATCCAGCGCGTGCTCGAAACCGAAGGCAAGCTTACGCTTCTCGACCAAAATCGCGTGATCCGCCCCAACCCGTTTTTCCGCCTTTTTGCCACCGCCAACACCGTTGGCCTTGGCGATACGTCAGGGCTTTATCATGGCACACAGGCGATCAACCAGGGTCAGATGGACCGGTGGAACATCGTTGTCGGGCTCAACTATCTGCCCGCCGAGATTGAGGCGCAAATTGTGCTGGCGAAAGATTCGGGTGCTGGCGAAGCCACCGTCAAAAATATGGTCAAAGTGGCCGACCTCACGCGGCAAGGCTTTATCGGCGGCGATATCAGCACGGTGATGAGCCCGCGCACCGTGATCACCTGGGCGCAAAATACCGCGATCTTTAAGGATGTCGGCTTTGCCTTCCGCCTCAGTTTCCTCAACAAATGCGACGAGGCAGAACGCATAATGGTGGCCGAATATTATCAGCGCGTATTCGGAACCGACTTGCCCGAAAGCGTGGTTGGTAAGGCGGGGTAAGAACAAGCTTGCATTTTGAGCGTTACCGCGTTATAACACCTGTATGAACAAGCCGCTCAAAATCATTAAAATCGGTAATAGTGCCGGTATTATATTACCGAAAGAAATATTGGCAAAACTTCGCGTCAGCGAGGGCGATGAAATTTACCCACTAGAAACGCCTGGCGGCGTGCAATTAACGGCCCATGATCCGATATTTGCCTATAAAATGGACTTGGCGGAAAAGATCATGCGAGAGGATCGCGATATCCTGCATATTCTCGCGCGATAGGTCCAATTCTGTGCAAAATTCAAACCGAAATGAGCCGATGTGGCTTGACAGCCGCGATGCGCTGGCCATTCATGATCGTCAACTGGCGGAACATGGCGGAGGTCAGGGTGTTCGCGACGCGAGCCTTCTCGAATCCGCCCTGTCACGGCCGGTTAACCGATGGCATTACGGCGATGATGATTTTGCCAATCTCGCCGCAGCTTACGCCTACGGCGTTGCACGCAACCATCCTTTTATTGATGGCAATAAGCGGACGGCATGGGTGCTCGCGCGCCTATTCCTGACGCTCAACGGTCAATTATTAATTTTTGATCAAACCGATGCGACGCAAACGATGATTGCCCTTGCCGCCGGTGAGCTTTCGGAGGATGAAATGGCCGATTGGTTTCGCCGGCATCTGACCGCGATATAGCCCGTCAAAATTTTGTCTCGCATCCCGCGTCTTATCTTGATAACACACAGCGCCGATGGATGATTTTACCTCCCCCACCGCTCCGCAATCCGGCGTTCAGAAACGCCGCCCGTGGTTTTTGCGCTGGCCCTTTGGCGCCCGGCGGCTGTCGGAAGCCGAGCAGATCGGCTGGAACCGTGACGAATTTGCGCATTATGGCCCGGATTATGATCCGCATACTACGCCGAAAAATCACCCCACCCCGTCTTACCCACAAGGCGAGCCGCTGGGCCAAGATATTGCTCCGGCAAAACCAAAATCGCGCAAATGGTTTTGGATTAAACGGGGCATCGCCGCATCATTCTTAACATTCGCGCTGCTGATTATCTGGCTCGCGCTCACTGCGCCGCTGTCCAAATCTTTGCAGCCGATCGTTCCGCCGCAATTGACGCTCACCACCAGCAACGGCCAACCGATTGCCCGCAATGGCGCAATTGTCGACCTGCCCGTCAAAATGGAAAAGCTGCCGCCGCATGTGCCGCAGGCCTTTCTGGCGATTGAAGATCGGCGGTTTTATTCGCATTGGGGCGTCGACCCGCGCGGCATTGCCCGCGCCGCTTGGTATAATCTGACCACCGACCGAACGCAGGGCGGCAGCACGATCACGCAGCAATTGGCCAAATTTACCTTCCTGAACAGCGAACAGACGATGACCCGCAAGGCGCGCGAGTTGCTGATATCTTTTTGGCTGGAGGCGCGTCTGTCGAAGGATGAGATATTGGAGCGCTATCTTTCCAATGTTTATTTTGGCGAAAATATCTATGGGCTGCGCGCGGCATCGCTGCATTATTTTTACCGCAAGCCCGAAAATCTGACCTTGGCACAGGCGGCGATGCTGGCGGGCGTGGTACAGGCACCGTCGCGCCTTGCCCCCACCAAGCACCCCAAAAATGCCGCAAGGCGCGCGCGTATGGTGCTGAATGCCATGGTCGCCGCGGGCTATCTGACCGAGGCGCAGGCCGTCCGCGTGGCGACGGCACGCACCGATGTGCGGTTGAAAAGCAACCTGCCCAGCGGAACCTATTTTGCCGATTGGGCGATGCCGCAGGCGCGCGACAAAAGCGAACAAAGCTATGCCAAACAAACCATCGCAACCACGCTCGATTCGCGGCTGCAAGATACCGCACGCCGCGCCGTTGGCCGCGCGCCGCTGGGCAATGCGCAGGTCGCCTTGGTGGCGATGCGGCGCAATGGTGAGGTGGTGGCGATGATCGGCGGGCGAAGCTATAAAAGCTCGGCCTTTAACCGCGCAACACAGGCCCGGCGTCAGCCGGGATCGACATTCAAACTATTCGTCTATCTCGCTGCCCTGCGCAGCGGGATGACGCCGGATAGCTTGATCGACGACAGCCCGATTGAAAGCGGCAGCTACCGTCCCAAAAACAGCGGTGAACGTTATCGCGGGCAAATCACGCTGCGCGAAGCCTTTGCGCGCTCCTCCAATGTCGCGGCGGTGCGGCTGTATCAACGGCTCGGCAGCGATGCGGTGCTGCGCGCGGCGCGCGATCTGGGCATTGGCAGCCCGCTCGCCAAGGATGATCCCAGCCTGGCGCTCGGCACATCGGGAGTGACCTTGCTGGAACTGACCGCCGCCTATGCCGGGATTGCCGCCAATAACCGCCCGATCACACCATCGGCTTTTCAGGCGCAGAAACCCGGCTGGTTTGAATCTTTCGTCCATCCGCGCCGCAGCCTGAGCAAAACGCAGCATGCAATGATGGAGGATTTGCTCCGCGCGGTGGTGAAAGATGGAACGGGCCGCAATGCGCGTCTTTCCATCGCCAGCTTTGGCAAAACTGGCACGAGCCAGGATAACCGCGATGCGCTTTATGTGGGCTATGCCGGCGATCTGGTGGTGGGCGTGTGGGTGGGCAATGATGACAATAGCCCGCTGCGCGGTATCAGCGGCGGCGGCCTTCCGGCGCGTATTTGGCGCGACTTTATGGCGCAGGCGGTGAAGGGCACGCCGTCCGCGCGCAACCAAACCCAGCCCAAGCCCGCTTCCTCACCCGATCCTGACGGCGAAATCGAACCGCTCGACCTGCCGGACCTGCCCGACATACCCATTGATTTGGAAAATACCGATATTCGGATAAACCGAGAAAATGGCGTGACCGTGAGCACCGAAATTGGCCAAACGCCGGTAGATGTGACGATCGGCAATGACGGCATTGATATCCGGCCCCGCGCAAACCCGCCGGAGCGGCGATAAATTTTAAGGCTTCTATCGGCGGCATTTTACCCTTAACGCTGCGCAGCTATGTCCGACCCATCACCCCTTGATGCCTTGAAAAATGTCCTCACCGGCACGGCGCGCGCGTTGGCGAAGGAGCCGGAGATCGAGCTGGCCTTCACCGCCGATATTCCGGCGCAGGCGGGCAAGAATTTCAAGGTGCCGATGCCAGGCCGCAACCTGCCCGCCGATCAAGTGGCGCAGGCGCGCGGCTTTGCCGATAGTTTTGCGCTAAAACTCAAGCATCATAGCCCCGCGCGCCACGCCGCCGCACGGCCCAGCGAAGCCATCGCCGGGGCCACCTTTGATGCGATTGAACAGGCCCGCATTGAGGCGCTGGGTGCGCGGGCTATGGCGGGGGTGGCGGCCAATTTAAGCCAAGCGCTCGCGTTGAGATTGCGCACCGATCCGATTGCCCGTGCCCAAACAGCGGACGAAGTGCCCATTTCGACCGCGCTATCGCTGATCGTGCGGCAACGGCTCACCGGACAGCCGGTTCCCGATATCGCGTCGCCGGGCGTCAATATGCTGCGCAATTGGATTGAGGACAATGCCGCGAGCGATCTGGATGCGTTGACCATGGCGCTCGATGACCAGGCCGCTTTTGCCGCAATCACCCGTTCAATGCTGGCGCATCTAAAGCTGACCGACGGCGATATGGAGCCGAGCGATGACGATAAATCCGGCGATGAAGATGATAGCGAGCAGGATCAGGATGACAGCGATACGGCCGATGATGGCGACGCCGAAACCGGCGCATCGGATGCCCGCGCGCAGCCGCAAGATGGCGACGGCGAAGAGCAAGAAGGCGACGACGATCAAAGCCAAATGGACGACGAACAAGGTGCGGATGGCGACATGGGGGATGACGGCATACAGCCCGCCGCCCCGCAACGCCGCAATTGGGATCACCTGCCGCAATCTGAATATAAGATCTGGTCGGAAAAATACGACGAAACCATAACGGCACCCGATCTCGCCGATGAAGACGAGCTGAACCGGCTACGCTCCTATCTTGATCAGCAGCTTGAAAATCTGCAATCGGTGGTCACAAAACTTGCCAACCGATTGCAACGCCGCCTGATGGCGCAGCAGAACCGTAGCTGGGATTTTGATCAGGAAGAAGGGATGCTTGATGCCGCCCGGCTGGCCCGCGTGATCGTCTCGCCGGGCAGCTCGCTGTCCTACAAGATGGAGCGCGAAACCGATTTTAAGGATACCGTCGTCACCATGCTGATCGACAATTCAGGGTCGATGCGCGGCCGGCCGATCAGCATTGCGGCGATCAGCGCCGATATCATGGCGCGCACATTGGAGCGATGCGGCGTGAAGACTGAGATATTGGGCTTTACCACGCGCGCGTGGAAGGGCGGGCAAGCGCGCGAGGATTGGCTGAATGCGGGCCGGCCCGCAATGCCCGGACGGTTGAATGATTTGCGCCATATTATCTACAAAAAAGCCGACGAGCCCTGGCGCCATGCCCGCCGCAACCTCGGCCTGATGATGCGCGAAGGGCTGCTGAAGGAAAATATCGATGGCGAGGCATTGTTATGGGCGCACAGCCGGTTGATCGCCCGCGCCGAAGACCGCCGGATATTGATGGTGATCAGCGACGGCGCACCGGTCGATGACTCGACGCTTTCGGTCAATAATGGCGGCTATCTGGAGCAGCATTTGCGCAAAGTGATCGAAATGATCGAAACCCGCAGCCCGGTACAGCTGATCGCCATCGGCATCGGCCATGATGTCACCCGATATTATAAGCGCGCGGTCACCATAATGGACGCCGAACAATTGGGCGGCACGATGATCGAACAGCTTGCGGGATTATTTGACGAGGAATAGCGGCAGCGGATCGCGCTCTAATAACGGCCGCGATAGGCGCCATGACGGCGGAAGCCACTATGGCCGCGGAAGCCATTGTGGCCGCGGAAGCCGCCATGCCGAAAACTGCCGTGTCGACGGAAGCCGTTATGCCGGAAACCGTTATGATTCCGAAAACCGTTATGGCGAAAACGAAAATCATTGCTGCGAAAGCTGTTATGATGGCGAAAGGAACGGTGGCCAAAATGCCCGCCCGATCCAAATTTAACCACAACACTGCTATGGCCGCGATGGTGCGGCCGCGCCTCGGCCGGTGCGGTGAGCATAAGGCTACCAATCGCCGCGAGCATTATGAGCGCAAATTTTAACATCATCTCTCTCCATTCGAAAAATTATCGAAAATGCTTATGCCGCAGGCGAGTCGCATTGTGATGCTATATTAACCATAATGAGCAAGCGATGAACGGCCGTGTTTATGCTTGCCTATGCCGCGTAAAAATATGATGAGTCGGGGGTATCCCCATATTAAGAGACGACCATGAATGTAACCCAAGCCGTCCAATCCCGCCGTTCAGTAAGGCAATTTGTGGATAAGCCCGTTGAACAGGCGGCCCTGCGCCGTGTGCTCGAAAAGGCTCAGCGCAGCCCGTCGGGCGGCAATACGCAGCCTTGGAGCGCGGTGATTGTAACCGGCGACGAACTTGCCCGCATCACCGCCGCGATAAAGGCAAAGGCCGCCACCGCGCCGCTGGGCGAAGGCGGCGAATATGATATCTATCCCAGGGGCCTCGATGGCCGCTACGAAGAACAACGCCGCGCCGTGGGCAAGGCGATGTTTGATGCGCTGGGGCTGACGCGGGAGGACAGCGCGGGGCGGATCGCCCAAATGGCAAAAAACTGGGACAGTTTCGGTGCGCCCGTCCAGCTCTTCACCTATACCCGCAAATATATGGGGCCGCCGCAATGGAGCGATATGGGCATGTGGTTGCAAACCGTCATGCTGCTGCTGCGTGAGGAAGGCCTTGATAGCTGCGCGCAGGAAATCTGGGCAATGTATGGCACGTATATGCGCGAATTGCTGAGCATTGACGATGAGCATATCTTTTTCTGCGGCATGGCGATTGGATATCGCGATGCGGAGGCTGCGGTGAATAATTTCGATGTCCCGCGGGTGCAGGTGAGCGATGTTGTAAGGTGGGAAGGTTTCGAATAATAATGTAAAAAAGCCGGGAAGAAAAAGAGTGGCGGAATGCGGAACAAACCTCTTCCCGGCTTAAAATCTTATTTTCTTGCGCGCCATAGGCGCCCTATAAGCCGAGGCTTGACGTAGCGCGCTGCTTCGCGCATCGGCATTTGCTATGAGTGAGCTTAAACTTTTTAACAGCCTGACGCGGCAGATCGAAGCGTTTAAACCCGTCCACGAAAGCGAGGCGCGCGTCTATAGCTGCGGCCCGACGGTGTATAATTATCAGCATATCGGCAATATGCGTGCTTATGTCTTTGCCGATACATTGGGCCGAGTGCTGAGTTACAAGGGCTATAAGCTCACCCATGTCATCAATATCACCGATGTCGGGCATTTGACCAGCGACGCAGATGCGGGTGATGACAAGATGGAAAAGGCCGCCGCGGCGCAGGGCAAAACCGCGTGGGATATCGCGGCCTTTTACCAGGCGGATTTTGAGGCCGATCTGGCGCGGCTCAACATCTGCAAAGTGCAGCATCCGCGCGCCACCGAATATGTCGAGGCCATGATCGCATGGGGCACGGCAATTGCCGAAAAACATTGCTATGAACTGGAAAGCGGTCTCTATTTCGACATCTCGACCGTGCGTGAATATGGCCGCCTTGCCCGCGCGGTTACTGAGGATGGCGAAGGCCGGATTGAGGACGTTGATGGCAAACGCCATGCCGCCGATTTTGCCATATGGCGCAAAAGCCCGGCGGGCGAAACGCGGCAGATGGAGTGGGATAGCCCATGGGGCCGCGGCGCTCCCGGTTGGCATCTGGAATGCAGCGTGATGAGCAAGGAGCTGCTTGGCCATCCGTTTGATATCCACACCGGCGGCATCGACCACCGCGAAATCCATCACCCGAACGAGATTGCGCAGAACCAAGCACATGGGGATTGCGACCATTCGGGCGCAAAAATTTGGATGCATAATAATTTCCTGATCGACCGGAGCGGCAAAGATTCCGGCGGCAAGATGAGCAAATCATCGGGCGAGTTTCTGCGCCTGCAATTGCTCATCGACAAGGGCTTCCACCCCCTCGCCTACCGCCTAATGTGCCTGCAGGCGCATTACCGGAGCGAGCTGGAATTTAGCTGGGAGGGGTTGCAGGCGGCGTTTGTGCGGCTCAAACGGATGGTGATGGGGGTTACCGCTCTCAAAGCCCGCCATGCTGAACTTGTTTCAGCATCCATCCTGCCTAACGAGCCTACGGTTGAAACGGAAAAATGGACCCTGAAACAAGTTCAGGGTGACGCAGGCATTGGTATTGAAATCCGCAAGGTAGGATCAATGCGATTTGAAGAAGCGTTGTTTGACGATCTCAATACGCCAGAAGCCGTCACAAGCATCGAATGGGCTTTGTCGTTGAAGAATGAAGAACCGAGAGCGAAGCTTGATGCCATCGCTAAAATGGACTCCGTCCTCGGCCTAAACCTCCTCACCCTCACCCGCGCCGACCTGCGCATCCGACCCATCACCGCCACGATCACCGAAGCCGAAATCGAAGCCGCCCTCGCCGCCCGCAAGGCTGCCCGCGCCGCGAAGGACTTCGCGCGCTCCGACCGCATCCGCGACGATTTAATTGCCAAGGGCGTAGAGGTGATGGACGGCGATCCCTTGGGTTGGGATTGGCGGATCGATTTGTGAGGCTTTGGCGGTTGACCCGCGCGCCCTTTGTCGCGCTCGACGGGCTCGGTGCGCAGCTATATGGCGCACGCTATGCCCCGCCGGGTCATGCCGTCGCAAGCTTGGCCAGCGAGGCCGCGCTCGCGGTGCTGATCGCTTTGCGCTATCAACCCGCCGATCTTCAAGGCATTGCCGACGATTTTGTCCTTGGCTGGACCGAAGTGGATGCCATTCCCGAACGGGCGCCCGATTTTGACGAAGCCAGCACCCGTGATTTCATCGGTGAATGGCTCGGCAGCCGCCGGTCGCTGCTCGCCGCCATCCGGTCCAAGGTTTTGCCCGAAGCGGATGTGATTTATCTTAATCCCCGTCATCCGGCCGCAGCGCATGTCCCGCCGTTGGTAATGCGGCCGTTTGATTTTGCCCAATGTCTGCACCGTCCGCCGATGCTCGATCATTATCAATCTTCGGATAACAGAAAGCCGCCGCCCCATGACCAAAATTAAATTTGTCGCCGCCGCGCTCATCCGCTCGCTGGTCGAACCGCATCTGCCCGATTGGATCGAACCGCACTGGTATATGTCGAAGGAAGAAGGGCTTGCCCTCGCGCCGATGGCCGACATCGGCTGGTTCGATATGTATGACAAGGCCGAAATGTGTGAGGTAATTTCCGCCGCGACCAATCTCAAATGGCTCAACAGCATTTATGCCGGGGTGGACGGAATGCCGCTCGCACAATTGAAAACACAGGGCACGATTGTGACCAACGGCGCGGGTATCAACGCCGTCACCATCGCCGAATATGTGGTGATGGCGATGCTCACCGTCGCCAAGGGTTACCGCGAAGTTGTGCGCGCCGCCGACCGCCGCGAATGGTTGATGGATGCACCGGGCAAGGTGGAGCTGTATGGGTCGAAAGCGTTGCTGCTGGGTTACGGCGCGATTGGCAAGCTGGTCGAAGAGCGGCTGACGCCCTTTGGCGTTGATGTAACGGCGGTGCGCCGCAGCGCCGGGCGGGGCACGCTTGCGCCCCATGAATGGCGCGAGCGGCTGAACGAGTTTGACTGGGTCATCCTTGCCGTGCCCGCCACGCCGGAAACCGACGGCATGATCGGCGCGGCGGAACTCGCGGCGATGAAACCAGCCGCAACGCTGATCAATATCGCGCGCGGTTCGGTGATCGATCAGGATGCGTTGATCGCTGCGCTTCACAATAAGGTCATTGCCAGCGCTTTTCTCGACGTCACCACGCCCGAACCATTGCCCGGCGACCATGCATTATGGCGGACCGAAAACGCGCATATCAGCATGCATTTGTCGGGCCGCGCACAAACGCAGATGTTCCAACGATCGGCGACCCGCTTTCTCGAAAATCTGGCGCGCTATCGAAAGGGTGAGATATTGGAGCCGCTGGTCAATCTCGATTTAGGCTACTGAAATGATGCAAAATCCCGCCGAAATTTGGCACCGCGTTGCCAATAAAGATGCATCCGCAATCGCTGCGGTGCTGCATGAGCAATGTGTTTTTGAAAGCCCTGTCGTGCATACGCCGCAACGTGGTAAAAAGATCACAGCCGCCTATCTCATCAGCGCAGGGCAAATATTGGGCAATGAAAACTTCCGCTATATCGGTGAATGGCATAGCGGCAATCCAAGCAAAAACAGTGCCATATTGGAATTTGAAACCGAAATAGACGGCGTTAAAATCAACGGTGTGGACATGGTAACTTGCGACGATGCGGGATTGATTACGCATTTCAAGGTCATGATCCGCCCGTTAAAAGCCATCAATATCGTCCATCAAAAAATGGCCGAGATGTTGGAGAAAATAAAACCTTAAACCCAAACCAAAAGAACCGGATCTACCGGCGGCGTTAAAGCGTAATCCGATAAAGCGGACACCGGTTAATCGATCCACGCGGCCACTGAATGACCCATGTTTTTGAAAACAGAATGCTGAATATCAAAACGACTGAATGAAAGTATTGTATCCGATCGTAACAAATGCACGCAGTCAGGCGAACAGGAGGCCGACTTGTAACAGGATTTATAAAATGAACCGAGAAAAATTGGTGTTTGTCTACAATGCCGATGGCGGATTTATCAATGGCATAATGGATTCGGCGCATAAGCTATTCGCACCATCGACTTATCAATGCGCCTTATGCGCCGTTACCCACGGTATTATCGGCATGCGCAGCGAGTGGAAGGATTATATGCGCAGCCTTTCTTATGAAACGCGATTTTATCACCGCGATGGTTTTCACAAAGAATGGCCCGCCGCCGATGCCAAACTCCCCGCCATTTTCTTCGAAGCCGAGGCAGAAGAAATCAAACTTCTGATTTCCAAGGAGGAATTGGCAGCGGTTCGTTCGGTTGGTCAACTTTCCGCTTTATTGGGCCGCCGTATTGCCGATCTGAAACGGGAAAACCGAAAAGCACTATCGCAATCACAAGTCGCTAATCCTTAAAAATCGCGCATGTGATTTTATCACAAGAAAAGGCCGGAAAGTCTCCCTTCCGGCCTTTTTATTTTTCGGTGAATGAAGGCTTTAGAAGCCCATGCCGCCCATGCCGCCCATTCCGCTCATATCGGGCATGCCGCCGCCCGACGCTTTATCTTCGGGCGCGTCCGAAATTGCTGCTTCGGTGGTGATTAGCAGACCAGCGACCGATGCCGCGTCTTGCAATGCAATGCGGACGACTTTCGTCGGATCGATAACGCCCGCCGCCACGAGATTTTCGTAAACGTCGGTCGATGCATTGAAGCCTTGCGTTTCGTCATTTTCACGAAGCAAATTGCCCGAAACCACCGCTCCGTCAAAACCGGCATTTTGCGCGATTTGACGCAAAGGAGCTTGGATTGCTTTGCGGATAATGTCGATCCCGCGGGTTTGGTCATCATTCACGCCCTTCATGCCTTCCAATGCCTTGGTCGCATAAAGCAGCGCGGTGCCGCCGCCGGGGACGATGCCTTCTTCCACCGCAGCGCGGGTGGCGTGCAGCGCATCATCAACGCGGTCTTTGCGTTCTTTCACTTCGACTTCGGACGCGCCGCCCACCTTGATCACGGCAACACCGCCGGCAAGCTTCGCCAGACGTTCCTGCAGTTTTTCTTTATCATAATCGGACGTTGTGGTTTCGATCTGTGCACGGATCGCCTCGACGCGGGCTTTAATCGATACGGTATCACCCGCCCCATCGACAATGACCGTATTGTCTTTGTCAATCGTGACGCGCTTGGCTTGACCAAGCATGTCGAGCGTCACCTTATCGAGCGTGATGCCCAGCTCTTCGCTAACCATCTCGCCTTGCGTCAGGATCGCGATGTCTTCGAGCATCGCTTTGCGGCGATCGCCAAAGCCGGGTGCCTTGACCGCCGCGATTTTCAATCCGCCGCGCAGCTTGTTGACCACCAAAGTTGCCAGCGCTTCGCCTTCGATATCTTCGGCGATGATCAACAATGGGCGTCCCGATTGCACAACCGCTTCCAAAATTGGCAGCATCGTTTGCAGCGATGACAGCTTCTTTTCATGGATCAAGATATAAGGATTTTCGAGCTCAACCGACATTTTTTCGGTGTTGGTGATGAAATAAGGCGACAAGTAACCGCGGTCAAACTGCATGCCTTCCACCACATCGAGTTCAAATTCCAGACCCTTGGCTTCTTCAACGGTGATCACGCCTTCTTTGCCAACCTTGTCCATGGCTTCGGCGATCTTTTCACCAACAACTGTGTCGCCATTGGCCGAGATCACTCCAACTTGGCTAATTTCAGCCGAACCGGAAACCGGCTTCGAGCGCTTTACCAAGTCAGCCACAACAGCGGTCACCGCTTGATCGATACCACGCTTCAGATCCATTGGGTTCATACCAGCGGCAACCGAGGTCATGCCTTCGCGGACGATAGCCTGCGCCAAAACGGTGGCGGTGGTGGTGCCATCGCCCGCCGCGTCGTTGGCTTTCGATGCCACTTCGCGGATCATTTGCGCGCCCATATTTTCAAACTTGTCTTTCAGCTCGATTTCTTTGGCAACGGTAACGCCGTCTTTCGTAATGCGCGGGGCGCCAAAGCTTTTGTCGAGAACGACATTGCGGCCTTTGGGGCCAAGCGTCACTTTTACCGCGTCGGCAAGAATGTCCACACCGCGCAAAATGCGTTCACGCGCATCGCGGCCAAATTTCACGTCTTTTGCAGCCATGATTTGTTCCTTTAAAATTAAGATTTAAATTTCGTCATTCCGGCGAAAGCCGGAATCCCCCTACGTCATGCTCAGTCCTTTACGGCCAGAGATCTCGGCCTACGCCGGGATGACGCATTGAGATACCGGATCAGCCCAAAATGCCGAGGATATCGCTTTCTTTCATGATGATCAGATCTTCACCATCCAGCTTGACTTCGGTGCCCGACCATTTGCCAAACAGGATCTTGTCACCGACTTTCACGTCAAGCTTCACCCGATCGCCATCTTCGTTATAGGCGCCTTCACCGGCGGCGATCACTTCGCCTTCTTGTGGTTTTTCTTGCGCGCTATCGGGGATGATAATCCCGCCAGCGCTTTTGGTTTCTGCCTCGACCCGGCGGACGAGAACGCGATCATGCAACGGACGAAATGCCATGTTGTACCTTTCTATATGATCAGTTGCTAAAAATAGAGATGTTGGCACTCAACAAACTGGAGTGCTAACGATGTCCAGATAGGCGTAAAAAATGACAGGTCAAGGACAGATGCCGAAAATTGTATGAATTTTTTTTGGCTTGCGCTGCGTGTGTTAGTAACCGATCTGATCAGGTCAACGAATGAGTGTGAGGAAGCCGCTTGTGATAGCGCTTCAGTGCAAATTGCGTCACCTAACGGCGCAATTTTGTTTATCGGAGGATTATATTATGTCGAACAATATTTTGAAAATTGCTGCCGCTGCTGCGGCTTTGTCGGCCGCCGCTGCAATGGTTGCTTCACCAGCCATCGCTCAATCGAAGCCAGCAAAAGAAAAATGCTTTGGTATTTCACTAAAGGGTAAGAATGATTGCGCCGCGGGTGCAGGCACAAGCTGCGCCGGGACATCAACTGTCGATTATCAAGGCAATGCCTGGAAATATGTTGCCAAGGGAAGCTGCGTAAAAGCTGGCGGTTCGCTGGCGGCAAAAGCGAGCAACACGAAGCCTGTTCCCAAAAAGTCTTAATTATATTATCTTTTGCGGATGAAGCCGACCGAGCGCCATAATTTATTTCAATCAACCAACGGCCTACCCCCTTCCGTTGGTATTGGATTGAAACCGAAACATTATGACGCGGTGTTGGCTGAGCATCATTCTCCGGCTGGACCTAGCTGGTTGGAAGTGCACCCGCAAAATTACTTCGGCGATGGCGGCCCGCCGCATCGGTGGTTAACCGCCATTGCCGAGTTTTTTCCCTTAAGCTTCCATTCGGTCGGCTTGTCGCTGGGTAGCGCCGACGGGGTCAACAGGATCGATTTGGAAAAAATTGCCGCGCTGTGCGATCGATATGATCCCGCTTCGGTTTCCGATCATTTGAGCTTTTCGGGCAGCGCGCATGACCGGTTTGCCGATCTGCTCCCCGTTCCTTACACTTACGCATCGCTCGATCATTTCGCCGCACAGATTGGCCGCGTGCAAGACCGGTTGCAACGCCGGATGCTGATTGAAAATCCCTCCCGCTACCTTGCCTATCAGGGCGATGAGATGAGCGAGGTGGAATTTATCGAAAGACTGATCGGCAAAAGCGGCTGCGGCCTCATTTTTGATATTAACAATGTCGAGGTTTCATCCAAAAATCTGAATTTTTCGGCGGAATCCTATATCGATGCGATCGATCCCGATTGGGTGGGGGAAATGCATCTGGCGGGTCACGCCACCGAACAGCATGAGAGCGGTCCCTTGTTGATTGACGATCACGGCAGCGCGGTGACCGATTATACATGGAGACTGTTCGAACGCTTCATCGCCCGTTCGGGTCCAAAACCGGTGTTGATCGAATGGGACACCGATGTCCCCGAATATGCCCGATTGATGGCCGAGGCGCAAAAGGCACAAGCGATTATGGACGGCCTTCAAACCGGCCGCACGCCAACCGTCCCGGTAAACGATCATGCCCTTGTTATCTAAACGGTTATCTGAACAGCTCGAAAATTTTATCGACACCATCAACCAAGGTCCGGCAACGCTGAACCCGGCGCTATTCGCGGGGCCGGTTGATCGCGTCATGCTGGGCCTGAAAGCCCATGCCAACACGATCAGCCACGCGCGGCTGGTGGCGCTCGAAGAAACATTCCCGATGGCACGCGCGGAAATGGGGCAGGCAACATTCAACGCCTTAAGCCGCCTGTATGCCGAAACCGAAATTGCCCGCAGCAGCGATAACAATATGATTGGCGCGAGTTTTACCGACTTTCTTGCCACGCAAAATGTGGACCCGGCGTGTTTGGATCTGACGCGGATCGAATGGGCCTGGCTTGAAAGCTATCATGCGGCAGAGGCTCAGCCGCTGCAGCTGGAACATCTGGCGGAGCTGGACGAAACCGCATTACTCGCCCTGCCGGTGGCACCGCATCCATCGGCGCGATTGGTTAAGTTACACGCGCCGCTTTCGCCGCAATTATCCGAATTGAACGCGGCGGCGGATACCGCCGCAATCCTGATCACGCGGCCCGGCAGCGATGTGTTGCTACATCCTATCAATCATTCTTCCGCTATGGTATTTATCGCTATCGACAAATTTTCCAATGTCAGTAACCTTCTGACTGTCGCTATCGAACAGGATGGCGAAGAAAAAGCGTTAGATGTAATTTTGGCTCTGATTGGCGCCGGATCGCTCATTGTCTGTGATCAAGCGTGTTAATAAAATTTGTTCCAGTAAACCAACCCACAAGGAAATGAAGCAGATGAAACAAATTACGGCCCTTTATAACAATTTTGTATCATTTGCTTCCGGCCGGCTTGCGGAAGGCATCGCCTTAATTTTTCTTCGTGTTGCCTTGGGCGGTATTTTCTGGCGCTCGGCGCGCACGAAGGTTGAAGAGGGTAGTTTTCTTTCGGTCAGCGAAAACGCCATTTATCAATTTAGCGACGCACCGTTTAATCAGGTGCCCATTTTGAATGGTGAACTTGGTGCTTATGTTACCACTTACGCTGAGCATTTTCTGCCGATTCTCCTAATTTTAGGGTTATTTACACGCTTGGGTGCGCTTGGACTGCTCGGCATGACTTTGGTTATCCAGACATTCGTATTTCCCGAAGCGGCGGTATGGTGGCAAACGCATATCATTTGGGTGGCGATGGCGCTGGCTTTGATTGCGCGCGGCGGCGGGATATTCTCGCTGGATTATATATTGGCTGGTAAGCGGACCGGGGGTGCCTCGTGAAAGCCAGCGAGGACAGTCTCCGCTCGTTAATGATCCGATCACAATCGGGGGATAAGCAGGCTTATACCGTGCTGCTGAATGAGGCGGGAAACTGGCTACGGCGGTTTTTCTCCTACAAAATACCCGCCGATGCAATCGACGATTTGGTGCAAGATACATTGATATCGGTGCACCGCAAATTGGCAAGCTATGACAGCACCCGGGCATTTTTACCGTGGCTGGCCGCAATTGCCCGCTACCGCTGGGTCGACCGGTTGCGCCAAACTTACAAACATGAAGCCAAAGCGTTGGATTTTGATATTGCGCAGGAAAGTCATGAGGAATTGGTCGGCGCACGGATCAGCATTGGCCGATTGCTCAACCAGTTACCAGCCGGACAGGCGGACGTCATCCGGATCGTAAAAATTGAGGGACATAGCGTGTCGGAAGCATGCGCTATGACGGGGCAAACCGAGTCATTAGTGAAAGTAAATATCCACCGCGGATTAAAAAAATTATCCGCGCTGATTGAAAGTGAATAAGATGAATATAACGATAAATAATCAGGGTTTTAATATCTTGCAATTGGTGAATGATCTTAAGCCCGTCAAGCCATTGAACGCGAAACCCACTTTATTGGTTTTGTTGGCTATTGCGGCTTTTGCTTTGATTGCCATTTCCTTTGTGCGCGCGCCCAGAGTTGATCTTTTGGCCGGGCAGCCCACCGCCATGTTCCTGATGCGGGCGGGCATGCTGGCGCTGCTCGGCACGGCAACGGCGTTTAGCGTTCTGAGCATGACGCAGCCGTCGGTGGGCAAACATAGCAATAGCTGGCAAATTGCCTTGGCTTTTGCGGCCATTTTTCCGGTCGGCGGCATGATTGCGGTGATGACCGGTGATAATACGTTGTCGGTAGCCTCAACGGCATCGGTATACCGCTGCCTCAGCTATGGTAGTATCACCGCATTGGCAACGTTAATCCCGATGATTTACGCGCTGCGCCGGGGTGCGCCGACCAATCCCAATCTCGCCGGCTGGCTGACCGGGCTTGCGGCGGGCGGCATGGGCGGATTTACCTATAGCTTCTACTGCCCCTTTGACAGTCTGGCCTATACCGGTGTTTGGTTTACATTAGTCGTTGGCATGGCGTCGATCGCAGGCCGGTTGTTCGTGCCGCGTTTAATCCGCTGGTAATTTACGCTTAAATGGCCACCGCGTCACGCCGGCCACCCATAAAGCAAGCCAGATAATCACGGGTTGCGCGATCATGCGCAACCCGTGATACCACATGCTGGCGGCGCGGCCGGCAACTTCAATATTATTGACCATATGATTGATATTGGCAGGCCACACGCACAAAGCGTAGAGCGCCAAGCCTATCCCCGCCGCATAGCGCAGCCGTGGGATCATCAAACCCAACGCTCCTGCTATTTCGGCCATACCAGTAAAAGCAATCACAAATTCGGGGTAAGGCACCCAGCGCGGCGTGATCGCCAAAAAACCGCTCGGCGCGCGTAAATGCGCGATCCCGGCCAGCAGGTAGAATAGGGCAAGCAATATCCGCCAGAAAATTTTCGCCTTGCTATCTTGCATCATTTCTCTCCCAGACTATCGCCGAACCGGCAGGCCCGCCGCGCGAAGCGCCGCATGGGCATCGGCAATGCTATAACGGCCAAAATGGAATATCGACGCGGCCAGCACCGCGCTGGCCCCGCCCTTCGTCACGCCGTCGATCAGATGCTCCAAATTGCCGACCCCGCCGCTCGCCACCACGGGCACCGACACCGCGCTGGATATCGCGCGGGTCAAGGCCAGATCATATCCATCCTGCGTCCCGTCACGGTCCATGCTGGTGACGAGCAATTCACCCGCGCCCAGCCGCGCCAGTTTCACCGCATGTTCCACTGCGTCGATCCCGGTCGCATTACGCCCGCCATGCGTGTATATTTGCCAATCTTCACCTCGGCCCTCCTGTCCGCCCGGCCAGCGCTTGGCATCGACCGATGCGACGCAGCATTGGCTGCCAAAACGATCTGCGATATCGGCGACAATTTCGGGCCGGGCAACGGCGGCGCTGTTCACCGCCACCTTATCCGCCCCAGCGAGCAGCAACGCGCGCGCATCCGCCGCGCTGCGCACCCCGCCGCCCACAGTCAGCGGCATAAAGCACATCTCGGCGGTGCGCCGGACAACATCGATGATCGTCTCGCGCCCCTCATGGCTCGCGCTAATATCGAGAAAACACAGCTCATCCGCGCCCGCCGCATCATAAGCCTGCGCCTGCTCCACCGGGTCGCCCGCGTCACGCAGATCGATGAAATTGACGCCCTTCACGACCCGGCCCGCGGCAACATCAAGGCATGGGATAACGCGGATACGAACGGGCATCGCGAATCAGCCTTCCCTGCCCGCCATGGCGATAGCGGCCGCCAGGTCGAGCCGGCCGTCGTAGATCGCCCGGCCCGTTATCACCCCCTCAATCCCGTCCTGCGCATGCAGGCTGAGCAGGCGGATATCATCCAGCCCCTTTACCCCGCCGCTGGCGATCACCGGGATTTTCACCTGCCGCGCCAGATCGACCGTCGCTTCAATGTTACATCCGGTCAGCATCCCGTCGCGGCCGACATCGGTGAACAGGATCGATGCCACGCCCGCATCCTCAAACCGCCGGGCGAGATCGAGCAGCGGCATATCCGATGTTTCCGCCCAGCCTTCGGTGGCGACAAATCCGCCGCGCGCATCGACGGCAACGACAATGCCATTTTCAAATTCGCGCGCCATATCCTTCACAAACTGCGGGTTTTTCAAAGCCGCCGTGCCGATCACCAGCCGCGATATGCCCAAATCAAACCAGCGTTCCACCGTCGCCGCGTTGCGAATGCCGCCGCCCAGTTGGATATGACCAGGGAAATTTTCGACAATCTCTTCGACCGCCTCGGCATTTTCGGGGCGACCTGCAAAAGCGCCATCCAAATCGACCACATGCAAAAATTCCGCCCCCTGTTCGGCGAAGAGCAAAGCCTGCGCCGCCGGATCATCGGCATAGACGGTGGCGCGGTCCATATCGCCCTTAGCCAGACGCACGACCTGCCCGGATTTCAGGTCAATGGCAGGGAAAATAATCAAGGCTTCCACGCCAAAAAGCGTCGGAGAAAGGCCAATCCGTATGCCTGACTCTTTTCGGGATGAAATTGCACGCCGATGACATTATCCCGAGCCACTGCTGCCACCAAAGACGAACCATGGTGGGTGCGCGCGGCGATATTTGCCTCATCCACAACATCAAAATGGTAGCTGTGGAGGAAATAGGCCTCGCCCGCTTCTATCAGACCATGCCAAGCGGCAGGTGTCACATCATTCCAACCCATATGCGGCACTTTAACTGCAGGGTTCGCGGTTTCAATCCGCCTTACTGTCCCGCCGATCCAGCCCAGCCCTGGATGCGTGCCATGTTCCACCCCGGCATCGGCCAGCAACTGCATCCCGACGCAGATACCAAGAAAGGGCACGCCGCCCTTATGCACCCGCTGCTCCATGGCCTCCACCATGCCGTCAATCGCCGATAACGCGCCCATGCAAGCGGCAAAAGCGCCCACACCGGGCAAGACGATACGGTCCGCCGCCATCACGGCATCAGGATCATCGGTCACCATCACATCGCCCCCGCCCGCCGCCGCCAAGGCGTTACGGACCGACTGGAGATTTCCCGCGCCATAGTCGATCAGCGCGATTGCCATCGTTACAATTTTCCCTTGGTCGATGGAATCGCATCGCCCTTGCGCGGATCAATTGCCACCGCCTGCCGCAAGGCGCGGGCCAGCGCCTTGTAACAGCTTTCGACAATATGATGATTGTTGCTGCCATAAAGATTTTCGATATGCAGCGTTATCCCCGCTGCGGTGGCAAAACTGTGGAACCAATGTTCGATCAGCTCGGTATCCCATTCGCCAATGCGCGGCATGGAAAAGCCGACCTTCCAAACAAAATAGGGCCGCCCCGAAATGTCGAGCGCGCAGCGCGTCAGCGCCTCATCCATCGGCGCATAGGCGCTGCCATAACGGGTAATGCCGCGTTTTTCGCCCAGCGCAGCGAGCAGCGCCTCACCAATGGCAATGCCGGTATCTTCGGTGGTGTGATGCTGATCAATATGCAGATCGCCGATGGCCTTCACCGTTAAATCTATCAACGAATGGCGCGATAATTGCTCTAGCATATGATCGAGAAATCCGATCCCGGTGGAAATATCATAAATCCCCGTCCCATCGAGGTTGACGGCGACATCGATTGAGGTTTCGCTCGTTTTCCGGCTGATTATTCCTGTTCGCATGCAGGCCGCTATAATGGCGCGGTGCCGATTGGCAAGTATCTGAAACTGCAAAAGAGCCTTGATTTCGGCAAAAAGCCAGTCCACCAACCATATATGAATGACGATGCACCACAAAGCCTGATTCCCTATGACGATATCGTGCAAGAGGCTTTGCGCGCGGTGGTGGGCCGCGTGCTGGGTAGCATTGCCATGTCCGGCCTGCCCGGCGATCATCATTTTTATATCACTTTCAAGACTCAGGCGCCCGGTGTTTCGATTCCCACCCATTTGCATGAGCGCTTTCCCGATGAAATGACCATCGTGTTACAGCATAAATATTGGGATTTGAAAGTAGAGCCGGAACATTTTGAAGTCGGCCTGTCTTTCAGCCAGATTCCCTCGCATCTGTTCGTGCCCTATGCGGCCATAACCGCCTTTGTCGATCCGGCGGTTGATTTTGCGCTGCATTTTCACGTCGACGATACAAACAGCCAGCCGCAGCCGCATGACGATGCCGAAAATGACGAAGATGTCGCTGCCAAGGAGGACGGCTCCAACGTGGTCAGCGTGGATTTCGGACGTAAGAAAAATTAGGGTCTGGACCCCAGGGACTGTTGAGACTTAAGGCATAAAGCTCAAATTTAAGCTTGCGTCATGCCCGCGAAGGTGGGGAACGCAGTGATCACAGGTCAATCCATCGCCTGGTGAAGAAATTTACACCGCCGGTGATGGTCCCCCACCTTCGCGGGGATGACGAACGACTTGATTTAACAAATGCTGCTAAATGAATCTCAATAGTTCCTAGATTGGCAAGCGGTGATCGGCAAGACATCAGCCATTTTTCAAACCGCCGATCACCTGTCCATGTTGCGGCTTGATTTTCGCAATCGTTCCTGTCATCGGTAGATGATAACGTTCACAATGTCACAATTGGATGATCAGCCTATGTTGCTTAAAAGATCGGCAATTTTTCTTGCTATCCTGCTGCAAGCCTGTGCGCCATCGGCGGCGCAGCTTGGCCCTGCCAATCCTTCCACCCTGTCCGGAGAAACGGGAGAAAAAACGGCGGTTAATCCGGCATTATGGCCCGCCGCGAAAAGCCCGGCGGCCATTACCGATCCCACCGTTGAGGCCGCGATCAACGCCATCTTGCAAAAAATGACGCTGGAACAAAAGATCGGCCAGATGATCCAGGCGGACATCAGCGCGGTCACGCCCGGCGATCTGGCAAGCTACCCGTTGGGATCGATTTTGGCCGGGGGAAATTCTGGCCCCTATGGCGATGAGCGGGCGAGCGCCACCAAATGGAAACAATTGGTGGATGAATTGCGCGATGCGTCGCGAAAATCGGGCGCGGGCATCCCGATCTTGTTTGGGGTGGACGCCGTTCATGGCCATTCAAATTTGCCCGAAGCAACCATTTTCCCGCATAATATCGGCCTTGGCGCGGCGCGCGATCCCGATCTG
Organism: Sphingomonadaceae bacterium; assembly: GCA_021732525.1. GTDB lineage: Bacteria > Pseudomonadota > Alphaproteobacteria > Sphingomonadales > Sphingomonadaceae > Sphingorhabdus_B. The sequence goes on along the minus strand of JAKFUU010000032.1, from coordinate 70,109 downwards.
ATCCGGCGCATCGGCGCGGCGACGGCGGCGGAAATCTCGGGCAGCGGGATCGAATGGACCTTTGCCCCGACGCTCGCCGTCCCGCAAGATTACCGCTGGGGCCGCACTTATGAGGGCTACGCCGCCGACCCGGCGCTGGTTGCGGCTTATGCGCGCGCGATGACGCTGGGCCTGCAAGGTCCATTGACGGCGGGCCGGCCGCTTGACGCCGCCCATGTCGCGGCAACCGCAAAGCATTTCATCGCCGATGGCGGCACCGCCGATGGCCGTGACCAGGGCGATGCACCGATCAGCGAGGCGGATTTGATCGCCAAACATGCGCAAGGCTATCCCGCCGCCATTGACGCCGGAACGCTGACGGTGATGGCCAGCTTTTCGAGCTGGAACGGGGTGAAACATCACGGAAATGCGTCCTTATTGACCGGTGTGTTGAAGGAGCGGATGGGCTTTTCTGGGTTGATATTGGGTGATTGGAATGGCCACGGCCAAATCCCCGGATGCTCGGTAAACGCATGTCCAGACGCAATCAACGCCGGGCTGGATATATTCATGGCACCCGATAGCTGGAAAGCGTTATTCGCATCAACCTTGGCCTCCGCGCGCGATGGCACGATCCCGATCCAGCGTATCGATGATGCGGTGCGCCGGATATTGCGGGTGAAATTTAAGCTGGGGTTGATCGGCGATAATCCGGTCCGGCGCGGCGATATATCGCAGGTGGGGGCGTCGGATCATTTGATGCTGGCGCGCGAGGCGGCGGCAAAATCGCTGGTTCTGCTCAAAAATAATGGGGCGGCGCTGCCCATTCGCGGCGGTTCAAATGTCCTGATCGCCGGGCCTGGCGCGGATAATATGGCGATGCAAGCGGGCGGGTGGACCATCACCTGGCAGGGCGGCGATACCAAAGCCGCCGATTTTCCCAACGGCCAAACCATCGGCAACGCCATCGCCAAAGCCGTTACAACAAGCGGCGGAAAAGCCGTCCTGTCCCCCGATGGCCATTTCGAAAACCGGCCCGATATCGCGGTTATCGTGATGGGCGAAAATCCCTATGCCGAATTTGAAGGCGATCTGCCGCACCTCGCCTTTCAGCCCAAATCGGGTGAGGATGCGTTGATCGCGCGGTTAAAGGCGCAGAATATCCCCGTGGTCATCGTCTTTCTTTCGGGCCGGCCGATGTTCGCAGGCCAACTGATCAATCAAGCCGACGCTTTTGTGGCCGCATGGTTGCCGGGCACGCAAGGCAGCGGCGTCGCCGATGTTTTGGTGGCCGCATCCGGTGGTAAAACCATACGCGACTTTACCGGCCGATTGCCCTTTGCTTGGCCCGCCGACGCCAAATCGCCGGTCACAAGTCCGCTGTTTCCTGCTGGCTATGGACTTGACTATAATGGCAATAGCAAATTGGCACGGGTGAATGAAGACCCCCGGGTGGATATTTCACCGCTCAATCATGCGGCGGCCTATCTGGTGCGCGGCAAGATACCCGCGCCCTGGTTTTTGGGGATAGACGGATCGATCAGCAGCCGCGCGGTCGACCTTTCGGCGCAAGAGGACGCCCGGCAATTTACCTGGAATGCCGACGGCATGTTTGCGGTCAATGGCCCGGCGGTCAATCTGTCGGAACAGCTTCGCCAAGACGCCGCCTTGCTGATCGATTGGCGCATCGACCAAGCCGCCGCTGGCCCGGTGAAGCTGTCCTTTGGCGAGGCTTCATTCGACATCCGGCCCAATATCACCGCCGCGCCCGTGGGCCGCATTTTGCAGATAAAACTTCCCTTGCGCTGCTTTGGCGAAGCTGGCACCAATCTTCGCGCCGTCACGTCGCCGCTGCGAATATCGGCATCCAAGGGTTTTGTCGCAACCATTCGCAATGTTCGCATCATCGCAGGAGACGTGGGAGCAAGCTGTCCAGCAAAGGCAAGTTAGCATGCGGCGCGTTGACCGCTTCATCAGCAAAGGGAGAGAATAATGGCATTATCACCGGGTTCGGATGCAGCAGGCAGCAGCGCCAATCATATCGACGCGCCGCAATTGCAATTATTCGTCATGGCGTTGTTTTTCATCTTCGGCGGGATCACCAGCCTGAATGATGTGATTATTCCCAAGCTGAAAGAACTGTTCACGCTCAATTTTACGCAAGCCATGCTGGTGCAATTTTGCTTCTTCGCCGCCTATGCCGTTATCGGCATTCCCGGCGCGCGGCTGGTTAAGAAAATCGGTTATATGCGCGGCGCGGTCGCCGGATTGGTTACGATGATGGCCGGGTGCCTGCTGTTCATCCCGGCCAGCCAAACCGCGACCTACGGCGTTTTCCTGGCCGCGCTGTTTGTGCTGGCCAGCGGCGTCGTGATCGTTCAAGTGGTGTCCAATCCGCTGATTTCGCTGCTTGGTAAGCCCGCGACCGCACATAGCCGTTTGACTTTTGCGCAGGCGTTCAATTCTTTGGGCACGACGGTATTTCCCATTTTCGGATCGATCTTAATATTGGGCAGCCTGGCCAGTGTCAGCGCCGATCAATTGTCGGGCACCGCACTCGATGCATACCGCACCGCCGAAAGCCAAGCGATTGTGAACGGCTATCTTGGGCTGGCCGCCGCGCTGGCGATCGTCGCCGCTGTCGTTTGGTTTTTCCGCAACGCGCTGAAAGGCGAAGTCCATGAAGATAGCAGCTTTGCCGAGGGGCTGGCGCTGCTCAAACGGCCGCGCTTTGGCTTTGGCGCGGCGTGCATTTTCCTCTATGTCGGGGCGGAGGTTGCTATCGGGTCGCTGATCGTCAATTATCTGATGCAGGATCATGTCATGGCGCTGGATGAACTTTCCGCTGGCAAGCTGATCGGGCTTTACTGGGGCGGTGCGATGGTCGGGCGGTTTATCGGATCGCTTGTGCTGCGCTATATCAGCCCCGGCATGGTGTTGACCGCCGTGTCGATTGGTGCCATTTTGCTGATCCTCATTTCCACGCAGACGGCGGGCGATTTTTCGGGATATAGCTTGCTAGCCATCGGCTTAACCAATGCCATCATGTTCCCGACCATCTTTACCCTGGCCTGCGAAAAATTGGGAAGCAAGGCCGCCGACGGATCGGGCATTATCAACGTGGCCATCGTCGGCGGCGCGGTTATCCCGCTGCTCACCGGGGTGATCGCCGATATGTCGGCAAGCCTTGCCATCGCGCTTATTTTGCCCGCAATTTGCTACGCGATCATCGCCGCATTCGGATTTTACGCACGCCGCCCGGCTTAAGGCGCGGAGTGTGAAATCTCAGTCACTTTGCGCTCTAAATCCGCCGGACCCATCCATGTGGATCGGGCGCAAGGCCGCGTTGTATATGAACCAGTTGATCGCGCAGCGCGCCAGTGATTTGCCCTGGCCCGCCCGCACCAATGGTAAAGACGCCGTCTTTGCTTGATACTTTACCCACCGGCATAACCACAGCCGCGGTGCCGCAGGCGAAGCATTCGGTCAGATATCCGCTGGCCGCATCATCGCGCCATTGGTCGATGCTATAGGGCACCTCCGCCACGGTCAAACCACGCTCACGCGCCAATGTTATAATTGAATCGCGGGTAATGCCTTCCAATATCGTGCCGCTGGTGGGCGGGGTGATCAAGCGGCCGTCGCTAAACAGGAAGAATAGATTCATACCCCCCAATTCTTCGACCCATTTATGTTCGGCCGCATCCAGAAAGACCACTTGGTCGCAGCCATGCATGGTGGCTTCGGATTGCGCGATCAGGCTGGCCGCGTAATTGCCGCCGCATTTTGCCGCACCGGTTCCGCCAGGTGCCGCGCGGCTATAATGATCGGAAACCCAGATATTGATGGCGGACGCCGCGCCTTTGAAATAATCACCCGCCGATGATGCGATGACCATAAAGAGATATTCTTTTGCTGGCCGAACCCCCAAGAAAACCTCACTGGCAAACATAAAGGGGCGCAGATAGATCGAACCACCATCGACATCGGGAAACCAATGCCGGTCGATATCCACCAATGCGCTCACCGATTCCAGAAACAACGCCTCCGGCAGCTCGGGCATTGCCATGCGCCGCGCCGACCGGTTGAAACGCGCCGCGTTGGCTTCGGGCCGGAACAACGCCATTGCGCCATCGGCCAGCTTATAGGCTTTCATCCCTTCGAATATTTCCTGCGCATAATGCAAGACAGCGGTGGCGGGATCGAGCGATATCGGCCCGCGCGCATGCAGGCGCGCATCGTGCCAACCTGTGCCTTCGCGATATTTGATCGTCACCATATGGTCGGTGAAGCTGGTCCCAAAACCCGGATTGGCCAGCAATTCGGCACGGCGGCCTGCGGGAGCCGGATTCGCGGCGGGTTCGATAATCAATTTCATAAGGCGGTCCGTATGTCTGGGCTTGGCAGTGACTTGTCAATCGGCCGGTAACCAGGAAACAGACCCAGTTAACGCTTGAATCCTGATATGACGTGGGCCAAGATACGTCAATATGCCTGTCCCTTCTTCTCTGACCGCCATCCCGCGTCTCGCCAGAAATCCGCTGCGGACGGCTTCGCCCCTGTTCCTGCGCGAAGGGGAGGTTCGGCGCGGGGTCGAGCTGCTCTATTTCGGCTATACCCGGCTGACCCGCAGCATTGACGATCATCTGGCCAAAAATGGTTTGGGCCGCGCGCACCACCGGGCGCTGTATTTTATCGCACGGCAACCCGATTTGACGGTGAGCGACCTGCTCGCTTATCTTGCCATTACCAAACAATCGCTGGGCCGGGTGGTGACCGATTTGATTGATCGCGGCTATGTTGTAACCCAGACCGGAAAAGCCGACCGGCGGCAAAAACTGCTGCGCTTGACGGCGCAGGGTGCGGTTTTCGAAGGACAGCTTTTTGAAGCGCTGCGGGCCAAGCTGGCTTCCGCTTATGCCGCCGCGGGGCAAGAATCGGTCACCGGATTTTGGCGGGTTTTAGAAGGATTAATCCCCGAAGATGAGCGCGAAATGATTGCTATGTTACAGCGGGATATGCCGTGAGCGAGATTATCGCAAAGCTGGAAACGGTGATCCGCGAACGGCGCAGCGCCGACCCCGCCAGCAGCTATGTCGCGGCATTATTGGCCAAAGGCCCCAAAAAAATCGCGCAGAAACTGGGCGAGGAGGCGACCGAAACGGTCATCGCGGCGCTGACCGAAGATGCCGCCGCTTTAACCGGCGAAGCCGCCGATTTAATTTTCCACCTGCTCATTATGCTGGACCAACGCGGACTGCGCTTTGCCGATATCCTGACCGAGCTGGAACGCCGCGACGGGCTTTCGGGCATTGACGAGAAAAAATCTCGCGGTAAGCCCGCCGGATAGAAAGACCTAGAAATGCCGATCGATCCCGCCCTGCCCTATGATCCGAACAATATATTCGCCAAAATACTGCGCGGGGAAATTCCAAACCGCACGGTTTATGAAGATGACCATGTCCTCGCCTTTGAAGATATCCATCCGCAGGCCCCTTACCATGTGTTGGTCATCCCCAAGGGCGCCTATGTAAGCTGGGATGATTTTTCGCAGCGGGCCAGCGACACCGAAATTGCCGCCTTTGTCCGCGCAGTGGGCCGCATCGCCCGCGACGCTGGCTTGGCCAAACCGGGATACCGCTTGCTCGCCAATATCGGCCGTGACGGCCATCAGGAAATGCCGCATATGCATATGCATATATTGGCCGGCAAACCGCTGGGGCCAATATTGGCGCGATGATGCATTTTGCACGGTCACCGCACAGCAAAAATAGTTTGCGCTAATCGCAATTGCGACTAGGTTTGCCGCAATAAAATATTGGGAGAGTAGAATATGATTTTCGGCCGGGTAAAATCACTCGACGCAATTTTGGCAACGGCGGAGAAAAAATCACTTACCCGTTCGCTGGGCGCATTTCAGCTTACGATGCTGGGTATTGGCGCGGTTATCGGCACCGGTATTTTCGTCTTGACCGCCGAAGCCGCGCAAAAGGCCGGCCCTGGCATGATGATCAGCTTCGTTATCGCCGGGATCGTGTGCGCTGTTGCGGCGCTTTGCTATGCCGAAATGGCCGCAATGGTCCCGGTGTCGGGTTCGGCTTATACCTATAGCTATGCGGTGATGGGCGAAATTCTTGCCTGGATGGTGGGATGGGCGCTCATCCTGGAATATGCGGTTGCGGCCGGCGCGGTTTCGGTTGGCTGGTCGGGTTATATGATCGGTTATCTGGAAAATGCGGCCGGGATCGATATTCCGGCGACATGGGTGCTTGGGCCTTTTGACGGCGGGCTGATCAATATTCCCGCAATGTTGATCGCGGGCGTTGTCACTTGGCTATTGCTGATTGGCACCAAAGAAAGCGCAACCATCAATTCCATATTGGTGATGATTAAAGTCATCGCGCTGATTACCTTCATTGTGCTTGCCATACCGGTGATGAATATGGAAAATTTCGAACCTTTTGCGCCGCTTGGCTTTGGGGGTATATCGGCGGCGGCGGCATCCATTTTCTTTGCTTATGTCGGCTTTGATGCGGTGTCGACCGCCGCCGAAGAAACCAAAAATCCGCAGCGAAATATGCCCATCGGATTGATTGGATCGCTCGCCATTTGTACGATTTTTTACCTGCTGGTTTCCGCCGGTGTCATTGGTTCTGTCGGCGCGCAGCCGGTCACGAATGCGGCGGGTATTGCGCTTGAACCCGGCAGTCAGGAATTGACCGCCCGCTGCGCCGAGCTGGGTCAGCAAGCCGTGACCTGTTCCAAAGAAGCGCTGGCGTGGACGTTGCGGGAAATTGGCTGGCCGCAAATTGGCAATTTGATCGGGCTTGCCGCCATTTTGGCACTTCCGTCGGTGATTTTGATGATGATGTTCGGTCAAACCAGGATATTTTTTGTGATGAGCCGTGACGGTTTGTTGCCCGAGGCATTTTCGCGGATCCACCCCAAATATAAAACGCCGCATGTGATCACGATTTTAACCGGGATAGCGGTGGCATTATTTGCGGCATTTTTCCCCGTTGGGCAACTTGCGAATATATCAAATTCCGGCACATTATTTGCCTTTGCCGCAGTTTCGATCGCGGTATTGCTGCTGCGCAGGACCGATCCTACGCGGCACCGGCCATTTCGCACGCCGCTAATCTGGGTCACCGCGCCCTTGTCGATTGCCGGATGCGGTTACCTGCTTTATAATCTGGATGTGAAGAGCCAGGTCTTATTTGCCGTTTGGGCGATTTTGGGGCTGGCCGTTTATTTTCTCTACAGCCGGTCGCGCAGCCATGTTGGCAAAGGCATAATCGATGTCCATGAAGATGACGCCGATATGCCGCCGACATCGGTGCCGCCAATGAATTGACGCGCGGTAGCAGGGTTTAGAAAGAGGGAGGTTTCGGCCTCTCTTTTTTGTTCTCTTTCCTTCGATGGCCCGCTCTACATCGGCACTGGCTTCGTCGTTCCAGGCCGGGTGAATAGCCGCCCGCGCTCGCTCACCAGAACCAAGCATAGGCTGGCGGCGCCGCACAGGGCAAATCCAGCGGCTATTGGGGTGACGGTGCCATCAAACTGCGCGCCAATGGCCGCGCCCAGGCCCGCAGCCAACAAAGTCCGCAATGTTTGTTGAAAGGACGAAGCAGACCCCGCAATCGTGCCAAAGGGCTGCATCGCGATCGCCGAGAAATTCGATCCCAAAAAACCAATCATCGCCATATTGCCCGTCAACAACGCGAGGAATATCGGCAGCGACATCGGCACCCAAATTGAAGCCAATAGCTGCATGACCGCCAACGTAATGAATAGCAAGATCGCGCCATGCGAAACCCGGCGCGCGCCGAAACGTTCGACGATCCGGCTGTTGGTAAAATTGGCGCAAGCAATGCCGACGGCGATAATCGCAAAGCCGATCGGGAAAAAATCGCGCGCACCAAAGCTTTTCGAAAATAGCTGTTCCGATGCATTTAGATAACCATAAAGCGCCCCTTGCGCGACACCGCTGGCCACAACATAGCCAATGGCCATACGGTTTTGCAGCACCTGCCCCCAATTGCGGATAATAGCGCGCGGTTGGATGGGCTGTTTATTTGCTGGGTCCAAAGTTTCGGGCAACCGCCGCCAGATCCATAAGGCCAGCACCAGCGCCAAAAAGGCAAAAAAGTTGAATATCCATTGCCAGTCGACAATCGTTAACAATAAAGAACCGATCAGCGGCGCGATGATCGGCACAACCATAAAGGTCATGTAAATCATCGACATATGCCGCGCCATTTTGTCGCCTTCGAACCGGTCGCGGATGACCGCCGCCACCAGCACGCCCATCGCTGCGCCGCTCAACCCTTGCAGAAAGCGCATGGCGAGCAATATCTCAAAGGACGGTGCCACACCGCAGGCCAGAGAAAAAACCACATAGCCGGTGATGGCGGGCAACATGACCGCTCGGCGGCCAAACCGGTCGGACAATGGCCCATAAAATATCGACCCCACCCCCATGCCGCCCAAAAAGACGCTGATAATAAATTGCACATCATTCGCATTGGTGATGCCCAAGCTGTCCTGCATCAACGGAAAGGCGGGCAGCATGGTATCAATAGCCAGCGCATTGAGCGCCATCAGCGACGCCATCATCGCCACCAATTCCTTGGCACCCGGTTCACGGGCCCGATTTTTTTGGGAGAAAGTCATGTTTGCGCTATGACGCTTTGACCGCAGATTGGCTATATAGATAAAACATCGCCGGGATGAAATCGTCAATGACCAGTGAAGACGCGCCTTTACGAAAAATCATCCATGTCGATATGGATGCCTTCTTCGCCAGCGTCGAACAGCGCGATGACCCGGCGCTGCGCGGAAAGCCCGTTGCGGTCGGCGGTTCATCCAAACGTAGCGTCGTGGCCGCGGCAAGCTATGAAGCCAGGAAATTTGGCGTCAAATCGGCCATGCCCTCCAGCCGCGCCATCCGCCTGTGCCCCGATCTGATATTTGTGGATGCACGGTTTGACGCCTACCGCGCGGTATCGCGGCATATACGCGGTATTTTCGAACGTTACACCGATTTAATCCAGCCGCTATCGCTCGACGAGGCTTATCTGGATGTGACCGAGGATAAGCAAGGCATTGGGAGTGCGGTTAAGATCGCCAAGGCCATCCGCGCCGCGATCCGGGAAGAAACCGGGCTTACCGCAAGCGCGGGGGTAAGCTATAATAAATTCATTGCGAAATTGGCGAGCGATCAGAATAAGCCCGACGGCCTATGCGTCATCCTGCCCGAACAAGGCGCGGATTTTGTCGCAGGGTTGCCGGTGCGGCGCTTTCACGGCGTCGGCCCGCGTACGGCGGAAAAAATGGCGCGACTCGGCATCGAAACCGGCGCCGATCTGCGCCGGAAAGAGCAGGCATGGCTGCGCGCGCATTTTGGTAGCGCGGGCGATTATTTGTATCTCGCCGCGCGCGGGATCGACCATCGCCCCGTCAACGCAAACAGTCCGCGAAAATCCATCGGCGGCGAGGCGACCTATTTTGATGATAAAATAGCCGATGACGAGATAAAGGCCGCGCTGGACGATATTATCGAAACCGTCTGGGACCGGATTGACCGTCATGATGCCAAAGGCCGCACGGTGACGTTAAAGGCGCGCTATAGCGATTTTCGCACCATTACCCGGTCCTTTAGCACCGAACGGCCCGTTGCCAATAAGGCGGAATTTGCCGCGATCAGCCACCGGTTGCTGAGTATAATATTGCCCGCATCAACCGGATTTCGTTTGCTTGGGCTGACATTATCCAACCTGACAGGCCCGAGCGAACAGGCGGAAATACCGATGAATCAACAAAAAATTGACGCACAACAAACTTTTTCTTTCGGCGTAATTGAAAATTGAAAATACTTTTCATATATCATAAAACTGACATGCACAGATAATACAGGAATGAAGATGGCACGGCCGCAAACCGATATCGAAGCAGGGCGCAAGCTATTGCTGACCACCGTTGAAAAATTGGTGCGCGCGCGCGGTGCCGCCGATATTTCTATGACCGAATTGGCAGCAGAGGCGGGAATGTCGCCCTCCAACATCTACCGTTTTTTTGAAAGCAAAGAAGCTTTGTTAGAGGCCGTGGCGGAGGATTGGTTCGCCGACAAGATTGCGGTGATGGAGGATGTGGTCGCATCAAACCTGAAAGTGCCGGAAAAAATGCTGGCCTTTTTTGCCCGGCGTTTCGCACTTATGTGCCGCCGTTATGAGGATGATCCCGAATTATTCAAAAGCTTCTGCGAATTGGGCGACCGCCATTTTGAAGTTGTTCGCGGCTATGTTGATCTGGGCGATCATTATCTAGCGATGATCGTCGCCGAAGCAATGGAAGCAGGATATTTTCAAGGGCTGTCGATCGATCAATGCGTGTCATTAATCAATCAGATGGTCTTTCCCTATGTCAACCCCAACAGCTTGATGATGATTATGCATAATCTATCCGAAGAAAAATTATCGGTGATTATCGGCACCATTTTTAGTGGGTTGAACAGCAATCACGCCCATGCGGAGATTAAAAATTTGATCCGAATGACCCCATCGTAACATTTGGCTGCGTTTTCAGATAAACCCGGTTTTCAGATAAATCCGCCGCCCAGCCAAAGGCGAAGCGCGCAGAGGGCGATGACGAAAAGGCAGAAATTTCTGCCGCTATTGCTGGATGAAATAAATCCGCAAATCGCCCCTAAAATGGCGATCGGAATGAGGAACCAATTCATCCATCCCAAAAATGGGATAAAAGCGATGAAAGCGAGCAGAAGCGCGACGAGCCCAAAGAGGAATGCGAGAAGATTTGCCATAGCTGTATTATATGAGTAATGCACCTGGATGGCAAGCATATTTTTATTCGCTACTTTCGTTTTGCTCCGCCGGGGGTTAAGGCGGCGGGATGAAACATGGTCCATAAGGAGAAAATGGTTGAGCAGCGGACCCTTTTTGATGACGCCGCGCCTTATCCTGCGCCCGCCCAGCGCCGCCGATATGGACGCATGGGCGGCATTTCATGCAGATGCGGAAACGATGCGGTTTCTGGGCGGAACACAGGCGCGATCCGAAGCCTGGCGCGCGCTTTGCGCGATGGCGGGTGCTTGGACGATCCGCGGATTTGCGATGTTTTCGATGATCCGCCGCGATACCGGCGAATGGATCGGCCGCACCGGGCCATGGCGTCCCGATGATTGGCCGGGCAATGAAATCGGGTGGGGCGTGGCGCGCGAATATGCGGGCCAAGGCTATGCTTATGAAGCCGCGGCCGCATCGTTGGATTATGCCTTTGATGTGCTAGGCTGGGACAATGTGATCCATTGCATCGCCCCCGATAATATCCCATCGCAAAAATTGGCGCAGCGGCTGGGTTCGGTCAATCAAGGCCCGACCAGCATGCCCGAACCCTATCACCAGCTTCCGGTCGATGCGTGGGGTCAAACCCGCGAGGAATGGTTGGCAAAGCGTTCAGTCAGCTTGGGTTAATAGGATGTCAGCAATCGCTACGAAAGATATATTCGGGCAGTTTTGCTTATGATATAGGCGATTCAAATTTGGTCCTGACTTATTTTGATGGTGGCAATTTACGCTATGATATTGGCTATGAAACGATCGGCGATACTCGCCGCTATAGGTGCTTTGGTAACGGTGCCGGCTGCTGCGCAAGACAAAACCGCCGCGCCCCAGTTGCCGCCCGCTGCGGATCAAGCCACGACAAATCCGGGGACGCCCCCTGCCCCGGCCGCCGCGCAACAGGAGCTTGCGCCGGTTTGGTCGGTTGCGCAGGCCGAAACATTGCTCGCTGTGATCAACGCGGCCGGCCAAGAAGGCCTTAATCCCGCCGATTATCTTCCGCACCAATTATCCGCCGCGATCGCGCTGGGCGCGGGCAAGGCGCTGGACGAAGAATTCGTTCGCACCTTTACCTGGCTTGCCGAAGACTTGCGCGATGGCCGAACACCGATGAAATCGCGGGTTCAATGGTTTGTCGATGATCCCGATTATGACCAGCGACCCACCAGCGCGCTGCTGTCCGATGCGCTGGCCAGCGGCGATGTTGCCGGAACGCTGAAATCGCTGGAGCCGGCGCATCCCGATTATGCCGCATTGCGCGCCGCGCTCGCCGCGACGCCCAAGGAACAGGTAACGCGCCGCCGCCAGATTGCGGCGAATATGGACCGGTGGCGCTGGCTCGGGCGCGATTTGGGTAAAGATTATCTGCTCACCAATGTGCCCGAATATATGCTGCGTTATGTGGTCAATAATCGGCAGATCGCAACCTATCGCACGATTGTTGGCAAGGCCGGGACCACCGCGACGCCGCAATTGGCCGAACGGGTTGAGGGCGTTATTTTCAACCCCACCTGGACGGTGCCGCAAAGCATCGTCAAGGGCGAAGGGCTGGGCGCAAAAGTGCTGGCCAACCCAGTATGGGCCGCCGCGCAAGGGTATAAAGCCACCAAGGGCGCCAATGGCTATATCGGCGTCGTGCAGAAACCCAGCCCGACCAATTCCTTGGGCTATATGAAGCTGGACATGCCCAACCCGCATGCCATTTTCCTGCATGATACCCCCACGCGCCATTTATTTGCAAATCCCGCGCGCGCGCTCAGCCATGGCTGCATCCGCACCGAAGACGCGATGGCGCTGGCCATGACGATTGCCTTGGTGCAGGGCGATGTGCCGATCGCCAAATCAAAAGAGGTTATCAAATCGCTGCAATATACCCGCGTTCCGGTGAAGCATGAGCTGCCGGTTTACATAACCTATTTTACCATGGCGACGAATGTAGCGGGCAAATTGCAGAGCTTTGGCGATATTTATACCCGCGACAAGCCAGTGTTTGACGCGCTATCCTCCGCCCGCGCGGTTCGGACCGGCAAAATGTCACGAAATGAAGATGTTATCGTTATCGCGCGGCCCGGTGCATAAGAAGCGCGTTGAACGCGAGACCTCAATAAGCCGATTATAGCTTATCGGCAAACAGCAAGCGCCCGCCGCCAAGGTGATAGAGCATTTCCTTATTCAACCCTTCGGATACCGCGAAACAGCCTTCGCTGCGGCCCAGCTTGCCCCATTTTTCGATCATATCGGGGTTGGAATACCAAGCTTCGTGAATCACGATCGCGCGTTCCAGCGCGGTGTGATTATCCGCATCCAATCCGCCCAGCCGCATCGATGCGCCATAGCGCCCGTGATACCAATCCATCGTGAGATAAGCGCCGCGCGAGGTGGCCAGCGATCCCGGCTGACCCGAAAAATTCTTTAGCCATCCGTCATGTTCGCGGTCCGATCCGCGGCCATGCGCAACCAGATAGGAGCGCACCGAACCTTGCAGCATATCGGCAATGAACAAACGTGGCTCGTGAGAAGGCAGATTAAAATCAACCAGGCCCACCTTATCGGTGCGCCATAATTTACCGCCCAGCCGTGAAATTTCCTGCTGCGCCCGAGCGATCAATTTGCGCTGTTCGGGCGGAACGGTGGTTGGCGTGGCAAAGGCGCGCGCTGGAATCACCGCCGTTGCGGCGGCCGCAAAGGATGCCTTTAACAAGCTGCGCCGGTGGCATGATTCGACCATCAATTCCGTCCATTCTCCGCAAAAATACTGCATTTTTGCGACGATGGAGACTGCCACCGTCATTCTCATTCGGCAAGGGGTGGAATTTTCGTCTCGGCGCGCGCAGCCAACAGGCTGCCGGTTATTATCAGCATCGTGCCGGCCAATGTCGTCAAAGTTACCGCTTCGTTGAAAAAGAGCCAGCCGAACAAGACCGCCCAGACAAAGCCGGTATATTCAACCGGGATCAAAATTTGCGCCTCCGCGCGGGCATAGGCCCAGCTCAGCAACAACAGCGAAACCACCGCCAAAAATGCCGCCAGCAAAGCCAGCGGAAATTTGCCCGCCGGCAAAGGTTCGATGAACCAAAAGGCAAAAAGTGACAAAATTACGGCAGTGAACAGATTTTGAAAAAAAGCGATTTCGACCGGGCCGGCTTGCTGCGCCTGTTGGCGAGCAAGAATAAGATTATAGGCATAAAGCAATGCGGAAATCAGCACCGCGAATGCGCCCAGCAATGCTTGTTCATCATAGGCACCGACCAGCCGGCCCGCCAAAATCACGCCGGTTCCCATCAAGCCGGCCACCGACGCCCAAATGGCTTGCCGCCCGATGGTTTCGCCCAGCAAAATGGCCGCAAGATACAGCGCCACCAGCGGAGCAACGAAGCTCAGCCCGATAGCTTCGGCCAGGGGAAGCCGGGTCAGCCCCCAAAAGAAAGACAGCGCCATCGCCGCAACCACCGCACTACGCTTCAAATGCAGCCGCAAGACAGACAGGCCGGGCCAGCGCTCACGGCGGGCGGCAAAAACCATTCCCACCATCGCCGCGCCAATCAAATTGCGCCACAAAACCGCGTTGTAAGCGCCCAGCGCAATGGCCAGATCTTTCATCGCCACATCCATGGCCGAAAAAGACGCAATGCCGGCGCAAGCAACCAAAAAAGGTATCATCGGACGAGGGTGGAGCGCAGCCATGGCGTTATCGCGCAGATTGCGTGTGGCCTGTCAAGGCGGGGAACGCAGTGATCGCAGATCAATCCATCACCGACCGCCGAAATTTACCCACCGGGTGATGGACCCCGCCTGCGCGGGGGTGACGAAATGGTTGATCTTACCCGATCTATAAAATGAAGCTCAACACGGCCTAATAATCGAAACCCGGATTGGTTCGGTACAATTTGCGCATCAACCCCGGCCAGATTAGATTATCACCCAGCCCCGGAATAAAGGCGCTGGCCCCTTGTTGATAGACGCGCTTGCCCATCGCTTCGGGCTCCTCATTCAGCCGGTCTTCGCCGCCCACCGCCTGCGCCAGAATCTGCGTCTTGCAGGCATTTTCGAGGAAATACATGCGCAAAAAGGCAATCGCGCAATTTTTGCCCAAGGTGAGCGTGCCATGGTTGCGCAAGATCATCAGGCTATGCGTGCCAAGGTCGGCCACCAACCGATCGCGTTCGTCCAGATCGAGCGCAATGCCTTCATAATCATGATAAGCGACATCATCCTGCACTTGCATCGAAAATTGCGAGTAACGGCGCAGGCCCGCTTTCTGGATCGATACCGCGATACCATAGGGCGTATGCACATGGATGACGCAGCCGGCATCCGCGCGGGCATGGTGCACCGCGCTGTGGATCGTGAAACCCGCCGGATTGATGAAATAGGGCGTATCCTGTTTGATATTGCCATTCAGATCGATCTTGACCAGCGACGATGCCGTCATTTCATCAAAGAATACGCCGTAGGGATTGATCAAAAATCGCTCCTCCCCCTCCTCATCGGGCAATCGCGCGGAAATATGTGTGAAAACGAGATCGGTCCAGCCATGCATCGCGCAAAGCCGGTAAGTCGCCGCCAATTCGCAGCGCAATTTCCACTCCGCGGCGGAGACTTTACCCTCCAATCGGTCGACATGCGCGGGGTCGGGGATGTTAAAGCCCATCTCCATTTTCAGCGCGCTGCTGGTTTCCTTTACGGCAGTGGCCATTATCCTGCTCCTTTTAGAATCTCAATATCATCTAATCACAAGCTTTGCTTGACGTAAACCTGCATCTCCGAAAGGTTGCGGTTCGGCGACTCAATTTGGAGAAGAAACAGATGATCCGCAACCGTATCACCGAAATGCTTGGCGTTGAATATCCAGTCGTTCAGGCTCCAATGGGCTGGATTGCGCGCGCGCCGCTGGCGTCGGCCATGTCCAATGCGGGCGGAATGGGGATTATCGAAACATCATCGGGCGCGTTGGACGAGGTGCGCGGTGAAATTGCCAAGATGGCCGATCTCACCGACAAGCCCTTTGGCGTGAATATCGCGCAGGCCTTTGTCCGTGATCCGGGCATTGTCGATTTTGTCGCGGCGCAAGGGGTGAAATTTGTCACCACTTCGGCGGGTGATCCGAATAAATATTGCGCGGCGTTGAAAGCGGCAGGAATGACAGTTTTTCACGTTGTTCCCACGTTAGCGGGGGCATTGAAGGCGATCGACGCCGGTGTCGACGGGCTGGTCGTTGAAGGCGGCGAAGGCGGCGGTTTCAAAAACCCCAAAGAAGTCGCGCTGATGGTCCTCCTGCCGCTGATCCGCGAGCGCACCGAAGTGCCGATTATCGCCGCCGGCGGTATGACTTGCGGACGGACGATGGCCGCGGCCTTTGCGCTGGGCGCCGAAGGCATACAGATGGGTACGCGCATGGTCAGCGCCGCCGAAAGCCCAGTGCATCCTAACTGGAAGCAAGCGATTATCGATGCGCAGGAAACCGACACGGTATTTTTGAACCGCCACGGCCCCGGCCCCGCCCTGCGGGCCCTGCGGACCGAACGCACCAGCCGGCTTGAGACCAAGCCGAGCGAAAATATTATGGGCGAGATGAAAAATATCCTCGATCTGTATTTTGGCGGCGATATGGAGGCGGCCATCGCGCTGTCGGGGCAGGTCGCCGGCCGGATTGGCGCGGTCAAGCCCGTAAAAACCATCGTCGATGAAGTGATCGCCGAATTTCACGCTGTGATGCAAGACATGGCCAGCCGCTATCACAATTAACCAAGGAATAACCCATGAAAACGCGCATCACTGAAATGTTTGGAATAGAACATCCCATCATCCAAGGCGGCATGCATTATGTCGGCTTTGCCGAAATGGCGGCGGCGGTTTCGAATGCCGGCGGGCTGGGTATCATCACCGGGCTGACGCAGAAAACCGCCGCCGATCTCGCCAATGAAATCGCGCGCTGCAAAGATATGACCGACAAGCCTTTCGGCGTGAACCTCACCTTCCTGCCGGTGGTTAATCAGCCAGACTATCCGGGCATGGTGAAGGCAATTATCGAAGGCGGCGTAACGGTTGTCGAAACGGCGGGCAATAATCCGGTTCAGGTGCTGCCCGTGCTCAAGGAACATGGCATCAAGGTAATCCATAAATGCACCAGCGTGCGCCATAGTTTGAAAGCGCAGTCGATTGGCTGCGACGCGGTGTCGGTGGACGGTTTCGAATGCGGCGGGCATCCGGGCGAGGATGATATTCCCAATATGATCCTGCTGCCACGTGCCGCCGATGCGCTGGATATCCCCTTTGTGGCGTCGGGCGGCATGGCCGATGGGCGCAGCTTGGTTGCGGCGCTGGCGATGGGCGCGGACGGCATGAATATGGGCACGCGCTTCATCGCCACCCAGGAAGCGCCGGTGCATGCCAATGTGAAAGCGGCGATTGTTGCCGCGTCGGAACTCGACACCCGCCTGGTGATGCGCCCCTTACGCAATACCGAACGGGTGATGACCAATGCGGCGGTGGAACGATTGCTCGAAATCGAAAAGGAAAAAGGCGCAGATCTGCAATTTTCCGATGTCATCGAACAGGTTGCAGGTGTTTACCCCCGCATCATGATGCAGGGCGAAATGGACGCAGGGGCATGGTCTTGCGGCATGGTCGCTGGGCTGATCAACGATATCCCCACCTGCAAGGAATTGATCGACCGGATCATGGCGGAGGCCGATGCGATTATTCACAAACGCCTGGCCGGCATAGCAGCCTGAGATGAGCCGGATAACATGAGCGGGGCGGAAAATCCGGCGGAAAAAACCTCCCGAATGAATGTCGATGAGGTTGCGTTGCTTTTGAAAGAAGCCGCGCGGCAGGGCAAGGTTTTCAGCTATTCAGAATTGCTGTTGCTGATGGGGTTTCATTTCACCCGGCCCAAAATGCGCGCCTTATGCAAGATACTGGAGGCGGTCGACGCGCGTGGCCGTGGTCTGGGCCAACCCGAACTTGCGTGTCTGGTGGTGCGTGAGGGCGACAATCTGCCGGGGCAGGGTTGGTGGCTTGGCCGGCATGATTTTGTCGGCGATTGGGAAAGCCACGCGGCGCGGCGTTACTTGAAGGAATTGCAGCAAGCGGCCTTTGATTATTGGGCCTTGCAAGATTGATACAGCAAGGTCTCTATAAATTTTAAGGCTTGATAATAACTCCAAGGGCAGGATCGGCCTCATTCTTCAAGATCGAGAGATAAGCCTGTCCAGCCGATAGGATACCGGGGCGCTCCTCCATTGTGAGCGCGCCGTCGACCGCGTCCAAAAATATGCTCCAGCTTTCGGCGACCGCCACGCCAAACTCTTTCGGCCCCATCGCCCGCACCGCCGCCACGGCATGATCGGGCGCAAAAAACAGCACCGGTTTTGGCCCCGTCAGGCCGCCGGCACCGCCAAGCCGCCCGTCAACATGGGTTGCACCGACCAGGCAGCTATATTTCAGATTATCGCCCAAATGCGTATGGATTTGGTTCAAAACCGAACTGTTACCGGCAAAATCAACCGATACTGAGGGCACCTGCGGCAGGCGAGCAATATCATCATAAGACAAAACCGCATCATACAGCCCGGTTCCTATGGTAAACGCGACATTACCCGGCGATGTCAGGCCGATCCGCTTTCTATGCGGCGCGGACCGGCGGGCGCAAACGGCAAGGCTCATGCTGGTTTTCGACGACGCGCTGGTCATCACCAAATTTTCCGCGCCAAACCAATTTTCACCCGCAAAGAAACTTGCGATCAAAAATCCGGTTTTGAACAAGGGTGCAAAGATCATCCGTTCATTCTCGCGCGCGGGATCATGTTCGGGATCGGCGTTCAGGCGGCTATATTGATTATAGATCGGCGACATGGGCAATCGGTGCGCCGCGGCGTCAAACAAGCCGCTGGCGGTGATTTTTCCGGGCAGAATATCAAGATGCGTGGCCATCGGCAAAAATCCATATAGCCGCTCACCCACGGTCAGGGCGTCATGCCGCGACTGTTCCACCACGGCATGACCCCACACCGGCACAACCCCAAAAGCATCGTCCGCCGGGAAGAAATTCCAATAGCCAAAGCTACCGCCCGAAACCGCATAGGTCACATTGTTGGCGGTCACCGAAAAACTCTCGATCCGAAGCCGCGCCTCGCCCTCACCCAGCATCGGCAGGGCTTCTTCATGGATGGTCAGCTCCGAAAGGTCGGCTTTGTTGATCCAAATTGTTTGCGCCATGAAGATTGATCCCGATAATGTGATTTCGATGTGATTGTATATTGACGATCACATTATAATGTGAGATGACCCTCTCCTATGATCGCAATAATGCCCAACTCTAACCTTGGATTTTGCCATGTCTATATCATTGATCGAAAAATTGCGCGGCCTTGTTACCGAGGGCGGCTTGTCCAAATCCGGCCTTGCCCGCGCCGCCGGCCTGCATGCCAATAGTTTGCGCGATCTGGAACAGCCGGGTTGGAACCCCACCGCCGACACGTTGAAAAAACTCGAATCTTATCTGTTTGCCAATGACGATACCCCCGCGCTGGTTTCAATAGAGGAGATTATCGAAGAAGCGCGCAATGGGCGCATGTATATCCTTGTCGATGATGAAGACCGCGAAAATGAGGGCGATCTGGTGATCCCGGCGCAAATGGCAACCCCCGACGCGATCAATTTCATGGCCACGCATGGCCGCGGCCTCATCTGCCTGACGCTCACCAAAAAGCGGGTGGATGAATTGGGCCTGGAGCTAATGAGCCGCGCCAATGGCACCCGCCACGAAACCGCCTTTACCACCAGTATCGAAGCGCGCGAGGGAGTGACCACAGGGATCAGCGCGGCGGACCGGGCGCGGACCGTTTCGGTGGCCATCGACGCGGCAAAAGGGCGCGATGATATCACCACACCGGGGCATATATTCCCGCTGATCGCGCGCGATGGCGGCGTGCTGGTGCGCGCGGGCCATACCGAGGCGGGGGTGGATATCAGCCGCCTTGCCGGCCTCAATCCCTCCAGCGTGATTTGCGAGATTATGAAAGATGATGGCACGATGGCGCGGATGGATGATTTGGTCGGTTTTGCCCGGCTGCATAAGTTGAAAATGGGAACGATCCGCGATCTCATAGCCTATCGCCGCAAACATGACCATCTGGTCGAAAAGCGCGCAGAGATGAAATTTAACAGCCGCTGGGGTGGCGATTGGACTGCGATGACATTCTATAACAAGGCGAGCGGGGATGAGACCATGGCCTTGGTTAAGGGCCGGGTCGATCCCGCCACGCCCACGCTGGTCCGCATGCATACCATGTCGATGTTCGTCGATGTCTTTGGCGAAGAAAATGAGCGGTCGGGGTTATTGTCGCGCTCAATGGAAGCCATTGCGGCGCAGGGCAGCGGCGTCGTGGTGGTGATCAATAAGCCGATGAAGGGCATCGTCTCGCGCTTTATGCAATTGCGCGCGCAGGGCAAGAGCGCCGGCGCGCCCGAGATAGAGGAACTGCGCGATTATGGCGGCGGCGCGCAGATACTGACCGAACTGGGCGTGCAGGATATGGTCCTGCTCACCAATACGCACCACACCTTAGTGGGGCTGGAAGGTTACGGCCTTTCCATAGTAGGCGAACGAGCGATACCCGGCACGAAAGGCGAATAATGGCAAAATTTTTGATAGTGGAAGCGCGATTCTATGGATCGTTGAACGATATGCTGGTGGCCGGGGCGAAAGCCGCGCTCAAGACGGCCGGGCATGAGGCGGAGGTGATCACCGTCCCCGGCGCGCTCGAAATTCCCGGCACGATAGCGATGGCGGCAGAGAGCGGGGAATATGACGGCTTTGTCGCGATCGGCGTGGTCATTCGCGGCGAAACCTATCATTTCGAGATCGTCGCGGGCGAAAGCGCGCGCGGGATCATGGCGCTGACCATCGATGGCATCGCGATCGGCAACGGCATTTTGACGGTAGAGAATGAAGCGCAGGCGCTCGTTCGCGCCGATCCTACCCAAAAAGACAAGGGCGGAGAAGCGGCGAAGGCGGCGATGGCGCTGCTCAAACTGCAGGAGAAGTTCGCGTAATTAAATTGCGCATTCCATTTTCAGTTTTCACCGTTATATATAAATTGGTGTCTCATACATTCGTCACCCTGAACTTGTTTCACCTTTGGTGACTTGCGTTCTAGGGTCCATCGCGCCTCTAACGGCCGGGCTTGAGAGGAGAAATGGATGCTGAAACAAGTTCAGCATGACGGGGTAGGGAGATGAGCGCTCCAGTCCTGCCAACCAGCATCAACCCCCAAAGCGAACAATATCGCGCCAATGCGGCGCATAACCGCGCGCTAAAGGACGCGCTGTGGGAAAAGGTTGCTGAGTCCGCACTCGGCGGCAATGAGAAATCGCGCAAACGCCACACTGCGCGCGGCAAGCTCCTCCCCCGCGAACGCGTCGAGCGGCTGCTCGATCCGGGCAGTCCCTTCCTCGAAATCGGCCAGCTTGCCGCCAATGGCCTATATGATGATGAAGTCCCCGGCGCGGGGCTGATCACCGGGATTGGCCGCGTTTCGGGGCGGCAGTGCATGATCGTGTGCAACGATGCGACGGTGAAGGGCGGCACTTATTATCCGATGACCGTCAAAAAGCATCTGCGCGCGCAGGAGATTGCCGAGGCCAACCACTTGCCGTGCATTTACCTCGTCGATAGCGGCGGCGCGAATTTGCCGCATCAGGACGAAGTATTCCCTGACCGCGACCATTTCGGGCGGATTTTCTTCAATCAGGCGAATATGTCCGCCAAGCAAATCCCGCAAATTGCCTGCGTGATGGGCAGCTGTACCGCAGGCGGGGCCTATGTGCCCGCCATGTCGGATGAGAGCGTGATCGTGCGGGGTCAGGGCACGATCTTCCTCGCCGGGCCGCCATTGGTCAAGGCCGCGACGGGCGAGGAAATCAGCGCCGAGGATCTGGGCGGCGGCGATCTCCACGCGCGCAAATCGGGCGTGGTAGATCATCTGGCGGAGAATGACGAACATGCGTTGACGATTGTGCGGGATATAATCTCGCATCTAAATCCTCCCCGGAACGGGGAGGGGGACCATGCCCAAGGCTCTTTTGGGCATGGTGGAGGGGGCTCGCCCCGCCCGCCCAAATATGACGCGGAAGAGCTTTACGGCATCATCCCCCAAGATGTCCGCGCGCCCTATGACGTGCATGAGGTGATCGCGCGGCTGGTCGACGGCAGCGAGTTTCACGAGTTTAAGGCGCTTTATGGCACCACCGTCGTCTGCGGCTTTGCGCATATCTGGGGGATGCCGGTCGCGATCCTCGCCAACAACGGCGTGCTGTTCAGCGAAAGCGCGGTCAAAGGCGCGCATTTCATTCAACTCGCTTGCCAGCGGCGGATACCCCTGCTGTTCCTCCAGAATATCAGCGGCTTCATGGTCGGCGGCAAATATGAGGCAGAGGGCATCGCTAAGCATGGCGCGAAGCTGGTGACGGCAGTGGCGACGGCGAGCGTGCCCAAGATCACGGTGCTGATCGGCGGCAGCTTTGGCGCAGGCAATTATGGCATGTGCGGGCGGGCCTATTCCCCGCGCTTCCTCTTCACCTGGCCAAACGCC
Source organism: Sphingomonadaceae bacterium (assembly GCA_021732525.1). Classification (GTDB taxonomy): domain Bacteria; phylum Pseudomonadota; class Alphaproteobacteria; order Sphingomonadales; family Sphingomonadaceae; genus Sphingorhabdus_B. Next base: position 47,674 of record JAKFUU010000032.1, on the reverse strand, counting down.
CGGATCAGCGTGATGGGCGGCGAACAGGCGGCAAGCGTGCTGGCGACGGTGCATAGGGATGCGGGTTCGTGGACAGCGGAAGAGGCCGAAGCCTTCAAAGCCCCGATCCGCCAGAAATATGAAGACGAAGGCAACCCCTATTATGCGACGGCTCGGTTGTGGGACGACGGGATTATCGACCCGGCGCAGACAAGGGATGTGTTGGCGTTGGCGTTGGCGACGGCGTTAAATGCGCCGGTCGAGGAGGCACCCCGCTTTGGGGTGTTCCGGATGTGAGGAGTGAATCTTATAATATCCGTGCTGCCCGGGGCACCGATCATGATGTCATATGGTCAATATTAGAGCCAATGTTGCGTGAGGCACGCACCTACCCGCTGCCGCATGACTGGGACCGTGCAGCTGCTCTCGACTATTGGTTTTCCGATGAAAAATCGGTTTTTGTTGTTGAAGACTGCGGGGAAGTGCACGGTACATATTATCTCCGCGCAAATAACCTTGGCGGCGGTGCTCATGTTGCTAATTGTGGGTATGTTACGGCGACGACGGCACGCGGTCGCGGTTTGGCGCGCGCGATGTGTGCGCATTCATTTGCGACAGCGCGGGACGCCGGATTCTGCGCAATGCAGTTTAACTTCGTAATCGCATCGAACATCCGCGCGGTCGCATTATGGACATCGATGGGCTTTGTCGAAGTGGGCCGTTTGCCCGGCGTATTTAGGTCACTCGAGGGTGAAATATTCGATGCTCTCGTGCTCTTTAAGCGATTGGATAGGATATGATCCAATCCCTCCTCATCGCCAACCGGGGCGAAATTGCCTGCCGGATCATCCGCACCGCGCGCGCGATGGGCATAAGAACCGTTGCGGTCTATTCGGACGCTGATGCCAAGGCGCTGCATGTGCGCCAAGCCGATGAGGCGGTGCATATCGGGGCGTCTCCGGCGCGGGAGAGCTATCTGGTGGGGGAGAAGATCATCGCCGCCGCGCTCGCCATCGGCGCTGAGGCGATCCATCCGGGCTATGGTTTCCTGTCGGAAAATGCCGAGTTTGCGCAGGCCGTGATCGACGCTGGCCTGATCTGGGTCGGGCCGCGCCCCGCCAGCATCACTGCGATGGGGCTGAAGGATGCGGCCAAGACGCTGATGGCCGCGGCGGGGGTTCCCGTTACCCCCGGCTATATGGGGGAGAACCAAGACCCGGCCTTCCTTGCCGACCGTGCTGCCGAGATCGGCTATCCCGTCCTCATCAAGGCGGTCGCGGGCGGCGGGGGTAAGGGGATGCGCAAGGTTGAGGCGGTGGCCAATTTCGCCGACGCGCTCGCCTCGTGCCAGCGTGAGGCCACTGCATCGTTTGGCAATGCGCATGTCCTGATCGAAAAATATATCCAGCGCCCCCGCCATATTGAGGTGCAGATATTTGGCGACACCCACGGCAACATCGTCCATCTGTTCGAACGCGATTGCTCGCTGCAACGACGCCACCAGAAGGTGATCGAGGAAGCCCCTGCCCCCGGCATGGACGCGGCGACGCGCGAAATACTTTGCGCGGCGGCGGTAAAGGCGGCCAAGGCGGTTGACTATGTCGGCGCAGGCACAATCGAGTTCATCGCCGATGCGTCAGAGGGCCTGCGCGCCGACCGGATCTGGTTCATGGAAATGAACACGCGGTTGCAGGTCGAACATCCGGTGACCGAGGAGATTACTGGCGTCGATCTAGTGGAATGGCAGTTAAGGGTGGCGTCGGGCGAGGCGTTGCCCAAGCGGCAGGAGGAGTTGAGCATCAACGGCTGGGCCATGGAGGCACGGTTGTATGCTGAGGATCCTGCAAAGGGGTTTTTGCCGAGTGTGGGACGTCTCGAAGGCTTCCGTCTTTCAAGCTACGAGTGCCGGGTTGAGACGGGATACGAAGAAGGCGATTGGGTCTCGCCCTTCTACGACCCGATGATCGCGAAGATTGTTGTCCATTCGGCAAGCCGAGAAGAAACAGCCGACCGCCTGAGTTCGGCATGTGCAAGCGCGCTGGTTTGGCCTGTGCGAACGAATAGCAGTTTCCTGTCGCGGGGGGCAGCCGAGCCGGAGTTTGTTGCCGGTCAAGTGGATACTGGCTTCATCGAGCGTCATGAACTCAACTTATGCACGCGCAGGGGGCCTGACGAGAAGACGCTGCAGATCGGCATTTCGGAGGTGCTCAAGCGTGTAGAGCAGCCGGATTTGGATAAGCGGGCTATGCGCGACAGGCGTTTCGCGATTGACCTACACGGCCTCCGCCTCAATTCGAACCGGAAGAACGCGCATTGGATTGCCGTTGATGGACGAGCGCTGGAGCTCTCGCCCAACTATAAGGGCGGCACCGCCTGGAACATCGAATATGTCGGCGAGAGCGGGGTTCTCGTGTCCGATGACGACGGACAGTTGGTTCACTTCGACGTTGCTCGCACCGACGGCTCCGCCCACGGCCCCGCCTCATCCGGCACCATCCTCTCCCCCATGCCGGGCCGAATCATCGCGGTCGAGGTTGCGCAGGGCCAAACCGTCACCAAGGGCCAAAAACTCCTCACGCTCGAAGCGATGAAGATGGAGCATAGCCTCATCGCGCCATTCGGCGGGGTGGTGGCGGAGCTTAATGCGGTCGCAGGTGCGCAGGTGCAGGTCGAGGCTTTGCTCGCACGGATCCAACCGGTGGAACAGACATGACCTCTTTCGCTCGTCACCCTGAACTTGTTTCAGGGTCTATTTATCAACCTAGACCAGCGGTTTATGGGTCACGATGGACCCTGAAACAAGTTCAGGGTGACGGTTTTGTGCGAGGGGCGGGGTGATGGCAGGCAAATTTTTCGACCAATGGCAAATCGGCGATACCATCGCGCATGAAATTCGTCGCACAGTGACCGAGACCGATAATCTGCTCTGGTCCACCATGACCCACAACCCGCAGTCTTTGCATATTGACGCGGAGGCGGCGCGGGCCAGCGAATTTGGGCAGATCCTCGTCAACGGCACCTTCACTTTCAGCCTTATGGTCGGGCTGTCGGTGGGCGATACCACACTGGGAACGCTGGTCGCCAATCTGGGCTATGACAAGCTCATCATGCCCAAACCGGTGTTTCTCGGCGATACTTTGCGCGCGGAAACCGAAGTGATTGGCCTCAAAGAAAGCAAATCGCGGCCCGGTGCTGGGATTGTCACTTTCCTCCATCGCTGTCTCAACCAACGCGGCGAAGTGGTTTGCCAATGCGAGCGGACGGCCTTGCTGAAGCGGGTGGCGGCGTGAAGCTCCGCTCTCTGCTCTTCGTCCCCGGCGATCGGCCCGAACGCTTTGCCAAGGCGGCGGTATCGGGCGCGGATGCGATTATTATCGATTTGGAAGATTCGGTCGCGCCCGAAAATAAGGCCAAAGCGCGCGACGCCGCGGCGGAGTGGCTGTCGGGCGACCGGCCGGTTTGCACGTTTGTTCGCGTTAATCCCGAAGATAGCCAATTGACGCAGGATGATCTGAATGCCGTGCTGCCTTACCTGCCCGATGCGATCGTCTTGCCCAAGGCGGAGGGCGCACGTTCGGTCAATTGGCTGCGCAGCTTGGCGGCGGGGGCGGCGGATGCACCCGCGGGCGACGCGCCCTTAATCCTGCCGATTGCCACCGAAACACCCGCCGCAATATTTGAACTGGGCAGCTTGCGCGATGTTTCCGGCCATCTTATCGGGGTTAGCTGGGGCGCAGAAGACCTGCCGGCGGCAGTCGGCGCGGCGACATCGCGTGAGGCGGATGGCCGTTATACCCCGCCCTATGAATTGGCTCGCAGCCTGACCCTATTTGCGGCACATGCGGCGGGAGCAGCGGCGATCGACACCGTATTTCCTGCGTTTAAGGATGAGGCGGGACTCACCGCTTATGCCGCGCGCGCCGCGCGCGATGGCTTTGCCGGAATGCTGGCGATCCACCCGGCGCAAGTGGCGATTATCAACGCGGCCTTCACCCCAACCGACGCGCAAATCACACATGCCCGCGCCGTTGCCGATGCCTTTGCCGCCAATCCGGGATCGGGCGTGCTGCAAGTCGGCGGCAAAATGGTCGACGCCCCGCATCTAAAGGCGGCGCTGGCGCTATTGGCGCGGGCTTGACGGCGGGCAGCGGGGCCTTTTAAGTTACGAATTTCGGAGCGTTTTCTTAAAGACTACGCAGCGCTTCGGCGGGGCGGGCGGCCAAAATGGGCAAAGAACCCGCTATTCCCAGGATGAAGGTGATTGCAGCGCCGCCCGCCAAGGTGAGCGCCAGCACGCCATAATCGGGCGCGAATTGAAATTCGAATATTTGCACAATAACAAACCATGCCGCGCCGATACCCAGCGCCAATGCCAGCAGGCCGAGCAATAGCGCCAACAAGCCATATTCCAACGCCTGTGCACCCAAAATCTGCGCGCGGGTGGAACCCAGCAGCTTCAAGATTACGCTGTCATAAATGCGCGCGGCGCGGGCGGCGGCAATTGCGCCCACCAGCACCGCGATTCCCGCCAAGATTGCAATCGATGCCGCCGCCGCAATCGCCTGCGCCATTTGCCGGAGCAGGCCGGTAATTTGCGTCACCACATCGCCGACTTCGATTAACGAGGCGGAAGGAAAAGCTTGGGGAATTGATTGTGCCAAACTCGCCTCGGCTTGCTTTGGCACCGTCACCGTGGCCACCATATTATGCGGCGCAGCATCAAGCGATCCCGGCGAAAAAACCAGCGCGTAATTCAGGCCAAAATTATCCCATTCCACTTTACGCAACGAGGAAATTTTTGCGGTCACTTCAACCCCGAGCAGGCTGATCGTGATATCATCACCAACGCCAACGCCAAGCGAAGCCGCAACCTCTTCCTCCATGCTCAGCAACGGCGGGCCTTTATAATCGGCGGGCCAATATTCCCCGCCGGTCAGCGCGCTTCCGGCGGGCAAGGCGGCGCTGTAGGTTAGGCCGCGGTCACCGTTTAATATCCACGCGCCCGCGGGCAATTCGTCCATTTCGTCAACCCGCTGACCCTTGTAAGCGATGATCCGTCCGCGCAAGGCCGGAATCATGTTGATTACGGCATCGGGTGCGGCTTTGCGGACCATCGCGGTGAAACGCTGCGCGCCATCACGCGGCACATCGAGCACGAAAAAGCTGGGCGCGCGGGCGGGCACGCTGCGCGATATTTCATTATTGATGCTGGTCTGTATCGCCGCAAGCGTGACGAATAAGGTTAGCCCCAATCCCAACGCGATAACTAGCGCCTGTGTCTGCGCGCCGGGGCGGTGCAGATTGGCAAGCGCGATGCGCAGCAAAGGCCTTTTGGGGCGCGGCAAGCGGATCGCAATCCAGCGCAAAGCAAAAGCGATTCCGGTTAAGATCAACAATAGGCCAAAGGCTGCGGCGATGAAGCCTGCCGAAAATAGCGGCTCGCGCGCGGTGCCGATGGCCAGCGCGACAATCGCCAATATCGCGATTGTAACCAGCACGATGCTGCTTTTGTCGAAACGCCGCCCGCCTTCAACAACCGCGCGAAACAGGCTGGCGGCAGGAACAAGACGCGCGCGCGTCAACGGCGGCACGGCAAAGGCGAGCGCGATCAGCAGGCCGTAAAGCGCGCTAACCACCAACGGTGCCGGATAAAGCGCGAAGGCCGCCGGAACGGGCAAGATATCGCCGATGAATAGCCGAATAACCTGCGGCATGATGCTGCCCGTGATTAACCCTGCCAGGATCGCGATGATTGCAACCGAAAAAATCTGGAGCAAATAAATGCGGAAAATCACGCCGCTATCCGCGCCGGTGACTTTCAATGTCGCGATGCTGGCGCGTTTGCTTTCCAGATAGCTGCTGACCCCATTGCCCACCCCGATGCCCGCTATCACCAGCGCGGCGAGGCCAACCAGAGTCAGAAATTGCCCCATCCGTTCGATAAAACGCCGCGTGCCCGGTGCGCCGTTGCTTCGGTCGGTTATTTCGAATCCGGCGGCGGGGAACCGTTCATTCAATTGCTGCGCAATGGCCGCCGGGTTATTTTGCGCCGGCAATTTGATCCGATATTTTGCGTTAAACAAGCTGCCGGGTTGGATCAATTTCGTATCGGCCAGCGACGCGATATTGATGATCGCCACCGGGCCAAGCGTGAATCCTTCGCCCAGCCGGTCGGGTTCTTCGCCAATGATTCCGGCAATTTTGAAACTGGCCTCGCCGAAACGCACGCGCTGCCCGGCGCGCAGCGACAGCCGGCTGGCCAGTGTGGGGGCCACATAAATTTCGCCGGGCGGCGGCGCTTGCACTTTTTTACCATCGGCCAAAGTGAGCGCGCCGTAAAAAGGATAGGCGCCGTCCACCGCCTTTAATTCGGCCAATAGGCTGGCTGATGGCACGCCGGCGGTATCACCATCGCCGGTTAAGGCCATCGCGCGCAGCCGGACGGTTTGGGAAAGTGCGCCTTTTTGGCGAAAAGCGGTCAGTTCGGCCTCGCTTGCCTTGCGCTGCGCAATTTCAATTTCGATATCGCCGCCCAATATTGTCTGGCCGCGATTGGACAGCTCGCTGGCGATACCGGCGGTCAGGCTACCAATAGCCGCCAGCGTGCCCACACCCAAAAACAAGCATACCGCAAGCAAGCGCAGCCCGCGAATCCGAGCGCTCAAATCCCGCCGGGCGATCCGCCAAATCATGCCCCAGCCAATGTTCAAGCGCCCTGCCCCATGGTCAAGCCGCCTCCACCAACAAGCCATCCTGCATCGAAACCACCCGGTCGCAGCGGCGGGCGAGTGCGGGATCATGCGTGATAATCAGCAATGTCGCGTTCAATTCGGCGCGGCTGTCGAATAGCAGGTCGATAACTCCCGCTCCGGTTATCGCATCTAAATTGCCGGTTGGTTCATCGGCAAAGATAATCTGCGGCCGCGCCGCCACCGCGCGGGCAATCGCCACCCGCTGCTGCTCGCCGCCCGATAGCTGCGCGGGATAATGCGCCGTGCGGTGGCCCAGCCCCACGCGGTTCAGCTCACGTTCGGCTTCGTTAAAGGCATTGTCGATACCCGCCAATTCCATCGGAATGGCAACATTTTCAAGCGCGGTCATGGTGGGCAACAGGTGAAATGCCTGCAACACAATGCCAATCCGCCCGCGCCGCGCCCGCGCCAGATCATCTTCATTAAGGGCGGTAAAATCCATACCGCCGATGACAACGCGGCCGCCGGTTGCTTGTTCCAACCCCGCGAGCACCGCCATCAGCGAGCTTTTTCCCGAACCCGACGGGCCGAGTATCGCGATGCTACTGCCATATGACACTTCGAGTTTAACCCCGCGCAATATTTTCACCGGCGCGTTGGCCGCACCCAAGGTCAGCGTGACATTGGCAGCGCGGATTGCCATATTGGTGTTATCGCCGCTTGGCGTGATCGGAACGGAAGACAGAGGGAGAAGCCTTTTGCAAAAGATTTTCTACTTATATGGGGCGCTATTCTTATTATGCCAAGTGCTTGTTGGTTGCGATGACGCGCGACCGACAAAAGATGTGCCGAATGCGGTAACCCACCCGGCAACCGAGCTGCGCGGGCAATCGCGGCTGATTGTGGCCTTTGGCGATAGCCTTTATGCAGGTTATCAGTTGGGCCCCAAAGATGGTTTTGCACCGCAGTTGCAAGCGGCGCTGCGCCGCAAGGGCTTTGCGGTTTCGGTATTAAACGCCGGCGTTTCGGGGGATACCACCGGCGCGGGGCTGGCGCGGCTGCGCTTTGTTCTGGATAATGCGCCGCAAAAGGTTGAACTGGTGATTTTGGGACTGGGCGGTAACGACATGCTGCGCGGAATTGCACCGCAAGAGACCCGCGCCAATCTGGCGGCGATGCTGGAGATATTGGACAAGCGGAAAATCGATGTCTTGCTGACCGGTATGCTCGCCGCGCCCAATTTGGGGCGGGATTATGCTGTGCGGTTTAACGCGATCTATCCCGATTTGGCCCGCCAATATCGCGCGCCGCTTTATCCTTTCTTCCTCGACGGCGTGGTGGCCAACGGCGCATTGATGCTGCCCGATGCCATCCACCCCAACCGCAAGGGCGTTTCGCGGATTGTTGAGGGGATATTGCCCATCGTCGAAACCGCGTTAATGCCCGCGAAATGAGCCAATTTGCTGCTGTCCTATAAAAATAACACAGCTCGCGCCGGATTGACTTGAAAATGAACGAATTTGGCTCCATCTTGCCCTTGTCATATCCGCGTTAGCGCATCATGCGAAAAAAAGGGAAATTATGTCAACGCAAACCACTATGGTGACCGACACCGAATTAAAACTTACGCCGCCCGATCCCGTTCCCGCGATTGCGCCCAAACGTTCGGCGGGTCTGGTTCCGGTAACCGACGAGCAAAAAACCAAGCTGCAGGAGCGGGTGGAAAGCTATATCAACGATCTGGTCGCGCAGGATGTGAACAGCCCCGAATTTGGCAAGCGCGTCGATCAACTCACCAATATGGGCCGCAAGGAAATTATGGAGGCGGCGGGGCATTCCAACCGTTTCCTTGATAAACCGATCCGAACGATGGACGGCAATAGCGGCGTTGGCGCCGACCTTGCTCAATTGCGCCGCGTGGTCGAAGATTTGGACCCTTCGAAAAAGGGCAATTTGATGACCAAAGAAAAGCTGTTTGGCATCATTCCATGGGGTAACAAGCTGCGCAATTATTTTGACAGCTACCAAAGCTCGCAAAGTCATATCAGCTCGATTTTGGGCCGGTTGGCCAATGGCAAGGACGAGCTGATCATGGATAATGCGGCCATCGATGTCGAGCGGCAGGCATTGTGGCAAGCAATGGGCCGCCTCGAACAGATGATCGTGATGTCCAAAGAGCTGGACAGCAAGATCGAGGAAAAGGCCGCCGAGCTCGATATGTCCGATCCCGCCAAGGCCAAGGCGTTACGCGAAAGCGCGTTATTTTATGTGCGCCAGCGTACGCAGGATCTGCTCACGCAAATGGCGGTGACGGTGCAAGGCTATCTGGCGCTCGATCTCGTTAAGAAAAATAATGTTGAGCTGGTCAAAGGCGTGGACCGCGCATCAACCACCACCGTCGGCGCGCTGCGCACCGCGGTCACCGTAGCGCAGGCGATGACCAATCAGCGATTGGTGTTGGGGCAGATTACCGCGCTCAACGAAACCACGGCCAATATCATCGATAGCACCGGAAAATTGCTGCGCGAAAATACCGCCGTAATCCACGAACAAGCCGCCAACAGCACCATCCCGCTCGAAACGCTCAGCCGGGCCTTTCAGAATATTTATGACACGATGGACGCGATCGATACCTTCAAGATGAAGGCACTCGATCATATGAAGCAGACATCCGATGCGCTCGATAAAGAGGTGCAAAAATCCAAGGGCTATATCGCCCGCACCGAAGGCCAGGCGCAGGCGTTGGAAAGCGCCAAAGATGGCGGCCTGTTGACCGCGCTGGAGGGATAGACCTTGAAAAATATCGCGTCGCAGGCCGATGAAATCCACGCGGGCGCGCGCGATGCCTTGCGTCATGTCCGCATGGCCCCGGTCGGTATGAAGGCGCAGGCGCTGCGAAGAGCGCATTTTTGGGGTAAAATCCGCAATGCCTCGCTCGCGGTGGGGGCGGTCCTCATTGGCGCGGGGATTGTCGGCGCGATTATCGACGGCATTGGCTTTTGGGGCGTGATGATAACCGGCATCGCGGGCGCGGCGGCGGCCTATGCCTTAATGCGCTATCCGGCGATGCCGATGCCCACGACCGAAAGCCTTAGACAAAGCGACCTGGCGACGCTGGCGGGCAAAACCGAAATCTGGCTGGAGGCGCAGCGCCCGATGCTGCCTGCACCCGCAGTTGCGATTATGCAGGATATCGGCATTCGGCTCGATCAATTGGCACCGCAGCTTGCATTGCTCAGCGATAACGACCCCGCTGCACGCGAGGTTCGCAAGCTGGTGGGCGAGCATCTGCCCGAATTGATCAACGGCTATAAACGCATTCCTGCCAGCCTGAAACAGCAAGATAACAAGGGCAAGACGCCCGAGGAGCAGTTGGTCAGCGGTCTAAAGCTGATCGACCGAGAGATCGAGACGATGACGGGCCAGATTGCGCGCGGAGAGCTTGATAAGCTGGCGGTGCGCGACCGCTATCTCGAACTGAAATATGACGGGGCCGAAGCTTAGGTAATTTTCTGGGCATCGTTTCCGATGCTATAGCTTTTCAAGATAGAGAGATTGCAACTTTTCAATATCTGCCGCCGAAATGCCCAGCTCTTTATTCAAATATCCTTCGACGCTGCCATAATTCCGGTCAATCACCTCGAAAAATTGGATCAAATGTGACACACCCGATTTGCTGAAAAGCGGTTCGGCTTTGACGCCGCCTGGCTTTTTTGCCGCTTCTGAATAATATTGCACAATCGGGTTGCTGGGATATTGCGCCGGGTCCAGCGGCGGCAGCTCATTTTGCGGACGGCGCAGCGCAGTCGACAGATGGTAATCACGCAAAATCGTTTCACGATCAACACCAAGCGCGCTCAAAATCAACGCTGATGCTATGCCGGTTCGGTCCTGCCCCGCCGAACAATTATACAGCACTGCGCCGTCATTTGCGAGCAACCGGCGAAACACCGAACGATATTGCGGCACCAGCAATTTTTCCATGCCCGAATAGACATATTCGCCATTTCCGCGGCTGAATGAGGCGAATAACCGTTTCAACGAATAATCATTGCTGACGAATAATGCGCCCGTCCGGTCATCAAGCAAAGTTCCTGCCACTTCGCGCTCTTCATTCGAACGCAGATCGATGATCGAACCGATCCCCAGACCGCCGAGCAAGCCATAATCGGCCTCGCTGATAATCGGCATGGCCCCCGAACGGAATATTTTACCCCAGCGCAGCGGGCGGCCGCCCGCGCCCTTATATCCGCCCAGGTCACGAAAATTGCTGCCTTTTTCAAGCGGTAACTCGCGTTCCGCCACAATTGTGATCTGCTCATCTCCGCGCGCGCGCAAGATGACATATCCACGCTGTTTAACGGATAATGGCACGATCGCCTCGCCTTTGCGGCTGGCAACCACAACCGGCTTGTTATCATCATCCAGCGAGGGTTTGTCGCTCACGATAATATCGACCGGGCCCGAATGTTGCCACCGAACCATCACCGTTGCGGCATCAATCCGCGTAACTTCGGCATTTTCGGCTGCCCACGCCGAAACCGGCATGGCGATTGTCATAAGGGCAATAGCAAAAAATTTGCGCTTCATGGGATCACTCCTATTAAAAACCGAACCGAACACCAAATAGATAGCGGCGACCGATTTGTTCCACCTCGGTCGGCCGGCCTTCATCGCCTTGATATGCCGTATAAACCGCATCGGTCAGGTTGGACAGATCTGCGAATAAGGTAAAATTATCCGTCAACTTATAGCGGATGGAAACGTCGAGATTGTCGTAAGCATCGCGAAATTCATCGCCGGTGCCGCCCGTGCCCAAGCCCCCCAGCGTGTCGAGCCAATCGGTGCGATATTGGTAGCTGACCCGCGCCGACAACCCATATTTTTCAAAATAGAAGGAGGCGTTAACAATCGTGTCCGATGTGCCGGGAAAAGGCAATCCGGTGCGGTTGATGCCGCCGGGAATGTTGGTTTCAAACTGTCCATCGAGCAAAGTCAGATTGCCTTGAAAGCCAAAGCCGTCGAGCGGAGATGGCAAAAAGGTAAATTGCTGCTGATAATTCAGCTCCAAGCCATAAAGCCGCCCATTTTGGCCATTGAAGGTGGAGGTTAGCCGGTAGTTTGAACGGTCAATACCATTGCTGTCGAAAAAATCACTGCCCACGGTCTGCGTATTGGCGTAGAGCACATTATCAACCCAACGGTGAAAACCGGAAATGGCGATAATGCCGTTGCCGGACAGATAATATTCAAAACTGCCATCGACGCCCCAGGTATATTCAGGGGCAAGCGCCGGATTTCCGCCGCCAATTGTGCCGGGGCTGGCGGTATCGTTGATCGACGATCCAACCCGAATTTGCCCAAAGGACGGGCGCGACACGCTGCGTTGCCCGGAAAGGCGAACGACAAAATCATCGGCAACGTCCAGCTTCACATTCACACTGGGATAAAAATCGGTATAGCTTAACGGCGCCGAGAGCCGTTCAAACCGGCCGCCACCCAGAGCCGCCGTGCCGATATTTCCCTGCTGGAAATATTCGACACGCCCGCCCGCGATAATTTGCCCCAGGCCAAATTCCAATTTGGCAAGCGCATAGCCGGTGAGCAATTCTTCGGTTAGAAAATAGCGATTGATGCTGGGAACATCGTTGGCCGGATTATAACGACCCGCAGCGGTCAATGCCGCGATCCCCGCATCCAAATCGCGGCGCAATTGCCGGTTATCAATATAGTTCAACCCAAAGCCCAAAGGAAAATTTGTTTCGAACGGACGGCTGGTGGCATATGTGGTGGGATTGAAGCTCAAACCCACGAGCGGAAACGCCGTGGTGGGCTGGACAATATTGGCCGTGGCAAAAGTGAAGCCATCGATTTCGCGATCAGCGTAAGAAAATCCAGTTGCCAGCGTGAGGGCATCAAACTGCTTCGAAAAATCGCCCTTGACGGTATAGCTGTCGGAAAAAGTATCTTGGCGCGCGGGAATGTAGATAACGCTTCCCGGTGCCGTTGCCGCAGCCGACAGATTGGGCGTGGTCAGGGCCGTTCCGCGCGCAAAGCTGCCGGGGGTAGCACCGGGGACGGTCGTAAACAGGTTAACAATTGGAAAACGCGGCTCGCTAAAGTCATAAGTCAGCGATGGTAACGCAGCATAAGTTACCTGTAACAAGGGAAGGAAGGTGGTATTTTCGCTGCGCGTGTAATTGAACCGGAATTTGGCGGTAAACCCCTCATTCTCATAATCACCGCCAATCGTCCCAATATAATATCGGGTGTCATATTCGCCATCATTGAAGGTTCCGCGCACGGGCACGTTTACCAATTCGCCGCCGCTCAAATTGCGCGTGCCCAGCGAAGTCCGGTCCAGCCGCAATTCATATTGATCGCGCAGTTCGTTATCGTAAAATTGCGAGAAAATAGCATTGGCAAAAATCCTTTGCCCTTCAACCGGCTGATATTCGATGCCGGCGAATGCGCCGTTGCTTTCGCGCGTCAATGTGTAGCTGCGAATGTCAATTTCGGTCGGACCAAATTGCGTGTCGGTGGCGCTGGTGGGTTCGTCATAGGCACCCACTTCGCGGTTATCCGTGGTTTGTTCGCGTTGATAATGCGAACCGCCGACAACAATCCCAAACACATCGCTGGACCAGCTTGCCCGGATCGACCCCTGCCGCTGATCGCCGCCGCCCAGCGATAGCGTGCCATAACCAACATCACCCTGCACATGAAATCCGCGTTCGGTGAGCGGCGAATAGGTGCGCAGGTCGATATTCGCAACCACCGCCTCCGCCGTGAGATCGGGCGTCAAGGATTTATTGACAACGATTGAGCTGAGCAGCACCGCAGGCACCGCATCGAAGCGAAAGGCGCGGGTCTCTCCGCCTTCATCGACACCGATGACCGGGATCCCATCGAAGCTGACCGAAGACCAGCGATTGGGTGCCCCGCGCACTTGGATATAGCGTTCCTGGCCTTGGTCGCGCTGCACGGCGATGGCCGGCAAGCGCGCCAAAACCGCCGCCGTATTCTGATCGGGAAAACGCCCGGCCGCATCGGCAGAAACTACTTCGGCCAGATTGTCGGCTTCCCGCTTTTGCTCCACCGAATCGCGCTGTGATTCGATGATCGAACCGATCACAACAATTTCATCAGCGCTGTCCTCGGCGGGTGCGGCGGTACCTTGCGCCTGCGCTAAATTGGGCACCAGACTATGACCGCTCACGATCGCGGCTGCACATGCGCCGCGCAACAAATATATTTTCATTGAAACCTCCAGGACACTGACCAACAGCGGATAGGAGGAAATTTAGACGATTCGATTACGGCATGCCGCCGATATCGATGCAGTTTCATCACAATTTTGTGACAGGGCCGGCAACGACAGGATTCCACGCCCGCCGCGGCATGTTTCTTGCTTGAAATCCTTGTTTCAATTGCCCGCGCCAAAAATCGTTAGGTGATATTCTGCCATTCCACTTCAAATAACTGAAATTTAAAGATTATTTCTCGGTTGAGAGCGCAGTTCTGCGTCGCGGATTGTAGCGGCCGCCATACCGCATGCGCAAGGCGTCGATTGCAAGGCCGATGATCCAGCCTGCGCCGATCACCATCAACGGCCATAACGCGGGCATCCAAACGCCCTCACTGACAAAACGGTCGCGCACTTCGTAGATTAACGGCGATGCCGACAGCCAGATCAGCAAAGTAGCGCTTGGTGCCAATGCCGATAGCGGGACCAGCGCGCAAAGATACCAGGGAAATGCCACCGGGCTAAGCACCAGCGGCGCCGCCAATGCGACCTGCGTTGCGACGATCGGCCGCCGGCGCGCCAGTAGGATGATCGCCCCAGCGGCCAGCAGCCCGAGCAGACCGATAACTACAAGCATGGTCTGCAGCGGCAAATAGGCTTCGAACAAGGTGAATAAGGGCGATCCGTTGCGCCATTTTTCAAAGAAGACCGGCAAGCTTCCGATTGGCCGCCAACCGATGGCCAGCGCGGCGGCATAAATCGCGGCCACGCTGCCCGCCGCCGCCATGCCCATCCGCAACGCGCCGCGCCAGCCCGCCGCCAGCGCCAACGCAAAAAGCATGGCGGCGGGAAGCAATTTGATACAAATGCCAAGGCCAAGCAGCGCGCCGACCCAAGCCATCCGCCCGCGATCAAAAGCGAGCAGCGCGGCGACGATGGTTAACGCCACAAATGCATCCAGATGCTCGCCGATCCCAATTTCCAAAACCAGCAATGGCGAAAGCGCGACCAGCGCCAGATGGCGTTCCAGGCCCCGGCCGCGCAGCAAAGCGCGCGCGAGCAGCAACAGCAATATGCCCGCAGCACTGACAATCCATTTCCACAACCAAATCCCCCAAACTGGCCCGGCAAGCGCCGACAGCGCAAACAGCATCAGCGCCGCCGGCGGATATAGCGTGGGATAAGCGGCATGTTCGGGCGGTGTTGCCCAAATGGCGCGCAGCCCGGCAACCGCTGGATTTTCCGGCGGGACCGAGTAAGGATCAAACCCCGCCAGCGCAACCGCGCCGTCCCAAATATAGCGCTCCGCGTCATTGCTGCTGAGCATCGGTGCCGGGATCAGCAGCAACCGCGCAGCAATGCCGGTGAACAAGATCAACTGACCCTGCGACGCCCCGCCCCAACGCCATGCCGCGAGCATCGCCAGCGTGAGCGTCAGATGCAGCGTAATGTAAGCGCTACCCGTATGCGCCGGGGCAAAATTTTCGAGACGGTAAATGCTCAAACAAATCAGCAGGAAAGCCGCGCAGGCAAGATAGGTGATCCCGCCCTTGCGGCCGCGCGCCTGCAGCGATTGTGCCCCGGCATTCATGATCATGCTTTCTCCCAAATCATGCAGACAGCGTCATTATCAGCCCGGCGCAGGTGCCGGAGCCGTCATCGCCGGAACCGCCAGCCTGGCCCGGATGCTGCCGATGCCAATGGCCAGAAAGCTGACCGCAAATAATAGGGCAAAGGGCGCGCTGAGCCAAAATTGTTCGGTGATGAACCATATGGCGCAGACGGCATAAGCCAGCCCCAAAGCAATTTCTCCATATTCGCCCAGCCGCGACTGCGCCGCGCGGTAAGCCGCTGCACGCCGCGCCGTAGGCGTATCATCGCTGCCTTCTTTGGGCGTACGAATGAAACCGCTGCGGATACCCAGCAGCGCCTCAACAACCGCCCGGCCATTGTTGATCGCCAACCCGATCAGCATCGGGATCAGCACCGCAATTTCGCGCAGCCGAACCGATTTGTTGCCATGCAGCGTCCGCTGGCCAAAAATGAAAAAGCTGACATGGCTAACGCTGGCGATGAAAAACAACGGCGCATCAACCCATAACAACGCATCAAGCTCATAAAGCTCGCGCATAATAACGCCGGGAACAAACAGGATCAAACAGAGCAAGATGATAAACAGATAAGACAAATTGCTGGTCAGATGCATGCTAGCCTCCAGCTTCACCCGCAGCGGCTGTTTCGCCCGCCAGATCCGGGGCAACAGGCGCAGCATCACCTCAATCGAACCTTTGGTCCAACGATGCTGCTGCGTTTTGAAAGCATTCATATCCGCGGGCAGCTCGCTGCGGCAAACCACATCGCCCAAATATACAAAGCGCCAACCCGCAAGCTGCGCCCGGTAACTAAGGTCCAAATCTTCGGTCAGCGTATCGGCGCGCCACCCGCCCGCATCGATAATGGCCTGTTTGCGCCAAATTCCCGCCGTTCCGTTAAAGTTGAAAAACAGGCCGCGCGATGCCCGCTGGCTATGCTCAATCACGAAATGGGCATCGAGCAAAATCGCCTGCGCCCGCGTCAGCAGGCTGCTGCTGCGATTCAGATAATCCCACCGCGCCTGCACCATTGCAACATCGGGATTGGCCAAGGGCCCGATCAAATCGCGCAGAAAATTCGGCGTCGGCACAAAATCCGCATCGAGGATGAGCAGAAATTCACCGCTTGCCCGCTCCAACCCATAGGCCAAAGCGCCCGCCTTATACCCGCTGCGATCCGGTCTGCATATATGCTGAATATTCACGCCCAGCGCCCGGTGGTAGGCGACCCGTGCGGCGGCAATCGAACGGGTTTCATCGGTCGAATCATCCAATATCTGAATTTCCAGACATTCGGCAGGATAATCAAAAGCCGCAGCGGCATCGATAAGCCGTTCGATCACCAATCGTTCATTAAACACCGGCAATTGCACCGTCACCATCGGCGGCGATGCAAACTGCGCTGATGTTTTGATTTGCACCGCATTTTGCGGCCTGCCCCGCCATTGCCGCCAGGTCATATGCAACCGGTGGATACCATAAATGCCCAGCGTGACCATGATCAGATAATGGCCCGACAGCAGGATGATCGCGGCGATGTCGCGCGCGGTCATAATTGCAAAATAAGCGCCAGCTGGAAATTGGTGCCGGTCAATGTATTATCCCCATATAAATTGGGGGTTCCGGTAAATTCAATGGCCCAAGTCTTGTTGAATTTATAGCCGGCGGTAAGCTCCAGCTTGGCAAGATCGAATGCCAGCGGCAAAGTCGGATTGCCATTTGCCTGTGCCTGCGGGGTGTCATTATTGATGCTCAATATGCCATCAAGTTTGGACCGCAAATATACCGATTTGCCAACATCAATGCCATATTCGAGCAGATAGCGAAATTCATCCGAAGGCGCACCCGAGCGAAAGCGATAGCCCGCCTCAGCCACGAAATATCCCGCTTTACCAAAACCGCGCCCAAGTTGAAAACGCCCCTCAAAATCTTCCTGGCCGTTGCCGAGCGGCAAGCTATCGTCCGAATCATAAGCATAGGGCGCTTTGAACAGGCCCTGGACGGCAACAACAAAGGGGCCTTTCGACAGATTATAGCGCAGGCCCACGTCAATATCGCCCACACCCGAAGTCGAATTGGTAACCGCAACCCCAGCCGCATTACGATCGGTCCGGCTGATATCCTTGATCGGAATAGAGGCAATGAAGGATAGGTTGTCGGTAATTCCTGTTTCATTATAATAGGTAAAGTTCAAATCCTCGAAATTTTCAAAACCTTCTTGATCGGGACCAAACGAAGAGTCGCCCGAAAAGAAATTAATCGCCGGTTTGTTATAAGTTCGCCCCGCCTCCAGTGTCCACGGGCCAGCAATCGCCGGTGCCGGTGTCAATATTCCGGCGGCTATGATACATTTAACGGCATTCATCCGCAGGCAAGTTGAAATTTTCGATGTATTTTTCACTTTTAAGCTCCCTCGTAAAATCAACTATATAACTGATTAGATTCGCAAAAGCGGATCGAACAGGCGATGAATAAAAGCTATCGATGCCTAAATCGCAGGCTGATCCCGATGGGGCATTCGATCCAAAAACCGGCTTGGTTACATCCGGCATGGTTCCATTCCATATAAAAGGCACAAAAAGCCCCACACGGATCGATCTGGTTGGTAATGCGCGCAGTTAACGAAAAACTGGGATCCTGTTGGTCCAAAAAAACCACGCGATCACAAAGATTTTGGAGTTTGATGACATCAGATGGATCAACTGCGTCATGCGATCCGATCAAATCACGTCATGCTCTAACGGTTTTTCAGTTGGTAAACCCGGACATAATCAATCTCAAATTTAGCTGGAAATGCCTTGGGATCGATACCCTTCTGACCGCCCCAATCACCGCCAACGGCGATATTGAGCAGCAGATGCTGCGGCTTATCAAATGGCCAGCGCGACGCATTGCCTTTGTCTTTTTTGTAAAGGAATTTGGGGCTATCATCGATACCCAGCAAGACAAATTCCGGCGTCCACAATAATTGATAGCGATGCATGGCGGCGCAAGCATCCGCCACATCAAATTTGGTCGTTTTCTGCGTGCCGGCGCGAAAGTTGAACGCACGGGTATGGATCGATTGATGGACCACGCCGGGATCAAAGCCGACATGTTCCATAATATCAATCTCGCCGCCATTGGGCCAAACGACGTCAGGATCTTCGGGCAAAGTCCATATTGCCGGCCATGTACCCGTCCCGCATGGTAATTTTGCCTTAATCTCGTAAAATCCGTAAGTCCAAGCTGCCTTGCCGCGGGTCAGCACCCGCGCCGAGGTGTATTTTTGACCCGACCAGTCGGGAAATTCGCTTTTATTCAGCTCTTCTGCATGCACCTCGATAATCAGATGGCCATTTTCGATACGTGAATTTTTGGCTCGGCCGCGCGCGTAATATTGCTTTTCGCGGTTGAACCACCCTTGCGCATTGCGCTCAGTAGCATAATCCCACTTGCTTTCATCCAGCATTCCGTCACGCGAAAATTCATCCTGAAAAACCAGATCATATCCCGCCGGTGCATGATGAGTTTCAACGCGTTTTTGGGCCTCGGCAGGCGCGCTGATGATGGTTGCGGCAGGCACAGTTCCGGTATCTTGCGCAAGCAAAGGTGCCGCGAAACTGGCGGCCAGCACCAATCGGACCCAAATCGATATATCCATCCTCAGTCCCTTTTCCTAAAAAAATCCCCCCGAACATCTATTGAATTTCGGAGGGATATAATTAGCAAATTATCGTGTCAACGCCGCCCCAGCGTTAAAATTTAACGCGCACCCGGCCACCAAAAGTGCGCGGCCGATTGAAGAAACGGGTATTATCAAATTGCGTGATAATAATCGCCGCCGCATTAATCGAATCAGTCACATTATTGGCATAGGCCTCGACCCGGTATTTACCAGCCGAGTCAAATGTATAGCCCGCACCGATATCAAGCGTGAAATAGCCCGGCACTTCGTCAAGCAACCGGCCACCCGTAACGCGCGTGGCGGCATCGTTGGCATCAAATTGCAAGCTGTTGAAAATAGTTTGAAATTGAGACGACCGATATCCAGCGGATAATACATAATCAAGCTGACCATCGCCAATTTCAAATGCTTGGGATAATTTGGCATTCAGTTGCCAGCGCGGCGTACGCGGCAGCCGGCTATCAGTGATCGGCCGCAAAACGGCGTTAATGGGGTCCACGTCGGCTTGGAAACGGAAATCCTGTATGGGATCGGCTTCTCGGATTGACGCTTCTAAATATAGTGCGCTGAAATCAAGCTTGATATTGGCCGGCAAATCAAATCCGCCTTGCAATTGAAAGCCATAAATATCCGAACTGGCGGCATTAAAACTGAAAGACACCACCAACGCCGTGCTCGTATTCGGCGGCAAATCGATGTTTACCCCTTGGGAATTGGCGAAGCTGAGAACTTGAGCCACCGATTGCAGCGCCGTAAAAACTTGATCTGTATAATCATTATAAAAGACCGAAGCGTTTAAGCGCGTTTTAACATTGCCAATGAAAAATTCATTTTTGCTGCCCAATTCATACAGAACAACCGATTCCCGGTCATAAGTGGGGGCAACACCCAAATCGCCTAGATTATCGTTAAAACCGCCTGATTTATTTCCCGATGCAACCAAAGCATAGACCAAATTATCATCGGTAATGTCATATTCGGCGCGTGCGCGCCAATCGATAAAGCTATCATTGATCCGGCCTGCCTGACGGAAAATCTGCCCTTGGAATGGAACCGCAAAGGTAAATTGCGTTGTTGCAGCGAAGCCATCGCAGGTCAATCCATCACCAAAATTAGTGTCTACGCAGGGCAAACCATCAGGAACATCAAAAAAATGGCCCGCCAAAGGGCCATTTGCTAAGATATCATCTAAGTTATCTCGTGCACCCGGAGTTGCCACGCCATTGGCTTGGAATTGAAACACTTCCAGATCGCTGATCGTGCCATCGCCATTGGTGTCGGGATCGATGATCGTCCGGCCCCGCGCCGCAAATTCAAAGCCCTCGGTGCCGGTGCGCACGCCGAGGCAACAGTTGAAATTGTCATCCCCCAATGCCAGGCCGTATCGCGCGGCCACTCCGGTGCGCTCTTTACGGTCCGCCGTATAGCGCACGCCGCCCGTTATGCGAAATTTTTCAGTTACGGAATAAGTGAGGTCGCCATAAGCAGCCAAAGAGTCGGTATCGACATTGGTATTAAATTCTACACCTTGGAAAAACGGATTTCTATCGCCCGTAGAGCCCAGAAAAGAGAAAATATCTTCCCGGAAATATTGCGCGCCTACGCTCCAAATTGCTGGTCCTTCATTGTTAAAGAACCGCAATTCATGAAAATGCGAACGCGAATCGGATATCGAGCGAAAGCGTGAGAAATTATCCAACGATTGGGCCAGAATAATGGCCCCATTGGGATTGCCCGCGCCGCCCGACAATGCATCGATGACGCCGGGGAAATTCGGCGTCAGCGGCGTCGTTGCCTCATAATCATACACCGCGTCACGATAGCTGCCGATATATTCAATCGTGAACGGATCGGCTTCGTAAGTTATCGTTGTGCGAATACCCCAATGATCGGCGTTTAGATCGGGCGTGATACCGCGCGCAATAACCTCGCGGGGATTTTCAATCTGATCCAGGCTTTCCAGATCACCATCGTCAATTTCGCCCAGCGGCAAAGCAAAATTGGTGCCGGTATATCCGGTTCCGGTTTCGCTGATATAATCGCCGGCAACCAAAATGGTCAGCCGATCGGTCGGTTTGAGCAAAATCTGCGCGCGGCCGGAAAAATTCTTTTCGGCTTCGGCCACATCGATACCCTGCACCGGGCCGACATTATCATAATAGCTGTCATGTGCCAGATAAAGCCCCGCGAAACGAACCGCGACCTTATCCCCAATGGGTAAATTCAAAACCGCATTGACCGAGCGCTGGTTGAAATTGCCATATTCGCCCTCAACCGCCGCATCAAAAATGCCAAGACCGGGCTTAAAAGTGATCGCGTTGACCGAACCGGCGGTGGCATTGCGGCCGCGCAGCGTGCCTTGCGGACCCACATTCACCTCCACGCGCTCAATATCGTAAAAGGCGCTGCCGATGCCGGTTGGCCGCGGAATGGTGACCCCGTCAAAGTGGAATGCGGCGGCGGGATCGCCCAATTCGGTGTTATTCGTGCTGCCGATACCGCGAATGAACACTTCCACATTGCCCTGGTTATTGGCAACCGACAGGCCGGGGATGCTTTGTTGCAAGTCGACAAAATTCTGCACGCCAATTTTTTTCAGATCTTCACCGCTGATGACAGCGGCGGTTCCGGCAAAATCCTGCAGCGATTGTTCGCGGCGGTCGGCTGTCACGATAATAACCGCCTCATCATCATCCGCCGCATCGACCGCTTTTTCGGCTTCTTCAGCTGCCGGCGCTTCTTGCGCCATCGCTGGCACAGCGTAGAAAGCGGCCAGTATAGATGTTGATATGGTCAACTGACGAAATGATTTGCTCCGTTTTTTCATTATAATCCTCCACGTATTGATAACGTTCCCAAAGCTCTGGGTCGCACGGCGCGCCAGAAAAAGCAAGTCTTAAAGATCGCATTTTATCCAATCGGGAAAGCTGCGCCGGCGGGACCGAATGTTGTTGCACCCATGGGCTCAGCTTTATAAATCATCGGCAAACAAGGGATTGATTAATGGCACGGGGCGATTTTACTTATGATAGCGGCGCAGCCGCAGCTAGGCGGTTGCTCGGCGCGGCCGATCCGCCGACCGCAATCATCGCCAGCAACGACCAAATGGCGCTCGCCACTTTGGACACCGCGGTTCGGCGAGGCTTGAAATTGCCGCGCGATCTGTCGTTAATCAGTTTTGATAACTCCCCGCTCGTCCGCTTCACCGATCCGCAAATTACCGCGATCGATCAACCGGTTGCAGCAATATTTTCAAAAGCAGTCGAATATTTGATCGCCAGCGGCGGCGATTTCGATCAACCGGTTGTTATCCAAAGTAACCTGATACCACGCGGAAGCTGCGCCGCGCCGGGATATAGCCCCGCTTTGGGCGATTCCGCGGGCGGCGCGATTGGCAGGTAACAGCGGCCCTGGAGAGCAGCAAAATAGCGGCTTTTTATATTTATATGCGCTCGCCATATCGGGCGCCGCGGTGGCTTATATACCGTTTTTGACGGTCATCCTGCCGGCGCAAGTCGCCATGCTGGCGGGCGGCGATGCCCTGTCCACTTTGGCTTACATAACATTTGCGGGCGCGATCACGGCCAGCGTGTCGAACATCCTGTTTGGCCGGCTGAGCGATCAACATTACCAACGTCGCCGCTGGATTGCGGGCGGCATGGCGGCTTCATCGGCGATGCTGCTGATGATCCCCCTGGCCAAGAGCGGCGCGATGTTGATCGCGATGGTCGTTGGCTGGCAAATTTGTCTGAATATGATGTTGGCGCCGCTCGCCGCATGGGCGGGGGACACCGTGCCCGATTCGCAAAAAGGGCGGCTGGGCGGCATGCTGGCGCTTGCGCCCGCAGTGGGGGGGATAGCGGCGGTTCTGGCCACTTGGCGCAGCGCCGCCGCTAGCGAATATGGGCATTGGATGGCCGCGATATTGGTGATCATAATGGTCGGTCCGTTGGTGATTTTTGGCCGGCCGGCCGCAATGCCGCAACTAACGTGTGATCCCGCAAATGCCGCAACGCCGCCCGCGATGCCAAGCGATCAAATTGTCCCGCAAAGCCGCACCGCTGTCCAATATATGTGGCTGGCGCGGTTGCTCGTGCAAATTTCGGAAGCGGCGCTCTTCGCCTTCTTGCTATTGTGGTTTCGCAGCCAGGATGCTCATTTTAGCGACCGCGACATTGCGGTTATCTTTGCCGTCGCGGCGACCGCCTCGGTGGGCATTGCATTGGCGGTCGGCCGGTGGTCGGACCGCACCGGGCGCGCCATTTTTCCGCTCGCCTTATGCGCCGCGCTCGCCGCTGCCGGATTGTTGATTATGGCAATACAGGCCGGGGCGATGGCCGCCATAGCAGGCTATCTTATTTTCGGCGTCGCAACCCGCGTTTTTTTGGCGCTTCATTCCGCCCAGACGCTGCGGGTGCTCACCGATCCGCGCAATCGCGGCCGCGATTTGGGCTTGTTTAATCTCACCAATACCATCCCGTCGATGATCATGCCTTGGCTGATTGTTGCGCTGGTCCCCCAATTTGGCTTTGCCGCACTGCTTTGGCTGCTCGCGGGGCTTTCATTGGCTGCCTGCCTGCTGCTGGCGGCCATGCCGCAGCGTTAGAGCGCGATGCGATTAAGTGGGTACCGGTTAATCGCTTAAAATCACGCGATCACAAAGAGATAAAGAGCATGATGCGATTCTATCTGATCGCATCATGCTCTAGGTTAGATATCAAGCCGCCTTACGCAGTTTTTCGATTTTTTTGAGCAGCATCTGCCGCTTCAACCGGCTCAAATGGTCGATGAATAATATGCCTTCCAAATGGTCCATTTCATGCTGCAAACATGTTGCCATCATCCCGTCCATATTTTCTTCATGGATTTTGCCGTCCAAATCCTGCCACCGCGCACGGATTTTGGCGGGGCGATCCACCTCGGCATATTGATCGGGCACCGATAGGCAGCCTTCGTTATAGGTCGCCATATCGTCCGAAGGGTCCAAAATTTCGGGATTGATAAAAATACGCGGATTGTTGATCACGCCATGGTCATGGCCGCAAGCCTCGCCTTCGGCATGGTCATGCGGCGCAGGCTCCTGCAAATCGATCACCAGCAGGCGCTTGGGCACACCCACCTGGATCGCGGCCAAGCCGATACCCGGCGCGTCATACATGGTTTCGAACATATCATCGACCAGCCGCCGCAGGTCATCGTCAAATAGGGTGACGGGCTGGGATATGGTTTTAAGCCGCGGATCGGGCACTTCAAGAATGGGTAATAGGGCCATGGCGATCAGATAGGCATTGCAGGCTTTTTTGACAAGATGCCTTCGTTTGCTTAGCCAATCGGCCGGCGGGCGCGCAAGGCCTGCGCCAAGGTGCCTTCGTCGAGATAATCCAGTTCACCGCCCACCGGCACACCATGCGCCAATTGGGTGAGCCGGACCGGGAAGCCTTCCAACCGTTCGGCCAGATAATGCGCGGTCGTTTGCCCCTCCAGCGTGGCATTCATCGCCAACACAATTTCGTCAATGCCGCCGGCCGCCGCGCGGGCCACCAGCGCCTCGACATTCAAATCTTCGGGCCGCACCCCGTCCAGCGCGCTCAATTTGCCGCCCAGTACATGATAACACCCCGGAAACAGCCGCGAACGTTCGAGCGCCCAAAGGTCCGACACATCCTCCACCACGCAGATCGCGCGCATGTCGCGGCGCGGATCGGCGCAAATTCCGCACGGGCTGCTCGTATCCAAATTACCGCATGTCGCGCAGGTCAAAAGCCGCCGATCAACATTTTCAAGCGCGCGCAGCAGCGGCTGCAACACGCTTTCGCGCTTCTTCATCAAATGCAGCACCACGCGCCGCGCCGACCGCGGCCCCAACCCCGGAAGCTTCGATAAAGCCTGCGCCAATGCGTCTATTTCTTGCGATGCCATGATGACCCCATTAGGGCGCTTTGTAATAAAGGAAAACAATCAAATGCGCATCGCTTTCATGGGAACCCCGGATTTCGCCGTGCCGACGCTGAACAGCTTGGCGGCGGCGGGGCATGAGATTGCGGTGGTCTATTGCCAACCGCCGCGTCCGGCGGGCCGGGGCAAGAAGCTCACACCGTCGGCGGTGCAGGCGTGCGCGCAAGCGATGGGTCTGGAAGTGCGAACGCCGGTGTCTTTAAGACAAGAATCGGAACAAACGGATTTTGCCGCGCTCAATCTCGATGTCGCGGTGGTGGCGGCTTATGGCCTGATCCTGCCGCAGGCGATATTGGATGCACCGCGTTTTGGTTGCCTCAATGTGCATGGCTCGCTGCTCCCGCGCTGGCGCGGCGCAGCGCCAGTGCAGCGGGCGATATTGGCGGGCGATCACGAAACCGGCGTGATGGTGATGCAGATGGAGGCGGGGCTGGATACCGGACGCGTGCGGGCGCGTGCGATAACCCCGGTGGCGCGCAAGACGGCGGGCGAATTAACGACGGAACTGGCGGAATTGGGCGCGGGCTTAATGGCCGCCGTACTCGCTAATCTGGAGGGCTATTCCGCAAAGCCGCAAGCTCCAGATGGCGTGACCTATGCGTCAAAAATCGACAAGGCCGAAACACGGCTCAATTTTTCAGCGGAGGCGCGGGCCGTAGAACGGCAAATCCGCGCCTTCAACCCCGCGCCCGGCGCATGGTTCGAATATAGAGGCGAACGATACCGGGTATTGGCGGCGGATATCGTAAGCGGTGCGGGCCCGATGGGCCGCATCCTCGATAATCAGCTCAAGATAGCCTGCGGGGGGGGCGCGGGCGGAGCCGGCGCGGTCCGCCCCTCGCTCATCCAACGCGCAGGAAAACCCGTCATGCCGCTCGCCGATTTTCTGCGCGGCAATCATATTCCGGCGGGCGCGCAGCTTTAATGCCACGTTTTGCCATCACCATAGAATATGATGGCGGCCCTTATGCCGGGTGGCAGCGGCAGGATAACGCACCCACCATCCAAGGCACGATCGAAGCCGCGCTGAAAAAAACTTGCGGACAAGATATTGCGGTCTATTCGGCGGGCCGCACCGACGCCGGCGTGCATGCGCTTGCCATGCGCGGGCATTTTGATCTCGATACCCACTTAACCGGCTTTCGCTTGGCGGGCGCGCTCAATGCGCATTTGCGGCCGGCACCGATAGCGATCACCGCCTGCGACATTGCCAATCCCGATTGGCATTCGCGCTTTAGCTGCATTGGCCGGGCCTATGAATATCGCATCGTGAACCGCCGCGCACCGCTCGCTTTGGAGCGCGGCAAGGCGTGGCAAATCCCCTTCCCGCTCGATACCGCCGCAATGCATGATGCCGCGCAGTTGCTGACGGGTCTGCATGATTTCACCACCTTTCGTTCGACCGAATGCCAATCGGACAGCCCGGTTAAAACGCTGGACCGCTTGGATGTGGTCCGGCGCGCGGATGATATCATCATCGAGGCCGCCGCGCGCAGTTTCCTACATCATCAAGTGCGTTCGATGGTCGGCTGCCTCGCGCTGGTGGGGCGCGGCAAATGGAGCGCACAAACGCTGCAAGACGCACTCGATGCCAAAGACCGCGCGCGGCTAGGCCATAATGCCCCGCCGGATGGGCTTTATTTTGTTGGTGCGCTTTACCCTAAGGGCTAACCAAATAGTCGCGCGACCGATTTTTCGAGCATAATAAGCTGCCATAAAAGCCGCCCATTGTCGCTGCGGCCCGCGGTATGATCCTCAGCCAGTTTGGCAATCGCACCGCTATCAAACCATTCCATTCCCGCCAGCGTCCGGCTATTCGCAATTTCCCGCGCGGCCTCAGCCAGCGGCCCGCGCAGCCAATGCGCGATCGGCGTGACAAAGCCCATTTTCGGGCGGTAGAGTATATCCTTCGGCAGGTAACGCTCCATCGTCTGCTTCATCAGATATTTGCCCTGCCCGCGCCGCACCCGCATATTTTCGGGCAGGCTCGCGGCAAATTCCATCAACCGATGATCGAGCAGCGGCTCGCGCGCTTCCAAGCTGACGGCCATGCTCATCCGATCGAGCTTGGTGAGGATATCGCCGGGCAGCCATAATTTCATATCGGCATATTGCGCCCGGTCCAGCCCGCTGCGCGCGGGTGCGGATCGCATCATCCGCTGCATATGCGTCTCGCCGGTATAATCCTGCAATATCCCGCGTGCTTTGCGCGAATAAAGCGCGCGGCGAATGTCGGGGCCGGTCACCCCCACCGCCTCGGCATAGCCTTCCTCGCCGGACCGAGCGAGCGACAGCAAGGTCGTCTTGGCGCGCAGCGACCGCGGGGCCCAATCGGCTTTGGGATAGATCCGTCCGAGCGGCCCCAATATGCCAGCGCGGATGCCACCGGGTATCGCCGCGCGCACGCGCTCTTCGCTATGATGGAAGACATAGCGGCGATATCCGGCCATCGCCTCATCCGCGCCGTCGCCCGACAAAGCCACGGTCACATTCTCCCGCGCCAATTGGCATACACGGTAAGTCGGCAAGGCGCTTGCATCGGCGAAGGGTTCGTCAAAATGATGCGCCAGCGTATCGATCAGCGCAAAATCATCCGAGCCGACCTTGCGGCTGCGATGTTCAGTCACGAAGCGCTTGGCGATGATATCCGCATAGGCGCTTTCATCAAGCGCGCTAACGTCAAAGCCAATCGAGCAAGTTTTTACCGGCTGCCGCGATGTCTCCGCCATCAGCGCGACGACGCTGCTACTATCCACCCCGCCCGAAAGAAACGCGCCCAGCGGCACATCGGCAACCATGCGCGATGCCACCGCTTGCTTCATCAGCCGCAGCAGCTCTTCTTCCAGCTCTTCCTGCGATCCGCGAACCCGCTGCGAAAAATCAATGTCCCAATATTCCACGGCCTGCGGCATCGGCCGGCCTTGCGTGAGCAGCAGATAATGCCCAGCGGGGAGCTTCCTCACGCCTTGCACCAAACAAGTATGATCGGGCACATAACCAAAGGCGAGATAATCATCGAGAGCGCCCAAATTCGCCTCTCGCCGCAACGCGGGATGAGCGAGCAACGCCTTCAACTCCGAACCGAAAATCACACTGCCATCGGCGATCTGCGCATAATGCAGCGGCTTTACACCGAGCCGGTCACGCGCGAGAAATAGCTGACGATGTTCGGCGTCATAAATTGCAAAAGCAAACATGCCGTGAAAATGGCGCACACAATCCGGCCCCCAATGCCGCCAGCCATGCAGGATGACCTCACTATCGCTATCGCTTTGGAACGCGTAACCCGCCAATTCCAATTGCCGCCGCAAATCGCGAAAGTTATAGATTTCGCCATTGAAGCTGAGCACCGTTTTTCGATCCTCAGACTGCATCGGCTGCGCGCCGCCCGCAAGATCAATAATGGAAAGCCGCCGATGACCCAGACCGATACCCGCGGCCGTCCAAACCCCCGATCCATCGGGGCCCCGGTGGGCAAGCGCATCGGCCATCCGGCGGACGCGCTCCGGGTCCACCGGCTTGGCCGTTTCGATATGGAAGATGCCCGCTATGCCGCACATAGGCCAGCGCTTAGCGCACACCCGCCATCTGGTCAGCAAATTTATCGATATTACCCAAATCTTTAATGAAGGCGTCGATCGCGCCACGCTGCGACTGATCACCGCGATATTCCGCCGAGACAAGGATTGCGGCCGCTTGGGGCCGCCCGCCCAATAGCCGGGTTTTTAACGTAGCGAGCTTAATTGTCTGGCCCGACCCACTGGTCACGCCGCCGGCGCGGTAGAAACTCACCACATCGCGCGATATGGAACCGCTTGCTATGATCCGCTCGGCTTTGCCATTCGCGGGCGCAGGCGCATTTTCGGCCCAAGACCAATCGCTTGCCGGATCCACCGCGCCCTGACCATAGCCGACAATCTCGCGGCCTTCGACTTGCCGATCATAAAGGGCAATGAACAGATCGACATTCTGCCCGGCGCTATTGCGATATCGTCCGAATAGGATTTGACTTGCGCCGTCAAAACGTGGGCTCCAATGATGACCGCCTTCGGGGCTTATTTGCTGCCAGCCCGCAAGCTGCGGCAACGCATTATTTCGCGGCAATGAAGCCACTTGGCTGGCCATCGCGGCGGACCAGGCAGCAGGCAGCAAGGCGGCCACAGCCAACCCCGCCATAGCCGCTTTGGCCGGCGCAGCAAAGCGCACGGGCGATTGCAGCTGCCTGGGATCAAATGCGGCGGCATCGGCGCTTTTATCGAAATATCTCCATGCGCCGCCGATCACGATAGCGATCACAACACCAAAGAATATCCAGCCATAAAAGACATGGTCAAAACCAGCAGCAGACTCGATCCCTCGAAATTCCGCGATATAAATAGTCACAAAAGCGCGGATGCCGTTCGCGATAATGGGCACGATGAAGCAGGCCGCCATAAAAGCCGCCCGCCGCCGCCAGCTGACAAAGCATAAATTAGATATCAGCGAGCCCAGCGCGACCATCGCGATCAGGAATTTCACCCCCGAACAAGCCTCAGCAACGCGGAACAAGCCCGCCGGTGTGGAGATAAATATCCCCTCAATATGCGCAGGGATGCCGGCCCATCCTAGCATTGCCATGCACATTTTGGCCGTGAGAGTTTGCAGCGCCGGAACCGCCTCTTCGCCCAAAGGCAACAGGAAAAACATATAAAATAGCGGGAATAGCAAGCCGCGCGTCCCATTGGGGCCCAGCAACGTCGCCGCGCTCCCCTGCAGCATCATTAGCAAACCCAACTGCCGCGCGGTCGCCACGCCTGCCGCATCACCAAGCAACCAGCCGAACGCACCCGCCGCCACATAGGCCAGCGCGGGCCACCAAGCCTGCGGCGTTAACTGCGCCAATTCGGCTTTGCGCTGCACCACCAGCCAGATCAGAATCGGGATAATTAACAGGCAATGATTGAAGGTCGAGCTGTTCCACCAGATCATAGCCATATCCGCCGTATCGCGCCAAAATAGCAGCAGCAAACCAGCCCATGTGAGAGCCAGCATCCGCGCAGACGACCGCCACAGATTTTGCGAGCCATTGCTCGCCGACTCGGTCCATTCGCGCCATTTTCGCGCCATCACGGTCATTGCGCCGCCTCGGTTATACACGGCGGAATTTGCATCAGCCGCTCAAGCGGCGCAAGCTGCCCGGCCCAGCTGTAATTTTGCGTCACATGAAACCGCGCGCTGATTCCCAGCCTATTTGCGCCTTCTGGATCGGCAAGCAGCGCGCAGCAATACGCGATTTCTTCATCAATGTTGGCTGCGATATGAAAATGGACTTTATCCTCGGCCGCTATGCCTTCGGCCGCCGCGCGCGATGCAACCACAGGCTTTGCCATCGCCATCGCCTCCAACAGTTTATTTTGAATGCCGCGCGCGATCCGCAAGGGTGCCACAACAAGCGTCGCTGCCCCAAGCCAACTGCGGACATCATCGACCGCACCAGTCACGGTCACGCCGTCAAGTTTAGCCAGTGCCTTCACGCTGTCTGCTGGATTGCGGCCCACGATTACAAAATAGACCCCGGGATGCGCACAGCGGATCGCGGGCATGGCATTATGCGCGAAGTCGGTCACCGCCTCGATATTAGGTCGATAATCCATCTGCCCAGTGAAAATAATCCGTTTGCCAACGGGCAGCCCCTTGGCGCGCGGGATCTCCGCCTGCGGATCATAATGGACGGTATCGATGCCATTGCCCATAGCGATGATTTTTTCGTTGCCCACGGCGCCCCCCACGATGCTACGCTGGCGGAATAATTCGGCCTCCGCTTTGCTAACGAATAAGCTCGCATCGGCGCGGCGGGCAACTTTATGCTCGAAAGCCGAAAGCAATCGGCCCTCGCGGCTGTTCACCCAGCGCATCACCGGATTGCCAACGCGCGCGTAGCTTTCAAATTTCGCGCTATCGACATCGACAAAATCCATAATTATCCGGCCAGCAAAATCATTCGGGATATATTGCGCCATCTGCCCGGAAAATAGGAAAATATGGCTAATTCTGCCGGAATGCAGCCTGTCGCTCACCCACGCTGCCATGCTGTCTGATGCGAAGCTTGTGAGCGAAACCGGCTTGCCCGACCAGAGCGCCTCCACGCCCGCGCGCCACCGGGGCTTGCCGCGCTTCTCGGCATAGACCGAGGCGAAATTAGGTTCCATCTCCGCCGCAAAGCCCATATCACGGTCATCATCGGCAAAGGCCCCGACATGGACAGGCGCCAGCCGCGCCAAATGCTGCAAATAATGATAAGATCGTATTTTATCGCCGCGATCCGCTGGCCATGGAATCCGGTGGGCCAGAAATAATATCTCGGCCATCAACCCAGCCCTTTGGCGATCCACGGCCCCAGACGATTGGCGATGGAAAGCGGCAATTTCTGCCAAAGCGAAATTTGTAGCTTATATTTCGGGCTATTGGGATTCACATCGCGCGGCTCCGCACCATCGGCCATGCGCAGCACATAGGCCAAGGGATCGGGATCAAAACCCCAATTTTTCTTGAAATGATACGCGCCGCTGCCCGTTTTGGAACGGCCAAAATCAAAGCTATGGCACCCTTTGCCCCGCGCATGATTCATCAGCGCATAATACATCACATCATTGGCGCGCAGCCGCCGTGCATCCCAAATGCCGCCGCCCCAATAAGGCATTACGGTGCCATTGTGATAAAGGCTGAGCACACTGGCGACGGGCCGTCCTGCATGCAGCATAGTCAATATATCCGCCTCATCACCAAAGGTGTCCAGCACGGCCTTCATCAACGATTTGGGGAAAACCGGCGTACCCAAATTGCGCAGGCTTTCGGCATAGACCGCATAATGCCAATCAAGGTCGCGCGGCGCATTTCCGGTTTCGATGCATAAGTCATTTTCAAGGCCCTTACGCACCTCGGCACGCTGTTTGCGAGGGATTGCAAGCAATTCGGCCTCGTCATCTTTGGTCAACGCGCGGGCGAAATTGGCGTGAGCATCTGCCTTCACCATCCAGGCGCCGCCCGGCAAAGCCCCGCCGCGTAGCTCGACGGCGGGGCAGCTATAGCGCTCCGCCATCGCCCAAGCTGCCGCCGCAAGGCGCGCGGTCGCGGTCCGGCTCTTCGCCAATATGCCGCCGCCCACGGCAAAGCCCGAAGATACCAGCGCACGCCCAAATAACGGCGAATGGATCAGATGCAGCGGCAATAGCCCATCTATCTGGCCGTTTATTTCGGCAATCAGGCAAAAGGCTTGCTGCCCCGTTCCCGCCTCGATCGCTTTTAGCCATTTTGGCCGGTGAAAGGGCGATCCATCGGCCTGTGCGAGTGCCCAGGCATCGATCCGTGCGCATTCATTGGCATCCGTTAACGGCGCAGCGCGTACCGCCATCTGCGCGTCGCTTACCCTAAATTTTTGCGGCGCATTCATGCCAGCCGCCCCAGCTCCCGCGCGGCAATCACATCAAGCCGTTCCCAATCAAAATCCTTGGCAAGGCGCGTTAACTTACCCGTCATCTTGTCAAGCTTGGTATAATGGCGCAGCTTGGATTTGATCGGCGCATTGGCAACGCGCGGCTGATCGGGATCAATTTCCCAGGGATGGAAATAGATGATCGCGGGGCGCTGATCCTGCTTATTCACTTGCCGGATTGCCCAGCGCGAAAATTGATAAGGCAACAGCCGGAAAAATCCGCCCCCGCCCGCCGCCAACCGCTTCGGTCCCAATTGCGCGGTCGTTACGGGGATCTCCAGAAAATTGCTGCCCTTCACGGGATGGAACGCGAAACGCGGCGCCTGCGCCCAGCCGTAATGATCATGCTTCACCGGCGCGACGCTCGACGAATAGCTATAGCCTTTTTCGGCCAATATTTCATGCGCCCACGGTGTGCGCGCATCAATTGAAAAGCTGGGCGCGCGATATCCCGTGACCATCGCGCCCGATGTATCTTCGATCAGCTTGCGGGCGCGATCAATATCGGCAGCAAACTGATCGGGCGTGAAATTAAAAACCCGGTCATGCGCATAGCCGTGGCTGGCGATTTCATGCCCGTTATCGACGATCCGCCGCATCAACGCCGGATAACGCTCCGCCACCCAGCCCAGCGTGAAGAAGGTCGCTTTCACTCCCGCGTCATCAAACAGAGCCATCACCGCATCGGTATTACGTTCGGCGCGGCATTCAAGGCTATCCCAATCACCGCGCGAAATTACCGTCTCGAACGCGCCAACCTGGAACCAATCTTCAACATCAACCGAAAGCGCATTTTGCACGGATTCGCGGCTCCTTCATTGTTGGCCTAAGCTGCTCGGTCGGGGCGTTTCTGCGCAGCTTCCAACGCTGATTCTCTATTCATCCAATCGATTATCATCGCCACTACCCGCCGCAAAGCGTCATCCTGTTCGGACACACGTTGCTCCAGCGCGGTCAAACGGCCGGCCATCGCGTCAAGATACGTCTGTTCCAAATTGTTGGTGACAGCGGCCGGCGGCGACATCACTGGCGTGGAGGATTGCAATGTGCTCGCCGCCATTTCGGCCATACCATGAACCGAAGATAAAGCAGATTCGGCCGCTGAACCGGAAACATCTCCGTCACCCGCGCAGGATGGGAATTCAACAACCTTGGCGGATCCTCTGGCTTCCGGATGCCCCTTATCAACCACCGCATGCCCAGTGTCTTCGGAAATCTCAGCCGGTAAGGCGACCGGTCCCTTGGCGGACATGGGCGCTTCATATTCAAATGGTTTTCCGGCCATGTCGGTGATAACTGCGTTAACCAGGTCGCCATCGATAACATGCAACTGTTCGACCGCACCCATTAACATCACTCGGCTCATCAGCATATTCAGCTTACGCGGGCCTCCGCCGGTTTCGCGGTATAGCGCGGCTATGGCGCTTGCTTCAATGCGCGGATTGCCGTTCCATCCGGCGCGTGACAGCCTGTGGGTGATATAAGGCTCTACCTCTTCCGCCTCCATCGCTTCCAGATGATGCGTTGCAATAACCCGTTGGCGCAGCTGTTCCAATTCCATTGCATTTTGTACCAGATCCCGAAATTCCGGCTGACCCAGCAGGAAAATCTGCAACAACGCCTGCGGACCCAATTGGAAGTTGGACAGCATGCGCAGCTCTTCAACGGCGTCGATTGTCAAATTTTGCGCCTCATCAACAATCAATAAGCTGCGGCGTCCGGCCCGCGCTTCGCCATGCAGATAATTTTCAATAGCTTTCAGCGTCTCTGCCTTACCTTGTCCATGGGTCGCCATTCCAAAGCTTTCAGAGACCATTTGCACCATATCGGCACCATCGAGCTGGCTGGTCACGATCGTTACGGCATTGAGCCGGGCCTTGTCGATGGTTTGCATCAAATGCGCGACCAATGTGGATTTACCCGTGCCCACTTCTCCAGTTATCACAATGAAGCCTTCACCTTGCGCAAGACCATATCCCAAATAGGACAAGGCTTTGCGGTGTGTGCCGCTTTCAAAATAATATTGCGGATCTGGCGTTAGCTGAAATGGCCGCCCGGTCAGTCCGTAAAATTGATCATACATTTTTGTCTTTCTCCGACCTTATATTCTTTAGACCCGGTTCGTTTTTGATTGAATCAAAAACCGGGTCTAGTTTCCCTGTTTTCCGCGATTTCCGAGCCGTTCGGTGGTTCCACCTCACTCGAAATCGCTCTAGCCAAACAATCTGGCACGCATCAAAAGCTGTATCGCAGCCCGATGAGCGCCGAAGCAGTAACGTCACTGTCAAAATCTTCCTGGCGGAAACTATCAATGCCAACCGCCGCGGTTGCGGACAATCCGCGAATGATTTGACGATAATAAGCCGCATTGGCGCCAAGACCTATAACATCGCTTGCGCCGACAAAACCCGGATCAAAATAGGTGGCGTAAAAACTGGTATCAAAACCCGACTTTTCGTCAATAACCTTGCCTAGTGTGGCGAGCGCGAAATAATTTTCATCGACCAAACCTGCCAGCTCCGCACGGGCACCCAAAGCAGACGCCAAAAAGCGGCGGTTGCTATATCCTGCGGCCAAACCAGCATTCCAGCCGCCCAAAGTAGAGCTGAGTGATGCGGTTACGCCCCGGCTGCGAAACGATGCCGAGCTGGCAGTTTGCAGCGCATCGTTGAAACAATTACCGCCCGACTGGCCAAAGGCGCAGCTTGCAATGTCACCCGAAAAAGGGTTGCGAGCGATCCGAAAACTGGTGGGCAATGCGGCCAAATTGTCATTGAGCAAATTGCCAAAACCGCTCACTTGATCGAACACCGAAACATTGACCGCAAAATTATTGTTGGGTTGGTAGGTTATGTTGCCGCCAAATGTATCGCTACCGTAACGTTGTCCGTAATAAGCGCTAACCGACGTACGGCGGCTGGGGCGCCATGCCACACCCACATCCCAGATCAGGCCGTCTTCTTGAAACGCAATCAACCGCGGCGCCGCGGGATCGGTAACCAAACGGCCATCGGTGCCAACAACGGGATTGCCGGTTGCATCGCGCAGCGCGTCGCGCTCGCTAATCTCTATATCTTCATAACCAACGCCACCAACAACAGCCAGTCCAGTGGCCACGGGAACGGTAACGTCACCGCGCACATAGGCGCTTTCAAAACGACCGTCGAGCTGCCCTGAATCCTCGCGGTCATACCCCCCACCGACCGACCAGCCGACCGGCAGAGCGCCCGGCTGCGCGCCCACCGATGCAACCGCGCTGTGGCTTACGCTATCGTCAAATATGTCAAGTGCGGGCTGCCCAGCGGGTATCGGCCCCACATTATCGCTTTCCACTTTGGTATAGCCAGCGCGATAAGCCGCATTCACCGAAACACCGCCGATATTGGAGGAAAAAGTTGGACCCGCGTAGACCGAATAGACCTGCGTGATATTATCAGGGTTTCCGACCAGATTGGTGGGGGCTTGCCCGCGTCCATCGAGCCGGCTGCGCGTCGCTATCGCGCCGGCTTCGAAACTAAGCCCCGGCGCAACTTTTACCGAACCGCGGGCCAGACCCGAAACAATATCGCTGTCTTCCAAACCGCCATCATAAGCAATCAGCCGCTCATAACGCACGTTAACCTGGCCCTCCGCGCGGCGGGTAGCGATAGACGCATCAACCCCGGCGGCAACGGTGGAATATGTCAATATATCGCCGCTGTTATCGTTGAAACTTGTAAATGCAACCTGTTGTACTTCGATGAAAGGGGTGATTTCGACGCGAGGCCGATTGCCGCCGCCCCGCCGATTTCGATTGCTCTTTTCGGCAACGGGCGCGGTCGAATCTTCACCATCGGCGGCGGCCGCGCTATCATCAAGCGGCGTCCATTCTGATGCAATTTGCTGCGCCCATACGGCGTTCGGCGCAGCAAAAGCGGTACCGCTAAACAGCGCAAGCACGATATATTTTCGTGAAATTCGGTTAGGTATGATCATGCTCCATATCCGTAATAATTGCCGAATTTCCGGCCAGTGGGGGAGAATTTTGCGCGATTAAGCAGCAGTTGCACATGCTCGCAGCCGCTGAGCAAAGTTAACGCATCACGCAGCGCGGTATCGGTGGTCACGTCGGCATTCACGACAACCACGCACTGCCCTACATGCAGCGCCAAAACCGATGCTGGCGAGGCGGCAAGTGCGGGTGAGGAATCAAAAATAATAATCCTGCTGGGGTCATTGCGGGTCAATTGATCGATAATTTCGGCGCTCCGCGATGCCGCCAGATATTCGGTATCTTGATTGGTCTGCGCACCGGCGGGTAAAACCGAAAGCCCTGGAATATCGGTTTCGATAACAAAATTCTCAGCGTCGCTGCCAGGATCAGCAAGCGCGTCCATAAATCCTGGGCCATCGGCAATCCCAAAGGTCGTAAGCACGCTTGGTTTCGCGAAATCTGCATCGACCAACAAGACGCGGTTGTCCTTTTCCGATGCCATGGACAAGGCCAGATTGACTGCACAAAATGTCTTGCCTTCATTCGGGTAAGCCGAACAAACAAGGATCCGTTCGCCATATTCGACCGCATCAAAACCCTTGCCGCCGCGCGCCGCGAGCAATAGCTGGCGTTTAACGATACGAAATTCCTCGGCAAGACCTGTCACTGGACCTTCGGGATCAATAAAATTGCCAAGGCGCAAATGTTCCCGGTCAATTTGCGCCGAACGCATGGCTTGCTGCGGATGGTTGCTGCGCGTCGAATAAGCGGGAGTTACCAGCGGCAAAGCAGACGAAGACGCTGTAGCGGCCGGCGCTGACTTTGTGGGACTTGTCTCAACCCCTTCATCTGACCGCAAAATTTTGGGTCCGGTTGGGATGGCAGCGGTCGGCACCACCGTTGCTGGCATCGGCGCTTCCGCCGATATCGGTGCGCCCCCGCGCAATGCATCACCAAATCCATAAAGATCGGATGCCCGTTCGAGCAGAGATGCAGGGGTTTTTATCGAACTATGTTTGGTCATAAATCCACCCTTCTCATGCCGCAAAGCCACGTTGGATAAACTCGGCGACCAACAGCAAGGCAAAAACCCCAATCAGTCCGGCTGAACCGCCAAAGAATAATCGCAATTTCTTTCGCCGTTCCTCCCGCGCTGCACTGCCGAGCATTTGTGATATCGAACCAATCACCGGTAGGCCGCTTGCGCGTTCGAGCTTCGCCGCCGTGGGATAAGTCGTTTGCAGATGGCCGAGCGCAAAGGCCGCGCCGCCGCCCGCAACAATGCCCGCAAACAATATAATCAGCAGCAGCAATGGCCGGTTTGGCGCAGCAGGTGTGCCAGACAAGGTAGGGCGGTTGATTACCCGAAACTGCACCGAATCCGTCTGCGTTTCAACATCACCGCGCAGCGCTACATTATCGCGATCAGCAACCAATTGATCATATTGTTTTTTCAACACATCATAGTCACGGTTGATCCGGGCAATTTCCGCGGCGACCCCCGGCTCGGCGGATTGTTGATTGATCAGCTGCGACATTTCCGCTTCGATCGATGCTTTGCGCGATGCCAGTGCGGTTGCCGAAGCCTGTCTTTCCGCGCGCAAGCTCTGTAATGACGAATAGGCGGGATTGGGCGTGCTAAACCCGCCGCCACCGGACGCCGGGAACGCTTTCGCCTGGGCGCGTAAATTGGCCACCTGGCTTTGCTGTGCAATCACGTCAGGATGCGAATCGGTAAGGCCGCGCGCGCGCATTGCGGCCATATCTGCGAGTGCCTGCGACAAAGCTGCTTGCGCAGGATTTGCCGAAAATCCGCCGCCCGGCGAAGGCGTATTCAAACTTTGCGGTGTACCGGCAAGTTGACTATTCAGCGCCGCCAGCGCGCTGCGTGCTTGCAAAAGCTGCGAATCAATTTGACTCAGCTCCGCGCGCGCCGCGACCAGGCGCTGAGATACCGAACCCAAACCGGGCAAAAGGCCTAGATTTTTGGTTTCATATTCAACCCGCTTGGTTTCTGCATCTTGTAATGCAATTTTGCGCTCTTCAATCTGTTTGTCCAAAAAGCGTAAAGTTTGGCTGGTTTGCTTGCTGCCGCTTGCGATATTATCTTCTTCGGCAACGTCGATCAGTTTTTGCACAACGTCACGGGCCAGTTTAGGACTGGATTGCTTCACCGTGATCGAAAAAAAATCGTCTTGTTCGGACTCAACCTCAATTTTGCCACGAAGACCCTCAACCTTGTTGGCCAGCTCACGGTCGGACGCAACGCTTTGACCCAGATCTGTACCGCGCACAACCTTTTCCAAATTGACCGATGAGGTTAACGTCTGTTCAAGCTGCTGCACACTGCGCCGCCGGTCATTCGATGAAATGCCAACCTTATCGGACAGAATATCTTGCGTAAGAACTTGAATACGCGATTCTGACTGGTAACTATTGGGGATCATTGCAACGGCAAGCCAACCGATCAAACACACAATCCAAGCGATGACCAGCGCAAGCCAGCGCCCGTTCCAAACGCTGTGGATTGCAATTCTGATTTCGTCATAAAGACCGGTCATAACTGTTTCTTATCTCTTCATTATTTCATGAACAAAATTGACATTCACGATCAAAACGCGCTTTCGGGAATGATAATCACATCGCCGGGCTGCAACGCGACATTGGCGCGGCTGTCGCCGCGTTTCATCAAATCACCCAGCCGCAGCGCATATTCTTGGCTTTTGCCGGTGTTGCGATCCGCCCGGATCAAACGAGCGCGATTTCCGGCGGAAAATTCGGACAATCCGCCCACGGCGATAATCGCATCCAGCACGGTCATGTTGGCCCGATAGGGGACGCTGGCTGGTTTTTCCGTCGCGCCCAATATACGAACATTTTGGACACTGCCGACAAAATCATTGACGATAACCGACACAATCGGTTCATTGATAAATTGCGACAATTGCAGCTTTATATCCTGCGCCAACATCGTCGATGTCTTTCCGGCGGCGGGCATGTCGGTAATCAACGGTGTGGTAATTCGGCCATCGGGACGCACCTGCACCTTGGCACCCAATTCAGGATTGCGCCAAACAAAGATCGTCAGGCTGTCCAGCGGACCGATGATATATTCATCGCTGCCACGTTGTGCCTGCGATGTGGAAATCGGCGCTTCGGGTAAGCCGCCGCTGCCTCCAACACATGCGGATAGCGCGAGCGCACTTGCACCCCACACAAGCGCGGCTTTGGCTTTATACACATTGCGCATGTTCAACTTCCTTCACCAACGGGCTGATCAAAAAGACGCTTTGCCGTGATCGGAAAACGCATTTTGAGCCCAGATTATCCGCCGGTATGCGGAAAAAAGGTGAACAACTTGTTAGTATTAACTGATTCTCGTCCAAAAATTTGGCACCGTCTCAATAAGAGACAATTTCTAATCAATTGTTTATGATCTTAGGCACTCACAAATGTTCGAGGCGTTCATTCCCCGCCGCGTTCACGCGCCAGCAGCGTTTCTTTGATTTTGAGGCCATAGGCATAACCGCCGGGCGAACCGTCGCTGCGGATCACGCGGTGGCAGGGGATGAGCACCGCGACATTATTGGCGCCATTGGCGCTGCCCGCCGCACGGGTGGCTTTGGGTTTGCCCACCGCCGCCGCAATATCGGCATAGCTGCGCGTTTCGCCCGGTGGAATCCGGCGTAGCTCTTGCCAAACGGCTTGTTGAAAAGCGGTGCCGGCAACATCAAGCGGCAGATCAGGCATGGCGCGCGGATTTTCCACCGCCGCGACCGCACCTTTGACCCAATCGTCCAATGCAGCCCCGCCCACCTCGATCACCGCATGGGGAAAGCGGCGGCGCAGCTCGCCTTCATCTTCGTCAAAAGATAGCCTGCAAATGCCTTTTTCAGTGGCCGCAATTAACATTGGGCCAAGCGTGGTTTCGGCAATTGCATAGCGTATAGTCGTTCCCGCGCCGCCATTTTTCCAAGCCGTCGGTGTCATCCCCAATCTCCCTTTTGTATCGGCATAAAAGCGGCTCGGCCCCGAATAACCAGCGTCATATATGGCATCGGTCACGCGGCCACCCGATGCAAGCGCTTGTTCCGCGCGCGCGCCGCGAAGCCCGCGCGCGTAGGCGGCGGGGGTCACCCCAATATGCCGCTTAAACAGCCGCTGAAAATGATGCGGCGCATAGCCGGCAGCGGCCGCCAGCGCGCCCAGCTTTGGCGCATCCTCACCCGCCTGCACCGTGCGCTTTAATATCGACAAAGCCTTGGTAACGGCAATTTCGTCACGCGCGACATCATCGGGCAAACAGCGTTTACAGGCGCGCAAGCCCGCCTCGCGCGCCGCCGCGCCGTCGGCAAAAAATTCCACATTTGCCCGTGCCGGATGCCGCGCGGCGCAGGATGGACGGCAATAGATGCCCGTGGTCAACACGCCGGTTACAAAACGGCCGTCTAAGCTACGGTCTCGCCGTATTACAGCGGCCCATGCGGTTTCGGGATCAATCATCGTCATAAAATGGGTTATACAGCCTCTCGCCTGCGCCGCATCCCGAAACTTGCTTTCAAACTAAAGCAGCGCAGGGCAGCATTAAAAAAGCCTACCGCGCCCGATAATGTTGCCGCACCCGTCAATCGCCATCTTGCATCACCCGGCAAGCGATGCTAGGCGCGCGGCAATTCAAGAAACGGGCGAATGAAAGGGGCGTGCTGCTCCGACTATTCACTTACATATTAACGTCTGATTTAAGGGCATTCACACGTGGGAAATTCCGGCGGTATCTCAGCAAGCTTAGGCGGGCGTTACGCTGCGGCTTTGTTTGCTTTGGCGAGCGAACAGAAGAAGGTTCCCGGCGTCGAGACCGATCTTTCAAAATTGAAAACTGCCTTGGCCGAATCGGCGGATTTGAAGGCGCTGACCACCAGCCCTATATTGTCGCGCGCCGATGCCAAAAGAGCGATTGCCGCAGTTGCAAAATCGATGAAGCTAGATGCACTTACTGCAAACACGTTGGGCGTTTTGGCGCATAATCGCCGCCTTGATCAATTATCGGCGGTGGCCAATGCGTTTGCCATCATGGCCGCCACCAGCCGCGGTGAGGTGACCGCCGAAGTAACCACTGCTCGCGCCTTAACGCCATCACAAAACAAAGCGCTGGCCGCGCAGCTTAAAGCGCGCGTTGGCAGCGACGTTGCCATTAACGCAAAGATCGATCCTGCCCTGCTCGGCGGTATGACCGTCCAAATCGGCAGTCAGGTGATCGACAATAGTATCAAAACCCGTCTCTATTCCCTCGCAAATGTAATGAAAGGCTGACGGCATTTGCCGTCGATGAAAGGCTAAACATGGATATCCGCGCCGCAGAAATTTCCAAGATCATCAAAGATCA
Organism: Sphingomonadaceae bacterium; assembly: GCA_021732525.1. Lineage (GTDB taxonomy): Bacteria > Pseudomonadota > Alphaproteobacteria > Sphingomonadales > Sphingomonadaceae > Sphingorhabdus_B. The sequence goes on along the minus strand of JAKFUU010000032.1, from coordinate 5,716 downwards.
AATCGCCAATTTTGGCACCGAAGCGCAAGTTTCGGAAACCGGCACCGTGCTGTCGGTTGGCGATGGTATCGCCCGGATTCATGGCCTTGATAATGTTCAGGCCGGTGAGATGATCGAATTTGCGGGTGGCATTAAAGGCATGGCGCTTAACCTGGAGGCCGACAATGTGGGCGCGGTTATTTTTGGCAGCGACAGCGAGATTAAAGAGGGCGACCTGGTTAAACGGACCGGCACCATCGTGGATGTTCCCATTGGCAAGGAACTGCTGGGCCGCGTCGTTGATGGCCTTGGCAATCCAATCGACGGCAAGGGGCCCCTGAAAACCACGCAGCGTGGCCGCGTTGAAGTGAAAGCCCCCGGCATCATCCCGCGCCAAGGCGTGAGCGAGCCGATGCAAACCGGGTTGAAAGCGCTCGACGCGCTGGTTCCCGTTGGCCGTGGTCAGCGCGAATTGATCATCGGTGACCGGCAAACCGGCAAGACCGCTGTCGCCATCGACGCCTTTATCAACCAAAAGAATGTCAACGCGGGCGATGATGAAAGCAAAAAGATGTATTGCATCTATGTTGCCATCGGCCAAAAGCGTTCAACCGTGGCTCAGATTGTGCGCGCGCTCGAAGAAAAAGGCGCGATGGAATATACCATTGTGATCGCCGCCACCGCTTCGGAGCCTGCACCGCTGCAATATCTCGCGCCCTATACCGGCGTGACCATGGGTGAATATTTCCGCGATAATGGCATGCATGCCGTCATCGTCTATGATGATTTATCGAAGCAAGCCGTGGCTTATCGCCAAATGTCGCTGTTGCTGCGCCGTCCTCCGGGCCGCGAAGCGTATCCCGGTGACGTATTTTATCTCCATTCTCGGCTGTTGGAGCGCGCGGCGAAGATGAGCGATGCCAATGGCGGCGGTTCGTTAACCGCGCTGCCGATCATCGAAACACAGGCGGGCGATGTTTCGGCCTATATTCCAACCAACGTGATTTCGATCACCGATGGTCAGATTTTCCTCGAAACCGATCTCTTCTATCAAGGCATCCGCCCCGCCATCAACGTCGGCCTGTCGGTTTCGCGCGTGGGTAGCGCGGCGCAAACCAAGGCGATGAAGAAGGTTTCGGGTTCGATCAAGCTCGAACTGGCGCAATATCGCGAAATGGCGGCCTTTGCTCAGTTTGGTTCGGATTTGGATGCATCGACGCAAGCATTGCTCAATCGCGGTGCGCGCTTGACCGAGCTGCTCAAGCAAAAGCAATATTCGCCGCTGCCGTTTGAAGAGCAAACTTGCTCAATTTTTGCGGGCACCAATGGATATTTGGACCGCATCGCGGTTGGCGATGTGACCCGTTATGAGGAGGCGATGCTCGCCGATCTGCGCGCCAATCATGCCGATATCCTGAAAGCCATCCGCGACAGCCGCGATTTCAGCGATGATAGCAAGGCTGCGTTAAAGGCCGCGCTGGAAACATTCACAAAGAATTTTGCGTGATATAACTAGCCGTCACCCTGAACTTGTTTCAGGGTCCATCGATATTCTTGGGTCATCGGCCTGTTTTGAAAAATGGATGCTGAAACAAGTTCAGCATGACGGTTGAAATTAAGGACTGGTGGTAAATTAGATGGCTAGTTTAAAAGCCCTGAAAATCCGGATCAACTCGGTCAAATCGACCCAGAAGATTACCAAGGCGATGAAAATGGTGGCCGCCGCCAAATTGAAGCGTGCGCAAAATAACGCCGAGGCCTCGCGCCCCTATGCGCAAGCGTTGGAAGCGGTGGTTTCGTCCATCGCGTCGAAGGTCACCATCGGCCCGCAAAGCCCCAAATTGCTCGCGGGCAGCGGCAAAGACCACATACACATGCTGGTCGTCTGCACGTCCGACAAGGGGCTTGCCGGCGCGTTTAACACCAACATCGTCCGTCTGGCGCGCAAACAGGCCGAAGCATTATTGGCCGCCGGTAAGACCGTGAAATTCTTCTGCATCGGCCGCAAAGGCTATGATCAGTTGGCGCGGACATATCGCAGCGACATTGTGGCGAAAATCGAACCCGGCGACCTTGGCAAGCTGACCTTCGCCGGTGTGCAAGGCTATGGCGAAGATTTGACCGCGCGGTTTGAGGCGGGCGAATTTGATGTCGCGCACCTGCTCTTCAGCAAATTCGTATCGGTTTTGACGCAAGAGCCAACCGTTATTCAGTTGATGCCGGTCGCCATTAAAACTCCTGAAAGCAGCGTACCATCGGTTGGTGCATCGGTGGAATATGAACCCGATGAGGAAGAAATTCTCGCCGATCTGCTGCCACGCAACGTGTCGGTCCAATTGCTGCGTGCGAACCGCGAGAATGCCGCATCCGAACAAGGCAGCAAGATGACCGCCATGGACAACGCCACGCGCAACGCAGGCGACATGATCAACCGGCTGACCATCCAATATAACCGCACGCGGCAAGCGGCGATCACCACCGAATTGGTGGAGATTATTTCGGGCGCAGAGGCGCTTTAATCTGATGCCAACGATCTCACTTTTTTGGCATATTACGATTATGATGTTCTGGAATGAACATGCTCCTCCGCACTTTCATGTCCGCACCAAAGATGGTATGAAAGCATCAATCAATATTCATACTCTTGAGGTGCTCGACGGAGAGCTAAAGAGAAAGACGCTGCGTGTCGTGCAAGATTGGGCAGAATTGCATCAAAATGAGCTACTTGCCAACTGGGATTTGTGCCGGGAAGACAAAACGCCAAATCCAATTGCTCCGTGGGAATAGGATATGACACATTTGGTTGATGTAAAATCTGTTCAGCCCGTAGGGCCGCTAACATTGTTTGTCGAATTTGCGGACGGTGTTAAAGGCGAAGTGCGTTTTCTGAAATCGCACCTTCGCGGCGTTTTTGAAAAATTGGCTGATCCAGATTATTTTGCCCAAGTAGGGGTAGCCAATGGCACCGTTAGCTGGCCAAATGAAGATCCTGACCTTGCTCCAGATAATATGCATATTCATCTTGAACGCGATGGTAAATGGGTGCTGAAATGATACGGAATCAAATTAGCGAGCCTATCATTCAATATAACCGCACGCGTCAGGTGACGATTATTACCCAATTGGTTGAAATTATTTTTGGGCCGGAGGCGCTATAATGACTGAAAATCATCGCCAGGTCAGATATAGTTTGCGTATCATTGTTGAGTTCGAAGAAGAATATAATGAACCTGATACGTTATTAGACTTAACATCCGATGGGGCGTTTTTAAGCTTTCACGCTGGTGATAAACTTTCGCCACGTAGTTTAATCCCGCAGGGTCCAATACAGCCACCTTCTTATATGTATAACGAACTCCTTACAGTACAAGAAGTCCGACATAACATCTGGGAGTTCGATGAAGCGGGAAAGCCGATGCTACATCATGGCATCGAGGTGGTTCTCCAAGACCCTTATAATATTTAAAGAACGAAGGAAGACAGACAATGGCAACCGCCCCGAAGAAAACCGCAGCCGCAAAGCCCGCTGTGCCGAAGAAAGCATCAACCGCAGCAACCGGTCGCATCAACCAAGTCATTGGCGCGGTTGTTGACGTGCAATTTGACGGCACCCTGCCCGCGATTTTGGAAGCGCTGGAAACCGAGAATAACGGCAACCGCCTTGTTCTTGAGGTCGCTCAGCATCTCGGCGAGAACACCGTGCGCACCATCGCGATGGACGCCACGGACGGCCTAACGCGCGGGCAGCCTGTCTCGGCAACCGGCGCGCAGATTACCGTGCCCGTTGGCCCGATGACGCTTGGCCGGATCATGAATGTGATCGGTGAACCTATCGATGAGCGCGGCCCGATCGGTTCGACCATGTCCTCGCCCATCCACGCCGAGGCGCCATTATTCACCGACCAGTCGACCGAGAGCGAAATTCTGGTGACCGGGATTAAGGTGATCGATCTGCTCGCACCTTATGCAAAGGGCGGCAAGATTGGCCTGTTTGGTGGTGCCGGCGTGGGCAAGACCGTGCTTATTCAGGAACTGATCAACAATATCGCAAAGGGCCATGGCGGCGTTTCGGTATTTGCGGGCGTGGGCGAACGGACCCGCGAAGGCAACGATCTGTATCACGAATTTTTGGAAGCCGGCGTTATCGCCAAGGACAAAGACGGCAACCCGACGCCCGAAGGTTCTAAGGTGGCGCTGGTCTTTGGTCAGATGAACGAGCCTCCGGGCGCGCGTGCCCGCGTCGCGCTGTCCGGTCTGACACAGGCCGAATATTTCCGCGATGTCGAAGGGCAAGATGTATTGTTCTTCGTCGACAATATCTTCCGCTTTACGCAGGCCGGTTCGGAAGTGTCCGCACTGCTCGGCCGTATTCCATCCGCGGTGGGGTATCAGCCGACCTTGGCGACCGATATGGGCGCGCTCCAAGAACGGATTACCTCGACCACAAAGGGTTCGATAACCTCGGTTCAGGCGATCTACGTTCCCGCCGACGATTTGACCGACCCTGCACCAGCGGCGTCCTTCGCTCACTTGGATGCAACCACCACGCTGAACCGCGCAATTTCGGAGTTGGGCATTTATCCCGCCGTCGATCCGCTCGATTCGACCAGCCGCGTTTTGACCGTCGATGTTGTCGGCCAAGAACATTATGATACCGCCCGCCGCGTTCAGGAAACCTTGCAGAAATACAAATCGCTGCAAGACATCATCGCGATTCTGGGCATGGACGAGCTTTCCGAAGACGACAAATTGGTCGTCAGCCGCGCGCGCAAAATCCAAAAATTCCTCTCGCAACCTTTCCATGTCGCCGAAGTTTTCACGGGTATCCCCGGCAAATTCGTGCAGGTCGAAGATACGGTGGCATCGTTCAAGGCCGTGGTAGAGGGCGAATATGATCACCTTCCCGAAGCGGCTTTCTACATGGTCGGCGGCATCGGCGAAGCGGTTGAAAAAGCCGCGAAATTGGCAGCGGAAGCGGCTTAAATGGCTGAATTAATCCATTTTGAACTCGTAACCCCCGAACGGCTCGTCCGGTCCGAAGAGGTCCATATGGTCGTCGTCCCCGGCAGTGAGGGGGATTTTGGTGTGCTGGCGGGTCATAGCCCGGTGATGAGCATAATCCGCAGCGGCGCAGCGGTTGAAATTTATGCCACCGCTGGTGCTCCGCCCGAACGCATCGAAATTGCGGGCGGTTTTGCTGAGGTGAATGACAAAGGCCTCACAATTTTGGCCGAAAGCGTCGGCTGATCGAACGGGGGGCAGCGGCTATGGCGCGCCCTTATTGTCCCATCGGCTGATAGGAAAATTGATAGGCCTTGCTGCCATCCATCAAGGAAATTTCTGCTTTTAATGCAGCGCCCTCGCGCCAATAGCGGATCTTCTGCGGATAATCATGCGCCGCATTGGCAAAGACAATCTCGCGCTCACCCGCTTTGACCATTGGAAATTTGGAGGCAGGCGCACCGCGCGGCATCGCCCAAAAAGCCAATTGACCCGCATCATCATGAGCAATGTGGGTGGATTCCCATATAATCAACCGGTCGCCACGGCCAATCCGCGCGGCACCGATCATAATGCCCCCGCGCGGCGGTGTCCAAAATTCGTCGCTCCTGACGTGCACCCCAACTTGTTACCATTCAGAGATAGAGTCCTCCTGTTAAATGCTTGATGGTTGAAGGGATGACAAGCTCTATCGGGGCATGCCCCGATAGAGCTTGTTTTGCGGCCTCTGCGGGGG
>JAKFUU010000001.1 GCA_021732525.1 Sphingomonadaceae bacterium | reverse complement strand
CGTCGGCATCCCAGACTCCTGCTCCTTCAATATCGCAATGATCTGCTCATCGCTGAACCTGCTGCGCTTCATTCGTCCGTCTCCTTGAAAACGGACTCTACTCATTTCTGGCTACATTTCAGGGGGGCACGTCAAGTTCCGAACACAAGCACACCGCACCAGAAACGGCGAACACAAACGATTACAACCAAGCCATTGGTTCAACACATAAAAACTGCCAACCAACCCGCGCACGATACCCCCGAACACACACGAACACACCCCAAAAACCCAAGATATCCGCCAGTCCGCGCAACGGAGCGCCGTGTAGGGTGTGCTTGTACACTTTCGATAACACACCACCCCGCACCACCCTCTTGTTCACGGGGATTTGAGCTATTGGGATGGGCTATGATCGCAGCGCAGAGCCTGAGGTTTTGAGGGCCTCTCCCAACCTCTCGCTCACATCTTCACAGGCGGGATCATCAAGCAGTACCTTGATCGCGACTGCGTTGCCCTGATCGGCAACAACGGTCAGGGCGTTGGCCAATGCCCAACGCAACTCCGAGTCTTCCTCCTTGTGAAGCTCCGCCAAAATTGCCCCGGCAGCTAAGCCGCGAGCCTCTGGCGTTGTCAGCGCCCGTATGATCCCTTCGCGGATTCGGACATGATAGGCTTTGGTCAGATGCTTGAGCAAAACGGGAATGGCGCTCGGGTAGCGCTCATTCGTGTTCACCAAATCCCAGACCGAACCGACTTCAAAGCCAGCCAACGCAAGGTCTGCTATGATTGGCTCCTCTTCGATCCTGAACTGAGCCTCGGCGGTTGCCCGCTTCGCCTCACGGGCTGCATTCTGCGCCACCCATTCGGGGCAACTCTGGAGTAGCTCATCAAGCTCCATGGCCGACATAGATTTGCGCGACTTAATAATCTTTTCAAGTTCGACCATCGTGATCATTTTGCACCCGGAATGTATTTTTTGACGATATCGCCACGGAGAATCGCCGCGTTGAGGTTGGAGCTAAGTTGCGTAGATGGTCGCACATATAAGTCAAAAGTCCGCCCAGTGCTCTGGCTAACCGTGATATAATCCCTCAGCTGTTTGGTCAGCCCCTGCGACGCGACATTCTTCACTTCAGTAAGCGTCGTGGTAGTCAAATTATCCGGGAACCTTAGATTGTTGGCCCCCGGTATCAGTATGCCAACCTTCGGCCCGAACAGCCCGACGGCGGCCTCACCTTCCGCCCCCAAGCGAGCAGCGCGAGCGGTTGCACTCTCTGCGGCTTTGCTAGAAATTTTACCTATTACTCTGCCAACAAGAGGGGCGGCTTTTGCGATGCCTTTTCCGATAACCCCTCCCGCAGCCGTTGTTGCGACCTCTGTGGCGTATATTTTAGTAAAATCTATCGCATCTCTTCTTAACTGCGCGGAAACGTCCGCATCTATGCCATCATGACGGGCTTGAAACTGCTCCGCTGCGGTCTTGAATGCTTCGGAGTAAAACAACGCTTCTCCATCACGAAAAAACCTAGTTATCAGCTTTTCAGGTTTTCCACCCAATTTATTGCCCTCAAAGGCTTGGTTAGCTATAGCAATAGCATTTTCAACTTGCACCTCCAAGCCCAATTCTCGTGCATTGCCAGAGGCATCAACTGTTCCAAAATGTCTCGTTGCAAATCTCAGTAATTCGTCAGTTCTCTCTTGACCACGCAATTGAGATGCCTCCAGCAAATAATAATATGTCGTGGTAATTTCACGGGGTCCAGAGGGTTTGGGATCGGGAGCATCAACTCGGATTGCTTGTACAACAATCTCAGTTTCATTTGAATTACCCACACCCGCCGCATTCCCCCCGCCTTGGGCAACATTTTCGACTTTACCGCCGCCTGCGCTGCCGCCATTCCCGGTCACCGCGGCGGCTGCGCGTTCGGCGCTCGTCGCACCGCCGCCTGCCAGCGCGCTATTGGTTGATCCTTGCGCGGCGGCGGCGCTGGCTTGATCGAGCGAGGCGGAGACGCTGGCATCCGCCGATGCCTTGGCCGCTTCGGTTACATTGGCGGGGTTATCGCTGCCTGTCCCGCCGCAGATGGCCGGTGCTATGACATCGGGCAAGGCGCCGGAATACGGTGACAGGTGCATATTTACCCATTTATTTACATCTTATTGTTGCATAGGTCATTTGGGCGGCTGCACTGGTCTGCAACTCCCTCGCTGAAAAAGAGGGCGAAGGCTCATATTAAATGGGTAAATATGCACCTGTCACCGTAATTCGGGATCAGCTTCACATCATGGCCCAAAGCCAGCAGCTCACGCCCCCAATGATACGCCGAGCCACAGGCCTCCATGCCGATCAGGCAGGGTGATAGGGATGCAAAGAAAGGCAGCACATCCTTGCGACGAAGCGCCTTGGCGACGATCACCTTGCCGCTGGCATCGCAGCCGTGAACCTGGAAAATATGCTTGGCGAGATCAACCGCAACGGTGGTGACAGTCGATAGATCAGATGGTAACTTGCTCATGTGGATGGTGCTCCTGTGGTGGCTCATTTAACAACGAACACACCGTGCAGATCGGGCTTGCCCGAATCAACTCAACAGAGCGCCGTCCACAACATCACCGTAATTCCCAAGAATTAAGTGCACTATCACCGGAATCCCGAAACCCGCGGAATTCATGGATATCCGTGATACTCGCCGACGCGCACTTTTGATAAATTTAGTTCCTTCTCGCTTGTAATTATTAGATATCTTATTTCATCGCTTTCACAAATACGCTGCCTCGCTTCTTTGTCGTCAGCCTTTACGAATATATTCGAACAACCGACTAAGTTTAGATCGAACTCAACCAATGGTCCTTCGTCATAATGTTCCTCATCTGGTTCTTGAAAAAACCCATCATACAAAACATTATCATCTAATTGTATATAAATATACTGACCATCATTTGCAAATAATTCAATTTTTAAATTATCTTTAGCACATCCACATCCGGAAAATATTAAAATAATACAGGTAAAAAGATGTTTCAATATAACTACCTAAATAACGAGTTAAACAATGGATTGCGATATATAGATTGCAACTGGCGAATATCAACTTTTCTTGAATTATTATAGTTCAAGAGGTTATCATTTGGTAGCCCTTTGATGGGATTGCGGCTAGAAAAAGGGGCTTTCCCCACATGTCGCAAACCTGCCAAGTGACCGAATTCGTGAGAGATCGTTCTTGATCGAGCTTTTTCACTGATGAAAGCGACATATCCTTTTTCAAAATGCAGTGCTATTCCGGTTCTATTATCTTTCCAAGCTAATCTGACATCCCCTTGCTCCACAAGAACGAAGTTCACTCTGTCCGGCTTAATTTCTCCGTTCACAGTATGATTTACCCGTGTCACATATTTCACGGTATAGTTTTTGCCCTTTTGTGTCAAAGAGAAGTCTGTCTCTATGGCTTTGGCTGATGCTGCCGCCCATGCTTCAGCAGTCACACCCGTAGGAAGGGTGCCATCGTCAACATAGAAATTTGCTTCAACGTCAATATAGATTGTATCCGTTTTATGGCCATTTTTAACGACGGACGTCGACTCAATCGAAATTCGCTTTCCAGCATGTTTCGTGTCGGGAGGGTAATGACCATACGCCTTATTATAAGCTGATGAAATGTAATCTTTTATTTTGTCGGTGGCACTATCAGCAGCGGCCTCATCAAGTTCTCCGCCGTCAATGTCATCGGCGGTGGATGTCGTAGCAGAATCAATCAACGCTTGAATACGTGCCGCACGCGCACCTTCTATGGTAGGGGCGATATCGCCCCTATCGATTTGTGGGCGCACGTCATTGGTTGGAACGCCATCATCGGTTAACACTTTTGCTTGTTGAGCGGTAGCACTTCTCTCCGTCTCTTCGCCAACAGTCGTTTGATTTTCCGAGCGGTCGCGCCTCTCCGTCTTCACCCCATCCACCGTGCTCCCCACCGCGCGTTGCAATATCCCCGCGATCAGATCGGGGATGGCGGCGACCAGGTTGCGGCCGAAATTCTCGCCATTGATCGCGCTGCGCGTGGCGGCGTTGGCGATGGCGGAGGCGGCGCTCGATGCCGCATAGCTGCCGAGCTTGCTGCTGCCCACACGTGCGCCGACAAAATCACCCGCAGCAGAGCCAATGCCCGCCGCCGCAACGCCCGCAAAACTAAACTTGTCCTGCAAGCCCGTTAGCTTGCCCAGACCTTGTGACAAGGCGCTTGATCCAGCGGCGCGCGCCGCATCGCTTCAGCGAAAACCGGTATCCACTTTTCCGCAGCGATACGTTATGCGCTATCCTGATCGAGCGAATAGCCGGCCGAACGCACCGTGCGGATGATATCCCGGCCGCTTTCAATACCGTCATTCAGCGCTTTGCGCAGCCGGCGAATGTGGACATCCACGGTGCGTATCTCAATGTCGCTATCATGCCCCCAAACGCTGTCCAACAAACGTTCGCGCGAAAAAACATGACTGGGATATTCCAAAAAATGTTTAAGCAGGCGATATTCGGTTGGGCCGAGCGCCACCATTTTTCCGGCGCGTTTCACCTTATGTGCGACCGTATCCATTTCAACATCGGCAAAGCGCAGCGTTTCACCGGCCAGCGCCGGGCGCACCCGTCGCAGCACCGCATTGACCCGCGCCACCAATTCGCGCGGTGAAAATGGTTTGGTGACATAATCATCGGCGCCAATTTCAAGCCCGCGTATCCGGTCATCCTCCTCGCCCCGCGCGGTTAGCATGATAATCGGGACATTGGCGGTCGGATCGGCCTTGCGCAATTGCCGGCACACCTCAATCCCCGACAGATTTTCGATCATCCAGTCGAGCAAGACAATATCGGGCGTGCGTTCGCGCGCCAGAATCAACGCTTCTTCGCCGTCGCTGGTTTGGCGGACATCAAATCCTTCGCGTTCAAAATGCCATTCGATCAATTCGGCCAGCGCCGCGTCATCTTCAACCAGTAACAATTGTGCATTTGGCATATTCTGTCCTTTTGCGGCGTCCGCATCAATCCGTATTAAGCGTCGGGTAAATTATCGCCCGTTTCGGTAAAATAAATCATCTGCGCCCAATTGGTGCTGTGATCGCCCACGCGCTCCAGATTTTTCGAGATGAATAATAAATGCGCTATTTCGGTCGCCGATTGCGGATTTTTGGCAACAAAGGCGATAAAATCGACGAATAAATCCTTATAAAGCTGATCCACGGCATCATCGCGACTGGTGACCGCGCGGGCCAGATCGACATCGCGCTTGGCATAAGCCTCCATCGCGCCGCGCACCATTTCAGCGGCAATTTCACCCATTTTCTCAAGCTGATCATTACTATCGAGAAAATGCCGGCTGTCCAATTGGATGACCCGCTTGCCGATATTTTTGGCATAATCGCCAATCCGTTCAATAACCGCCGAAATTTTCAGCGCGGCCACCAATTCGCGCAAATCATCGGCCATCGGCGCGCGCAGGGCAATGGTTTGCACCACCCGTTTTTCCACTTCGGTTTCAAGCCGGTCGATAATCTTGTCATCCACGCGGATTTTTTCCGCCAGTATCTTGTCATTATCGATCAACGAGCGCATCGCATGGCTCACCGCCGCTTCTGCACGCGCGCCCATTTCGGCTATCAAGCTGCGGATATGGTCCATATCCTGATCAAAAGCTTTGGCGGTATGCGGTGTGCCGGTATGCATGTCGATATCCTTTAACCGTAACGACCGGTAATATAATCTTTTGTCCGGTCCGCCTTGGGATTGGTGAAAATGTCGGTCGTTTGGCCAAATTCCACCAGCTCACCCAAATGAAAGAAAGCCGTCCGCTGGGAGACTCGAGCCGCCTGTTGCATATTGTGGGTCACGATGATGATAGCATATTTTCCGCGCAAATCGTGAATAAGTTCTTCGATCCGCGCGGTGGCAATGGGGTCCAGCGCCGAACAAGGTTCGTCCATCAAAATGACTTCAGGATCGACCGCTATTGCGCGGGCAATGCATAGCCGCTGTTGCTGCCCCCCCGACAGGGCCGTGCCGCTGGCGCTAAGCCGGTCCTTCACCTCACCCCAAAGACCCGCGCGCGTTAGCGAGGTTTCAACAATCTGGTCCAACTCCGCCTTTCCCTTGGCAAGACCGTGGATGCGCGGGCCGTAAGCGACATTATCATAAATGGATTTGGGAAATGGATTGGGCTTTTGAAACACCATGCCAACGCGCGCGCGCAATTGAACCACATCCATGCCAGAGGCATAGACATCCTCCCCATCCAATTCGATCACGCCTTCGACGCGGGCGCCGATAATCGTGTCATTCATCCGGTTCAACGACCGTAAAAAGGTCGATTTGCCGCATCCCGACGGGCCGATAAAGGCGGTGACATTATCCATATCGACGTCAATCGACACATTTTTTATGGCCTGGCTTTCGCCATAAAAAACGCTGACATTGCGGGTTGATATTTTTGCTTTTGGGGTCATGCTGTCTGCCTCGGCCAAACCGAAACTCCTCTTTATAAAATAGCCTTACCAGCGGGTTTCAAATTTATTGCGCAGGTAAATGGCGAGTGCGTTCATTCCCAGCAGGAATATCAAAAGAATGATGATTGCGGCGCTGGTTTTTTCCACAAATCCGCGATTGACCTCGTCCGACCAAAGGTAAATCTGCACCGGCAAAGCGGTGGCTGCGTCGGTGAAACCGCCCGGCGGCGAGGAGATAAACGCGACCATGCCGATCATCAACAAGGGTGCGGTTTCGCCCAGCGCGCGCGCCATGCCAATGATCGTCCCGGTTAAAATTCCGGGCAGAGCCAGCGGCAATACATGGTGAAACACCACTTGAATGGGGGATGCGCCGATGCCCAGCGCGGCCTCCCGAATTGACGGGGGAACCGCCTTGATCGCATTGCGCCCAGCGATGACGATCACCGGCATGGTCATCAAGGCCAGCGTCAATCCGCCGACCAGCGAAGATGATCGCGGCATTTGGAACCATGTCAGGAATACCACCAACCCGAGCAGGCCGAAAATGATCGAGGGCACCGCCGCCAGATTGTTGATCGACACTTCGATTAAATCGGTGAGTTTATTTTTGGGCGCATATTCTTCCAGATAAATCGCCGCAAAAACACCCACCGGAAAAGCAATTGCCAAAGTGATGATCAAAGTGAGCAAAGACCCCTTTAACGCGCCCCAAATGCCGACATCGGCAGGGTCGGTGGCATCCGATGCCGATAGGAAATTCCAGTTGAAGCTGCTGCGTAATTTCTCATTAGCTTTCAACGTCGCGGCGATTTTTTCCGCCTCTGCGGTGCCGCGACCTTTGTAAGCTATGTCTATGGGCGATGCGACCGGCAGCCATATCTTCGCCTTGCGCGCGATCATGTCGGGATCATCCTGCAGCATATCGCGCAGCAAGAAAGGCGCGTTGGCGGTTAGGTAATCCCTGCTATCGCTGCCATATTCCTGTTCAACCGCAAGGCCAACAATACCCTGCAAATCCATTGATCGGATCGCGGCGTCGGCGGATGCTCCGCGCAAGGAGTCGGCGCTTGCCCCCGAGGTTAATGTCGGCAAATCAAAGGTTACTGAAAGTTCCGTCTGACGAAACCCATTCAATCCATTTCCCACCATCGTGACCAGCAAAACCGCCAGCGCCAGCACCGACAGCGCCACGGCGAAAAAACCCGCCAGCCGGAAACGCCGTTCGGCGGCGTAGCGCTGCTTAATCAATCGCTGCCGCGCCGGGTTAGACCAATCGGTTGGCGCGCGCGCGGGTTGAACGTTTGGATCAGTCATAAGCTTCCCGATATTTTTTGACGACGCGAAGCGCCATGATGTTGAGCAGGAATGTCACCAAAAACAACGTTAACCCGAGCGCAAAAGCCGCCAGCACTTGCGGACCATTAAAGTTGATATCGCCGGTTAAAAGCGCCTTAATCTGCACCGTGATGGTGGAAATACTATCGAAGGGATTGGCGGTTAAATTTGCGGTATATCCCGCCGCCATCACCACAATCATGGTTTCGCCGATCGCACGGCTAACCGCCAGCAAGATACCGCCAACAACGCCTGGCAAGGCGGCGGGCAGCAACACTTTTTTGATCGTTTCACTTTTGGTTGCGCCCATCGCCAGCGATCCATCGCGCATGGCGCCCGGCACCGCCGCGATACTATCGTCGGCCATCGATGACACCAACGGAATGATCATGATGCCCATCACAATCCCGGCGGCCAAAGCATTGTCCGAAGCGGCATTTTGAAATCCGATCCAAACGGCGAAATCGCGGATCATCGGCGCGACGGTTAGGGCGGCAAAATAACCATAGACGACCGTGGGCACGCCCGCCAAAATCTCCAAAATCGGCTTCATCCAGCGGCGCAGCCGAGGACTGGCATATTGCGTCAGGAACACCGCGCTCATCAACCCCAGCGGAATGGCGACGATCATCGCGATAATCGCGCCAACAAAAATGGTGCCCCAAAATAACGGGATCGCGCCATAGCCATTGTTATAGCCTTCGCCGATCGTCTCGCTGGGGCTCCAGCGGGTGCCGAATAGAAATTCAACCGGCGATACAAATTGGAAAAACCGGACGGTTTCAAAAATAAGCGAAGCAAATATTCCAATCGTGGTGATAATGGCGATCGATGAGGCCAATATCAAAATAAGCATCACCAACCGTTCCACCTTCGTTCGGGCGAGCAGGTTAGGCTTCAGACGGCTGTAAGCATAGAGCGCGGCCACAAAAAACAAAGCCAGCGTGATCGCAAAACCAATCCAGCGATAAAAGGCCAATGCCTCCCGGTAAGCGGGAACCAGCGCCTGCGCTTGCGGTTGAAATGCGGATTGTTGAAAACCCTGCGCGATCGCCCGTGCTTCCGACAAGATGGCACCGCGCGAAAAGCTATCCGCGCTCAGACTCGCTGCTGCGGGGGATAGCAGCACCCGGTTTGACACAAGCGCCGGCGAAATTATGTCCCACAAAACCATAAAGGCAAGTGCGGGCAAAACCGCCCACAGCGCCAAATACCAACCATGATAAACAGGCAGGCTGTTCACATGACCGCGCCGCAGATGCGCGCCGTCACGAACAAAGATCGAGGCTCTTGTCCGCCCTGTTATCCAAGCCACCAGGCCCAGACCCAAGATCAGGAACAATAGAGCCGTGCCATCCATAAATATACTCAATCCTTGTAATTACAGTGCAAAAGATGCTCGGCCCCGCTCTAATTCTGCCAGCAAATCGGGCCGAACCTATAGACGCCATGAATGTTGCAAATTTATTTCAGATCAGCGCCGTCGATGATTGTCATGTTGGCGGCCGCGTCGAAAGCTTTCTTTCGGACATCATCCGGCGCGGCAATTAACCCCAGCTTGGTAAGATAAGACCCCTTTGTGCCAGCCGAAACAAATTCCGCAACATATTCTTTTATACCGGGAACCTTATCGACATGCTGTTTCTTGACATAGATAAACAGTGGACGCGCTCCAGGATAGCGGCCCGTGGCGATAGCGCCATAATTCGGCGCAACATTTTCCAACGCCACGCCGCGAACCGTTGTCGAATTTTCTTCCATATAACTATAGCCGAAAACCCCCAGCATATTGGGGTTGGCGGACAATTTTTGAACAATCAAATTGTCATTCTCGCCTTGTTCCTTATAGGCGCCGTCGGTGCGGATATCGTGGCATACCGCCTTATATTTATCTTCATTGGTTTCTTTTAGCGCCTTTGTCGCCGCATCGGTTTTGCATCCCGCCTCCAGGATCAATTCGGCAAAGGCATCGCGCGTGCCCGATGTTTTGGGCGGGCCAAATACTGCGATCGGAATATTGGGCAGCGCCGGGTTCACATCCGACCATTTTTTGGTCAGATTGGGCTTGCCAAATGGGTTGGCGGCCAAGGCCTTATAAACCTCAGCATTGGTCAGCTTAAAACCCGGACCTTTGATCGATTCGCCCAGCGCAATCCCATCAATACCGATCTGAATTTCGACAATTTCGGTCACGCCATTTTTTTTGCAAGTTTCAAATTCGCTTTTTTTAATCCGACGCGACGCATTGGCAATATCGGGCGTTTGCGAGCCTATTCCAGCGCAGAAAGCTTCGATGCCGCCGCCCGTGCCCGTGGATTCGACAATGGGGTTTTTTCGATTCGAATCACCTTTTTGAAAGGCTTCGGCGACCGCTTTGGCAAAAGGAAAGACCGTGGACGAACCCATGATCCGGATTTCTTGACGCGCACCGCCTGCCCCGCCCGAAGCCGCCGGATCGTTACAAGCCGCCAAAGCCAAACTGCCAAACGCGAGAACCGATATTTTTTTCACCATGAAATGAAGCTCCTGAAAGACCGGCGCGCAAACCCCGAAAAAACTAAAAAAACACTGCGAAAAGCGCAGCCCCTGAACCGCGTCCACATACTAGCCGAGCGTGGCGTGATTGTGACTATATTATTTCAATTATATGACATCCCTTGGGTTAACCTCGCGCGGCGGCGTGACGATAGCGCTGCTGCTGGATACCGGTAATAGAACGCGTATGGTTGTGCCAACCCCAAGCTTGCTCTTAATTTCCAGATGCCCACGGTGGCCATCGACAATATGTTTGACCAGCGATAGGCCCAGCCCGGTTCCGCCAATGGCTCGGCTGCGCCCCGAATCCACCCGGTAAAAACGCTCGGTCAAGCGCGGCAGATGTTCGGGCGCAATGCCCTCGCCTTCATCAGCAACCGTCAGGGCGAGCATGGAGCCCGACCGCGACGGTTCCAGCTTGACGGCAATCGGCGTCGCGGCCCGGCCATATTTCATGGCGTTGGCGATGATATTGCTTACCAATTGCCGCAATTGACCGGCATCGCCCATCACCGGTAATAGATTTTCCGCCAGAGTTACGATCAAATCCTGGCCGCGCGGGTCGGCGCCGGTTCGCAGCGGACCGACAATTTCATTGATGATACTATCCATCTGCACCAAGCTGGCGGGCAGGCGATATTTTTCCGCTTCAATCCGCGATAACGACATTAAATCGCGGATTAAGGCCTGCATCCGGCTGGCTTCATCTTCCATGATTTTCAAAAAACGCGACCGCGTCTTTTTTTCTGCGCCGGCTTCGGTTTCGGTCAGCGTTTCAATGAAACCTTTAATCGCGGCCAGCGGGGTCAGCAATTCGTGGCTGGCGTTGGCGACAAAATCAACCCGCATTTTTTCCGCCGCCTGCGCGCCAGTCTTGTCGGATAGAAACACCAGCTTTTGCCGATCATCGAGCGAGGTTATCCGCATCTCCCACTGCTGATCGCGCAGTCCAATTCCGATTAACCGGATGGGCCGTCCATCATGCTGCGCATCGGGATCCGAAAGCCGTTCGATCGCGCCGGCATGACGAAAGGCAATCTGAACCGATTTTCCCACAATATTGCTACCCAACAATTGCAAAGCCAGCTTGTTGGCATGGGTGACTTGCGCATTTTCGACGATAAGTGCCGCATCGATGCAGGCATCCAGAAATATTTGAAATTGTTCAAGATCGCTGAGCCTATTGACTTCTTCTTCTACTTTCGATTTGTCATCGGTCACATTTTCCGCAACATATTGATCGGTCCCGATAAACAGCGCAATCAATGTGGTGACAAACATGATCGTGATCCGTTCATACGGCCCCCGCCCATATCCCGCAAAATAAGCACCGACGAGCACAATCAATATCGCCGCGATGCTTTTTGCCGAAAGCAATGTTCGCACCATCTGAACGCTCCCATGTCCGACTTGGAGTAAATTTCGATCTGATCGCATCGGCAAAATAACTCTAAACTATTGATACATTTAATTTTTTGATCACATGCATTTTAATCCGATTGGAATATGCTCTCCGCTTATCTTGTTAGCTTTTCACCAATCTCTGTCCCACATAAAGACGCTGCCCAGCAAGGCAAGCGGGTTGGCTGGTATTTTTCTTGCGGCGTGCTATTGTGTCTTGGCATGCGGTAATGACACCGGGCGGGTTGGAAATTGCGGATATGGAAAGAAATTGATTCAATCAAAAATCCAATAAGTTCTAGGCTTGGACTGGCAAAGATATAGCAAAGATATAAAGGTAACCAATGACCGATCAGGCAGACAATGATCCATCGCTTGCGGATAATCGGGCGCTTGCGAATAATCGGGCCGACATCTTTCCGGGTGAAGGCACCGCAGGCCATGCCGCGGGGGTTACGACGGGGCAGCCGAACCGCCGCAGAGCATTGATGCTGGGCGCGGTTGGCGCCGCGGCGGTTATTTCGGTTCGGCCCGCGATGGCACAGGCCGTCGGTTCGGTTTTAAACTGCGAAATTCCGGTGACTGGCCCGCATGCCCGCGGGCAGAATGTCGCGGCAGACGGACGATTGGTGGCCGCCGACACGCCGGGCTCCTTTGTCGCAACCGGCCGCCGTTTTACCGGCGAACAAGTGCGCGCGGCAATGCGCGGGCGCAGTTTGCCAGGAACGAGTTACGAAGAAAGCCAAGCCTATGTAAATTATATCCGCCGCCTGCAATATGGGCAGAGCGGATTCACATGTTTTGCATCGCTGCAAATGCCGCGCTAATCGATTCATTTGGATCATTTGATTTTTCAGAGATTTTTCAAGGCTTTTTGCTAAAGCTGCGTCATGTCCGGTACTGCATCCCCTATTCAACATTATCGTGCTGAAAAAGCAGGTGAACTGATTATCCAGCCGCTGGATATTATGACGCTGATCTATCATCGGCGTTCGGGCATCACGCATATTGTCGCCGACCCAGTGCCGCAAATTTTGGAGATTATGAAACAGGATATTGTGACCGCCGGCGATGTGATGCAGCGGTTGACGGATATATTCGATCTGGAAAACAGACCAGACAGCGGCGCTGTCATATCCGAACGGCTCAAAGAATTATCGCTATTGGGTCTGGTGGAGATGATCGATGCGCCATGAATTTCATGTCCGCGTTGGCCCTGCTGCTTTCCGGATTGGCAGCGATTGGCGCGCACCGATTGATCAAATGCGCGCGCTCTATGCCGATTACCCAGCGGCCGATTTCACCGACTTCACCGTACGGCTGGAGGCGGCCCGCTTTTTGCGCCGTTTCCTGCGGCCATCGGCGGCGATTAACGGCGATTATCGGCTGCCCGATGCCGCGCCCTTGCCGCTCGGCCAAGGCTTGCTCGCCGCCGAAATGGGGATGAACCTGCAAATGGCACTGGGTTGGCGGCGGCAGCTGATTTTGCATGCCAGCGCGGTAGAGCGAGAGGGCAGAGCGCTGATCATGACGGGGGCGTCGGGCTCCGGAAAATCCACGCTATCTGCGATGCTGGGCCAAAAAAACTGGCGTTTTATGGGTGATGAATTTGCGCTGATTGATATGGTCAGCGGCGATGCGGTTCCCTATCCGCGGCTGATTAGCTTGAAGAATGAGGCGATAGCGGCGATGCAAAAGCACGCGCCCGACGCTCGTTTCGGGCCGCTGATGCAAGGCACGCCGAAAGGCGATATCCGCCATATGGTTCCGCCCGCACCGGCCATAGTACGGATGCAAGCGCGCGCCAAACCGGCCTTGTTGTTATTCCCACGTTTTGGCTATGAACCCGCCGTGCGCGAAATTGACGCCGGCGAGGTTTTCATGCGGCTAACTCAGGCTTCGACCAATTATGTGGCGCTGGGTGAGGCCGGTTTTGAAGCGCTCACCCGCTTTGTGCAAAATATTCCCGCGCGCGCCATCGATTATCAATCGGGCGAACAAGCCGAAGCCTTGGTCAATCAGCTTTGGGACCAGCTGGCATGAAGGATGCCGCAATTTTGGTGCGTGCGCTCCGCGATCCGGCAAGCACTACGGCGCTCGATTCGGGTGGCTGGACGGCGCTGTTGACACTCGCCCGCGCTGAGTTGCTGCTGGGCACGCTCGCGCGCCGGCTGGAAGGCATTGACCTTCCCCAGCCGATACAAGCCGCGCTCATCGATGCCCGGCTGAATGCCGAATATCAACGGCGCAGCGCGCTGTGGGAGGCCGATTGCGCGCGCCGGGCGCTGACCGAATTTGATGGCGGAATTGTGCTGATGAAGGGCACAGCCTATGTCGCGGCGGGGCTGAAAGCTGGTGAGGGCCGGCATATTGGCGATTTGGATATTATGGTGGCGCACAAGGCAATCGCGGGGGCCGAGCGATTGCTGCTTACCCAAGGCGGCTGGGAATGGGTGAAGGAAGATGCCTATGACGACGCCTATTACCGCGATCATATGCATGAGCTACCGCCGATGATCCACAAGGAACGCGACCGGATGATCGATGTTCACCACACGATCTTGCCGATGACAGCACGGCCGCAGCCCGATGCAGCGGCAATGCTGGACGATGCGATTGACATCGGTAATGGCCTATCGATCTTCGCGCCCGAAGATATGGTGTGCCACTGCGCCGCGCATTTGATTGCGGACGGCGATCTGACCGGCGGACTGCGCAATCTTTGGGACATGCATTGTTTGCTGAGTGAATTTTCGGCGCAAGACACCCAATTTTGGGCGCAGCTTGCGGCGAGATCCCGCCATCATCAATTACAGCCTGCGGTGCAGCGCGCGGCGCGGCTTTCGGCCCGGCTTTATGGCACATCAATTCCGCAGAGCTGGGCGAAGGCGCATTGGCACGATAGCTTGTTCATCCGCCGGATACTCGCGCGCGATGGCTGGGGCCGGGGCAGCGCCCCATTGACCCGGCTGCTCTTCTATATCCGTTCGCATTGGCTGCGGATGCCGCCCTTAATGCTCGCGCGGCATTTATGGACAAAATGGCGCAAGGCTTGACGATTATGATATCGCGGTATAGTCATCGCTGCGATGTTCGGTCCCGCGTAGCAGCGGGATAATAGGGAAGCCGGTGCGAAATTTGCATTTCAAATCCGGGACTGTCCTCGCAACTGTGATCGGCGAGCGGCTGCTTCAATATACCACTGGGGCTTTGGCCCTGGGAAGGTGAAGCGGGCGCAGTGACCCGAAAGTCAGGAGACCTGCCGATGCATCGTCGTTCATCGCGCGGTCGAGGGTTGCCGGGTGAATGGAGGGAGGCCTTTGCCCCTGCTCCTGTGACGACATTCATCGTCGTTACAGGAAGGAGCAAGACCCGAAATGCCCAAATTTGCCTTAAAATGCAGCGCTGCGATTGCGGCGCTTTGCCTAACGCCGTCCGCGCTTTGGGCGCAGGATCAATCGAGCGAAGCTGCGGAAGCCGAGTATAACACCTGCTGTGTTGTTGGTTCCCAAAGGCGGCCCGACATTGTCGTTACCGCAACCGGCACCCAAACCAATCGATATGAAACCGGCCAGGCAATTTCGGTGATCGATGCCAAAGCCCTTGAAAGATCGCAAAGCGCCAATATCGCCGATCTATTGCGCAGCGTGCCCAGCGTTGCGGTCGCGCGCAGCGGCAGTGTGGGCAATCAAACCAGCGTCTTCATTCGCGGCGGGGAAAGCGCGCAGACGCTCGTCCTCATCGATGGCGTGCGGATCAATGATCCATCCACGCCCAATGGCCTATTCGACTTTGGAACGTTGCTTACGGGAAATATCGACCGCGTGGAAATATTGCGCGGGCCCAATTCGGTGGTTTGGGGCAGCCAAGCCATCGGCGGCGTCATCAGCATCCGCAATGCAGAGCCCACGGATAGTTTTTCCGCCAACGCCCTCGCCGAATATGGTAGTTTTAATGCGGCTCAGGCCCGCGCCAATATCGCCGGGACCAGCGGCATATTCTCGGGCAGCGTCGGCGGCGGATATTACCGCACCGATGGTATCTCCGCGCTCAGCGCCGGAACCGAGCGCGACGGATATGAAAATTATTCGGCGAATGGCAAATTGAAGGTCAAATTTTCAGATGCTCTCACTATCGATCTGCGCGGCTATTATAACCGGGGCCGGGTGGAATTTGACGATCCCTTTGGCGCCGCGCTCGATACATTTCCGGTCACACGTAATGAACAATTCCTTGGTTACATCGGCTTGAATAGCGCGCTGGTCGATGGCCGTTTGAAACAGCGCGTCTCCTATAGCCGCACCGATATCAGCCGGATTGGTGATGAACCCGGCGTGGCGGATAGTTTTAACGTCAATGTCTTGAATGGCCGGCTTGATCGTTTCGAATATTTGGGTTCGTTTGATTTTTCCGGTGCGCTCACGCTTACGGCGGGGCTGGAACATGAAATTAGCTTTGCCAGCATCTTCTTTCCGGCGGGCGGCGGAGCAGCGCCCGATACCGCAAGAACGACGGTGACGAGCGGCTTCGGCCAATTATCCGTGAAGCCCTTTAACGGCCTGACGCTGACCGGCGGCGTGCGGCATGATGATTATTCGCAATATGGCGGGCAAACCACATTCGGCGCTAATTTTGCCTATACGCCCAATGAAGGTATAACGATATTTCGCGGCACTTATGCCGAAGGTTTCCGCGCGCCGACATTGACCGAGGCGTTGCTGCCCTTTGGCAATGCCCAACTTCGGCCCGAAACCGCACAGAGCTTTGATGCGGGCATCGAACATCAATTTTTTGACAGTAAAGTCACCGCCGCCGCGACCTATTTTAACCGGCGCAGCAATGATACCATCAGCTTTTCTCTCGCAACCTTTCTGTCGGAAAATATCGCGCGGACCAAAGCGGAAGGGATTGAGTTAGGGCTGATCATCCGCCCCGCGAATAATTTGAATGTCGCGGCGCATTACGCGCGGGTCGATGCCACCAACCGATCGCCAGATGCAAATTTTGGTAATCGGCTGGCGCGCAGAGCGAAAGATAGCGCCAGTTTTGCGATCGATTGGAAATCGCCGATCGGATTATCGGTTGGCAGCACCATCACCCTAACGGGTGATAGTTTCGACGATCTGGCCAATAGCCTGCGCCTTGACGGTTTTGTGTTGGCGTCCCTTCGGGTGTCTTATCCGGTGACGCATAATGTGGAATTATTTGGCCGGGTGGAAAATGTGACCGATGAAATTTACGAGACAGTGCGCGGCTTTGGCAGCTTTGGCCGCAACGCCTATGCCGGATTAAGGGCGCGATATTGATGCGGGCGGGCGGCTCTTTACTGTTGCTGCTCAGCGGATGTGGGGGTCAGCCTGCGGTCCCACCCGGCGGGATTATCTCTAACAACCCCTGCATCGACGCGGTGCTGGAACGGATCGCCGCGCCGGGGCAGGTTGCTGCGGTCAGCATCTATAGCCATGATGCGCAAAGCGCGTCGGCATCGCTGCCGTGGGCCCGCCGGTTTCCCGCCATTGGGACAAGCGCAGAAGAGGTGATCGCGGCCCGGCCCCGGTTGCTGCTAACCGGTAATTTGGCTACCGGCGGCACCAATGCCGCGCTGCGCCGCGCGGGCGTTACCTTCCAAAGCTTTGGCGTGCCGGCCAATATTGCCGAGAGCAAAGCGCAAATAACGGCGATTGCCAAAGCCATCGGGCGCGAGGATCAAGGCAGCCGGTTGGCCGCCGAAATTGACAAGGCGGCGGGGTTTAGGCCGTCATCCGCGCCCACGCGCTCCGCGATCATCTGGCAAAATGGCGGCTTTGTTGCCGGGCGCGGCACATTGCAGGATGAGATGCTGGCCCGCGCCGGATTTACCAATGCCGCCGCGCTTTACGGCCTTAACCAATGGAGTATATTGCCCGCCGAAACATTGATCCGCAATCCGCCCGATGTCATTTTCATGCCGATCGGGGTCAAGGGAGCAGAGGCCGAACGCACGCTGGCGCTGCGCCGCAGGTTGCTGACGCGCGCGGCGCCGCACACGCGGATTGTGCATTTTCCCGACCGCTTGGCTTTTTGCGGCGGCCCGGCAATCATCGATGCCATGGATCGGATGCGCGAGGCAACAGGATGACACGGCCCGCGCCATTTTCCCCGCCTCCCATAACGCTGCTATCGCTCTTGCTCGCTGCGGCCTTTATCCTGTCGCTGTCGGCGGGTAAGATCTGGATCGCACCGGCGGATTGGTTTGCCGACAATGCCGATGGCTGGATAATGGCCGAATTGCGGATGCCGCGCGCCTTGCTGGGGCTTGCCATTGGCGCGGTGCTGGGATTGTCGGGCGCGGCGCTCCAGGGTTATCTGCGCAATCCGCTCGCCGATCCCACGGTGGTTGGGGTATCGTCCTGCGCGGCGCTGGGCGGGGTTGCGGCGATTTTTTTTGGACTGTCGGTTTGGCCTTATGGTATTTTTGTCTGCGCAATGGTGGCTGCGGGTTGCAGCCTGCTGTTGCTGGGGTTGATGGCCGGATATGGTTCGGCGCGCGGCATGCCGGCCGGTCCGCTGGGTTTCCTGCTGGGGGGTATGGTGCTCTCAACGCTGGCGGGGTCGTTGACCGCTTTTTTGATCAGTATCGCGCCCAACCCTTATGCGACCGGAGAAATTATCACCTGGCTGATGGGGGCGATCACCGATCGTACATGGGATGATGTGATCCGCGCGGGGCCATTTATGGCGGCAGGGGCGGGTTTGTTGATGATGACGGGGCGCAGCCTAGACGGCTTGACGCTGGGTGAGGTAGGCGCGCGCAGCATGGGCGTGAATATGACGCGCCTACGCTGGCTCATCATTGGCGGCGTGGGTTTGGCGGTCGGCGCATCGGTGGCGGTATCGGGCGTGGTGGGCTTTGTCGGCTTGATTGTGCCGCATGTGATGCGCAGCTTTGTTGGAGAGAAACCGTCCGCCATCTTGATCCCGTCGGCGCTGGGCGGCGCGATATTAACCCTGACCGCCGACAGTCTGGTTCGGTTGATCCCCGGCCCCAGTGAAATTCGCCTGGGCATTGTGATGGCGGTTTTGGGTGCGCCGTTCTTTTTGGCCATTCTTTTGCGCGCCCGGACGCAGGGCGCAGGAGGGTTTGGCCATGCTTAAGGCGCATAATATCTCGGTCGCCTTGGGCACAAAAAAACTGCTCGGCAATGTCTCGGTCAATCTGAGGCCTGGTAAAATCAACGTAATTTTGGGCCCCAATGGTGCGGGAAAATCGACCTTGCTCGGCTGCCTGGCGGGATTGATTTTGCCCAGCAGCGGCGGTGTGACGCTGGATAACATGCCGCTTGCCGATATGGATTATCGCGCGCGCGCGCGCCATATCGGTTTTTTGCCGCAAAATCCTCCTGTATATTGGGATTTGGCGGTGCGTGACCTGGTGGCACTCGGCCGTTTTCCCCATGCCGGGCGTTGCAGCAAGGCGTGCGATGACGCCATCATTGATGCGGCAATGGCGGCGGCGGATGTGACCGATTTTGCCGCCCGGCGGGTCATGAGCCTGTCGGGCGGAGAACGCGCCCGCGTGTTGATGGCCCGGACGCTGGCGGGACAGCCTCGATGGCTGCTCGCGGATGAGCCGCTGGCCGGTCTCGACCCGCGCCATCAATTGCAATCGCTGGCCCAGATGCGCTCGATGGCGCAAAGCAGCACCGGTATTGTCATGGTGCTGCATGATTTGACGCAAGCCGCTCATATTGCCGATCATATCCTGTTGCTCAAGGCTGGACAGATATTTGCGGCGGGCGTGCCGGGCGATATTTTGACGGCGAGAAATATTGAGGCTGTCTATGATGTTTCGGCGGTGATATTAAAACGCGGTGACCGCTTGGTCATCGTGCCGCAGATGTCAGATTAGGAAAATTTTCATGACCAACCAATATGCGCTGACCGGCGATCAGTTGGCGATTCAAGATATGGCGCGTAAATTCACCGCCGATGCAATCACCCCCTTTGCCGCCGAATGGGACGTGACGAAGCATTTCCCCGTCGATGTGATCAAACGCAGTGCGCAGCTTGGCTTTGGCGGCATTTATGTGCGCGAGGCATCGGGCGGCATCGGACTTGGCCGGTTGGAAGCCGCGATCATCATGGAGGCGATGGCCTATGGCTGTCCCGCGACATCGGCCTTTATTTCAATCCATAATATGGCGGCCTGGATGATCGACAGCTTTGCCTCCGATGATATAAAATCGCGTTACCTGCCCGATTTGATCACCATGGACAAAATCGCCAGCTATTGCCTGACCGAACCGGGTAGCGGATCGGATGCCGCCGCGCTGAAAACCACCGCGCGGCGTGACGGCGATGATTATGTGGTAAGCGGCAGCAAACAATTTATCTCGGGCGCGGGTGTGAATGATATCTATGTCTGCATGATGCGCACCGGCGAAGACGGACCGCGCGGGATAAGCTGTCTTTTGGTCGAAAAAGACATGCCGGGCCTCAGCTTTGGCGCGCCGGAAAAAAAATTGGGCTGGAACGCATCGCCCACCGCGCAGGTGCATTTTGATAATGTCCGCGTGCCCGCCGCCAACCGCATCGGCGGCGAAGGCGAAGGCTTTCGCATTGCGATGGCCGGGCTGGATGGCGGACGGATCAATATCGGCGCTTGCTCGCTGGGCGGGGCGCAGCGCTGTCTTGATGAAGCGGTCGCCTATACCAAGGAGCGCAAGCAATTTGGCCAGGCCATCGCCGATTTTCAAAATACCCAGTTTATGCTCGCCGATATGGCCACCGATCTGGAGGCGGCGCGGGCGCTGCTATATATCGCCGCCTGCAAGGTCACCGACAATGCGCCGGATAAATCGCGCTTTTCGGCGATGGCCAAACGGCTAGCGACCGATAATGGCAGCAAAATCGTCAATGATGCCTTGCAGCTTTTTGGCGGCTATGGCTATTTGCAGGATTACCCGATCGAGCGTTTCTGGCGCGATTTGCGGGTCCATTCGATATTGGAGGGGACCAACCAAGTGATGAGAATGATTGTCGGGCGCGATTTATTAAGGCAATGAGCGGCGTTTCTTTGTCAATGGTTACACTCATCGTGCCTGCAATGGACGACGCCATTGCGCATTATACGCAAGATTGGGGCTTTGCCCTGACAATGGACACGCACCATATTTCCGGACATCGCTGGGTTGTGATCGATCCGGGTTCGGGCGCAAAATTGAGGCTGGTCGAAGCAACCAATGACGATGAAACGGCGGCGATCGGTCGCCAAGCTTGCGGACGTGTTGCCTTTTTTCTTAATGTTGCCCCATTTGATGCTATTGTTGGGCGTTGGTTGGAACGAGGTATCAAAATCACCGAACCCGAACGGAACGAAACCTATGGCAGGATTGTTGTAATGGACGACAAATACGGCAATCGCTGGGATGTAATCGAAGCAAAGGATGCTCGGCAGCAATGACCCACGATATTATCGTCCGCACGGATGGCCCGGTTGGCCATATCAGCCTGAACCGGCCGGCCGCGATCCACGCGCTCAACCATGATATGTGCCAAGCGATGACCGACGCGCTGCTCGTCTGGCGCGATGATCCCGCCATCGCGGCGGTGATGATCGACCATAGCGAAGGGCGCGGCTTTTGCGCTGGCGGCGATATCCGCATGCTGGCGGAGAGCGGCGCGAAAGATGGCGCACAGGCGCGCGCCTTTTTCTTCACCGAATATCGGCTCAATCATCTGTTATTCGAATATCCAAAGCCGGTGGCCGTCTTCATCGACGGTATCACCATGGGCGGCGGGGTGGGTATTGCCTTGCCCGCCAAATATCGGATTGCAACCGAAAATACCCGCTTCGCCATGCCCGAAACCGGCATCGGCCTGTTTCCTGATGTCGGCGGCGGCTGGTATCTTTCGCGGCTGGAGGGCCGCATGGGGCAATATTTGGCGCTCACCGGCGCGCGGCTCGACGGCGCGGAATGCCTGTCGCTGGGCCTGGCCACGCATTATCTGCCGCATGAAAAATTGGAGGAAGCCAAAGACCGGATCGCCAAACATCCCGATCGGATAGCGGGCATTTTGGGCGAATTGTCGCTCACCCCGCCGCATCCCCGGATCATGGACCATATCGACAAGATCAACCGCCATTTCGCGGGCGATATTTACGAAGAGATATTGGCTTCGCTCGAAAGCGATGAGGGCGAATGGGCCGCCGCCACGCGCGATACGCTGGGCACAAAAAGCCCGCAAACCTGCAAAGTCGCGTTGCGCCAATTGGCCGAAGGCGCGGCGATGCCCAATTTCGCCGCCGAAATGAAACAGGAATATGCGATTGGCGCGCGCGTGGTTGCGATGCATGATTTTATCGAAGGCGTACGCGCGCTGATTATCGATAAAGACAATGCGCCGGTTTGGAACCCCGCGACGCCCGAAGACATGAGCGATGCGGCATTGGCGGCAATTTTTGCGCCGCTGCCCAAGAAACAGGAATGGACGCCCCTATGACGAACCCGAACGCGGCTTATGAAACCATCCTTGTCGCGCATCGCGGCGCGGTGACGCTGATCACACTCAACCGGCCGCAGGCCTTAAATGCGCTTAATGGTCAAATTTTAACCGAGCTGACCAGCGCCTTTGCCAATTTCGATGCCGATCCTGGTCAGCGCTGCGCCGTGCTGACGGGCAGCGAAAAAGCCTTTGCGGCGGGCGCCGATATTAAGGAGATGCAAAGCCAATCCTTCGCCGAGATGTATGGCAGCAATTTTTTTGCCGGCTATGACCGGATCACCGCGACGCGCAAGCCCTGGATCGCGGCGGTCAACGGCTTTGCACTGGGCGGCGGATGCGAACTCGCCATGATGGCCGATTTCATCATCGCCGGCGACGGCGCTAAATTTGGGCAGCCGGAGATTAAACTTGCGGTAACCCCCGGCATGGGCGGATCGCAGCGACTGACCCGCGCGATTGGCAAGGCCAAGGCGATGGAAATGTGCTTGACCGGCCGGATGATGGGCGCAGGTGAAGCCGAAGCGTCGGGGCTGATCGCGCGCGTGGTGCCTGCGGCGGATCTGATAGACGAAGCGCTTAAAACCGCCGAAATCATCGCGGGCATGGCCCCGCTCGCCGCCATCGCTTGCAAAGAAATGGTCGGTGCCGCTTTTGAAACCACGCTGGCGCAGGGTATTAGTTTCGAACGGCGGCTGTTCCACGGCCTATTTGGAACCGCCGATCAAAAAGAGGGCATGGCCGCCTTTGTGGAAAAACGGCCCGGCGTATGGACGGGAACATAGCCGGTGAAAATCGCCTTCATTGGCCTTGGCAATATGGGCGGCGGGATGGCGGCCAACTTGGTAAAGGCCGGGCATGAACTGCGCGCTTTTGATCTGTCGCCGGCGGCGCTGACCAAGGCGGCTGAAAATGGCTGTATTGCCCAACCCGATCCACAGGGCGCGGTGCGGGGCGCATGCGCCGTGGTCTCGATGCTGCCCAATGGCGTCATCGTCGATGATTTCTATCACACCCATGTGATCGGCCATGCGCCCGGCGATGCCATCCTGATCGATTGTTCGACAATTGATGTCGCAACCGCGCGGCGGGTGGCGGGTGATGCGGCGGACAAGGGCTATATCATGGTCGATGCCCCGGTGTCGGGCGGGATTGCGGCGGCGGATGGCGGCACGTTGACCTTCATGGTCGGCGGCAGCGCCGATGGCTTTGCCCGCGCGCAGCCTGTCCTGTCCGCGATGGGCAAGGCGGTGATCCATGCGGGCGGTGCGGGTGCGGGGCAAGCCGCCAAAATTTGCAACAATATGCTGCTGGGCGCATCGATGATTGCGACCTGCGAGGCCTTTATTCTGGCGGAAAAGCTCGGTCTCGATCTGCAGACTTTCTACGATATTTCATCGAAAGCGTCGGGGCAAAATTGGTCCATGACCAGCTATTGCCCCGTCCCCGGCGTTGGCCCGCAAAGCCCCGCCGATAATGACTATCAAGGCGGTTTTGCGGCAGCGCTGATGCTCAAGGATTTGCGCTTGGCAATGGCTGCGGCGGCAGACACCGGCGCAAATGTGCCGATGGGCACGCGCGCCGCCGAACTTTACGAGGCCTTTAACATATCCGGCCAAGGCTCAACCGATTTTTCCGGGATTATCAAAAACCTGAAATAGACAGAAAATCCTGTCGGTTAAGCAGAAACCCTGTCAGGGCCCGCGCCGAGAGAGGAGCAATTTAGGGTCGCGATATTCAGCGCGGATAAGGCGCGCATCAGCGTTTCGTATTGCATGGGCCCAATTAAACAAAAGGCGCCATGATATCATCATGCACATGCGCGGTCTTGGCCGCCGCGATGATATCGTCCATTTCGGCATAGGGATCGAAGAAGGCGATATTCTCCGCCCCGATGACTCCTAAATACCGCCGGCATAAAGTGCATCATCCTGCGCCACATAGCCGATCAGCTCGGCAAGCTTAGCGGGATCATGGCGCCGATAGAGAAGCTTTACAGAGAGTTAAATTATCACGCGCTTTGACACATTAAACAAAAAAGTTCTATTCATTTGCTTCCTATCGGCCACTATCCTACAATATAAAGAGGTTGATTTTTAATCATCGACGAAAAAATGCTGGTTCAAGTAGCCGCGCTATTTTCCGGAATTTTTCCAATATTTACTCCAGCGCAAGACCAAAGGCTATTCGATTTCATATATGAAGCAACAAAAAAAGAGAGCGATAATTATATTAATTGCATAAGCAGCTATAATATTCCAATATCAAAATCAAATATTCTCAATGAATCGATAGTAAATTCTTTGAGAAAATCTTGTGTTGATGAAGAGAATCAAATTCGGAAAATTTTTTCTATTTACATAGAGCATAACGAAAAAGTCAAACAAGAAATTGATTGGTATATCAACGTTACTGTTGCAAAGCAGCTTGCCGATACCTCAAGTATGGATGCAAATATCAGGCAGCCTTTTTAACTAGTTATAGATATGCTAATTTGGAAAAAAATTTTCTGTAGTGATCTTAATAGAGATTACCGCATACCAATTAAAAATGGCGCGCCCGGCAGGACTCGAACCTGCTGCCTCAAGATTAGAAGTCTCGCGCTCTATCCAGATGAGCTACGGGCGCCGCGGATATTGCCATTAACCGCTTTACGCGCATCTGCAAAGCCGGTTATGCATGGGCCATGTCCGATATATCCAGCCCCCGTGAAATTGCCAGCCGGACGGCGGGCCGATCCTTTCGCTATTATGATCTGGTGATGGCGGCATTCGTCGCTATTCTGCTCCTCTCAAATATCATCGGCGCGTCAAAACGCGCGGTCATCGATTTGCCTTTCATCGGTGAATGGCCCTTTGGCGCCGGGGTCTTATTCTTCCCCTTAAGCTATGTGATTGGCGATATTTTAACTGAGGTTTATGGCTATGCCCGCGCGCGGCGGGTGATTTGGACCGGATTTGCCGCGCTGATTTTTATGGCGTTCATGGCCTGGGTTGTGGTGCAGTTGCCGCCAGCTGGCGGCTGGCCGCATCAAGCCGCTTACGAAGCGGTCTTTGCCAATAGCTGGCGGATCGTGATGGCATCGATGCTGGCTTTTTGGGCGGGCGAATTTGCCAATAGCTTCGTGCTCGCCAAAATGAAATTGGCCAATAAGGGCCGCCATATGGGGCTGCGCTTTGTCGCCAGCACTTTCGTGGGGCAAGGGCTGGATAGCCTGATTTTCTATCCCGTTGCCTTTTATGGTTTGGATGGCTGGCCGACGGATGAGCTTTTCAAAACCGTTCTGTCGCAATGGGCGATTAAGACCGGATGGGAGATTATTCTGCTGCCGGTGACGATCGTCATCGTGACGGCGCTCAAACGCCGCGAGGGCGTTGATATTTATGATGAGGACACGGATTTTACGCCGTTTCGGGCGAGGATATAGGGCCTTATCAAGCAATCTGACGGATCAACCCCTCGAACAAACGCCGCCCGTCTGACCCGCCATGAATGCTTTCGATCATCCGTTCGGGATGTGGCATCATGCCGAGCACATTGCCCGCGTCGTTTAACACGCCAGCAATATTGCGCGCCGATCCGTTGACCGGTTCGTTATAGCGAAACGCCACCCGGCCTTTGCCCTCAATCTGGTCCAATGTTGCGGCGTCGGCGAAATAATTGCCGTCATGATGCGCGACGGGAATGGAGATTTTCTCGCCTTGATCATAGCCGCTGGTGAAGATCGATTGGCTATTTTCAACCATCAGGCTAACCGTGCGGCAGACAAAGCGGATGCCGCCGTTGCGCATCAATGCGCCGGGCAGCAATCCAGCCTCGGTCAATATCTGAAAACCGTTGCACACGCCCAGCACGGGCACACCGCGCGCCGCCGCCGCGATCACCGCCTGCATAATGGGGGAGCGCGCCGCCATCGCGCCCGAGCGCAGATAATCGCCATAAGAAAAACCGCCGGGTATCGCGATCAGGTCGAGCCGGGGGGGAAGCGCGCTGTCCCGGTGCCAGATGACATCGGTTTGTGCGCCGGTGATTTGGCGGATCGCAACCGCCATATCGCGGTCGCAATTAGATCCGGGAAATTGGATGACAGCGGCGCGCATCAGCTTTGTTCAATCTCAAAATTTTCAATCACCATATTGGCGAGCAATGTGCGGCACATGGCCTCGACATCCGCCTTGGTGACGCTCTCGTCATGATCCAGTTCGATCAACCGCCCGGCACGCACATCGTTGATACCGCTAAACCCCAATCCTTCGATTGCATGATGGATCGCGCGGCCCTGCGGATCCAATACGCCGTCCTTTAACGTTACAAAAATTCTGCTCTTCATAAATGGCGTGCCCTTAAACCTTATTCCTTTGTTTGCTGCGATTCATTTGAGGATGACCGGCATTCCAACAAATAAGATCGCCCAAAGCCCAGCTGATCTATAGATTGCGATATAAGGGAAACAAGGGTGGTTTTGGCTTATTTTAAAATTAACCATCTTTGGAAACGGCAATTTACCGTTCTTTCGGGTATCGTTATAAACGATATTTAACCCCTTGGGGAAAGGGCAGAGAATGGTAGGTCTGGCCGCTGCGTTGTTTGTGGGCTTATTTGCATTTGGTCAAGAAATGATTGGATGGAGCAAGGCAACCAATGATGAAGTGCAACTTGCGCTGTTCATCACCTTTTTGCTCGGGATTATCTGTGGTTATAAAACCAAAGGGTAAAAACAGATAATCACCGCCGATGAATGCAGATATGATCTCGCATAAAGCCCGCCGAAAAGAAGGATGGCTGGGGTTTTCTAATGATGTCGCGATTTGCTCTATTGGTTCAGGCCGAACCCGCGCCGCCGCGCTTTGCCGCGCCGCTACGCGGCGGGCCGAGCAGAGCGGGTTCAAAAATTAACGCGCAAACCAGCGTCCAGATGAGCGAGAGCATCAGGATTTTGCCCATGCTGGCGGTACCGGGATGCGCGGACAGCCAAAGGCTGCCAAAGGCCGATCCGGTGGCGATCGCGCTGAACATCACCCCGCGCGCCAAGCTGGATTGCAGCAAATTATCCGCGCCCGCGCGCCAGGCCATGACAAAATAAATATGAAAGGCAACGCCAACGCCAAACAGCAGCGGAAAGGCGATGATATTGGCAAAATTGATCGCCTGGCCAAGCAGCACGCAGCTTCCCAACGTCAAAAAAACGGACAGCACCACCGGCGCAAGCGTGAAGGCCACTTCGCGCAGGCTCTTCAAAGCAACAAAAAGTAGCAGGCTGATCAATATCAGCGCCAGCGCGCCGGCCTGAATGAAGGCCGTTGCAATCGTGCTTGCCGCCCGCTGCGAAGTAACGGGCAGCCCGGTGCCATGCGGCGCAACCCGGCCCACTGCCTGCGTGAAGCGTGCCAGCACGTCATTATCATTGCTGTTTCCGCGCGGGAAAATCGATAGCCGCGCGGCGCCATCGGGGGCAATCCAATCCCGTTGCAGATCAGCGGGCAGCGTCTCTCGGCTGATCGGTTCGGCCAATAGCGACGCGCGCACCGAATCGAGCATCACCCCCAGCGGCTGCGCCAACATCGCATCGGCCTGCATTCGCGCCTTGGGCGTTGCCTTTGCGAGGCGGACGAAGGCAGCGCCCAGCCGGATGGCGCTTTGCCCCGCCGCGCCGCCCGCCGCTTCGCCGTTGGCGATCAAGCGCGCCGCCGTCACGGAAAGCGCGGTGGCCAGCTCGGCATCGCTTGGCGGCGGCGCAATGTCAAACGGGTTCAGCGTGATATCAAGCAGCAATTGCGCATCAGCGATCGCGGCAAGCTTGGCGGGCTGATCACCGGGCACAAAGCTGTCGATCGTAATCACCTGCGCCACTTCGGGCAGCCGCGCCGCGCGCGCCGCCATCGCCTGCGCGCTGGCGATATCTTTGGCAACGACATCGACGATATTGGGCGTGCGCAACGGATCGCGCATCAGATTGGCGAGCGCCGCCATCGCCGGCCCATCGGGATTGCGCAGATGCAGCGGATTAAAATCAAAGCGCACCAGCGGCAGCGCCGCGATGCTGGCGATCATCGCCGCGACAAAGCCGCCGAGCACCAGCTTGCGGTTGCGCACCAGCCAGCCGTCGACGCTGGCCAGCGAGGCCAAGCCCGTGTCACCGCGGGGCCGCACCGGCTTGAGCAGCATCAACAATGCCGGCAGCAAGGTGAGCGCCAGCAGAAAGGCGATGATCATCCCCAGCCCGGCGATCACCCCCAGTTCGGCAATGCCGGTATAAGCGGTCGGCAGAAACGCGCCAAAGCCAAGGAAAACCGCCCCCGCCGCGAGCAGCAACGGCCCGGCGAGCGCGCCCGCCGCGCGCTCCATCGCCAACGCAGGCGAATCGCCGTCAAACCGATCGGCATTGAAACGCACCGCCAATTGAATGCCAAAATCAATCCCAAGCCCGACAAAAAGCGGGATGAAGGCAACCGAAATGACATTGAATGACCCCACCGCCGCCAACCCCGCCGCCGCCGTCAACACAAGGCCAAGAATCGTCGTTACAAAAATCGCCGTAACAATCCGGACCGATCGGGTGGCCAACCAAAGCGTTGCCAGCATCAACAGCAACATCAGCAACGCGATCAGCGAGATATTTTCCGCAATCGAGGCAAATTCCTCATCGGCAAGCGGCACTGCGCCGGTCAACCGCACCGAAACGCCATGCGCGCTATCCAGCTTCAGCGACGCTACCGCTCCCATTATCGCTGCGCTGCCGCTTGCGCCGGGCATCAGCGCGTTAAAATCAAGCACGGGCCGCACCAACAGCAAACGGCGGGTTGGCGGGGATAACGCGCCGCCGCCCTTACCCAATAGCCGCATCCAGGAGAAATAAGCGGGGCTACCCTGCGCCTGCTTGTCCAGCGCGCTGCCGATTGCATCCATGGCTGGCTGCGCCCGGTCAAGCATGGTTTGGCGCGCCTCCACCCCCGTCAGAACCGCGTCCAAAGCGCCGGCAACCCCGCGCAGATTGGGGTCCGCCGCCAATGGCCCCAGCAAAGGCTGCGCCTCGACCAGATCAGCCATAGCCTTTTGCACATCGGCCTCTGTCCCAAATAACAGCCCGTTGCGGGCAAAAAAATCTCCGCCATCGGGACGGCGGGCGCTGATGATATGGGCATCATCTGCCTCCAGCCGCGCCGCAAGCTGCGCCGCGGCATATTCCGCCAATTCGGGCGTCGCACCATCAACGACCACCAAGGTGGTATTGGTGATGGAGGGAAATTGGCGGTTGAGCGAATCTTCGTCAATCCGCCAATCAACCTGATCAGAAATCAGCGCGGCGGTGTTGGTTGAAAAGGCAAAATTGGCGGCGCTATAGGCACCGGCGGCAAGCGTAAG
Source organism: Sphingomonadaceae bacterium (assembly GCA_021732525.1). Taxonomy (GTDB): domain Bacteria; phylum Pseudomonadota; class Alphaproteobacteria; order Sphingomonadales; family Sphingomonadaceae; genus Sphingorhabdus_B. The sequence continues at coordinate 108,096 of JAKFUU010000001.1, read as the reverse complement.
CAGCAATGTCCCCAAAAGAATGGCAACGGGACGGCAGCAGGCGGCGGCAACCAGTTGGACAAGCCGGTGATGCAGAATCATATTTTCAAGCCTGTTCAAAAATAGCGCAATTTTAGCCGGATGGTCTGCGCGCCGCCGTTATATTGAAAGGCCGCATCGGCAAAGCGCGGCGGCTTCAACACAATTTTGGCATCATTGGAAAAACCGACACCCTCACGCGGAATACCCAGAAAATTACGGTCCACCTTGCCATTGCCATTTTTGTCATGATAAATTTGCGCGCCATACCGGCCCGCCGGCGCGCCGGATATGGCAACAATGGTCGATGGCACCACCGCCGGCGCTTTGCCCGACCAGCTACAATCTTTCAAAAATTGCGCTTCGGTGCAAATGGAGACATGCACCATACCCTTGGCCAGCCGCACATTATCGACCCGCACATATAGCATATGGTCCGATGCCGCCGCGCCGTAAGCACCAACGGCCACCGTGCCAGCTATGGTCAGAAATGCGGTTAACGCCAATATCCGTTGCATCATATTTTGCTCATATTCCTTTGGGCTTTTTTTAGCCGGGCGGCGGCGCATTGACAAGTAATCAGCGCAGCAGCGCGCGGCCTTCGTCAATTTGCCAGATTAGCATGACGGGGATGCCGACGGCAAGATCGCGGGCGCGTTTGAGCAGCGAGAGGGCAAGCGCGGCTTCGGGCGGAATGCCGAACAAGGGGCCAAGCAGCAAATAGGCCGCTTCCTGAAGGCCGATTGCACCGGGCACAAGAAAAGCGGCGGTGCGCAGCGTGAAGATCAAGCTTTCAATCACAATCACATCGCCAACCGATACTTTCACACCGATCAGGCTTAGCGCAACCCACGCGCCCGCGCCGCTGCCCACCCAAGTGCCGATATGGATCAAAAAACAGGCGGTCACATGCATTCGGCGGCGATAGATGCCTTCCAATGCTTCGCGCACGCCAAGTAGCGCGTTTTCGGCGCCGGGCAAGATCGCCCCGCCCAGCTTTGCGCCAAATTCCAGCATCGGCCGCTGCGCCAGCGTGAAAGCAGCAAGGATCAGCATGCTGATCAGCAGACCCGCCAATATCGGCGCATATTGACCGGTCAGCGACGCTCCGGTTCCCAGCAACAGGATCAATATCACCGTGCCATACAGCGTATAAACAAATTGCGCGGCCAGCTCAGCGGTTTGATCCGCAATCAAAGAGGCATAGACCAGCGGCTGCGGCAATCCACGCGTCAACAGCGCCCTTGCGCCGGCAACAATGCCGCCAAATTGCGCAAAGGGCAGGACATCGGTGGCCGCCTCACGCACCGCGCGCGCCCAAATAAAGGCGCCGGGCGTAATCCCCGGCCCCTCCCCCGGCACCAGCAGCCACCAGGCCAGCCCCAGCCCGATAAGGATTACCCCGGTGAGGGATGCATAGAGCGTAAATCCGGCCGGGCCGATGCGCAGAATAATCGACAGCACCTGCCCCGCGCCGGTATGCGCAAGCAGCCCCAGCGTGAGCGCAAGGCCGATTATCGCAATGATTAAAGTGATGGCGCGGGCGCGCTGCGCGGCCTTATTTGCCAATCAGGCCGCCATCTTACGATCACGCAGAAAATGGAAAAATTCGACCCCTTCGCGCAGGCGCCGTTTCATCATATCGGGATCACGCACCATTTCACCCACGATCGATCCAATTTTACGCGGGCGGAAATAGAATTTCTTGTAAAAATCCTCAACCGCATCAAAAATCTCCCGCGCGGGCAAATGATCATAGCTCAGCTGCGCGATTTGCAAGCCGTCATCATCGAGCAAATCGGCGCTGTTATCAAACCAGCCATTTTCGGTTGCCTGACGGTGGAGGAATGTGCCCGGATAGGGCGCGGCGAGCGACACCTGAATCGTATGCGGGTCAACCTCTTTGGCAAAGGCCAAGGTTTCAAGGATCGTCTCGCGCGTTTCGCCCGGCAGGCCAAGGATGAACGTGCCATGCACCTTGATCCCCAATGCCTTGCAATCTTTGGCAAATTGGCGCGCGACATCGACGCGCAGGCCCTTTTTGATATTGTGCAAAATCTGCTGATTGCCGCTTTCAAAGCCGACGAGCAACACGCGCAGCCCGCCTTCTTTCATGGCCTTCAATGTCTTATAAGGCACATTGGCTTTTGCATTGCACGACCAAGTCACCCCAAGCTTGCCCAGCTCCGCTGCCAACGCTTCAACGCGCGGCGCATTGTCGGTGAGCGTGTCATCGTCAAAAAATATCTCTTTGGATTGCGGGAAAGCCTGGAGCACATATTTGACTTCCTCGATTACATGACCAATCGAACGGACGCGGTAATTATGCCCACCAACGGTTTGCGGCCACAGGCAGAATGTGCAGCGCGATTTGCAGCCCCGGCCGGTATAAAAGCTGACATAGGGGTGGCGCAGATAGCCACCATAATATTTTTCTATCACCAGATCGCGCTTATAAACCGGCGTCACAAAAGGCAGCTGATCCATATCGGTGAGCACGGCGCGATCCGCATTATGGACGATAACGCCGTTCTTGTTCCGGTAGCTGATCCCGTCAATCTTATCCCAGGGCATGTCACTGGCCACATCAAGGATCGTAAAATCAAATTCATTGCGCGCGACGAAATCAATGGCTTCGCTCCGCGCGAGGCTGCCCGCAGCATCAACCGCAACCTTTGATCCGATCATCCCAATTTTGAGCGCGGGGTTGAGCGCTTTGAACAGCTCGGCGGTCTTCACATCCTGATTGAACGACGGGGTGGAAGTATGCAGCACGATCAAATCGCGTTGATGGGCCTCATGCGCAATATCTTCAAAGCTTTGGCCGTGCGCGGGGGCGTCGATCAGCTTTGAGCCTTCCACCATTGCAGCGGGCTGCGCCAGCCATGTCGGATACCAAAAGGATTTGACCTCCCGCTTCATTTGATAACGCGCGCCGGCGCCGCCATCATAGCCATCAAACGAGGGGCCTTGCAAAAATAAGCTGCGCATCATGCGGGATTCTCCGGGATGGTCGAAATGTGACCCTTGGGCTCTATTTTAAGCATTTGTCCCCTCCAATCAACTCTCTTGACAAAAAATGTCATGACAAAAACCGCAAAGGAGAAAAGATCGCGCAGCGGTAGCAACAATTTTGCCCCGCTGGACCAGCCGGCAATCGCATCCATCCGCCATGCCAGCGTGCATCGTGCGATCACCGCAATTCCGATCAAAGGCCAATATGCCGGTTGCAGCGCGCAGGCGAGCAATGACAACGGCAACGGGTGGGTGAGCAAGCTGCCGGTGAAGCCCACCGGGTCAACGCCGTAAATGGTGCGGGTCCAGCGCAATTCATGACCGATCATCGCCGTTATGCCTTGCTCGCTGCAGCCATGCGCTATGCAGAAACCGGGAATAACGCTTTTCAGACCAAGCGCACGGACGGCCCGCCCGATCGCATAATCTTCGGCAATGATATTGGCAAAGGGCGCAAAGCCGCCGATGGATTCCCATGTTTCACGCCGCAATGCCATCGTCGGCCCCAAAGCCGGATGGCCAAGCCCGATCATGGCGGATACCGCAACACTCGGACTGAAGCGGTAGGATATATCCATCGCCGCAAGATGCGACCAAAAACCGGCCCGCGCAAGGCCGCCGTGAAAACAACTGGCCATCCCGGTTTCAGGATCGGCCAGCGCCGCGGATAACCGCGTCAGCGCATAGGGCGGCAAGGCAACATCGCTGTCGCTGATGATGATAATATCGCCTTCCGCATGCGCGGCCATATTATGGAGATTGGAAATTTTATTATTCGCGCCCAGCCGTTCAGGATTGACAATCATCTGTATCGCCGCCGCCCGATAGCGCGCCTGCAGGGAGCCGATGATGGCGATGGCGGGGTCATCGCTGTCCCGCACGCCGCAAATAATCTGGACAGGGCCGGCATAATCTTGCGTCAACAACGTTTCAAAATTATCCGCCAGCCCCGGTTCAGCGCCGTACAGCGGGCGCAATATCGTGATTGCGGGGCAATTATCCGCCGCAACCATAGCGCGGATACGAAAACGGCCGAGCGCGATAATCGCCACGCCGGTATATAACAACGCAGCCAATGCCAGAAGAGCGGCGAAAATAGCGACCATTTAAGCTGTATCTCCTTAATCCGGCAAGTTCACCGCTTTGCATCGGCAAATGACTGTGCCATATCCAGCCGCGATGGTCGAGACTGTGACTTTGGTGACCGGCGCAAGCGGATTCGTTGGCTCGGCGGTGGCGCGGGCGTTGCAGGCGCGCGGCAAACGCCTGCGGTTGATCGTGCGCGAAACCAGCCCGCGCGGCAATCTGAACGGGCTGGATGCGGAGATTGTTACGGGCGATCTGCGCGATCCCGGTGCCGTGATGCGGGCCATGCGCGGGGTTGACGCGCTCTATCATGTCGCGGCGGATTATCGCATCTGGGCGCCGGACCCTCAAGATATTATCCGCAATAATCTTGCCACCACACAGACGGTCATGCAGGCCGCGCTGGATGCCGGGGTGAGCCGGATCGTCTATACCTCCAGCGTCGCCACGCTAAAGCCGCGGCCCGGCGGCATCGCCGATGAGCACGCCGCCGCCGCGCCGGGCGAAGCGATTGGCGTTTACAAGCAAAGCAAGACGGAAGCTGAACGGATGGTTGAAAATATGGTGCGCATATCGGGCCTGCCCGCCGTCATCGTCAACCCATCGACCCCCATTGGTTCCCATGATATCAAGCCAACACCAACGGGGCGCATTATCGTGGAGGCCGCATCGGGGCGGATGCCGGCCTATATCGAAAGCGGGCTGAATCTGGTGCATGTTGATGATGTTGCCATAGGGCATATTTTGGCTTTTGAACGGGGCCGGGTGGGGGAGCGCTATATTCTGGGCGGGGATGACGTGTCGCTCGGGCGGATGCTTGCGGATATTGCGCAGCTTTCGGGGCGGAGGCCGCCGTTTTTTGCTATACCGCGCACGCCGCTCTTCCCGCTCGCCTGGATGAATGAATGGCGCGCGCGTATCTTTGGCGGTGAACCATTTCTGACGATCGACGCGCTCAAAATGGCGCAGCATAATATGTATTATAGCTCAGCCAAGGCCAAGGCGGAGCTGGGCTATGCGCCGCGCGGCTATGACGAAGCGCTGGCGGATGCGCTCGCCTGGTTTCGCGCTGCGGGATATTGCCGATGATCATATTGGGCGGGATCATGCTGGCACTTTGGCTAGGCCTGGCGCTGCTGCGCGGCGGTTTTTGGCGCTGCCATATCCGCGATGACCGGATGGAGGCTGCACCGCCGGCGGCATGGCCTGCGGTGACGGCCATCGTCCCTGCCCGTAATGAGGCCGACGTGGTGCAGGCCGCCATCGCCAGCTTAACGGCGCAGGATTATCCGGGTGAATTTCAAATCCTGCTGGTCGATGACGCCAGCAGCGACGGCACCGCCGATATGGCCCGCGCCGCTGGTGGTGCAAAGTTGACGGTGCGGACGGGCGCGGCGCTGCCGCTGGGCTGGACGGGTAAGCTTTGGGCAATGGCGCAAGGGGTGGAGGCGGCGGGCGAAACGCCCCGCTATCTGCTCTTTACCGATGCAGATATTGTCCATGCGCCGAGCAATTTGCGCGCACTGGCCGCGCGGGCCGAAGCGGGCGGGCTGGGCATGGTATCGTTGATGGCGCGGCTGCGCTGTATCAGTCTGGCGGAAAGGGCGCTGATCCCCGCTTTCGTCTTTTTCTTTCAGATGCTATATCCATTTGCGCGGGTGAACCGTCCCAAAGGACAGGGCGCGGCGGCGGGCGGCTGCATGCTGGTGCGCCGCGATATGCTGGCGGCGTCGGGCGGGGTTGCGGCAATAAGCAGCGCGTTGATCGATGATTGCGCGCTGGGCGCGCAGATGAAACGCCGCGCACCTATTTGGTTGGGGCTAACGGACCGCGCGCGCAGCATCCGGGCTTACCCCCATGCCAGCGATGTTGCGGCGATGATCACCCGGTCGGCCTATGCGCAGCTTGGCTATTCGCCCTGGCTGCTGGGCGGGACGATTTTTGGCCTTGCGCTGCTTTTTGCCGCGCCGCCGCTCTGCGCGCTTTTGGGCGATGGCACGCTGCGGATGCTGGGGCTTGCCGTCTGGCTGCTGATGGCGATGCTGTTTCAACCCATGCTGCGCTTTTATCAGCGTTCGCCATTTTGGGGTCTGGCGCTGCCGTTGATTGCGGGCTTTTATGCGGGCTGCACGTTGCTTTCGGCCTGGAATTATTATCGCGGCAAAGGCGGGATGTGGAAGGGCCGCGCGCAAGCGGTGCGGGCATGATGACGCAGGCGGCCACCCACCTAACATCGGGCAAAGGGCACCGGGATGAAAATTTCCCGGTGGCAAGCTGGCTGATTGCGCCGCGCCACCGCGCGCCGATTCTGGCTTTTTACCGATTTGCCCGCACCGCCGATGATATTGCCGACCATGCCGAGGCCAGCGCCGCCGACAAGCAGGCGCATCTTGCGGCGATGCGCGCCACGCTGGAAGGATCAAGCGATGCCAGCGCTCCGGCATTGGCGCTGCGGCAGATTTGCGATGGCCACGGCTTGCCGCGCCAGCATGGGTTTGACCTGCTCACCGCATTTGAGCGCGATATTATGGTCAACCGCCATACGGATTGGGACGCGCTGATGGATTATTGCCGCTATTCTGCCATGCCGGTGGGCCGATTTGTGCTGGATGTTCATGGCGAGAGCCATGCTTGCTGGCCCGCCAATGACGCGCTGTGTGCTGCGCTGCAAATAGTCAATCATTTGCAAGATTGCGGCAAGGACAGGCATATGATGGACAGGGTCTATCTCCCGCTCGATCTGCTCGCGCGGCACCAAGCCAACCTTACGGATCTTGACGCGCCGCTTGCCAGCCCGGCCTTGCGCGCTGTGATTGCCGAAATGGCGGAAAATAGCCTCACCCTGCTCGATCAAGCGGCAGAATTTTCCGCCATGATCCGGGATCACCGGCTGGCCGCCGAAGTCGCGGTGATCCACCGATTGGCGCGCAGCCTTGCCCGGCGATTATGCCGGCGCGATCCGCTGTCGCAGCGCGTGCATCATCATAAGTGGGAGGCGGCAGCGATCGCGATCCCCGCCGCGCTCACCGGTCTGTTAAGGCGCCAGCCATGAACCGCGACACCGCACCCGCCGCGCTGCGCGCGCAAATATCGGGCAGCAGCTTTTATGCCGGGATGCGTATCTTACCGCTGGCCGAACGCAACGCCATGTATGCGGTTTATGGCTTTTGCCGCATGGTCGACGATATCGCCGATGATGACGGCAGGCCGCCTGCGCTGCGCGCCGACGCGCTGGAGCTATGGCGGCGCGATATTGACCGGCTTTATGATGGCGGTGATCCGGGTCAGGCGCATTTTCTTGTCGGCCCGATTCAGCAATTTTCGCTTGACCGGGATGATTTTCACGCGGTTATCGACGGCATGGCAATGGATGTGGCCGCCGATATCTGCTGTCCCTCCATGGCCATGCTTGATCTTTATTGTGACCGGGTTGCCTCCGCCGTCGGGCGGCTGTCGGTGCGAATATTCGGCATGGAGCAAGCGCCTGGAATCGCGCTGGCGCATCATTTGGGCCGCGCGCTACAACTGACCAATATTTTGCGCGATATTGATGAGGATGCGGCGATTGGCCGGGTCTATCTTCCTGCCGAAGCGCTGATGGCGGCGGGCATCGAGCCGGGGAATATAGCCGCGCTCATCGCCGACCCCCGGCTCGACATTGCTGCGCGGCATGTAGCGGAAATAGCGCAGGATCATTATGCGCAGGCCGGCGCCATCCTCGCCCGGCGGCCCAAGGGTCATCTTATCGCGCCCAAAATGATGGCGGCGGTCTATGCCCGGACATTGCGGCGCAGCGTGGCGCAGGGGTGGAGGCCGCCGCGCCGCCGCATCAAGACCAGCAAGCCAGCCTTGATCCTCACGCTGCTGCGGCTTTGGTTGTTGCGTTAAGGATGGCGGCGGCGCGCATTATCGGAGCCGGGCTGGCCGGGCTTTCCGCCGCCGTGACATTGGCGCAGCGCGGGGTAGCCGTGCGGATGGATGAGGCGGCACCGCGTGCCGGCGGACGATGCCGCTCTTATTATGACCCCACGCTCGATCAGGTGATTGATAATGGCAATCATTTCGTCTTTTCGGGCAATCAAGCGGTGGCGCGTTATTTGAAGACGGTCGGCGCGCAAGACTGTCTGGAAGGGCCGGATAAGGCTGATTTTGTCTTTCACGATTTGGGCGATGACAGCCGCTGGACAATGCGGCTTGGCGATGGGCGCATCCCATGGTGGTTGCTGGATCCGAAAAGGCGCGCGGCGGGCACCACATTGATCGAGCATCTGCCGCTGGCCGCGCTGGCGCTGCGTGGGCGCGGGCGCGGGCGGGCCACATTGGGATCGGTCATCCGCAATCGGGGTCATTTTTGGCAACGGGTGGTCGATCCGATGATGCTGGCGGTGCTCAACTGCCCGCCTGAGCAGGGATCGGCATGGCTGGCGGCGCGTTTTTTGCGGGAAAGCTTTCTGCGCGGTGGGCGGGCCTGCCGCACGCTTGCGCCGGTACCGACGCTGGCGGCTGCCTTTGTCGACCCCGCTCTGGCCTGGCTGGGCGCGCGGGATATTCATCCGCGCTTTTCTTCGCGGCTGCGCGGGCTGGTCTTTTCGGGTGACCGGGTTACCGGGCTTGATTTTGGTCAAGCGGCCGAACCGGTCGATGGCCCGGTTATCCTGTCTGTCCCCCCTTGGGTCGCGGCGGACCTGGTGCCGGGGCTGAATGTCCCCGACCGCTTCTGTTCGATCCTTAATGCGCATTTTGCGGTCGCCCCGCCCGCGAATGCGCCGATGATCACCGCGCTGATCGGCGGCTGTGCGCAATGGGTGGTCTGCCACCCGGCCCGAATTTCAACAACGATCAGCGGTGCAGACGCGATCATCGATGGTGATCGCGGCGCGCTGGCGCAGCGGATATGGGCCGATGTCTGTCAGACACTGGGCCTGAGCGGCGGCGTGCCGCGCTGGCAAATCGTCAAGGAAAGGCGCGCCACCTTTGCCGCCACCCCGGAGCAGGATAGGAAACGCCCGCCCGCCGCAACGCGATGGCGCAATCTGTTCCTTGCCGGCGATTGGACGCAGACCCAGCTTCCCGCAACGATTGAGGGCGCGCTGCGATCGGGCGAGGTGGCCGCGCGGCTGGCGTTGCGGGCGTAACTTATATAGAGATGGGAATGATGAATAAATCCAACCCTGCCCCCGATAATCTTGCCGCATATGATCCTGTTCCAAACGACCTTGTTGCGCAGGCCGATGATGCCGCCGCGCGCGCCGCCGCCGCGCTTGCCGCCGCGCAAAAAGAAGATGGCCACTGGGTATTTGAGCTGGAGGCCGACGCCACCATCCCGGCGGAATATATATTGCTGCGCCATTATCTGGGCGAGCCGATCGATCGCCCATTGGAAGCCGGGATCGCGCGCTATCTGCACCGTATCCAATCCGAAACGCATGGTGGCTGGGGCTTGTTTCATGGCGGTGCATTCGATATCAGTGCCACCATAAAGGCTTATTTCGCATTGAAGATGATCGGCGATTTGCCGTCTGCGCCGCATATGGAACGCGCGCGGACGGCGATAATATCCGCAGGCGGAGCGGAGGCGGCGAATGTCTTCACCCGCATTCAGCTCGCCTTATTTGGCGCGGGTTCGTGGGATGCGGTGCCAACGCTGCCGGCTGAGCTGATCCTGCTGCCGCGCTGGTTCCCCATCCATCTGTCCAAAATGAGCTATTGGGCGCGCACGGTGATCGTGCCGCTGCTGGTGCTGGCGGTGAAGCGTCCGCTGGCGCGCAATGCACGCGGCGTGCGGGTGGATGAGCTGTTCACCGGCCAGCCGCAGCCGCCGGTGAGCAAAGCGGCGCAGACCAAATGGCTGTGGGCCAAAGGTTTTAACATGCTGGACCGCTTGCTTAAGGCGGGTGATGCGCTTTGGCCCAAAAAGCTGCGTCAGCGCGCGATTGACCGCTGCGCCGCCTGGGTGGACGAGCGGATCAACGGTGAAGACGGGCTGGGCGCTATTTATCCGGCGATGGCCAACAGCGTGATGATGTATGATTGCCTGGGCTATGCCGAAGATCATCCGATGCGCAGCGCGGCGCGGCATTCGGTTGACCGCCTGCTCATTCGCCGCGACGATGGCGAAATTTATTGCCAGCCCTGCGTCTCGCCCGTTTGGGACACGGCGCTTGCCGCGCATGCCATGCTCGAAGCGGGCGGGCCGGAGGCGGAAATGCGGGCTGGCACGGCGCTCGCCTGGCTCAAAGAGCGGCAGGTTCTGGATGTCGCGGGCGATTGGGCCGACGAAAGGCCCGGTGTCCGCCCCGGCGGCTGGGCCTTTCAATATAATAATGCGCATTATCCCGATGTCGACGACACCGCCGTCGTGGTGATGGCAATGGAGCGCGCAAAACAGCCTTTGGCGCTTGGCCATGCCTATGACGAAGCGATTGCCCGCGGGGTGGAATGGACCGCGGGCCTGCAAAGCCGCAATGGCGGTTGGGGCGCGTTTGATGCGGATAACAGCCATCATTATTTGAACAATATTCCCTTTGCCGATCATGGCGCGCTGCTCGATCCGCCGACGGTGGATGTGTCGGCGCGCTGCATATCCATGCTCGCACAATGCGGCGAACCGGCGGGCAGCGCACGGATGCAAGCCGCGCTCGCCTATTTGGAGCAAGATCAGTTGGCAGATGGCAGCTGGTTTGGCCGGTGGGGGGTGAATTATATCTATGGCACCTGGTCGGCGCTCTGCGCGCTCAATGCCGCCGGTGCCGATGGGCAGGGGCCGGTGGTGCGCAAGGCGGCGGACTGGCTGGTCACCATCCAAAATCCCGATGGCGGATGGGGGGAGGATTGCGAAAGCTATGCGCTGGATTATCACGGCTATACGCCAGCCCCCTCGACCGCATCGCAAACCGCCTGGGCGGTGCTTGGCTTGATGGCGGCGGGCGAGGTGGAAAGCGAGGCGGTGGCAGGCGGCGTCGGATGGCTTATCGCGCATCAAGAAGCGGACGGGCTTTGGGGGCAGGAATATTATACCGGCGGCGGTTTTCCCCGCGTATTTTATCTGCGCTATCATGGCTATCCCAAATATTTCGGGCTGTGGGCGCTGGCGCGTTATCGCAACCTTAAACGCTCCAACAGCAGGCGCGTGGCATGGGGGATGTGACCCGGCCGGTCCTTATTGCTACGGGCACAAAGCGCGAGGCGGCGGCGCTCGGCAAACTGCCCGGTCTCCTGGTCATCCCCGGCGGCGGCGATGGCGACATGCTGCGCGCCCGGTTGAATGATGCAGCGGACGGCGCGAGCGCGATCATCAGTTTTGGCTTTGCCGGGGCGTTAACAGGCGATCTGGCGATTGGCGATTGGGTGGTGGCGGACCGGCTGGTCGGCGCGGTCGAGACGCGGTGCGACGGCCAATGGACCGCGATGCTGGCCGCTGCCCTTCCCGGCGCACAAACCGGCTGTATCTATACCGACGGCCGGTTAATATCGAACGCCGCCGAAAAGCAGATGCTGGGTCAACGGCACGGCGCGATCGCCGCCGATATGGAAAGCCATATTGCCGCCACCGCCGCCGCCGCGCATGACCTGCCCTTTGCCATTATCCGCTGCATATCGGATGGGGCGCGCCATCAACTGCCCCCGGCAATAGCGGTAGCGATGCGGCCAGGGGGCGGGATGAACGTCACCGCCATCCTCGCCTCGCTCGCGCGTCAGCCTGGACAAATCCCGCATCTTATTCGCACAGTCACGGGTTTCGCCAAAGCCATGGCCTCATTACGGCACGGTGCAAGCCGGATTGCAGCGGCGCTGTAGAGCGAAATGACTTTATCGTAAATCGCCATTGCGAGCGAAGCGAAACAATCCAAACGCTGCGGTGCCCTCCGCTAGATTGCCGCCGCACGCGATGTTCGATCTCAATTTTACGCCACTTGCTGCACGCGCTTGGCGCTTGCGGGATCAGCGGTTTTGATTCGCGCCAATTCGCGCTCGACATGGCTGGAGAAAACATCCTCTGCGGGCCGGGCTTTTGACAAGTCGATATCGGGCGCAAACGGCCCTTCGGTGCGCACGCCCTTGCGGCCGATGCCGAACATCTTCATTGGATTGCGAATCGAATCGGTTGCTGCGGTGCCTTCAAAGCCGCAATGGACCATGCAATTGGAGCATTTTTCATATTTACCGACGCCATATTGATCCCAATCGGTGCCCTCCATCAACTCGGTAAAGCTTGCCACATAACCCTCGCCGACCAGATAGCATGGTTTTTGCCAGCCAAATACGGTGCGCAAAGGCATCGACCAGGGGGTGCATTCATAGGTTTGATTGCCCGCCAGAAAATCGAGGAAAAGCGGTGAATTGGTGAAGGACCAGGCTTTGCCGCCCTTGCCCTTGCGAAATACATCGCGGAAGAAATTGCGCGTTCGCTCGCGCGTCAAAAAATGTTCCTGATCAGCGGCGCGTTCGTAGGAATAGCCGGGCGAGATGGTAATTTCCACCTCGCGCTTTTCCATTTCATCAAAAAAGCCGGCCAGCCGGTCGGGGTCCGCGCCGTCGAACACGGTGCAATTGACCTGAACACGAAAACCCTTGGCCTTTGCCAGTTCAATGGCTTCGATAGCGACTTCATAAGTGCCGTCCTGATCGACCGCATGGTCATGCATGCCCTTGTCACCATCCAGATGGATCGACCAAGTGAAAAAAGGCGACGGCGCATAATCATCAATCTTCTTTTTGAGCAGCAGCGCATTGGTGCACAGGATCACGAATTTCTTTTTGGCGATATAACCCTTTACGATTCGCGGCATATCGCGGTGAAGCAGCGGTTCGCCGCCCGCAATCGAGACGGCGGGTGCGCCGCATTCGTCGATCGCGGTCATACAGTCGTCATAGCTCAGCCGCTGGTTAAGAATGGCATCGGGATAGTCAATCTTGCCGCAGCCAGGGCAGGCCAGATTGCAGCGCAACAGCGGCTCCAGCATCAATACCAGCGGATATTTACCGCCTTTCAAATGCTGACGCAGGGTATAGCTGCCAATTCGCAGCAAGGGGGAAAGGGGAAGGGTCATTATATCACTCCGCTGCAACGCGCGCCGCCGCCATGGCGCGATCGCGCAATTCGGCAGGCAAGGTAAATTCGATATTCTCTTCAATTCCGTCGAGCGTGCGCACGGTCACCGGGCCAAGCCGCCGCAGCGCGTCGATCACCGATTGGACGAGCTCATCGGGCGCGGAGGCCCCGGCGGTAAGCCCGATACGGCTGTGCGAATTCAGCCAAGACGGATCCAGCGCATCGCCATCGGCAATCAAATAGCTGGCCAAGCCTTCTTCAATTCCGATTTCGCGCAAACGGCTGGAATTGGAACTGTTGGGTGAGCCAACCACCAGCAACATATCGGCAACACGGCATAATTCGCGCACCGCCGTCTGGCGATTTTGCGTGGCATAACAAATATCGTCAATGTCCGGTCCCATGACGTCGGTAAAACGCGCTTCCAACGCCGCGATGATCGCGCGCGTGTCATCCACGCTCAGCGTTGTCTGCGTCACATAAGCGACCGGGCTATCCGTCGCCAGCTCCAGCGCCGCAACATCGGCGGGGCTTGAGACCAGATGCACCGGCGCATCAATCTGGCCGATTGTGCCCTCAACCTCGGCATGACCGGCATGACCGATCAGGATGATTGCCCGGCCCAGCGCGGCATAGCGGCGGCCCTGGCGGTGCACTTTGGTGACCAGCGGGCACGTGGCGTCAATCACCGGCAAGGCGCGGGTCGATGCATCCGCTTCCACCGCGCGCGACACCCCATGCGCGCTGAAAATTGTCAGCGCGCCGGCAGGAACCTCATCCAATTCATCAACAAAAACCGCGCCCATACCGCGCAGACGATCCACCACATGTTTATTGTGAACAATCTCATGCCGGACATAAACCGGCGCACCATAGCGTTCGAGCGCGCGTTCAACAATTTCTATTGCTCGGATAACGCCCGCGCAAAATCCGCGTGGCTGCGCAAGGATAACTTCCAAAGCTATGCTCCCTTTGTTTGCAGGCTAAGGCCATTGGGCTTATTTCATTTTGGCCGTTTATCGTCACTTTTCATTCTGAACGCAATGCCGTAACTTTCATTCAGTTCTTTTTGTTCATTCTGTGTATTTCTCCTATTTGTTACCGAACAAGCCCTAACTTTGTGCGCTGCTGGTAGGATCGCATTATGCTAAAGCTCCGTATCATGAGAAGGATATTTATGTCATTGCGTTCATTGTTTTTTTTGGGGATATTCGGCGCATCTCTACCCCAAATGGTGTTGGCGCAGACCGCCGATCCCGCGCGCATACCCGTTCAAGAGCTTTCCGATTCGTTGATCGCTGCGTCAAAAGGCGGCGCAAAACTGGGCTTTGCTGGGCGCAGCGCGCTGCTTCGCCCCGTTGTAACGCGCAGCTTCGATCTGCCCTTGATGACTCGGTTGATCATCGGAGCGCCCTGGGTCAAACTCACCCCGGCCGATCAAAATGCGATCACCGCCGCCTTCACCCGTTTTACCATCGCGCAATATGCCGGCAATTTCAAAAGCTTCAATGGCCAATCCTTTACCGTTACTGCGCGGGTCGAATCGCGTGCCAGCGACCGGTTGGTGCGCACGACGCTTAATCAACCACGCACAGCGGGCATCGCGATCGGTTATCGTCTGCGCTCCAGCGGTGGGCAATGGAAAATCATCGATGTCTTTTACAATAATGCGATCAGTCAGCTCGCAACCCGCCGAGCGGATTTTGCCGGCATCCTTGCTGCGGGCGGTGCCAAAGCGCTGGTTCGACATATCGATGCGTTGACCGCCAAGGCCGCAAATTCGTAACATGTCCGCCGTTAAGCCGCTGATCCTAACCGCCATATTGTTGGCCACGGCATCAACGCGGGCCACCGCGCAGAGCCTGGTCCAGGCCAATCCCCATCTCAATCCGCCTGAACAGCCCGCTGAAGCGCCGCAAATTCAGGATGACCCCGCCAATCCCCCGGTAAAGGCCGGCCGCACAAAGGGGGACCCGTTGGAAAAGGTCAATCGCCGGCTGTTCAAAATCGGCATTGGAATCGACAAGGCTGTGTTCCGCCCGGTTGCCCTGAATAGCGGCAAGGTGATTCCAAAACCGCTGCGCAAAGGCCTACGCAATTTTTTCCGCAATCTGATGGAACCGCTTAATTTTGTAAATGGCCTGCTGCAATTAAAGCCCAAGCGCTCGCTGCATTCATTCAAGCGCTTTTTGATCAACAGCGTCATGGGGGTTGGCGGGGTGATCGATGTCGCGCATAGCGAAGGGCTGGTCTATAAATCCAATGGCTTTGGCAATACACTGGCGCGGTGGGGGGTGAAGCCGGGGCCTTATTTATTCCTGCCGCTGGTTGGACCCACCAATCTGCGCGATCTATTGGGCGGCGCGGTGGATGCCAATGTGCTGCCCGTTGCCGTCGGCAGCCCTTTCACCAAAACATCCTATCAAGCCGTCAGGACCGTGTCGGGCGTGATTGATCAACGGATCGAAAATGATCCGGCATTTACCGCGCTTTTGGATGGCGCCGCCGACCCTTATGCCACGTTCCGTTCGGTCTATCTGCAGAACCGCGAAGCCGAAGTCCGGGCGCTTCGCGGTCATGACGATGCCCATAGCGCGGGATCTGAATTGCTCGAAATGCCGCTCGATGATCCGGCCGCGCCGCCGGCCGAAGAACCATCGGCGCTACCCGAAGAACCAAAAAACGAACCACAGGCGGATCAAACACCGGCGGCGCTCACCGGTGAAATGCCCGTTGATCAAACACTCACGGACGAAGCGCCGCCGGATGACCCGGCTCCCCAATCTCATCAAGCCGCAAACCGCCCCAACATGGCAGGGGCATGCCATTATTAGGGTCCGGACCCTAACTTTTCATGAAACTTGGCTTTATAGCCGCATTGTTGCGGCAGACAGCCAGATCAGATGGCGCTGTTGCAAATGTTGCTTTAGCAGCGCTATAAGCGTGCTATGTCTATATCCTGAATATTTTTATTTATTGTTTAGAGCATTTTGCGTTAAATGTGGATCGCTCAAATCCTCCCCGGAACGGGGAGGTGCCCGCAGGGCGGAGGGGTTACAGGCTGGGTAAAGGGCAATGTAGGCGGGGAGCCTGGCCCCCTCCGCCGGCTTCGCCGCCACCTCCCCGCTTCCGGGGAGGATTGATACAGATTTACCGCAAAACGCTCTAAAATATTCCCAATTACTTTCCCTTGCGCGCTCTGTGTTCGCCCAGGTCAAGTACAGCCGCGTCGCTTTCCTCGGGCAGCAGGCCCAGCCGCCGCGCCACTTCTTGATAGGCTTCTACCTCTCCGCCCAAATCACGGCGAAAACGGTCTTTATCGAGCTTGTTTCCCGTCTCAATGTCCCACAGGCGGCATCCATCGGGGCTAATTTCATCCGCCAAGATTATTCGCGAGAAATCGCCATCGAACAAACGGCCAAATTCCAACTTAAAATCGATCAATCGAATACCGATGGCGGCGAACATCCCGCTCATAAAATCATTGATGCGGATCGCCATCGCCGAAATATCCTGCATTTCCTCCTGCGTGGCCCAGCCGAAACAGGCGATATGCTCCTCGGCAATCAACGGATCGCCCAGCGCATCATCCTTGTAACAATATTCCAGCAATGTGTGCGGCAGCGGCGTGCCTTCTTCGATGCCCAGCCGTTTTGACAAGGAACCCGCCGCAACATTACGCACGACCACTTCGATCGGTATAATTTCAACCTGTTTAATCAACTGCTCACGCATATTCAAACGGCGGATGAAATGCGTGGGGATGCCAATATGCGACAACCGCGTGAAAACATGTTCGGAAATCCGGTTATTGATCACGCCCTTACCGGAAATCGTCGCTTTTTTCTGCGCGTTAAAGGCGGTTGCGTCGTCTTTAAAATATTGGATCAACGTGCCCGGTTCGGGGCCTTCATACAGGATTTTGGCCTTGCCTTCGTAGATTTTGCGGCGGCGTGTCATGACAGATCCCTTGTTTTTGCACCTATAGCCTTCACGAAAAACCGCTTAGCAGGCGAACAGAAAAGAATAACCCCGGCGTGATGAGCCTCATGGCGAGACTCACATTGGCCGGGGCGCTTCGCACCGTCTATAAACAATTGCAATGGCGGGCGCAATTCGAGATAGCAACGGGGATGACAAGGCCGCTGAATGACCATTGATCTGGATCTCTTGCTGCGCGCATACGCCGGAGGTTATTTCCCAATGGCGGAGACGCGCGATGATCCTGAAATATTCTGGGTCGAACCCAAAAAGCGGGCAATATTGCCTCTGGATGGCCTGCATATTTCAAAATCATTGGCCAAAATACTGCGTCAGGACCGGTTTCGGGTGACAAGCGATGCCGCCTTTGAACAGGTTATCGCAGCCTGCGCCCAATATGCCGATGACCGCGAAGATACCTGGATCAACGGTCAGATTGAGACAGCTTTCATTGGTTTGCATCATCGGGGTTTTGCTCATAGCGTCGAATGCTGGGCGGATGAACCGGGCGGCTGCCGGCTTGTCGGCGGATTATATGGGTTGGCGCTGGACGGTGCCTTTTTTGGTGAAAGCATGTTTTCGCGCCAAACCGATGCTTCCAAGATTGCGCTGGTGTGGCTTGTGGCGCGGCTGCGGATGGGCGGTTTTCGTCTGCTCGACTGTCAATTTATGACCGGCCATTTGGCAAGTTTGGGCGCGCGGGAAATTAGCCAAACCCAATATCTGAAGCTGCTAGCGTCCGTAATTTCGCCCGAAGCGGTTCAAACCGTGGGTGTGCCGGGTTCTTCGGCGTCGTTCGCTGCGGGCTCACCGCCGGTTTCGCCGGATTGGTCGGCGTTAGAGGGCTTTTTGGCGGCGGCATCGCCGGATGGCCCCGGCGGCGGTGCTTCAATGACCTCTTCCTCCTCGCCCGGAAAACTCATCCTGCATTCCTTGACCCAAACGTCATAGATCGGATGTTGAATAACATTCGCCGCCGGATTTTCCTTAAACAACCAGCCCGAAAATATCTGACGCCAACGCTCATTCTGATTGGTTCCGGGCGGCCGTTCATTGACGATAAGCTGCACAAATGCGCCTTGATCGGGATATGTTTCCCAAGGGGCGGTTTTTTCGCAGGCGCGAAGGCGGATCACCACCTTGCCGATGCGAATATCCTGTCCCGGTTTCAATTCAACATCGCGCGTATCCCCGTTGCGTTTGTTCAATAAACCCAATATCGCTGTCCGCTCCGCCATAGGCGTGCCGATCCCCGCTTGCACCGCTACAGCTGGATTGTCAGAGCTGGTTTTCGCCTTTTCCGTGGCGCGCGCTGCGGCTTTTCGGCCTGCCTCTTCCGCTGTTTCCGCTCCGTTACAGGCGGATAGTAGCGCGAGAACGGACCCCACCTGCAAGCAATGACGCCATGTCATTGGGCGCCCGGATCCCAAGCTTCATAATCACCCTTGGCGCTGGCCCGCACACCGCCTTTTTCAATGGCACCCGCCGGGCGATAGGCAGCATCGGTGCCCGTCAAATTCACCGTTGCCCTATGTTCCCATCCGCGCCGCGGTGCCAGGTAATCATCGGGCAATCCCTCATGCGTATGGTGCAGCCATCCATGCCAATCGGGCGGCACCCGGCTGGCGTCATTCGCGCCGTTATAAATCACCCAGCGGCGCGCGCCATCTTTCGATTGATAATATTGATTGCCGGCATCGTCGGTGCCGACCTTAACGCCATTGCGCGCGCTGAACAGCGCCGTCCCGATCGTTGCGCCGTCCCACCAAGTGAAGATTTTCGCGAATATACCCATAGCCTGCGGATTAGGCCGTCCTGCTTTCGGGTGCAATTAAAAAGCTAAAATTTTAACCCGCTAAAGCATCGCGCGAAAAAGTGGGAACCGGTTTTTCGCATAAAGCGATGCGATAACAAACAGATAGAGCGGGCTGTGTGATTCAGATTTCACGCAGCGCGCTCTAGCGGCGTGTTTCATCGGAGCCGAACGCTGCACTTCTTAATATTGGACAAGATCGCCCGCTTTAATACCAAGCTGACGGGTCAACCCACCGCGCAATTCCAGCACCGATGCCACAGGGCCGATCGATCTCACCGATTCCAGCGAATAAGGGACGGTATTTTCGGCGATGCTTTCGATACGGCCATCGGCACCAATGAATATGATATCAAGCGAGATCAGCGTGTTTTTCATCCAAAAGCCGGCAGGCCGGGGTTGGGGAAAAGGAAAGATCATGCCCGCGTCATCGGCGAGCGATTTGCGGAACATTAATCCTTGCGCCTGCTGCGCCGCGGTGGCGGCATTTTCCACCGAAAAACGGCGGGTTTTATCGCCGCTGACGATGCATAGCTCCAACAGCGGTAACCCGGCTTCCGACTGACCAAGCCGCGTTCCAGGATTGCACCCCACCGGCTCTTTCGCGCTGCCGGTCGCCGCATCCAAATTGCACGCGGCAATCGATAATGGCAGAAACAGGAATAAAATTGGCTTGGTTTGTGGGAACCGTTTGGTCATAAATCTGCTCACTTATCTTTTGGGCATGTGATGGTTGCAAAGCCGGCTTTTCGGATCAAGCATTCGGCGCGGCCGGTGATTGTGATGTTACCTGACCCTTGATTGCTGATGATCGCGCCTTCATCCACTTGCGCGGCGACGATCCCATTGCCATCAAGCTCCACGCTGAATTTGCGGCTTTTCAGCGCGCTGCCGTTATAACGCGGAGCTCCTTGAATTCGCAAATTGGTTTCGCGCACATTGCCGCTGCCAAAGGTAACACTGCCCGTGCCAAATAAGCCAACGTTAAGCAGATCGGCTTTATATTGGCCAATATTAACGCTGCCACCGCCATTCATAAATATGCGCGCCACACCCAATTGGTCGACCGCGCTTACTTCAAGCTGCGCATTGCCAAGCACCGTGATATTGCGAATATTCTGATTGGTGAGCGTGATGACAAGCGGTTCACTGACTCGCGCACCATTTTCGTTATTAGGTGGCTGTTGCACACGGACCGTCATGACATCCGATATCCGGTCCAATTTCAGCAAATCCAATATACGGCGGTCTCCGCTGGCGATACCCGACGGTCCTTTTCCTGTGGTAACAATAACCTTCATATCGCCATCCACAATAATATCCTGAAAGCCGCCAACCAAAAGTTTTCGTTTTTCGGCATGCGCAGATTGCGGCATGACCGTAAGCACGGACAGAAACAGCATGGCGCTTAATTTAATTTTTCTGGTCATGCTATTTTCTGTGCCTCGCCATATTCAATCCACCCCAGCCATTGGGGGGTCATTTTCATATAATGGCCATTATGCTTACCAATCGTAAAGCCACCCGCTGAAATTGCGCTGACCACGCCGCGGGTTAAATGACAACCACCGGCAATTTTTTTCCAATAAGGTTCGATCCGCGATTGCCACCGGGCGGGGGCAACATCCGGGCTTTTGCCATGTTCGGCAAAATAAAGCTTGCCACCCGGACGCAAGACCCGCCATGTTTCGTTTAGCGCCGCGGCTTGATCTTGCACCGAACAGAGTGTGAATGTACTCACAACACTGTCAAAGCTGGCGTCCTCAAAGGGCAGGGCTTCGGCAATTCCAGCTCTGAAATCAACTCGATACCCCGCCTTTTGCGCCGCGGCCTTTGCCCGTCTCAGCAATGCCGGTGAAGGATCAATCCCCGACAGGCTCGCTATTTTATCCCAGTTATAAATCGGCAAGTTCGCGCTGCCGCATCCCAGCTCCAAAATATCGCCATGCGCATACGGCACCACCTGACGCCGATCTCGCATGATGGCTGGCTGTGAACAAGCACAACCGATCAAGCGCGGGACCACATGTTTATCCCAAAATCCAGTCATGCCGATAACCTAAAGCAATGTTGGTATGAATGACAGCTTTACCTTATAATTGCCGGCGGCTTGTACCCCGCCAGGCCATTACTCCGCTTTTTCGTAATATTGCGGCGCTGCCTCTTTCAGAATATTCAAAATCTTTTGCAATGCGGCGGGCTCGTCCGTCTTTTCCATTGCGGCAAGTTCGCGCGCAAGGCGGCTTGAGGCCGCTTCGAAAATCTGGCGCTCCGAATAGCTTTGCTCAGGCTGATCATCGGGGCGAAATAAATCGCGGGTCACTTCGGCGATAGAAACCAGATCGCCGCTGTTGATTTTTCCTTCATATTCCTGAGCCCGGCGCGACCACATGGTGCGCTTAACCTTTGGCTTTCCGGTCAATGTCGTCATCGCTTCCTTCAATGTTTTGTCCGACGACAATTTGCGCATGCCCACGCCTTCGGCTTTGTTGAACGGCACGCGCAAGGTCATTTTTTCCTTTTCAAAACGCAGCACATATAATTCAAGCTGCATTCCGGCTATTTCGGAATTTTGTAGTTCAATAACACGGCCAACGCCGTGTTTAGGATAGACGACATAATCGCCAACTTCGAAAGACACCGCAGAGGACGTCATAAATTTGGACCCTTTCTGGAATTATTATTATACGGAAAATTCGGCGAGATGTTATCATACAAGCCGCAGATGATTGGCTGAAAAAATTCTCCCGGCGGATGGATTGGTTATATGGCTTTCGATTTCACCGCATGAGATTCGACAGTTAACACTGCTATTTTCGAACTCCGCTTTTTGATTGCCATTTATCGGCAGTCGCGGGATTGTAACGGATTCGCCAAGAAAATTCAATCAGCCTTTTAACAACAGTCGTAATTCTTTCAAATTTGCGCAAAAACCGACGCCGCATAGGGCCGGCACCGCAATTTACATCGCGCTCAGCTTGCGGATATTGTTGGCCATTCCGCGCCGCAGGACGGTGCCAGGCGCGCCTATTTCACCGGCATCAAGCCAGCATAAATCCTTTGATCCCAAAACCCGGTCGTCATGGCTACGGATGGTCACCGGTAAAATCGGCTGCCGATCTTTTTCATCCACCAAAACGGGGTTGGAGGGCGTGCCGGTACCCCATTTTTCCCCCCATTGGCGCAGCGCGATCATCGTAGGCAGCAAGTCCATACCTTTTTGAGTCAACCGATATTCAACTTTCCGCCGGTCATCCGCGCATAAGGTCCGGTGCAAAATACCGGAATCGGTCAATTTGGTCAAACGGCTCGCCAAGATATTACGCGCGATGCCGATCTCAGCCAAAAATTCCTCAAAATGATGCACGCCATTGAAGGCGGCGCGCAAGATCATGAAGGACCATCGCTCCCCCATTGCCTCCAATGCGGTCGGCAACCCGCATTCGGCAATTTCGCGCAGCGGCTCTCTCAAATTTCCCATAGTCATCCTCCAACGGCACCTTAATGCTATCGTTGCGCAAAAATCAAATTTTTTTCCATTTTAAGTTGCAACTTAAAATCTATTATATTAAGTAGTGATTCGCAACTGATATTCAGTGCGATTTGACCATAAAGGAAAAAATGATGACCCTCTCCCGTCTATCAACCCGTTTTGTTGCCTTTACTGGCGCGCTCGCAATGAGCACCGCCCTGCTTTTTGTCGCGCCGCAAGCGCATGCCGCCAAAAATAACGGTGCTTATTATAGCGCCGAGTTGGCGCAAACCGCGCCTGCAAAAAAGGAGCTGATTCGCGGTGTTTTCGTGAAATGCAGCGACGGCAAATGCTCAGCTCCCCTGGCGAGTGCAGCGGCCAAAAATATGTGCGTTGCGATTGCCCGTGAATTTGGCGAAGTAAAATCTTTCAAAGCCGGCGAGCGCACATTCGATGCCGCACAAATTGCGGCTTGCAACGAAAAAAGTGGTGCAAAAATAGCTGGTTAATAGGCTCTACCCCACGATCCCGCTTAACAAGCCGGGATCGTGGGATTTTGCTCCTAGACCCTGATCGTTTTTGATCGAATCAAAAACTGGGTCTAGTTTCTCTGTTTTCCGCAATTTCCGAGCCGTTCGGTGTTTCCACCTCACTCGAAATCGCTCTAATTTTTAATCGCGCAAATCACGCCCGAACTGGTCACCACGCCCAATATCTCGGGATCCTGCAGCGACCGGGTGCGTTTGACAAATTGTTCGAAAGTCGTCTTTTTCAAATCGCTATCTTTTAGCTTTTGCAAACCGCGCAGCTTGTTTAATTGTAGAAGTGACAGCCGGTCAACCATCCGGTCCGCCATGCAGGCCGAAATTGGCTCTGGCAAACCGGCGTTTATCAGCGCGGTTCTGATCCGTGTTTCCGGGGTTGCGCAGCCACCAGCAGACAATAGCGCCGCGCCGAGCGCTATCTTCATAATGATAGATTTCATACGCCATGCTCCGCCGCGCGCGCGATGCAATCCAATATGATCCGTTTGGCATCATCGGCATTGCCCCAACCATTAAGCTTGGCCCATTTGCCCGGCTCCAAATCCTTATAATGCGTGAAAAAATGCTCAATCTGCTGCAAGACAATCGGCGGCATATCCATGTAAGATGCGACATTGGCATAATAAGGAAAAGTGGTGTTGACCGGCACGCAGAGCAATTTTTCGTCGCCGCCCTTATCATCCTCCATCATCAAAACGCCAATCGGACGGCATTTCACCACCGCGCCCGCGACAATGGGCGAGCGTGCCACAACCAGCGCGTCGAGCGGATCGCCATCCTCGCCCAAAGTATGCGGCACAAAACCATAATTGGCGGGATAGCGCATCGGTGTGTGTAAAAAACGGTCGACGAATAAAGCGCCCGATGCCTTGTCAAATTCATATTTCACCGGTTCGCCGCCGATGGGAACTTCGATCAATACATTCAAGCTTTCGGGCGGATTGTCGCCGGCGGGGATGAGGTCAATGCGCATAGAAAATGTCGCCTTTGCAAAGGGTATTCGATAAGCGCTCTATTAGAAATCTGTAGCTTGCGGTAGCATGAATTACCGCCGCCGTGCCATCAACAACCGGTCGAGTGGCTGTATCTCTTTGCTCACCGGTTCGAGATGCGGATACCGCAGGCCGCCCGCATAGGGAATCTCGACCGTTCGGTACCGTTTGTCGCGTTCCACCAGCAAACGGACCGGGCGCTTGCCATCCTTGGCCAGCCGCAGTGCGTCCTCCATCTTTTCCTTGCTGTAAGCGACATCATTCACCGCGACAATCTGGGCATCATTAACGATGCCATTTTGAAAGGCGAGGCTGTCCCACAAAGTCGCGGTGACCTTGCCCGTCTTGTTGATTGTCATCCCAAGGCTGTGGGTCAGGTCCAACCCGCCATCTTCGGTGCCCCGTTCCTTGTCAAAAATATTCGGCATATCCTTAAAAATCAGGCGGTAGCCGCCCTTTTCAATCCCGCCCAAGGGTGCTGGCTGCCCCGGCCGGCGTAGGCGGATATCGAGAAATCCCGCCCAATCATAGGGCTGTACATTATTCAGCGCGCGGACAATTTCGTCAAAATCATAGGTCACCGTGCCCCAGTCGCCATTTTTGATCCCGAAAAAGGCCCGCGCAAAATCATCGAGCGATTTTTTGCCGCCCGACAATTGCCGGATCGTCATATCGGTATCGAGCCAGATAAGCGCGCCTTCATTATAATAATCCTCCCCGCGCGCCCAGCTTGCGTTGGGTTTGGGCTTGCGCGCGGCAAAGATTGGATCATGCGTGGTATCCTCCACGCTGCGCCATTGGCGCCCTGGCTGCACCGAATAGAATGCGGCGCTGCGCGCCAGCTCGCCCAGCACCATCTCCTTACTTTGCAAGCCCGACCTTGCGCCCAGCACATGATCCCAAAAGCTGGTTTGCCCTTCATAAACCCACAGCAAATTATCCTGCATCGGCGTGCGGTAATCGGGGGTCCAGGTGACGTTGGAGCGGCGGAATTTGCCGTTCCAACTATGCACCAGCTCATGCGGGAGCAGGCCGCGTTCGTTGCCGCCCTTGTCCCAATCGCTGAAATATTTGACGCTGCGGGTATTTTCGCTGCTGCGGTGATGCTCCAGCCCGATACCGCCCAATTCTTCGGTCAATGCGAGCAGAAATTCATAGCGGTCAAAATGCTTCGATCCGAACAGGATCACCGCTTCGTCAACCAATGCCTTATGCGCGGCGATATATTCGGGCTTGGCGGCTTCCAAATATTTGCCCTCATCGGCCCAGATATTCAGCGTGACCTGATTACCCAAATCCCATTTCTTAAAATGCTTGCCGGCAAACATCGGGCTGTCGATAAAGGTTTCATAATCGGTCTCGGCATAGGTGATTTTATTGCCCGTCTGCCGGCCGCCATCGAGCGCGGCCACCCCGGTCCAACCCGCAGGCAAAGTAACGCTGGGGATCAATTTTATCGCCCGCGTATAATATCCCGCTGGATAGAGCGAAACTTGTTCCCATTGAATATTCATCATTTCGGGGGTGACGACGCGGCGGCCTTCGGCGGTGCGCAGCGGGGTTAGAAATTGAAATTCTGCGTGGATCACATCGGTGCCTTTGGGCGCATCAACATGGAAAGCATAGACATCCACCGGATCGCGCCGCCATTTAAGCAGCGCGCCATTTTGGGTCCGAAATATAAGGCCGGTCAGCTCCGATATCGCCCCGCGCGGCGCGTGCTTACCCGGCAGCCATTCCGGGTAGAGCAGGATCACGGGCTTTTTCGGGTCGACGGGGATGGTTTGCTTCACACGGAAAATCGCCCGGTCAATATCGGCGGCATCCACCTCCAAAATCATCCGCGCGGGCAGCCATTGGTCAACGGGATCTGGAATAGACGAGGCAATGGGCGCGGCCGTCGGCGCAGTTTTTTGCGCAGACAGGGGTGTTGACGGGAGCAGCGCGAAAATAGCACCGCCAAAGGCCAGCTTCATAAGATTTTTGATCATGCGAAAATTTATGCGTATTTTTTAAACAGGGTCCAGCATTAATATATCGCAGGCTGCATATAAATGATGGCGCGCCCGTCCGCGCGCGATGGTTACTGTCCTGATTACGCGACGAACGGGTCTCGCGGCGGATAAAATACCGCTTCATTGCCCACTTCCCCATGAACATATAACGCGCTAGGGCCGTCCAATCATGAGTAAGATTGCAACCCCCGGTGCGGTGCGCGGCACGCAGGATATATATGGCGAGGCCGAAGAGCGGTTCGCCCAAGTCGTGACGAGCTTTGATCGGATCCGAAAGCTCTATGGTTTTAAGGGGTTGATATTGCCCGCCATCGAACCCACGGCTGTATTCGCACGCAGCTTGGGTGAAACCACCGATGTTGTGTCGAAGGAAATGTATAGTTTTGCGGATCGCGGCGGGGACAGCATCACGTTGCGCCCCGAATTTACCGCCGGGATTGCCCGCGCTTATATTACCGGGGGGTGGCAGCAATATGCGCCGATGAAGGTCGCGGCGCATGGCCCCCTATTCCGCTATGAACGCCCGCAAAAGGGCCGATACCGGCAATTTCACCAGATTGATGCGGAGATTATTGGCGCGGCCAAACCCACCGCCGATGTCGAATTATTGGTGATGGCGGATCATTTGCTGGACGAACTCGGCATTAAAGACGGCGTCACGCTAAATCTCAATACGCTGGGCGACGCCGAAAGCCGCGACGCATGGCACGCCGCTTTGCTCGAATATTTCGGCGATCACCGCGGCGCCCTGTCCGAAGATTCGCTGCGCCGGTTGGAGACCAATCCGCTGCGGATTTTGGACAGCAAAGACCCCGATGATCGCGGCATTTGCCATGGCGCACCGAAGATAGACGCTTTTTTGAGCCATGCCGCGCAGGATTTTTTTGGCGCAGTAACGGCGGGGCTGGATGCGGCGGGGGTCGCGTGGCAGCGCAATGCGCAGTTGGTTCGCGGGCTGGATTATTACCGGCATACCGCCTTTGAATTTATCACCGACCGGCTGGGCGCGCAGGGCACCGTGCTGGGCGGCGGGCGTTATGACGGGCTGATCGAACAATTGGGCGGAAAGCCCACGCCCGCGGTCGGCTGGGCAGCGGGGATCGAGCGTTTGGCGATGCTGTTGAACCAATGGGATATATCGCCGCTGGCAATCGCCATTGTCGCCGAACATCCCGAACGCGAACAAGCATGTATCAAGCTGACGGCGCGGTTTCGCAAGGCCGGTTTTTGCGCAGAACAATTTGTCAGCGGCAGCCCGCGCAAGCGATATGACCGCGCGCGCAAGGCATCACCCGCCATTCTGATCGCGCTCGACCTGCGCGATGGCGCAGCAACGCAAAGCTTGAATAGGCTGGACGGCGGCTATGCGCGGGGCAACGAAGCCGAAGCGCTATTTGCCGCCCATGATTTTGCGTGATAGGATAATGATGACCGATATCTCACGCCGCCGCTCCAGCAATCGGCGGGGCCTTGAACGCAGCAGCCCAATAGCCTGCAGCCGCAGCAAAATCATAATCGGCTCCGATATCTGCGGGGCAACGCGGTGAAAATCTCTTCCGAACGCATCGCGCAGATAGAGGCGCGCTTTCACGAATTGGAGGCGCGGATGGCATCGGGTCAGATGGAGGGCGAAGCCTTTGTTACCGCCAGCCGCGAATATGCCGAGCTAGAGCCCGTGGCCAAGGCCGCAAGCAATGTTCGCCGATTGCGCGCCGAAGTTGAGACGCTCGATAGGATGGCAAAAGACCCCGGCGCCGATGCCGAATTGCGCGATATGGCGGTGGAGGAATTGCAAGATGTAGCGCATGAAATGGCGCAGGCGGAACAAGCGCTGGCCATCAAGCTATTGCCGCGCGACGCCGCCGATGATCGCCCGGCCATGCTGGAAATTCGCGCGGGCACGGGCGGTGATGAAGCCGCCCTATTCGCCGGTGATTTGCTGCGCATGTATGAACGCTATGCGGCGATGCAGGGTTGGAAGGTCGAGATGATTTCGGCCAACAGCGCCGATCAAGGCGGATTTAAGGAGGTTGTCGCCGCGGTAAAAGGCACCGGCGTTTTCGCCAAGCTGAAATTCGAAAGCGGGGTGCACCGGGTGCAGCGCGTGCCCGTGACCGAAAGCGGCGGGCGCATCCATACCAGCGCCGCCACCGTCGCGGTGCTGCCCGAAGCCGAAGAGGTCGATGTCGAAATCAAGGATCAGGATTTGCGTATCGATGTTTACCGCGCATCGGGCGCGGGCGGGCAGCATGTGAATACCACCGACAGCGCGGTGCGGATCACGCATATCCCAAGCGGGTTGGTCGTGATCCAGCAGGATGAAAAATCGCAGCATAAAAATAAAGCCCGCGCGCTGCAGGTTCTGCGCACGCGGCTATTCGAAGCCGAGCGCCACCGCATCCAAAGCGAAGAGGCAACCGCGCGCAAATCGATGGTGGGCAGCGGCGACCGGTCCGAACGCATCCGCACCTATAATTTTCCGCAAGGCCGGGTGACCGACCACCGCATTAACCTAACGCTGCATAAGCTACCCGAGATATTGGAGGGTAGCCTTCAGGAATTGCTGGGCGCGCTCATCGCGGAAGATCAGGCGGAGCGCATGGCCGGGCTAAACGAAGGATAGCCTGCGCCCAAAATGATCGGCTTAGATCCTGATGACGTTAAGTTGATTCTCGTCGTCGCTTCGCTCCTCGCAATGACGGATCGGTCATATGTCATCACGCTCTAGAAAGCAGCCGGATCCTATCTATCTGGTTTTTGGGAAAGCCGGGACGGGATGGCGCGAGACCAGAAGCAACCAACCCGTCCGGAACTCAAGTGGGGCGTTGAACATCCTATCATATGCAGTTGCCATGCCATTTTATGAAACTTGTTTATATTCAAATATATAAATGGTTGATAACATAGTAATCATATAAACCACTGTCAAATTTTCCGACAATTTATATCCGATTAAGACTCCTGCATAACGCAAATTTGTCGTTTACAGATGTAGTCGAATCGACTACATGCGTAATCACAGGTTAATCAGAGGATGCTATGCAAGAGCGAATTAGCGACGCGGAATTGGCAATTATGGAGGTTTTGTGGGCCGAATCACCGATCACCGCAACCGATGTTGCCGCGCGGCTGGCGGGCGATCGCGATTGGTCGATCACCACGATAAAGACGTTGCTGTCCCGCCTGCTCGCAAAGGCCGCCGTTGGTTATGCGCAGGATGGCCGCCGCTTTTTATATTCACCGCTGGTAGTGCGAGAGGATTATGTGACCGGGGAATCACGCCGTCTTGTCGACCGGCTGTTTGGGGGCAAATTCATGCCATTGGTGGCGCATCTCGCGGAGCAAGAAAAGCTCAGCGATGATGACATCGCCGAAATCGAACGGCTGCTGAGGGAGATGAGAAAATGACCGAGTGGATTTGGGAGAGTTTGGCGACAACATCCTTATTGGTGGTGGCGATATTGCTCATTCGGCGGCCAATGGCGCGCTTGTTCGGGCCGGTCGCGGCTTATTGGCTATGGCTGATCCCCGCCATGCGGCTGTTTCTGCCGCCGTTTGAACAGGAAATCGCGGTCCCGGCATCCGCGTTTGATACAGCCGCGATCGGAATAGCCGGCGAAACCGGTAATGCGGTGCCTCCCCCTGCGCTCGGCTCCAGCGGTTTAGACGAGCTATCGGTGAGCCATTGGAGCCAATCGATCGAGGCCGCCTGGCCCGAGTTTGCATTCATCATCTGGCTAAGCGGCGCGGCATTGATCTTCCTCATTCAGATGCTGCGCTATGTTTCGATGCGCGATATTTTATTGGCGGAGGCGACCGACTTGGGCGAAGTTGGCGGCGTGAAATTGATCGAATCGGATCAAATCAAAGGGCCGCTGGCCTTTGGCCTATTCCGCCGCTATATCGCCGTCCCGCTTGATTTTGCGAAGATATTTTCTGCGCAAGAACGCGAATTGGCGCTGGCGCATGAAATGGCGCATCATAAATCAGGCGATCTTTTCGCCAATTTTGTGGGCTTTATCGTGCTGTGCCTAACTTGGTTCAATCCCTTTAGCTGGATCGCCTGGAATGCGTTCCGCTTTGATCAGGAAGCCGCCTGCGACGCACGGGTTTTGGAAGGGCGCGATGGCGCCGCCAAACAAGCCTATGGCCGCACCTTGGCGCGCGCAGCGCATCATCCCGCCCCCGCCTTTGCCATCGCGCTGGGCAGCCCCAAAACCATCATCGCACGATTAAGGAATTTGACCATGAAAGATATCAGCAAGAAACGCCGCCTGGTGGGCAAATTGGGGGTCGTTGCGGCTTTGGCGATCACCCTGCCGCTAACCGCGACTATTTTTGAAATACCCGTTGCTGCTCAGGATGATACCACGGCGGATAAATCCGCCGAGAAGCAGGCAGAGAAACGAACCGTCATCATCACCAAAAAGCGCGACGGGAAAGAGGGCGAGGCACCATCCGACATAAAAATTTCCATCGATGGCGAAGATATCGACTTGACGGGTGATAAAGACACACCCTTTGTCAAAAGCATCAAGCGCGACGGGAAATTGATCGTCCTGCGCACGAATAAGGAATTGTCCGACGTCGATTTTGATAAGCTGGTCAGCGAGGCGGAGGCTTCTTTGCAGGATATCGAATGGTCGGAGAAGGAAGGCGCGCCCGCCGATGGCAAAGGCGTGAAAGTTAAAATATTCCGCGAAAAAGATGGTGACAAGAAATCCACCAATACAGTATCGCGAACATTCTCTTACTCCAGCGATGCGCCGCATTCGGAGGCAGGCAGCAGCGTTGTTTTTTCGGTGAATGGAGATGACGGTGATCCTGATGAAACAGACGAATGTGTTGAATCGAGGATTGGTGTATTTTCCGGTAGCAGCGGAAAGGGAGAGAAGGCGAGCAAAACGGTAACGATATTTTGCGGCAAACCGGTGAGCGAGGAAGCCCGAAAATCCGCGCTGCAAAGGCTGAAACGCTTCAGGGGCAAGCATAATTTTGTGGCAAAGTTCAAAACGCCGCAGCCGCCCGAGGCCCCGCAGCCCCCCGAACCGCCGGCCGAAAAATAATAACCAGCTTCATCAGCAAGCCAGCCGTTAGAGCTCCCCAGCTATCTTCGGAAAATTGTTTGCTTGTTCGATGCGGGGAAGAGGTGGGCCGAATAACCCGGCCCGCCTCTTTTCGCGAGAGATTTATAAAGCGCGCGCTATAGAGTTTTTTCCACTTACGTGGAAGCGGCACCAGCCCACTCCCCCACCCGGCCACCCATAGCATGTCCTGACCGGGTGGTCGGGTGGGGGAGTGGGCTGGTGCCGCCAATGTTTCAGTGTAACTGAAACAGTCTATAGTCCGTTTTATAATGCCGCGCCTTTCAGCAATTTTGGCAACGCGCCGCTTTCGCCGCGCGCTTCGGACATAAAGAAAGCTTTCGCGGGCTTTGTGCGTTGCACCAGTCCCAAACCAAATCGCCGCAGCATGGACGCCGTCTTACCAGGGACCGAAAATAACCGGTTCAACCCGTCGGTTGCCGCCGCCACCATCAACGTATCCAGGCTGCGCCAACGGCCATAGCGATCCAGGAGCTGGGCATCGCCAAAATCAAGACCCAGCCGCATGCCATCGGTTAGCACCTCGGTCAGCGCCGCGACATCGCGCAGTCCCAAATTCAGCCCCTGTCCAGCGATCGGATGGATGCCGTGCGCGCTGTCCCCGACGAGCACCAATCGTTCGGCGGCAATCTGCGTGGTGTGATGAAAGCCGAGCGGATAGCTGGAAAGCGGTGCAGCCAATTCGGTGCGGCCCAGCATACCGCCCATCGCCTTTTCCAGTTCATGGGCAAAAGCGCGCGGCGACAGCTTCATATAGGCCGGAGCCCGGCTGCGTGTTTGCGACCAGACAATCGCCGAACGATGGCGTCCCGCAGCGTCATCGAGCATCGGCAAAATCGCAAATGGCCCGGTGGGATAGAATATCTCATAAGCAATATTCTCATGGCCTTTTTCATGATAAATGGCACCGACCAAAGCGCTGTGATCATAGTGCCAATGCGCAATTTTCAGGCCGGCTTCGCTGCGGGTTTGGCTGTTTCGGCCTTCCGCGACGATCAGCAATTGCCCCGCCAATATCGCACCATCCGCCAATGTTACCCGCGCGCCCGAACCGCCGCGCTGCTTATGGGTGATGGCGGCGGGCATATGGAGAAAAATCAAATCATGCGCGGCGGCGGCGTTATATAAAATCCGGCGCAGCAGCTTATTTTCGAACATTTGCCCTAAATAGCCGTCATCCACGCCGGGCACAAAATCCAGTTCACCCGGTTTTAGCCCGTCGCTCACCCAAATTTGTTTGATCGGACAGCCCAGCCCAGCCAAAGCATCGCCAAGGCCAATGGCCGCCAACATTTTCATGGATGAGGCGGATATGGCAGATGTCCGCCCGTCGAACCCTTCGGCAAGCATCGCCGCCGGATCGGCTTGATCGATAATATGACAGGAGATCCCCTGCGCAGCCAGCGCCAACCCCTGCGTCAGGCCGATCATGCCGCCGCCGATGATAATGACATCGGCTGTATCGATTTTTGCCATTTGGTTTGCCACTTTTTGAAGAAACCTATCAAGAAATTTATCCGCTTCTAACCATCGGTTGACCGCACGCAAAGCGCAAAATCAAGCTGGACTCTTGACGCATAGTCCCTCCCGCGCGCAAAAGGGGGACCGCGTTCAAATTTTCGTCAATCCTATTCGCTAAAGGCAGCAAAAAAATGGCCACCCGCGCCCGAACCCTATCGACCCGCGCCGCACCGGCCGGCTGGCGCGATATTATGCGCCAATCGGTCCTGCGTAGCGGCACGCTGGTCATCGCCGCCGCATTGGCGCTATTTGCGATATTTTATAGCCTGTCGGTGCTGAGCTATTCGCCCGCCGACCAAGCTTTCAACAGCGCAGCACAAGGCGTCAGGCATAATTGGATGGGTAGCGCGGGCGCTTATTTGGGCGATGGCGCCTTGTTCTTGTTTGGTTTGCCGGCGATATTGCTCACGCCGTTGATGCTAATCATGGCGCAGCGATTGCTTAAGAATGTACCGCAGCCGACTTGGCGGCGGCAGATTGCCTTTTGCCTGCTGGGGATGTTGATGACCGGATTTGCCATGGCTTACTGGCAAAGCGGCAGCGCCATTGGCTTGCCAGCCGGTTGGGGCGGAATTTTTGCGTTGCTGCTCGAACGGTTCGCGGTTGCCGCCGTTGAAATGGCGGGCGAAGGATCGCGTATTTGGCTACGCTGGCTGTTGATATTCAGCAGCTTGCTGCCGGGTATTGCATTGGTTATCCGGTCGCTTGAGCTTGAAAGACCCTTGCTCCGGATACCAGCGATCTCTTTGCCGCTGGGCCGCAATATCACGGGCCGCGCACCGCTTTCGGGTGACCGGGATGATCCAGGCCCGGTAATAGCGAAAATAACCCCGCGCAAGATTGTCCAGCGCGAAGCGCGTAAACCGCCGGAAATTAGTGAGAGGAAGCTTGCGCCCAAAAAAGCGAATTTTTCAACCGGCGCGCGCCAGGGCGATTTTTTCGGCAGCTTTATTCTGCCATCGGTAGACCTGCTCGATCCGCCGCCCGCCAACGCCGCGCCCAAATTGGACAAAGCCGCTTTGGAAGCGAACGCGCGCCTGCTCGAAACCGTGTTGGAGGAATATAGCGTCAAGGGCGAAATTGTCGCCGTCCGCCCCGGCCCCGTGGTCACGATGTATGAGCTGGAACCTGCCGCCGGAATCAAGGCCAGCCGGGTGATCCAACTGGCCGAAGATATTGCGCGCAATATGTCGGCGCTGTCGGCCCGCGTCTGCGCGATTCCAGGGCGCACGGTGATGGGGATCGAGCTGCCCAATGCCACCCGCGAGGCGATCTCGCTCAATGAAATGGTTGCCTCTGATGCTTTTGCCGAACAGAAAGGATCGCTGCCGATTATCCTGGGCAAGAATATCTCGGGCGATCCGGTAATTGCCGACCTCGCGCCGATGCCGCATCTTTTGGTGGCGGGCACAACCGGTTCGGGCAAGTCGGTGGGCCTCAACAGCATGATCCTGTCGCTGCTCTACCGGTTGACCCCCGATCAATGCCGGATGATTATGATCGATCCCAAAATGCTCGAATTGTCGATCTATGATGATATCCCGCATCTCTTGTCGCCCGTGGTCACCGAGCCTGCCAAGGCGATCCGCGCGCTGAAATGGGCGGTGGAGCAGATGGAGGAGCGATACCGCATGATGTCCTCGCTATCGGTGCGCAATCTAGCCAATTTCAACGAAAAAGTGCGCACGGCAAAGACCAAGGGCACGCCGCTGGGCCGCAAGGTGCAGATTGGTTATGATCCGATGACGGGGCAACCGCAATATGAGGAAGAAAGCCTCGAATATGAACCCATGCCGCAGATTGTCGTGGTGGTCGACGAGCTGGCCGATTTGATGATGACCGCGGGCAAAGAGGTCGAATTCCTAATCCAGCGGCTGGCGCAAAAGGCGCGCGCGGCGGGCATTCACCTGATCATGGCAACGCAGCGGCCCTCGGTGGATGTGATCACCGGCGTGATCAAGGCCAACCTGCCCACGCGGATCAGTTTCCATGTTACCTCAAAAATCGACAGCCGCACGATATTGGGCGAACAAGGCGCAGAGCAGTTGCTGGGCAAGGGCGATATGCTTTATATGGCGGGCGGCAAGCAAGTGACGCGCATTCACGGACCCTTTGTTTCGGATGATGAAGTGCGCCGCGTTGCCGACCATTGGCGCACGCAGGGCCAGCCCGAATATATCCAAGCCGTTACCGAAGAACCCGAAGATGGCGGCTTTGCTTTGGAGGGCATCGGCGGCGACGATAGCCCCGAAGACGCGCAATATCGCAAAGCGTGCCAGATCGTGTTCGAAAGCCAAAAGGCCTCGACCAGCTGGATACAGCGGCAATTGCGCATCGGCTATAACAGCGCAGCGCGGTTGATCGACCGGATGGAGGAGGATGGCTATGTCTCCGCACCGAACCATATTGGACGGCGCGACGTGCTGCGCGATGAGAATGGCGAACCGCTTTAGCTTTGCTTGCCAAAGCGGCGGTTCACACTTCGTTCAATGCCCTTTGGTTAGCGGGCGTTTCAATGATATTAATCCCCGGTGGAAATGGAATGATGAAAAAATATACGCCCCGTTTTTTGCTCACGACCATAGCGCTGATGATCGCTGCTCCGGCACCCGTACCCGCGCTGCAAATCACGAGCAAAATCGACAAAGTCGCGGCCCATATGCAAAAAGTCACCTCGATGAGCGCCAGCTTCACACAAACCGATCGCCAGGGCCGCAGCGTTTCGGGCCGCCTACTGCTCAAACGCCCCGGCCATGTCCGTTTTGAATATCAAAAGGACACGCCGCTGCTGATTGTCGCCGACGGCAAGGCGCTGACGCTGGTGGATTATGAGGTGAAGCAAGTGCAGCGCTGGCCGATTAAAAATAGCCCGCTGACCGCGCTGCTCGATCCTGGTCAGGATTTGCGCAAATATGGCAAATTGCTGCCCACCGAAAATGACGATGTCATCAATGTTGCCGTTGCCGATCCCAAAAGACCCGAATTTGGCACCATGACTTTGACCTTTACGAAGAGCGCTACCGCGCCCAGCGGCTATGCGCTTTATGGCTGGACCGCGCTCGATTCGAAAAATAATCGGACCAGCGTGCGACTCGCAAATGTAAAATATAATGTCGCTGTTGCCGATAGCGCCTTCCGCTGGAGAGACCCGCGGCCCGTCCGCCGAAAAGGCGGCTGAATGCTGATTTCGCTCGACGAACGGAGTATTTGGTCCGTTAAGACGGTGAGCATCGCGCGCTCGTTCATGTAACCGACAGGAACCCAATTGTATCTTGTAAATATCGAAGAACAGGCCTCGCGTGGTTTTCCCCTGTTGCCCGCAGCGCCAAGATGTTCTTCGATCTCCGCGTGACGAACGCAAGCTTAGCCCTCGCTCCAAATGCCCCCGGAGCGGGGGCTTTGCTTTGTTTGGGGGTGGGCTGGTGCCGCTTCCACGTAAGTAGAAAAAACTCTAAGTCTGATTTATCGTCCGCTGGACGAAGGCGGAAAAACTAAATTTATAGACCTTGTTGTCTCCCGCTGATGCCAACAGCTTTGCAAGCAGTGATCCCGGCTTTCGCCGGGATGACAATTGGACGTTATCCGTTCAAATTCACTGTCATCCCGGCGAAAGCCGGGATCGGTGTCCGGTCAAAGGCCGGCGATATAACCGGTTACGCCCGAACCCCCGCTTCTTCCACGCCCGCGCTATTATGGCGCAGCGCTTTGAGCGCTGTGTCTACTATCTGCGGCGCATTCAGCCCCGCTTCGTCATATTGCTTTTGCGGATTATCCTGATCCTGAAATATATCGGGCAGACGCATGGTGCGGATTTTCAGGCCGATGTCGGTTAAGCCAAGGTCGCTGGCCAGCGTCAAGACATGGGCACCCAGCCCGCCAACCGCGCCTTCTTCGACCGTGAGTATCACCTCATGCGTGGCGATCAAATGCCGGATCAGTTCGTCATCGAGCGGTTTGACAAAGCGCAGATCGGCAACGCTGGTCGACAACCCCTTGGCATCCAGCACATCGGCGGCCTTCAGCGCTTCGGCCAGCCGCGTTCCGAGCGAGAGGATCGCAATCTTTTTGCCCTGACGCACGATCCGGCCCTTACCGATCTCCAATTTCATCGGAATTTCGGGCAGCACCGCGCCAATGCCATTGCCGCGCGGATAGCGAAAGGCAATGGGGCCATCATCATATTGCGCCGCCGTATAGGTCATATGCACCAGTTCGGCTTCGTCGCTGGGCGACATCACCACCATATTGGGAAGCGTTGCCAGATAGGTAACATCGAACGAACCGGCATGGGTCGAGCCATCGGCGCCGACCAACCCGGCACGGTCAATCGCAAAGCGCACCGGCAGATTCTGGATGGCGACGTCATGCACCACCTGATCATAGGCGCGTTGCAGAAAGGTGGAATAGATCGCGCAAAAGGGCCGCATGCCTTGTGCGGCGAGGCCCGCCGCAAAGGTCACGCCATGCTGTTCGGCAATGCCAACGTCAAAAGAGCGCGCGGGATGCGCGGCGGCGAATTTATCGACACCGGTGCCCGATGGCATCGCGGCGGTGATGGCGCAGATACGCGGGTCACTATCGGCAAGTTTGGCCAAAGTTTCGCCAAAAACATTTTGATATGCGGGCGGGCCGCCGCCGGGGCCTTTATCTTGCTGGCCGCTGATCACATCAAATTTGGCAACGCCGTGATATTTGTCGGCCGCCGCTTCGGCCGGGGCATAGCCCTTGCCCTTTTGCGTGACACAATGGATCAACACCGGCCCTTCGGCATTATCGCGAACATTTTCGAGCACTGGGATCAATTGATCGAGATTATGGCCGTCGATCGGCCCGACATAATAAAAGCCCAATTCTTCAAACAAGGTGCCGCCCATCGCCATACCGCGCGCATATTCTTCGGCCCTGGCGGTCGCACCGTGCAAGCGGCGCGATAGCTTTGCGGTCAGCTTGCTGGCAAATTTGCGGATACCCAGATATTCGGACGAAGACACCAGCCGCGCCAGATAGCCCGAAAGCCCGCCAACGGGCGGCGCGATCGACATATCATTATCATTGAGAATGACGACCAAGCGATTGCCCGCCGCCTCCGCATTATTCATGGCTTCATAGGCCATACCTGCACTCATCGCGCCATCCCCAATCACCGCGATGGCTTTGCCCGGTAATCCCCGCATCTTATTCGCCACGGCAAAGCCCAAAGCCGCGCTGATCGAGGTCGAGCTATGCGCCGCGCCAAAGGGGTCATATTCGCTCTCGCTGCGCTTGGTAAAACCGGAAAGCCCACCGCCGGTTCGAATCGTGCGAATCCGGTCCCGCCGGCCGGTGAGGATCTTATGCGGATAGCATTGATGGCCAACATCCCAGATCAACCGGTCTTCGGGTGTGTTGAACACATAATGGATCGCCGTCGTCAGCTCAACCACGCCCAGCCCCGCGCCCAGATGCCCGCCGGTTACCGAAACCGCGCTAATCACCTCGCTGCGCAATTCATCGGCAAGTTGGCGCAGATTGCCAACGTCCAATTTGCGAAGGTCGGCGGGAATTTGTACCTTGTCCAGCAAGGGTGTCGTCGATTTTTGGCTCATAGCCGTTAACAATAACGACTAAAATCCGGCCTGTCGAACGACTTTATCATAGATATTGATGCTGGCTGATCCCGCCACTAATCGCAATTTGAACATTTTCCGCGCACCTCGATCATTGGCCGCAAATTGACAAAACCCGCCACTTGCGCCGCTTCGCGAACGCTGGCGGAAAGATCATCATTATCCAGATGCGTGGCAATGCCGCATTCGTCGCAGATCAAAAAAATGCAATCATGCAGGCATCCCGGATGCGAATTGGCGACATAGGCGTTGGCACTTTCAACCCGGCGTGCCAGATTGGTCGTCACGAAAAGATCCAAGATACGGTAAACGCTGTTGGGGGCAACGCGTTTACCCCGCCGCCGCGATACCAGATCGGCGATATCATAAGCAGAGGCCGGTTTGCTATGCTCTGCAAGCACATCGAATATTACCGCGCGCATATCGGTCCATTGTTCGCCCGCTTTTTGCAAGGTGGCCTTGGCGGCCTTCAACA
The DNA here is from genome assembly GCA_021732525.1 of Sphingomonadaceae bacterium. Taxonomy (GTDB): domain Bacteria; phylum Pseudomonadota; class Alphaproteobacteria; order Sphingomonadales; family Sphingomonadaceae; genus Sphingorhabdus_B. Next base: position 69,400 of record JAKFUU010000001.1, on the reverse strand, counting down.
GATCTTCGCCGCCCCGTTCATGATGATGATGTAAAGCCATGCCGCCGATAATAAAAGCTTTGCCGTCAAATGGCAATGATAAGCTCCGCTGATACTTTTGGTGACAAGGCTATTTCGACGCCCGGTGGTTCAAATAATGGCCGATAGTCAGCATGGCGAGGCCCAGCATCGTGGCGAATATTTCCGATGTGCCATGCGGCAGGGCTAAAGCACCCGCCATCGCGCCAATTCCCAATCCGCCAATCGCAGCAGGCATCACCGCGCGGTGATCGATCACGCCTTTGCCGAGCGCCAGAGCCGCAAAGATGATCGCCAAAAAAAGGCCGATTTCGTGGATGGCAGGATGTAGCAATATCCCGCCCGCCGAGGCCAATAAGGCCAATAGAATCGACGCGGTCAAGCAATGCAGCAAGCACAGACCCGCCAGCCCCATTCCAAGCCCGTCCCAACGCCATTTTTGCCATAAAGCCATTATCATGCGCGCTTTATGGCAGGATTCGGCGAAGGTTACAATATATCATTATTCGCTTTGGTTGTTATTTCTGCATTTTATTGGCCACTATCGGCGGTTGATAGTTATCGCCGGTGTCGGCATAGCATCGCTATGAACCCGGCAATGAATGAGAGAGCGGCGGCGGATCGCAAGCCCGATTCTGACGCAAAAAACCTGCGGATACGGCCCAATACCATCGCTTATTGGCTGCTTTGCGTGGCGTTTTTGGTGTTTTGTATGGTGATTGTCGGCGGAATCACCCGGCTAACCGAATCGGGGCTTTCGATCACCGAATGGAAGCCAATAACCGGCACGCTGCCGCCGCTGAACCACGGCGATTGGCTATCCGAATTTGAAAAATACCGGGCAACGTCCGAATATCAGCAAATTAACGCCGGGATGAGCATGGCGCAATTTCAGTTTATCTATTTCTGGGAATGGGCGCATCGTTTTCTCGCGCGCTTGGTCGGCGCCGCCTTCGCGCTGCCATTCCTGTGGTTTTTGATCCGGGGCGCAATTCCCGGCGGCTATATCATCCGCTTGATTCCGTTGTTTCTGCTCGGCGGGTTGCAGGGGGTGATCGGTTGGTGGATGGTGGTTTCGGGATTATCCGAGCGCACCGATGTCAGCCACTTCCGCCTCGCCGTGCATTTATTGCTAGCCTTATTTATTTTGGCCGCGCTGATCTGGACCGCGCTCGACCTGAAAGCGCTGGCGCGTGACCCGCAAGCCAAACCCGCGCGGCTGAACGGTTTTTCCTTGGCCGTCATTGTGATTTTATTCATCCAGCTGTTATTTGGCGCTTATGTCGCCGGGATGAATGCCGGGCAGGTCGCAAATACATGGCCATTGATGAATGATCGGCTCCTGCCCGATGGCATCGCGTGGGAAAGGGGCTGGTTCTATGCAGCGATGAATGATCCATTTTTGGTGCATTTCATTCACCGCTGGTGGGCGTGGGTCACCGTTATCGCGCTAATATTGCTCGCACGGCGGGTTAAAAAAAGCGGGGCACGGACGATCTCGATTGCCATCCACACCGCCTTTGGCATCCAGATATTGCTCGGTATCGCAACGGTGTTGAGCGGTGTGAATATTTCCAACACCGCAATCACCATTGCGATACTGCATCAGGCAGTCGGCGCATTGCTCGTCGCCAGCGTCGCTTGGGGCGCGCACCGGTTGGGACAGCGATAATAACGGGTTTCTGGCGAGGAGCGAGAAACAAATCTATCCCTCACCCAATGGGGTATTATTTTACCCGTCTCAAAATGCACCTATTTGCTTGACTGTCGGGCATCGGATCGTCATTAGCGCGCCTTCACGATGGATCGGCAGTCGCCTATTCATGATTCTTCATTATCCGAAAGGTTCGATTAGGCGCTCTTATGAAAACGCTGTCTAAACAAACAAAATCGGTCCGTCCGCAGGATGTCGAAAAAGGCTGGATCATCATTGATGCCGACGGCTTGGTTGTTGGCCGTGCCGCCAGCCTCATCGCCAATATCCTGCGCGGCAAGACCAAGCCCACCTATACCCCGCATGTTGATTGCGGCGATCATGTGATTGTGATCAACGCCGATAAGGTGAAATTCACCGGCAATAAGTTGAAAGACAAGCGTTACTATCGCCACACCGGCTATATTGGCGGGATCAAGGAAACCAGTCCTGAGAAAGTTCTTGCCGGGCAATTTCCGGAACGGGTGATGATCAAAGCAGTCGAGCGCATGGTTCCGCGCGGGCCGTTGGGCCGCGCCCAAATGCGCGCTTTGCATGTTTTTGCAGGCACCGAGCATCCTTATGCCGGTCAACAGCCCGCGATGCTTGATGTCGCTTCCATGAACCGCAAGAATAAGGTGCGTGTATAATGTCAGACATAGAAACAACCGCAACTTCGCTTGCCGATTTGGGGCAAGTCACCGCTGCGCCCGTAGCGCCCATGCAAGCGCCAACGCCCTTGCGCGAACAATTGCTCGATAAGCAAGGCCGCGCCTATGCCACCGGCCGCCGCAAAGATGCGGTCGCGCGCGTTTGGTTAAAACCGGGCACGGGAAAGATCACCGTCAATGGCCGCGATCAAGAAGTTTATTTCGCGCGGCCAACCTTGCGCTTGGTCATCAACCAAGTGTTCGACATTACCGAACGGCGCGGCCAATATGATATTGTCGCCACCGTTAAAGGCGGCGGTCTTTCGGGGCAAGCCGGCGCGGTAAAGCATGGCATCAGCCAAGCGTTAACCCGTTATGAGCCCGCACTACGCTCACCCGTGAAAGCCGCTGGCTTCCTTACCCGCGACAGCCGCGTGGTGGAGCGGAAAAAATACGGCAAGGCCAAGGCGCGCAAGAGCTTCCAATTCTCCAAGCGTTGATCTTTTTCCGCATTACGCAAAATACAAACGGCTCCGATATTCGGGGCCGTTTTTCTTTGTGCTATCCAACAACGCCCCGCATCCCATGCGCCGCGCCCTATTTTATGTTCCGATTGCTATGCCGATAAGCTACGGCCATCGCGGCGGCCGACACAAGGGCACCACCAAGCGCAGCGGCGCCCGCTCCCAACCCGGCGCTGAGCCCCGTGCTTTTCGGCAATAGCGCGGCCAGCAGAATAACCATCGTAACCGCACCCGCCAAATGGGCCAAAATCACGCGGCCTGCATAGCCGCGTGACATTAACACCGGTTCGAATGCGATTGCGCCGATCTGCACCGCCGCCGCCGCGCCCAGCAGCATGATAAAGGGAAATGCGGGCAGATAATCATCCCCAAAAACCCAAGCCAAGATCGGGCGCCCCGCAGCCAATAAGATCAGCAATATGGCCGCAGCGCTCAACAATGTCAGCGCCAGCGTTTTTCCTATCAACGGCTGCGCTTTGGCATCGCCATGCACCGCATCGACGCGGGCAAATTCGACAAAAAAGGCCAGCGCAATACCGTCGGCAATCCGCGCCAGCACCTGCCCCAATTGATGCCCAAGCCGGAAAAAGCCCGCGGCTTCGACAGTCGCAAACAGGCCGACGACAACCACAATCACCTGTTGATTAAGCAAACGCAGCGTCGAGCCGAGGCTAGACCATAAGGCATAGCGAAAAAACCCCTGGAAAGATGCCGCATAAAGATGCCAATGCATCGGGTTCACATCCGCCAGGGGAAAACGCCGCTGCGCCAGGACAAATCCCCAAATGACGATCGTGGGAACGGCCTCCGACAAGACCCAAATAATCAAATAGCCGGTTACATTTGGGCCGGTAAAATATACCAGCAACACACCAAAAAACCGCAATATCGGCACGAGCGCATCAATCAGCGCCGCCAATTTAAAATTATCAAACAGCCGCAGCAACCCGGTGGGCGTGGAGCGCGACGACAGCAGCAATATTACGGTCAGCGCAAATAGAATCTGCTGCGCACCCGCGCTCCACCCGAACGGACCGGCAAGCAGTAATATCCCGATAGCCGCCAGCGCGGTTCCCAAAAGGACCGACGCGATATCCAGCCCCAGACACAGCATCAGCAGCTTTGCGAGTAAGCCATGCTGCTTGTCAATCAGGGGCTGCGTGCCATATCGTATCAACAGCTGCCAGGTTTGAAACGCCGCTATACCCGCAACAATTTGCGCAAAGCTGAACATCAGCGCGAAACCACCAAACAGCTCCGGCCCCAAACTGCGCGCAATCAATGCCAAATAGACAAGGCTGAGCAGCGCGCCAACGGATTTGGCCGCGAGCAGCCAGCCGCCATTTTGCAAAATCCGCTTGCCACTGCCCCTTGCGGCGATAGTCATAAATACCGGCATCGATTGGGGGCCATGGCCTTTGGCTTTGCACAAGGCGTAAATATTGTCTAGTTATAGCCGTGATTATTAGCGGGAGTTCGCCATTCAATGACCGACCACCTGCCGGGCGGCGGTTTGCCATGGCTTAGCATTTTGATCCCTGTTTATAATGTCAAACCCTATTTGCGTGCCTGTGTTGAATCGATCATGAAGCAAAGCGCCAGTGCCGGCGCCGAAATAATATTGCTCGATGATTGTTCGGCCGACGGCTCGCTGCGATTATGTGAACAGTTGGTGCAGGATTTTGCTGGCAGGCTTCGCCTCATACAGCATGATAGCAATCGGGGGATAAGCGCAGCGCGCAACAGCTTGCTGTCGCAGGCGCGGGGACAGTATGTTTGGTTTATCGATTCTGACGACTATCTGATCGGTGGAGCTTTGGCGCATTTGCGGCGGATTATCGAACAGAATGATCCAGATTTGGTGATCTGCAATTATCATAAACATCGCGCCTGGTTCAAAAAATCATTCCCCGGCAGCGGACGGAAAACCGACCATAATCAGCGAAAGCTGATTGCAGGTGTTTTCCAATATCGCAAAATGTATGCATGGTTGAAGATCGCAAAGCGCAGCTTGTGGAATGGCCTGCAATTTCCGCCAGGCCGCTGTTTCGAAGATATTGCAACCATTCCATATCTGTTGCTGCGCGCTGAAAGTTTTTATTATACGCCGCAACGATGGATCTATTACCGGGTCCGTCCGGGTAGCCTGATGGCATCGGTGGCGCAGAGGCCGGATATTTTTGACGCTGACAAAAACGATGCAGCGGCCCGCGCGCTGCTGGGTTATGCAGATGTGCTGAAAGATAGATTTGGCGAAATACCGCCGGAAATTGGCTATTATATGTCTCATTTTATTGCAAAAGAATATATCAAGCTGGCTCGCCGTTACCGTAAAGTGGCCATTTGCTCCTCCCAAAATACCACCACCCATCCGCAATCGATGGCTCCGCCGCTGAGCCATTATTTGCGCAAGATGGAATCATCTTCGCCATTGGCATTTGATGCGTTGCGATATAAATATTTGCGGCGCGGGCAGCCATGGGATTATTTCGCGCTATCACATGCGATGACAATGGCTTAATATACATTATGACCGAGCCGTTCCCGGTTTTATTCCTGTTCAACCATGACGCCGCTCATCAAGTGGCGCATAGCGCTGGCTTGGCCGGTGCTACCGCATTGATGATGGCTGAGCAGAATGACAAACGGGGCGTGATTGTCGCGACCAGCGGGCCACATATTCGCCGCGAAATTGAACGGTTGCTCACCGCCGAACAAATAGCGGCATTGAAATGGCGCGATCTATCGCTGCCACGCTGGCTTAATTTCTTACTCGCACCGCTCAATGAATTTGCGCCCGCACGGCGCTTTGCAACGCTATATTGGCACCGCCGGACACTACGGCGGGCGGCGTTGATTGTATCGACCGAGCGCACCTGCTTGACGCTGAAACGCCATTGGCGGAGCGGTAAAGGGCCCCGCTTTGCCTATGTGCCGCATGGTTCGGGCGACCGTAATGTTGCGGTGCATCCCGCGCTGAAAGATTTTGATCTATGCTTGGTCAGCGGCCAGAAAGTGGTGGATCAACTGGTGACGGCAGGCATTGTAACGCCGGAAAAATGCCGCATTGTCGGCTATACCAAATTTGATATTTTGCGGCATCGCCAGCCAGAAGTTTTTTTTAACAATGGCCGGCCGGCCTTTTTATATAATCCGCATTTTGACCCGCATATGTCGAGCTGGTTCGATCAAGGCAACGCTGTCCTGCGGTTTTTTTATGATCGGCCGGACCAGTTTAACCTGATCTTTGCGCCGCATGTTATGCTGTTTAAGAAAAAGGTGCATATTTCGCCGGAATTTAAAGTGACCAAAACCCGGCCAGACATTGCGCCAGAATTTCGCAGCGCGCCCAATATCCTGATCGATGTCGATGGTCCGCGGCTGTTTGATATGAGCTACACTTGCGCGGCCGACGCCTATATTGGCGATGTTTCCAGCCAGATTTACGAATTTCTCTCGCGGCCGCGCGCGTGTTTTTTCCTGGATGTTCATTCGGGTTCGACCCTGCAAGATACACCTGCCTATGATTTTTGGAACAATGGCCCGGTTTTGGAAAATACCGCGCAATTTGATGCTCTATTGCCGCAATATCAGGCCATTGCCGAGCAATATCGCGCCGCGCAAACCGAGCGGATGGCCTATACCGCCGACAATAGTTCGCCGTTTCCCGCCAGTGAGCGCGGCGCCATGGCGATATTGGACTATCTCCGCAGCCTGCCGTCCGCATCCCAATTGTAAAACCGCCCGGCTTATGACCAATCTTGCGCGGACCAGCCGCGGGTAGCGGCCATCGCCCGATATTTCGAAGCCGCCGTAACAAGAATGCCTTCATCGGCCCAGTCGAGCAGCGGTGCATCGCTGGGATGATCCGAATAAAAGCGGATATAACAATCCTCGCGGGTGATATTTTGATCGGTCAGCCATTGCCGGACACGCACCAATTTTTCGGTGCCATAACAATTTTCGCCGTCGAGCAAATATCGATAAAGCTGACCGGATTGCACGTTGCGCGTGGCGACAACAGCATCAAATTTCAACGCCGCGGCAAGAGCATTCACATATAATTCCTGCGCGGCGGTTGCAATGACCAGGTGGCATTCGCCGGAACGGTCCGCCGCAATGGCCCGGGCCGCGCCGGGGAAAATGCCCAGCGGAACAAGCCGGCCGGCAAATTTCTGCGCGAGGATTTCGGCGATTTCAAACGAAATTTCGCGGCCAATAAACAGCTTCATGCCAAATTGCTTCATGCTTTTGCGGCCATAGAGCCTCATCTTATAGCCCACCAGCGCGGCAATCCACAGCGGCATCCGCCATCCGCGCGCGCGGCCCAATTGCCCGCCGGCAAATATCAAAAAAGCCGTGAAAGTGGGCGTTTTCAATATTGTCCGGTCCAGATCATAGATTGCAATTTTCTGCATAAGGCTCCAACGCGATGTTTCGGTTTGATCTGTATGGGGTTGGCGGCAGCGATGCAATGGACAGCAATCATCCTGGCGGGCCAGCGGCCCGGCACCGACCCGCTCGCGGCGCATTTTGGGGAGACTTACAAGGCGCTGGTGCCGTTGGACGGTGCGCCCATGCTCACGCATGTGCTGGCCACTCTAAAATCCTGCCCGCAAATTGGCCGCATCGTGATCTTGGGGCAAGAACCGTTGATCCTGGCGGCTGCGGCGGGCGATACCGCCGAAATACGCCGGAGCAATGATGGCATTTCATCCAGCTTGAAAGCGGTGATGGATGCCGGCGATGTGCCGCTGCCTTGGCTCGTTACCACCGCCGATCATCCGCTGCTGACCCGCGAAATGATCGCCGAGTTTCTGGATAAATCCAGCGGCGATTTATCGGTTGGGATGGTCGAGCGCCAAGCGATGCTGACGCAATTTCCCCGTGCCCAGCGCACTTGGCTTAAATTTGCCGATGGCGCTTGGTCGGGGGCCAATCTGTTTGCCTTTGCCAATGATAATGTCCACGGCGCGCTTGATCTTTGGGCGCAGGCGGAAAAGGACCGTAAACAGGCGTGGAAGCTGTTTCTGCATTTTGGTCCGTGGTTGGCGCTGCGTGCGCTCACCCGAACGATCGGCTTGGGCGATGCCTTTGCCAAAGCGGGGCGACGGCTGGGCCTAACCGCAACATTGGTTCCGCTGTCCGACCCGGTGGCGGCGATCGATGTCGATAAACCTGCCGATCATGCGCTGGCGTTGCAGATTATGGCGCAGCGTAAGGGCTTGTGATTGGCCGAACGGTTGGCTAACGCTAGGATATTATTTCTGACTCGGGGCGTAGCACGATGGCAACCTTCACACTTCCCAAAAATAGCAAGGTGAAAAGCGGCGCGAAATTCGCTGCAAAAACCAGCGGCAAGACCAAAAATTTCAAGGTCTATCGCTATGATCCCGATAGCGGCCAAAATCCGCGTTATGACATATTCGAAATTAATACCGATGAATGCGGCCCGATGGTGCTCGATGCGTTGATCAAGATGAAGAGCGAGCAGGATCCCTCGCTCACCTTCCGCCGTTCCTGCCGCGAGGGGATTTGCGGTTCTTGTTCGATGAATATCGATGGCAAGAATGGCCTCGCCTGCACCACCGCGATCGAAGATTGCAAGGGCGATGTTACCATTACGCCGCTGCCGCATATGGAAGTGATCAAGGATCTGGTGCCCGATTTCACCCATTTTTACGCGCAATATGCCTCGATCAAACCGTGGCTGCAAACCGTCACGCCGCAGCCGTCGGGCAAAGAGCGGTTGCAATCACCCGAAGACCGCGAAAAGCTTGATGGGCTGTATGAATGTATCTTATGCGCTTGCTGCGCGACCAGTTGCCCGTCTTATTGGTGGAATGGCGATAAGTTTCTAGGCCCGGCGATCCTGCTTCAGGCCTACCGCTGGCTCGCCGACAGCCGCGACGAGATGACCGGCGAGCGGCTCGACGAGCTCGAAGATCCCTTTCGCCTTTATCGCTGCCACACCATCATGAATTGCTCCAACGCCTGCCCCAAAGGCCTCAATCCAGCCAAGGCAATCGCGGAAACCAAAAAAATGGTCGCTGAGCGACATTTGTAGACCCATCGGCAGAAACGATCCAAATTTGCCGCATACACAGCCGCATCCGCATTTCATTCATGAGCCGGTTTCAGGCGCGCCGGGCTGGTGGTCGTGGGATTTGAAAAAGGGGGGCCTATTCAACGATCTGCTGGGGCCATTGCAGATTCGCAAAACCGACGATGGCCGCGCGCTCGTGCGGATGACGCCGGAGGGCAGGCACGGCAATTTGGGCGGCGTGGTCCATGGCGGCGCATTGCTCAGCTTTATCGATATTGCCTTATTCGCTGGCGCGCGCATGCATGGCGTGGAAATGGTAGGGCGCAGCGTGACTATTGAGCTGCAAACCCAATTTATCGGCGGGGGATATTTGGGCTTGCCGATGGACGCGGAGGTGGAGCTTTTGCGCGAAACGCGGCGGCTGGTGTTCCTGCGCGGTATTGTCCACCAGAAAGAAGCCTGCCACTTGATCGCAAGCTTTTCCGGCATCATTCGCAAGTCACCTGGCGATGAGCATTCGTTGCCATCCAAATGAATATTGGGCCATCCAAATGAATATGAGGCCATCCATCAACTTGGCCGAAAAATATCAGGCCATGTTGCAAGGCGGTGAGTTGAAACCCGACCCGCATCAGGCATTGGCGATTGCCGCCCTGGCGCAAATTCAACGGCAATTGGAGGCGGTCCCGCCGCGTGGCAGCATGCTGTGGCGGTTGTTCGGGCAAAAGCCCGATCCGGTGCGCGGATTGTATCTTTGGGGCGGTGTGGGGCGCGGCAAATCGATGCTGATGGATCTGTTTTTTGATTGCACCGCAATCCGCCGCAAACGCCGCGCGCATTTTCATGAATTTATGCTCGACATTCATGCGCGGCTGCGCGCCGAGCGCAAGAAGGAGGCGGGCGACCCGATCCCGCCCTTGGTCGAGGCGCTGGCCGATGAGGCGCGGCTTTTGTGTTTTGACGAAATGGTGGTGAATAATACGGCCGATGCGGCGATCATGTCGCGGCTATTCACCGGATTGATCGACGCCGGGGTTACGATTGTCACCACATCAAACCGGGTGCCCGGCGATCTTTATAAAGATGGGCTAAATCGTCCGCTTTTCCTGCCATTTATCGCGCTTGTCGAACAACGGCTTGACGTCATGGCGCTCAATGGTCCGACCGATTATCGCCGCGACCGGCTGGGCAATGCCAAAACCTGGCTGGTGCCCAGCGGCGAGGCGGCCACCAAAGCCTTATCGGATAGTTTCTTTCGGCTCACCGATTATCCCCCCGAAGATCGCGCACATGTTCCGTCCATGGAACTGGATGTTGGCGCAGGGCGCAAACTTATGGTTCCCAAGGCGCTGAAGGGCGTGGGCGTCTTTTCCTTCAAACGGCTGTGCGCCGAGGCGCGCGGCGCGGCCGACTATCTCGCCATCGCGCGGTATTTTCACACGGTGATGATGGTCGGCATCCCGGTGCTTGGCCCGCATAATCGCAACGAAGCCGCGCGGTTTGTTACGCTCATCGACGCGCTTTACGAATATAAGGTGAAGCTGCTCGCCTGCGCCGATGCCTCGCCCGATATGCTTTATCCCCAAGGCGACGGCAAATTTGAATTTGAACGCACCGTGTCCCGGCTTATGGAGATGCAATCGCAGGAATATCTGGCGCTGGGCCATGGGGCGGCGTAACGCGCCAAAAAAGGAGCAGATAATGTTAAAATCCGCAATGATGATCGTAGCAGCCTTGGCGGCATCTCCCGCTCTCATAGCATCGCCCACAGACCCGAAAGAGGAAGCACGCGAATTGTTCAAACAAGTCGTCGAAATTCCCACGGTTCAGGGGCGCGGCGAGGTGCCCCGGTTGATCGCCCTGTTGTCGGACCGGTTTCGCGCCGAAGGGCTGAGCGACATTACGGTGAAACCCCATGGCGAGACGGCATCAATGATCCTGCGCTGGTCCGCGCCGGGCAAACCGAAATTAAAGCCGATATTGCTGATGGGGCATCTGGATGTAGTCGAGGCCAACCGGTCCGATTGGCAGGATGATCCTTTTATCTTTCGCGAGAAGGACGGTTATTATTGGGGCCGGGGCACGGTGGATAACAAGGCCGGAATTTTGGCGATCACGATGAGCTTGCTCCATTTGAAACGATCCGGATTCACACCGGCGCGCGATATAATCTTGTTGTTCACTGGCGATGAAGAAACCGATGGCGAGGGCAGCCGGCTGGCAGCGTCGCAATGGCGATCGTTGATCGATGCCGAATTTGCCTTGAACAGCGATTCGGGCGGGGGCGGATTTACCGCCGATGGTAAAGCGCTGGGTTATGGCCTGCAAACAGCCGAAAAAACCTATCGCAGCTATCATTTCACCGCGCGCAATAGGGGCGGGCATAGCTCGCGCCCGCGGCCCGACAATGCTATTTATGATCTGTCGGCGGCGTTAACCCGGCTGTCGGCGCACCGCTTTACCCCGGTCATGAATGAAACGACCCGCGCCTATCTGACCGAGCGGGCAAAGCAAGAAACCGGCGGCTTGGGCGATGCCATGCGGCGCTGGCTCGCCGACGAAAATGACGGCAATGCCGCCGATATCATCGAAGCCGATGAGAAGGAAATCGGCCTTACCCGGACGCGCTGCGTTGCCACGCGGTTGGCCGGCGGCCATGCCGACAATGCTCTGCCGCAAATGGCACAAGCGACGGTAAATTGCCGGATCATTCCCGGCGTCGCCCCGGAAAATGTGCTGGCCGAATTGCAGATGATAGCCGGGGGTGATATTACGGTTACACAAAGCGATGCCTTTGGCGATGCCACCCCCGCCAGTCCGCTGCGCCCCGATGTGGTGAATGCTTACACCCAAGCCGTGCAGAAGCGCTTTCCTGGCGTGCCGATCATTCCGCAAATGTCGGCGGGGGCGACCGATTCGGTGTTTATCCGTGCCATCGGCATCCCGGCTTATGGCGTGGGCGGCGAATGGCTGATCATTCCCGAAGACGAACGCGCGCATGGGCTGGATGAACGGATACCGGTCAAATCCTTTTATGATAATATCGATATTTGGACCGATATGCTGCGCGACTTGGCCGGATAAACGCGCGCCGCCCGCCCAAATGATATTGCAAACTATTCGCATAAATAGTTGATTTGGGCGGTTGAATTTTGATATTTTCGGGCGTAACGCTGCGTTATTCCTCGTTAAGGCCGCGCCGAATGCTTGAAAATAACCTGCCCACGCGCTTTACCGAACCAAACCATATTTCAGCAAAGGAAATCGGTCCATGGCACGCAAAAAAATCGCACTGATCGGCGCAGGTAATATCGGCGGCACGCTCGCTCACCTCGCAGCGCAAAAGGAATTGGGCGATATCGTCCTGTTCGACATCATGGAAGGCGTGCCGCAGGGCAAGGCGCTGGATTTGTCACAATGCGCACCCGTCGAGGGCTTTGATGCGAATATCAAGGGCAGCAACGACTATGCCGATATCGCGGGCGCAGATGTGATCATCGTGACCGCTGGCGTTGCGCGCAAGCCGGGGATGAGCCGCGATGACCTGCTCGGCATCAATTTGAAAGTGATGAAGGCGGTGGGCGAAGGCATAAAGGCACATGCGCCGGGCGCGTTCGTGATCTGCATCACCAACCCGCTCGACGCAATGGTATGGGCGCTCCGCGAATTTTCGCAGCTGCCGCATAACATGGTTGTCGGCATGGCGGGCGTGCTCGATAGCGCGCGGTTCAGCCACTTCATTGCGGACGAATTCCAGGTGTCGGTGCGCGATGTGAATACCTTCGTGCTCGGCGGCCACGGCGATACGATGGTGCCGGTGGTGCGCTACTCTACGGTCAACGGCATTCCGGTGCCCGATCTGGTGAAGATGGGGCTTTCGAGCCAAGATAAGATCGATGCGATCGTCAAACGCACACGCGGCGGCGGCGGCGAAATCGTCGCTTTGCTTGGCACAGGTTCGGCCTTCTATGCGCCTGCGGCAAGCGGCATCGCAATGGCCGAAGCCTATCTAAGCGATCAAAAACGCATCCTGCCCTGCGCCGCTTATGTGAACGGCCAATACGGCCTGAACGACCTCTATGTCGGCGTGCCCGTGATGATCGGTGCAGGCGGCGTTGAGCGTGTGATCGAAATTGCGCTGGATGATGCAGATAAGGCGGGGCTGACCGTTTCGGTGGATGCGGTCAAGGAATTGCTGGTAGCGTGCCGGGCGATCGATGGGTCGCTCAACTAGTCCACGGTCTAAGGGAGCGCCTGCAATGGGTCTTTATGTCAGCACAATGCGAGAACTCCCTACGGGGGACCGAAGCCTGTATATTTACTTGCTCGACTATGGCTGGCCCACGGACGCGTATGAAAAGCTGTTTCGAGATAACTTTGGCCATTTATCAGCGCGAGCATCTCAAACCGGATCAGTGGTAGTAATGAGTGGCCAAGGTGTCCATTTCTCCAACGAAGTTTTGAGCTGGCATCAGATCAACGGACACGATGCTACTGACATTCTACCTGCAATTTTGATTACACACACGCATCCGAGATACTTCGCGATGCACGATTTTTCCTCGGATGATCTGGATTCTGATCAAACGGAGGGTCTAGGCGATATCGCGTTAATACCATTGAAATCGGCCTGCTCAACGCCAGACGATTTCCTCAGAATAATCGGCTCAATTTTCGATGACCTCGATAAAGGGCTAACACTAAGGAATTTTAGAGCCGAAAAGTTCGATGCGTTGAACACAAATGAGCCTTCTCGAATGGGATCGTTGGCTGAAAGAGTTGGAAAAAGAGTTGGAAAAGCAGTGATGCTCCAGCCCAATGTTGGCGGGATCGGCGTCGATTTGAAATTACTTTTTGGAGCGCAATGAATGTCAATTCTAGTCAACAAACACACAAAGGTCATCACACAGGGGATGACGGGTGCCACGGGCACATTCCATACCGAGGCAGCACTGGCCTATGGCACACAGATGGTCGGCGGGGTGACGCCGGGCAAGGGCGGCACTGTCCACATCGGTCTTCCGATGTTTGATACGGTGGCCGAAGCTGTGCAAGTGACCGGCGCGGATGCTTCGGTGGTTTATGTGCCGCCGCCCTTCGCCGCGGATTCGATCCTTGAGGCGATTGATGCGCAGGTGCCGTTGATCGTGTGCATTACCGAGGGCATTCCGGTGCTTGATATGGTCAACGTCAAGCGCGCGCTGGTTGGCTCCAAATCGCGGCTGCTCGGGCCAAATTGCCCCGGCGTTTTGACGCCAAATGAGTGCAAGATCGGCATCATGCCCGGCAGCATTTTTTCCAAAGGCTCGGTCGGCGTGGTCTCGCGTTCGGGCACGCTCACTTACGAAGCGGTGTTCCAGACCACGAATGCCGGGCTGGGTCAAACCACCGCGGTGGGCATTGGCGGTGATCCGGTCAACGGCACCAATTTCATCGATATGCTCGAGCTGTTTTTGGCCGATGACGAAACCAAATCGATCATCATGATCGGCGAAATTGGCGGCGATGCCGAAGAGCAAGCCGCGCAATTTCTGATCGATGAAGCCAAAAAAGGCCGGAAAAAACCGATGGCGGGCTTTATCGCTGGTCTCACCGCCCCGCCCGGCCGCCGTATGGGTCATGCCGGGGCCATCGTATCGGGCGGCAAGGGTGATGCGGGCAGCAAAATCGCCGCAATGGAAGCCGCCGGCATCCGCGTGGCCAAGTCGCCGTCGGAACTCGGCACAACGCTGCTGGCGGAATTAAACGGTTAGGTTTCGGTCACATAACGCCGTTCAACATTGCGGAAGGCAAAGAGATGGGCATCGAAGGTCAAGAATTTGAGCGCGAGAGCGGCCCCAGCTGGGCGCGCAAAGGCTGGCCGATCGATATTACCGATGATTTGACCGGCGCGCTTGATCCAACGCAAATGCAAATGGCCGTCAAAGAAGCTGCGAAGGCGGCGGGCAATGCAGCGGCGGGGATCGACATCGAAGCCGCCGCCGGCGATTCGATCCGCGCAATGTTGCTGATCCGAACATACCGTGTGCGCGGGCATCTGGCCGCGAATCTCGATCCGCTGGGCCTAACCAAACAAGATATTCCGGCCGATTTGACCCCCGAATATCACGGCTTCGTCGGCGCCGCGTTGGACCGCCCGGTCTATGTCGGCGGCAATTTGGGGCTCGAATGGACCAGCGTGCGCGAACTTGTCGATATTTTGCGCGCCAATTATTGCGGACCGGTTGGCTTGGAATATATGCATATTTCCGACCTTGAGGAGCGGCGCTTTCTGCAGGAGCGGATGGAGGGGCAACATGCCGCCATCCAATTTACCCCCGAAGGCAAGCGAGCGATTCTGGCCAAGGTTATCGAAGCCGAACAATATGAAAAATTCCTGGGCCGCAAATATGTCGGCACCAAACGTTTCGGGCTTGACGGCGGTGAAGCGATGATCCCCGCGCTGGAAAGTATCATCAAATATGGCGGCGCGCTGGGCGTGCGCGAAATCGTCGTGGGCATGCCGCATCGCGGCCGATTGAATGTGCTCGCCAATGTGATGGGCAAGCCATATCGCACGATATTCCATGAATTTTCGGGCGGCAGCTCCAATCCCGACGATGTCGGCGGTAGCGGCGATGTGAAATATCATCTGGGCACCAGCACCGACCGCGAATTTGACGGGATAAACGTGCATATGTCGCTGGTCCCCAACCCATCGCATCTGGAGGCGGTGAACCCCGTTGTGCTCGGCAAGGTGCGCGCAAAGCAGACGATGCGCGATGATCTGGCGCAGCATGAACAGGTGTTGCCGGTTTTGCTACATGGCGACGCAGCCTTTGCCGGGCAAGGTATCGTTTGGGAATGCCTAGGCTTTTCGGGAGTGCCGGGCTATAATACCGGTGGCTGCATCCATTTTATCGTCAATAATCAGGTCGGCTTCACCACATCACCCAAATTTGCGCGCAGCTCGCCTTATCCGTCCGATGTGGCCAAGGGTGTGCAGGCCCCGATTTTCCACGTCAACGGCGATGATCCCGAAGCGGTGACCTTTGCCTGCAAAATGGCGATCGAATTTCGCCAGCGCTTTCACCGCGACATTGTCATCGACATGTGGTGCTACCGCCGATTTGGCCATAATGAGGGTGACGAGCCAAGCTTTACCCAGCCGCTGATGTATAAGGTCATTCGGCAGCATCCCGGCGTCGGCAGCCTATATGCGGTGCGGCTGGCGAGCGAGGGCGTGATTGATAGCGAATGGGCCGATGGCCATAGCGCCGGCTTTATTGCCCGGCTTGAAGAGGAATTTGCCGCCGGGCAAAATTACAAACCGAACGAGGCCGATTGGTTCGGTGGCCGGTGGAGCGGGCTGTCCAAACCCGCCGATCCCGAAACCGCGCGGCGCAACGTGCAGACCGGCATTTCGAAAAAGCTGCTCGACGGTTTGGGCCGGACGCTGACCAATGTGCCGGAGGGTTTAAATATCCATCCAACCTTGCAGCGGGTTTTGCAGGCGAAGGCAAAAATGTTTGAAAGCGGCGAGAATTTCGATTGGGCCACCGGCGAAGCGCTCGCTTTTGGATCCTTGCTTTCCGAAGGATATGGCGTGCGGCTTTCGGGGCAGGATTCGGGGCGCGGGACATTCAGCCACCGGCATGCCGTCTGGGTTGATCAGGTGACCGAAAGCAAATATGTGCCGCTGTCATCGGTGCCGCATGGCCGGTTTGAAGTGCATGACAGCCCGCTGTCCGAATTTGGCGTGCTCGGTTACGAATATGGTTTTGCCGGGGCCGAACCCAAATCGCTGGTGATGTGGGAAGGGCAGTTTGGCGATTTCGTCAACGGCGCACAAACCATCATCGATCAATTTATCGCATCGGGCGAGAGCAAATGGCTGCGCGCCAACGGCCTGGTGATGCTGCTCCCCCATGGCTATGAAGGGCAGGGCCCCGAACATAGCTCGGCGAGGCTCGAACGCTTTTTGCAGCTTTGCGCCGAAGATAATATTCAGGTGGCCAATTGCACCACGCCCGCCAATTATTTCCATCTGCTCCGCCGGCAAATGCAGCGACCTTTCCGAAAACCGTTGATCATCATGACGCCAAAGTCGTTGTTGCGGCATAAGCTCGCGGTTTCAAAAGCGGCCGATTTCTTGGATGACAGCCATTTTATGCGGATATTATCGGATCCATCGGCGCCCGCCGATGAGGATGTAAAACGGCTGGTGCTCTGTTCCGGCAAGGTCGCCTATGATCTGATGGAGGCGCGCAATGCGGCGGGCGATCAGCATACCGCGATAGTGCGGATTGAGCAGCTTTATCCCTTTCCCGGAGAACCATTGACGATCCGGTTGCAGCGCATGGTCAATCTGGAGCAAGTGATCTGGGCGCAGGAAGAACCGAAAAATAACGGCGCTTGGTCCTTTGCCGAACCGCTGCTGGAGGAATGTCTGGGCAAAGCGGGCAGCGGCATCCGCCGTGCGCGTTATGCAGGGCGCAGCGCCAGCGCGTCGACGGCGACCGGCCTTGCCAAACGCCATCAGGCCGAACAGGCCGCGCTTATTGCCGATGCGCTGGGGCACAGCGTCCGCGCCGAAATCCGCCGCCGAAGAAAAGGGTAATCCCATGACCATTGAAGTGAAAGTTCCCGTGCTGGGCGAATCGATTGCCGAAGCCACATTGGGCCAATGGCTGAAAAAGCCGGGTGACGCCGTCGCCCAAGATGAACCGATTGCTTCTCTCGAAACCGACAAGGTTGCCGTAGAGGTGGGCGCGCCCGCCGCGGGCATCATGGGTGCCTATACAGTGCAAGAGGGTGACACGGTGAATGTCGGCGCGGTGATCGGATCGATTGAACAGGGCGCAGCAACGGCGCAGGCCCATCCCGCCGTCGCGGCAAAGACGCAGCCCCCAATGCCCGCCGCGACCATCACCGCGCCCGCGCCCGATCATGCCCCTGATCATAGTGACTTGCCCTTGTCGCCCGCCGTTCGGCGATTGGTGCTGGAACTGGGCATTGATCCCACCAAAGTTTCGGGCACCGGTAAAGATGGCCGCTTGACCAAAGAAGATGTGATTGCCTTTGCCAAGGCGGCCCCCGCCGCGCCAATCGCGGCCGCAACGGCCGCCGCTGTGCCAACACAAAGCCTTGCCCATAATCGCGGCGAGGAGCGCGTGCGGATGACCCGCCTGCGCCAAACCGTCGCCAAGCGCTTGAAATCCGCACAAGAAACCGCAGCCTTGCTGACTACTTTCAACGATGTGGATATGTCGGCGGTGATCGAGGCGCGGGCAAAATATAAAGACCTGTTTGAAAAGAAGCATGGCGTCCGCCTGGGATTCATGGGCTTTTTCACCAAAGCGGCGGCGCTTGCCGCGCGCGATGTGCCTGCGGTTAATGCGCAAATTCAGGGCACAGAAGGCAATCAGGAAATCGTCTATTTCAACTATCTCGATGTGTCGGTCGCGGTCAGCGCGCCCAACGGCTTGGTCGTTCCCGTGATCCGCAATGCACAGGCCATGAGCTTTGCCGAAATTGAAAAGTCGATCGGCGAGTTTGGCGCAAAGGCCAGAGCGGGCACGCTGACCATGGCCGATATGGAAGGCGGCACTTTTACGATTAGCAACGGCGGCGTATTTGGATCGCTCCTGTCCACCCCGATCATCAATCCGCCGCAATCGGCGGTCCTGGGATTGCACCGGATCGAAGACCGGCCCGTTGCCGTCAATGGCCAGGTTGTCATCCGCCCGATGATGTATCTTGCGCTCAGCTATGATCACCGCTTGATCGATGGCCGCGAAGCCGTAACCTTCCTAAAAAGTATCAAGGAAGCCATCGAAGACCCGACCCGTTTGTTGATTGATCTTTAACCGATGGCGATTGGAACCGAATGATGACCGACACCCCCTATGACCTTATCGTTATCGGCGCCGGCCCCGGCGGCTATGTCGCGGCGATCCGCGCAGCGCAACTGGGGCTAAAAACAGCCTGTGTTGAGGCCCGTGAAACCCTCGGCGGAACCTGCTTGAATGTCGGCTGTATTCCATCAAAGGCTTTGCTCAATGCGTCGGAGCTTTATCATGAAGCACAATCGGGGGCGCTGGCCAAATTTGGAATTGATTTTAAGGGCGTGTCGCTAAATCTCGATCAAATGCACGCCGAAAAGGCGAAAGCCGTCACCGAGCTGACCGGCGGGATCGAATTTCTGTTCAAGAAGAACAAGGTCGATTGGATAAAAGGTCACGCCGCATTCACATCACCCAGCAGCATCGATGTTGGCGGGCAAAGCTATTCGGCCAAAAATATCATGATCGCCACCGGATCATCGGTCCCGCCATTAGCGGGTGTTACCGTGGATAATGATGCGCATGTGATCGTCGATTCGACCGGCGCGCTAGCGCTACCCAAAGTGCCGAAACATATGGTGGTGATTGGCGGCGGGGTGATCGGGCTGGAACTGGGCAGCGTGTGGTTGCGGCTCGGCGCAAAGGTGACCGTCGTCGAATATCTCGATCAAATCCTGCCTGGAATGGACGGCGAGATTCGCAAGGAAGCCGCCAAAATATTCAAAAAACAAGGGTTTGAAATCCGCACGAGCACCAAAGTTGCCGGCGCGTCGGTAAAGGGTGCGGTGGCAACGCTTACGGTCGAACCGGCGGCGGGCGGCGCAGCGGAAAAGATCGAGGCCGACTGTATTTTGGTCGCCATTGGCCGGCGCGCAAATACCGAAGGACTGGCGCTCGATAAGGCGGGGATCACGCCAAACAAACGCGGGCAGATCGAAATTGGCGCTGATTTTCAAACCAACATCCCCGGTATCTATGCCATTGGCGATGTCTGCCCCGGCCCGATGCTCGCGCATAAGGCCGAAGACGAAGGCATCGCGGCGGCGGAATTTGTCGCTGGCCTGACCGGCATCGTCAATCATGACATTATACCAGGCGTCGTTTATACTTATCCCGAAATAGCCAGCGTCGGCCTTACCGAAGAAGAGGCCAAGGCGCGCGGGGAGGTAAGGGTCGGCAAATTCCCAATGATGGCAAACAGCCGCGCCAAAACCAACCGCACCACCGATGGTTTTGTGAAAGTGATCGCCGATGCAGCCACCGACCGCGTGCTCGGCGTACATATTATCGCCAGCATAGCGGGCAGCATGATCGCCGAGGCCGCAACCGCGATGGAATTTGGCGCAACATCCGAAGACATCGCCTATACCTGCCACGCGCATCCCACCCATGCCGAAGCGCTGAAGGAAGCCGCAATGGCGGTGACGGGCAAGCCGATCCATATGTGATGATCGAAAGCGCGGCAAAAAAACCTGAGTTTAGAGCATCACGCGAGAAACCGGTGCTAATTTTTCACGCGATGCTCTAATTTTACGATCAATTGAGCGCGGCGCAGGCCGATTGGATGCGGGTGCAGGCTTCTTTGAGGATTTCATTCGACGTTGCATAGCTGATCCGAAAGCCGGGTGATAAGCCAAAGGCACCGCCGTGCACCGCGGCAACGCCCGCTTCCTCCAGGAAATATTCGATCAGCTGCTCGTCATTTTCGATCCGCTTGCCCTTGGGCGTGGTTTTGCCCATCACCCCGCTCGCGTCGGGATAGACATAGAATGCGCCTTCGGGCGTTGGGCAGCTGAGCCCCGGTGCATCATTGAGCATCGCCACCACCAGATCGCGGCGCTCCTTAAATTTGGCATTGCGCTCGGCTAAAAAATCCTGCGGGCCGTTGAGCGCCGCCAGCGCCGCATATTGCGCGATCGAACATGGATTGCTGGTCGATTGCGATTGCAACTTTGCCATCGCCTTAATCAGCCATGCGGGGCCGCCCGCATAACCAATCCGCCAGCCGGTCATTGCATAGGCCTTTGACGCGCCGCTCACCGTCAGCGTGCGATCATAAAGATCGGGGCAAACCTGCGCAATCGTTGTGAAGGGTGTGGGCGCATACCAGATATGTTCATACATATCGTCGGTTAGCACCATAACATGCGGATGGCGCGCCAACACCGCGCCCAGCGCGCGCAATTCATCGGCGCTATAGGCTGCTCCGGTTGGGTTGGACGGCGAATTGATGATCAACCATTTGGTTTTGGGCGTGATCGCCGCGTCAAGCTGCTCCGGCAATATTTTATAGCTCTGCGCCGCGCTGGCCGAAATAATCACCGGCGTTCCCCCCGCAAATTGGACAATATCGGGATAGCTGACCCAATAAGGCGCGGGGATAATCACTTCATCGCCCACATCGATCGTTGCCACCAATGCATTGAATAAAGTGTGTTTGCCGCCGCTATTAACGCTAATCTGATTGACCGAATAATCGAGGCCATTGTCGCGCTTAAATTTGGCGGCTACGGCTTTTTTGAGCGGGGCGATACCGTCCACATTGGTATATTTTGTATGGCCGTCGCGGATCGCCTGAATGGCCGCCTCTTTGACAAAGTCGGGCGTGTCAAAATCGGGCTCGCCCGCCGAAAGGCCAATCACATCGATACCGCGATCTTTCATTTCGATCACTTTGGCAGACATAGCCAAAGTCGCCGACGGGGCAATCCGGTCAAGCGCCGCGGATAGTTGGTTTGGGGAGGTCATGACAAGATGGTTCTTTCGCGCGAAACATTATGGATATTGCGTCGCTGCGCATAATCACTCCCAAAAAATTACGCAACCGCTTTGCGGACCAATTTAGCCGGGATCAAGCCGCGCAGGCTGTTGCCGACAAAAAAGCCGCTCGTCAAATCCTCTTGCCGCAAATCTGCTTCGATCGCCTGACCGGTCTCCAGATAATCTTGCCGAAGGATACCCGGCAACAAGCCGCGCGAATGCGGCGGTGTGAACAGTTTGCCGCCGCGTTCGACAAAAATTGTAGTAAAGCTGCCCTCGGTCACATATCCATCTGCACGGATAAACAGCACTTCATCCGCGCCGCACGCAGCCTTTGCTGCTATCCGCGCGTCATCGTAGAAACCACGGTCGCTGGTCTTGTGCGAAAGCCGAAAATCATCGGGCGCGACCGGAAGCGGCGCAAGCGCGATCGTCCAAACCGAATCCAGCGGATCAGACAGCGGCGGCGCATCGCGAATTTCGATCCCAATGGCCCCCGTTCTGGACAATAAAACTCTGATCTTACTTGATTTTTCTAAACGAAACGTGACGGCATGCAGTTGATTTCGGACGGCATGCCGGTCAAATTCAAAATCCAGCGCCAGCGCGCTCGCCTTCATCCGTTCCAAATGCCGTTCGAGCCGCAACACCCCTTGCGCGGGTTCGAACCGCATGGTTTCAATCAGATCAAAGCCGTATCCCGGCATTTTTGCAAAGCCCCCCTTGGCCAAACATTCCGCCCATTCACCGGCCAGTTTAGAATCGGCAACGACCCCCGATCCCAACCCCAATGAAAGCCGTTTGGTTTCTTCATTCAAGCTAAATGTGCGGATTGCCACATTAAAGGCCGCATCGCCATTCGCGTCTATTCGCCCGATCGACCCACAATATAGGCCGCGCGGGCTATTTTCGATCGCATCGATAATTTCCATCGCGCGGATTTTTGGCGCGCCCGTTATCGAACCGCAAGGAAATATGGTTTGGATAAGATCAAGGGCGTCTTTACCCTGATCGAGCAGGCCAGTGACAGTTGAGGTCATTTGGTGGACGGTGGGATAGTTTTCGACATGAAACAAATCGGGTACCTTAACCGAACCCGGCCGGCACACACGCGACAGATCGTTGCGCAGCAGATCCACAATCATCAGATTCTCGGCCCGCTGTTTGGGATCGGATTGCAGCTCGGCCGCTATTTGGCGGTCACGCAGGTTATCGCTATGCCGCACCGCGGTGCCCTTCATCGGCCGGGTGGTAACCCGCCGGTCCTTTACCGCAAAAAATAGCTCAGGTGAAAAGGACAAATGCCATTCGCTGCCGGTCCAAATGACACCGCCATAGCCCGCCGACGCGCCCAGCCGGATCGCTGCATAAAGCGCCAATGGGTTTCCGGCATAAGCGGCGGCGGCGCGAAAAGTGAGATTGGCCTGATAAATATCACCCGCGCGGATAAATTCCTGCACCCGTTCAAATGCCCGTTTATAAGCCGCCGGATCGATCCCGGCACGCAGCGGCGATAGATAAGCGCCGCACGCCGGCGGCAATAGCGCGGCAACTTTTTCTGGCTTAATTGATTGATAGTTATTGAATATTCCAAACCATGCCAGTGTATCCCCATCTTCGCTTGGCGATTCCATATCGAACTTATTCAACGGCTGACCCGCGGCATAGCCAAGGTAACCGGCGGCGTGATAGCCATTGCCCCGCGCCCGTCTTACCTCGTCAAACAGACCGGGCAGCTCGTCAGCCCGCGCCGCCGAAAGAATATGGATAGGATCGCGATATAGACGGGCGGGCGCCGCATCCGATGGCCTGGCATCGTCAAGCAGAATGAAGGGGCGATCGGGATGGAGCATGCATGCCGCTATAGCCGATTATGATGCGGCGAAAAGCCCCATAGCCAATGCCGCGCCGCCGCAACTTGGCAAATGACATCCGATACTCGGCGCCCCGCTATGGTTCTCTATGGCCTGCTATTCGCATTGGCTATAACCACCGCCGGCTGCGCTATGACGATACCCAATTCGGCTATCGGTGCGCCTTTATTAAGCTCCACCGAGCCCGGCAACTGCTGCTGCGTGCCCAGAATATTAGCAGCAAGCGCCGCAATCCGAATTTGATATTTGCCGTAAGGCACGCTTTCAAACAAGAAAAATCCGTCATATTCACTGCGCGTGCTTTTGATGACAATCCCGGATGCTGTGATCAATTCAATATCAACACCCCCCAGCAGCGCGCCGCTCGCTTTCTGTGAATAGCCTGCGACTTCACCAGCGGGGACAAGCGGGAGTTCAACAATAAACGGCACGCCTGGCCGCGGTGTCACCACGATGCCCGGAACGGCAGGCTGGATAAATGGATCGGGCAGGCTGGCTGTATCAATGCCAATCAATATCGGTAGGAATGGTTCCAACCCATCGATAATGGTGGTTCCGTCTTTATCGGTCGGCAAACCCGTGCCCCGCAGTCCAGCGGTCAATTCAGCGCCAGCTTGTAGCGGTTCGCCAGGCTGCCGGATACCGTCGCCATTTTCGTCTTCAAACACAGTCGCAAAGGCCTGCCCGGATGACGCGAGCTTTTCCGAAGCAACACGAATGCCGCCGCGCGGATCGACGCCCAAGCTGAAGGCTAAATTTACCCCAGCCGCAAGCGAACCGTCCGTTCCCGCCTGAACTTGGCCAGAAAGCGAAAGCTTATCAAAACGGCGCGTATATGCGGCCGTTAATCGTGCTTGCGCGCTTTGAGCATTATATCCAAGCTGCAAACGATATTCGGATTTTTCATTATTGCGATATTCCGCCGTCAACAACGCGTCACGAAAGCCGCGATCAGGCCCCGTTACACCAAAGGTTGTTTCACCGCGGAGCCGCACTTTGCCGACGCGCCCCGATAGACGCAAAAGACCATCAAGCCGAGAGGGCGGATCAAGCCCCGAAGGCCGCGTTCCCCTTTCCCAACGGAGTTCAGAGCTGATATTGAGAGCATTGAGATTGAAGGATAACCGGCTCCTTAATGCCAATGTTGCGTCGCCGGCAATCTGTTTACGATGCTGGGCATCCAGATGGATGGGAAGGCTTTGACCAAAAATGGTGACCGTGTGATCAACGGAAAAGGCCAGCAGATAACGCAAGTCACGATCAAAGCGCTCGCTTCGAAAACCGTTTTTCAGAAAGACGGTCTCGGCGCTGACCGCCGTCTCCCCAACTTGCGCCAGCGCCTGACCCCGCAGAGCATAACCACCGCGTAGGTCGCTGCCGAGCGAAATTTCCGCCAACGCTGGACCAAAAGATCGCCGTAGACTGGATTCCAGATGATATTGCCGCACGCCGCGAAACACCGAGCTGGTAAAGGCCGTGCCAATCGACGTTCGAGCATTAAGACCCCGTTCCAAGCCAAAACCACCGCGCCAACCGGCATTTTCTAACAGGCGGACGTCACCAAAGCTAAGCAAGTCGCGGCCCGTATCCTGAATCCCGGCCCAATAATATGTTTCGCGCGGCGGGATAGAGTCGGCGCCGACGGGGATCAACTTAACATCGCGCCGAATTTGCCCCTGCGGCCCATAAAGAACGACCTCGAACCGATTTTGACCGAACAATAAAGGAATATCGATAAATTCATAACGGCCATCGCCGCGGGTTTGGGCAAAGCCGATCAATTGGCCGTTGCGGTATAATTCTGCATCCCATCCCTCGGGCAATTCTCCTCGGAAAGTGGTCCGGTCAAAACTTTCGGGACGCTCTACAGGCCGGTTGGTAATTGATGCGCCGCGTCCTGCGCTGCTTTGCGTACCCAGCGCGGTCGATACGGACGAAACATCACCAACGGTGAAGTTGGTGGCGGCAAGCGGCCCTAATAGCTCACCCTTTGGATCCGTACGATAAGCGCGAAGCCGGATATTTTGGGGGACGCCCCGGTTGTTTGACGATATTCTGGCATCGAAGGAAGCTCCGGCCAACTCGCCGCTCGCATATATCTCATATTGCGCATCATAAGTTGCGCCGCGCGAGTTTTGTTTGCTCCCGTTAATCGACGCCACGACATCAATTGATGGCGTGCGCCACAAACGATAAGGATCATTGGCTTGCGGAAAGGATGATAAATCAAAGGTCTGCGTTGGCTTTGCCCGGCCGGAGCGCGCTTTACGCTCAGCCGCCAGTTCAAAGGGAAGTTTTTCCGTTGATTTTAGAAGTAGGACCGCACTGGCGAGATCGGGCTGCACGTCAATGCCCAGCCACTGTGCCAAGGTCGCGCTATCCACGCACCAACCCTCCGGCGTATCGCGAATGTCATTCTTGTTTAACCGCTGGCTATTGTTCACGATTTGTACCATATCAAGCTCGCGGTCGATTGTAACGACACGGCTTTCCTTCAACAGCCAACCGGTTGCGCGGCGCGACTTTTTATCAAGCCGTACCGGCAGGTCGAGCGCCATGATGAGATCTCCAAAATCGACGCAGACGCCGGTATCGGTCTGGTAACCGCGCACGCCATCGCCCACTCGCCATTGTCCCGCGCGAACGTCGAGCAGAATGGCGTCGTCGTCATTGGGCTGCCAAGCGGTGATATCGCCGCTGGCATGCACCGGCGCAGCAAAAGCCGCGAAAATGGGAGCGGCAAGACACAGGATTGAGCGGGTTAGTCGCTTGGAGGAAAATATGCTTGGCACGCGGCGGGCTTCAGTGCTTTTCTGCGGCTTATCCGCCTCAGTTCACGAGCGCCTTGACTTCCGCGAGCAGTGCTCCCCCGTCCTCAATTGGCATGTAATAACCAACCGTGACAGGTCCTTTTAGGCGACCCACCGATTCGGATGTCAACGGCAAGGTAACAATCCGACTGTCCAATTCGGGGTAAACCGCGATGCCCCGGAACACGATCGGTTCCTTTGCGCCAGCGGTGGTAACGCGAATTTCTCCAAACACCGACCCATTGCCTTGTCGGCTCATATCGACCCTGAAAACGGGATTACCTTCTTCGTCGGTTTCAACGCGCGGATTGGCCAAGGCGGCGGTAGCTTCTAACTTGCCTTTACGGACGATGATTGGGATTGTTACGCCATAAATGGGGTTCAGCTGGATCTGCACGCCCTTATTTTCGTCGGCGGATTGGGTCACAGGGGTTACCCTAGGTATCGCCCTGAAAAGCATATGCGCGCGGTATTCGCCATCGGGAACCTCCTGTAGCGAATTGACCCCGATACGTATCGATTGAGGTTGGTTGGGCGGCAAGGTTACGCGGCGCGGTGCGTAACGAATGATGTTTCGGATGGCGGTTTCTTTTTCATTCACCGCCTCTTCGCTAACTTCTTCCAATTTGCCATTTTTATTCATCCGGCGCAATTCGAGCGAAATTCGGTAGGTCGCTTCTTCGTTGCCAATGTTGTTGAGGATCACTTCCGTCCCGCGGCGACCGTCCAACACGATCCGCGTGGGCGCGACCAGCAAGTCCCCGGCGGCATGAGCAGGCGATACAGCGAGCGGAAGCGCCGACAGCAAGCCAACCGAAATCAACGCTGTTGCTTTATATTTTTTACCGAATGTTGCGAACATTGATGACCCATCCTTCTTGGCGCAGGTGCGTGACCATGCGCATTTCCACCGGACGATCTCTGCCAGAATATAGTTACTATAAGCCTAACGTTAAAGCATCGCGCGAAAAAGTGGGAACCGGTTTTTCGCATAAAGCGATGCGATAACAAAGCGATAGAGCGGGCTGTGCGATTCAGATTTCACGCCGCCCGCTCTAGATGGCTTCGCCGCGGAGAATTAACCGGATAGCCAAACAAAAAACCTCCGGCGGATTGCGATCCATGCCGGAGGTTTTCAACCATTTTCACAGAAAATATGGTTTAATTAGTTATATTCGGCCGTCACATCAAAGCTGCCGGTATACACGCCTTGCGCTTGGTTCGCGCCAACCGTTAATGTGCCGCCGACAAACACGGCTTCCAAGGCCAAAGGATCAAAAGTGATCTGCGCAGTCGATAGTGCCAAAGTTGCCGACATGGTTGGCGCAGCACCGCCGCCAACTGGCGGAGGAGCAGTGAGCGTGACGCTTGGATCGATTGTTAAATCGATCAATGCATCTTCGGATGCCGCTGACACATGGAATTCACCGCGAGTCGCGCCGGTGCCAACGCAGGTTACCTGGGCGGAGCAAATGCGCGTATTGGAGCCAAGCGGCAATTGTACGGTGCCTTGATTTGCGGTTGAAGCGATCAAACCAAAATTGATACCGCTATCAACCGTTATCGCGACAGGAACGATAATTTCAGCTTCCGCTGTTACTGGTTCGGTGGTTGAAACTTGAGCTTGCGCGGTGCCGGAAATCATTGATGCAGCGGCAATTGAGCCCGCCAGAATAATTTTCATTTTGTTCAACATATATAGGTCCTTCGAGACGATGTACAAAAAAAGATTTGGAATGCCCCACTGCATCCTGAGGCCCTTTTGCCCGACGAATCATAAGAACTCACGAATTTGGCTGGTTAACGGAATTTAATATTCTGGAAATTAGGGTCCGGACCCTAAGCCTATATGTATCAAAATGTTGACATGTCGTAACGTGCCAATAATGTCTTAATATTGATATATCTATTGAATGATAACGACAGCCATACGGCTTTCGAAAGCTCAGGCTTTAGAAATTTTCACCGGTCAATCGCTGGCATAACATATCAAGCTGATCCAAATTCGCATATTGAAATGTCACCGAACCTGCCCCGCCCGTTGCTTGCTGATTGATCGATACTTTCAGCCCCAACAAGTCACCCAAATGCGTTTCAACCGCCCGAATATCGGCGTCGATCGCGCCATTGCGCATGGCCGCTGCACCGCGCGTTTCTTTCTTTTCAGGCCGGTTTTTGCGAACCAATGCCTCGGTCGCGCGCACCGATAGCCCCTTTTTCACAACGACCGCGGCCAGTTCAACGGCTTGGTCACTGCCGAGCAATGCGCGGGCATGTCCCATTTGCAAATGACCCTCAATCACCAAATCGCGCAGCGGCAGCGGCAGATCGAGCAAGCGCATCATATTGGCCACATGGCTTCGCGACTTATCGACAATCTCGGCCAACGCCGCCTGACTATGGCCAAATTCGTCGCATAGCCGCTTATAAGCTTCGGCTTCTTCGATCGGATTCAAATCCTGACGCTGAATATTCTCCAGCAATGCAATTTCCAGCGTTTGGGAATCATCCAAATGGCGCACGATGGCTGGAATAGTGTGAATTTGCGCCTTTTGTGCGGCGCGCCAGCGGCGCTCCCCTGCAACAATTTGATAACCACCTTTATGCGGGCGGACGACAATTGGCTGAATCACCCCGTGCCGAGCAATGCTTTGCGCCAGATCGGACAGCGCGTCGGCGGCAAAATAACGGCGCGGCTGATCCGGGTTGGGATGAATGTCGGCGATGTTGATCCCGGCAATCCCCGATGAACGGCCGCCGGTTTCATCGGTTCCGCTGGCCACCGAACCGGCATTTGGTATGACGGGCTTTTCCCGCATCGCCTCACCCAGCAATGCGTCCAATCCCCGGCCCAATCCCATTTTGCGCGGCGCGGGGCGGTCATTACCATCGCTCATGCCGCTAACTCCGCCTTTGCTGGCAAACGCAGGATCAGCTCGCGCGCCAGCGCTATATAAGCCTCCGACCCCGGACAGCGATGATCATATACCAGCGCGGGCAGGCCATGGCTCGGCGCTTCGGACAAGCGGACATTGCGCGGAATAACGGTATCAAACACCAATCCAGACAGGCAGCTGCGGACGTCATCAGACACTTGATCGGTCAAACGGTTGCGGCGATCATACATGGTAAGGACCACGCCCATAATGGAAAGATCGGGATTAAACCGCTTTTGAATCCTTTCAACCGTCTGTAATAATTGACTTAATCCTTCCAGAGCGAAAAATTCGCATTGCAAAGGCACGATAACCGAATCGACCGCAACCATTGCATTGATCGTGAGCAATCCCAACGATGGCGGACAATCGATCAAAATAATATCCCAATGATCCGCGCCTGCCGCAAATGCCGCCTTTAACCGGTGGGTCCGATCTTCAAACGCGACCAGCTCCACCTCGGCGCCCGAAAGATCGACCGTGGCGGGCACAATATCCAGACCAGGAATGATCGAAGCCATCGCCGCCTCCTGCAACGTCGCCTCCCCAAATAGCAAATCATAGCTGCTGCGCAAGCGGTCGGCTTGCTTCACCCCCAATCCGGTCGATGCGTTGCCTTGCGGATCCAGATCAACGAGCAAACATTTCCAGCCGCTGGCCGCCATCGCCGTTGCCATATTGATCGCCGTGGTCGTCTTGCCCACGCCGCCTTTTTGATTTGCAATCGCAATCCGGGTCATCCTACCTTGCCTTTCGTTGGCCTTGCTTGGATTTGATGTTTTTCATATAATCGTCCGTGCACAGTGCCGGTCAAAATTCCCGAATCGGGATCGGTGACACTCGCGACCAATCGTAAATCATGCGACCAGATATATTGCACCGACTCCAATTCCTTAACCGCATTTTTGCCCTTTGGTAACAGCCAGCAGGTATTTTCTGTGGAAAATCGTAATGCGCCGTCCAACAAGCGCGGCAATGGCGCAAAGGCACGGGCGCTAATCACGGCAAATTCTTGGCTTTCTAACTTATCCAAATCCATCGCCGCAACCTCAACTTTTTGCTCCAAACCGAACAAAATAATTGCGCGCCGTAAATAATCCGCTCGCCGCGCTCGCGATTCAACCATCGTGACCCGGTGATTTGACAGCATCGCGATGATCAAACCGGGAAAACCCGCGCCCGACCCCAAATCCAACCAATCCCGCGGTGGCCCATCGGGCAAAAGAGCGAGCAACTGCGCGCTATCGGCAATATGCCGCGCCCAAATGTCATCCAGCGTGGCCGCCGAGATCAGATTCTGCATGGCGGCCTCTTCGCGGAGAAAGGCGATGAAACGCTCCAGCGCAGCCATTGTTTCACGTGAAACATCCAACTCCCGCGTCAACCAGGCTTTTGCTTCCGCCTCATTCATGCGGCTTGCGATGCGTGTGTTGACGCGCGTTTGGCATGCACCAATATTGCTGCCAAAGCCGCCGGTGTAACCCCGCGGACCCGCGCCGCCGCCGCCAGTGTATCCGGCCGGGCAAGGCTCAGCCGCTCAACCATCTCATTCGAAAGACCAGCGATTGCACCATAATCAAAATTTGATGGCAAGCCGATCCGTTCATTCGCAGCAATATCTCTAATTTCCGCCTCTTGTCGCTGGATATAGGGCGCATAGCGGCCATCCTGTTCCACCTCGGCCATGATTGATTCGGAAAATGCTATAGTTTCACGTGAAACGGTCAATAACGCTTTGACCGTAACCACCGGAAACCGCAGCCAATCGATTAACGGCATCCGCCCCGCGTCGGCTTTCACCGGCAGACCCGCACGCGCCAAATCATCCGCCGTCGCATGATCCGTTAAGGCGGATATCAGCGCATCGCGCTGAGTCATCTGGCCAAAAAAAGCTGATTTCCGGTCTTCCCCGGCGGCACCGACCTCGATAGCCAGCGGTGTCAGCCGCGTCGCCGCATTGTCCGCGCGCAGCCGTAGCCGATATTCCGCCCGCGCCGTCAACATCCGGTAAGGCTCGGTCACACCTTGCAGCACCAAATCGTCGATCATCACGGCAATATAGCTGTTCGATCGATCCAGCGCGGGCATCGGCCGGTCCAGCAACCGGCAAGCCGCACCCATCCCGGCAATCAACCCTTGCGCGGCGGCCTCTTCGTAGCCCGTCGTACCATTAATCTGACCGGCGCAATAAAGTCCGTCAAAACCGCACACCGCCAAACTGTGGTCCAGCGCGCGCGGATCGATATAATCATATTCCACCGCATAACCTGAAACGATAATCTCGCATTGCGCCAACCCCGGCATAGACTGCACGAGGGCAATTTGAATATCGGTCGGCAGCGATGTCGAAATACCATTGGGATAGACATAATGGCTATCCAGCGCTTCGGGTTCGAGGAAAATCTGATGACCATCGCGGTCGCCAAAGCGAAATATTTTATCTTCGATCGATGGACAATAGCGCGGCCCCTGTCCTTGAATATCCCCGCCAAATAAAGGCGAACGGTCCAAACCCGAACGGATAATATCATGCGTATGGTGATTGGTCCGCGTCATCGCGCAAAATACCTCTGGAACGGCGCGGCGTTTTGTCATCGCCGACATGGTCCAGCATCCGCCATCCGATGGTTGTTCGGGGAGCGCAGCCCAATCGATAGTCCGTCCGTCCAGCCGCGGCGGCGTGCCGGTTTTCAAACGCGCCATAGGAAGGCCCGCACCGCGAATTTGGTCGGCAAGCCTCAGCGCGCTATTCTCGCCGATACGGCCGCCCTCAAGCCTTTCTTCCCCGCGAAATAATTTCCCGCCCAGAAAGGTGCCCGTTGCCAAAATAACCGCCGCTGCGCTGATTTCGCCATCATCCGCCAGCCGTAATCCGGCAATCTTCTGGCTGGTCTCGCTGGTGAAAAGCAATGCAGCCGCTTCGCCTTGCAAAATCGTCAGATTCGGCGTCGCCGCCAATTGCCGCTGCACCGACGCTTTGAACAGCCGCCGGTCCGCCTGGATCCGCGGACCTTGCACCGCCGCGCCTTTCGATGCATTGAGCATCCGATAATGAATCGCGGCATCATCCGCCGCGCGCGCGATTATCCCGTCAAAAGCGTCAACTTCTCGTACCAAATGTCCTTTGCCAAGCCCGCCGATCGCGGGATTGCAAGACATTGCGCCGATCGTGTCCCGCTGAAAGCTGACCAGCGCTACGCGGGCACCCATCCGCGCAGCGACCGCCGCGGCCTCGCATCCGGCATGACCGCCGCCGACAATGATAATGTCAAAATCAGGGGAAAATCGGGACTTCATAGATATCCGCTTAGCGGAGCGCCGCGACATCGTCAAAGCCGATTGGGTGTTTCACGTGGAACATTCTGCCGCTTCAACCGCCCAAGCACGCTTTTACTTTCCCACGCAAAAGGTTCCAAACAGCGTATCGAGCAAATCTTCGGTATGCGCACGGCCCGTGAGCGCATCAAGCGCGAGCCGGGCAAGCCGCAATTGCTCCGCAATAATCAACCAGTCATCGGCTGCACTGGCCAATCTCAAAGCCCCTGCCGCTTCCGTCAACCAACCCCTCTGCCGCGCATTCACCGCAAAACCATCCGCGGGTGGCAACATACCACGCGCACGGTGCAGAATTTCTGCGACCATCGCGGCAAGACCCGCTCCGGTCTTGCCCGACACCCAAAGCGCATCCCCCGATTTGATTCGGTCCGCCGCCAAATCGGATTTCGTGTCCACCTCAATCACCGCCGGGTGATTTGGCCCCTCCCCCTGCGGCCCCAACCATAAGATCATATCGGCACCGGCAAAAGCGCCGCGCGCGCGCGCGATGCCCATGGCCTCAACGGGGTCGCCGCATTCATTCCGGATCCCTGCTGTGTCGGTCAGGATCAGCGGAATGCCTTCGATAGAAATCGGCACCTCAATCACATCACGGGTTGTTCCGGCGATATCGGACACGATGGCGGCTTCGCGCGCCGCCAATGCATTGAGCAAAGTTGACTTGCCGCTATTGGGCGGACCGCCGAGCACAATCCGCAGGCCATCGCGCAGTTTTTCGGCTTGCGGTTGCTGGAGAAGCTGGTGAATTTCCTCTGCTAACCTGTTGCAAGCATCGCATATTACGTTGGTATTTTGATCGGCAACGTCATCTTCGTCGGACAGATCCAGCTCCGCCTCGGTCAAGGCCGATATGTGTAATAATTCTTCACGCCAACCACCGATCGCGCGGCTAAATCCGCCGCCAATCATATTCGCTGCTGCTCGGCGTTGATGCTCGGTCTCTGCCAGCAACAGGTCGGAAAGCCCCTCCGCCTCATTCAAATCCATGCGCCCGTTCAAAAAGGCCCGCCGGGTAAACTCCCCGGCTTGCGCTGGTCGCAGCCGCGGTATGGCCGCGAGCGCTCGTTCCACCGCTCGCACCACCGCGCGTCCACCATGCAAATGCAGCTCGGCCAAATCCTCGCCGGTGGCGCTGTTTGGTGCAGGAAAAAGCAGCAATAATGCCTCGTCCAGAAGCGCATGATCAATCGGATCATATAGCTTCGCCAGCGACGGCCGCCGTGCAGCCGGAATCCGCCCCGCGAGCAACTGCACCGCAGCGAAAGCCGACGGCCCGCTGATCCGTATGATGGCGATGGCAGCCGGCGGCGCGCCGCTGGATAGGGCAAAGATAGTATCCGCTGCGCTCATAATCTCGCTATCTCAGCCGCAAAAAATATTCTATTTCTTATCCTTGCCGCCGGAAAAGGCGGCTTTCGCGCCGGTTTCAATCAATTGTTGGAATAGTTGCAGTCCCATTTGACCCATCGGCGCGATCTGCTTTCCCAGCTCTTGCAGCTGTTCAATCCCGCCCGCACCCTTCATTAATTTGGTGACATTTTCCACATAGGCCTCATTCGCCTTAGTCACATCGGGGAGACCCAGCAACGCCCGCGCTTCTTCTGGGCTGCAATCAATCTCGATATTCATTTTCATTGCTTAATTTCCTTCCTCGAGCATGGCGCGCTGCCAAAAACCCAAAGATGGAGTATAAACCATTATCAAAAGTAAACAATTGCAATCCATGATCTATGCTCAACGCGGTCTAAACAACGCCAAGCGATCACCCGCCCAACAAGGCATAGACATAGCGGCCCACGCCCAGTTGCGGATCGGTCCAGCCGTCATAGATCATCTTGCCGGCGACATAGACGATCACCGCCATACCGACCCAGGCGATCCATTTATAGCGTTCGATATATTTTGCGATGATATTGGCGGCAATCCCCATCAAGGCAACCGCGAAAATCAGGCCGACGATCATAATGCCCGGATGATCCTTGGCCGCTCCGGCAACCGCCAGCACATTGTCGAGGCTCATCGATACATCGGCAACGGCCACTGCCCAGGCGGCGGCGGCGAAGCTTTTGGCGGGTTTGATCCCCGAATCTTCATCGCCCGCTATTTCGGGGGAACCGGGCGAATCTGAGGAATGATCCGCGGCAATATCGCGGTACATTTTCCACGCCACCCACAGCAGCAAAACACCGCCTGCGAAAATCAAGCCAACGATACCCAGCAACCATGTGACCATTAAAGCAAAAATAATGCGCAGCACCAGCGCGGCAATCACGCCGATAAAAATGACCTTTTTCCGCTGATCCGCTGGCAACCCCGCCGCCAGCGCACCCACGACAATCGCATTATCCCCGGCCAGCACAATATCGATCATCAACACCTGCAAAAAGGCCGAGAAAGCCGATGGCGAGGTAATATTGGAGAAATCCTTAACAATCGCCTGCCAAATTTCGGCCGGTCCGCCAAGACCGTTTGCAGCCACTGTCAGCATAGGGATAAGGTCGATCATGATGTTATAGCTTCCTCAAAATACGTCACTTCTGGCATCGGGTCATAAAATCCATGGAGCAATTTGCGCCATTGCCCATAACGCTCCGACTTCCGAAAGCCATCTTGGTGGCTGCTAATATCGTCCCAATGGACCAACAACAAATAAATATTCGCATTTTGGCAACTGGGTCGCAGTTCCAGCCTACGAAAACCCGGTGACGCCGCAATCAGCGGTCTCGCCTTTGCCAACGCGGCTTCAAATTCCGCCGATTGGCCAGACCGCACCTGCAACAAAGCATGTTCCAAAATCACCGAACCACGCACAAATTACTGATTCATGCTGTCGAAGAAATCTTCGTTGGTTTTTGAATCCTTCATCTTATCCAGCAAGAATTCCATCGCATCGACGGTGCCCATCTGCATCAGGATACGGCGCAGCACCCACATTTTGGTCAGCTTGTCTTTCTCCACCAGCAATTCTTCTTTGCGTGTGCCTGATTTACCCACATCAAGCGCAGGGAAGATGCGTTTATCGGCAACCTTGCGGTCGAGCACGATTTCGCTGTTGCCGGTTCCCTTAAATTCTTCGAAAATAACCTCATCCATCCGGCTGCCGGTATCGATCAAGGCGGTTGCAATGATCGATAGCGACCCGCCTTCTTCGATATTGCGCGCCGCGCCAAAAAAGCGTTTTGGCCGTTGCAGCGCATTGGCATCCACGCCGCCTGTTAGCACTTTGCCCGAACTTGGCACCACGGTGTTATAAGCGCGGCCAAGCCGGGTGATCGAATCGAGCAGAATCACCACATCATGCTTATGCTCAACCAAACGCTTCGCTTTTTCAATAACCATTTCAGCCACTTGAACGTGGCGCGTGGCCGGTTCATCAAAGGTGGAGGAGACAACCTCGCCCTTCACGCTGCGCTGCATATCGGTCACTTCTTCGGGGCGCTCGTCGATCAGCAGCACGATCAGGAAGACTTCGGGGTGATTATCGGTAATCGCCCGCGCGATATTTTGTAGCAACACGGTTTTACCCGTGCGCGGCGGCGCGACGATTAACGCACGCTGGCCCTTGCCCTGCGGCGAAATGATGTCAATCACCCGCGCCGATTTGTCTTTCACGGTAGGGTCAGCGGAATCCAGCGTCAGTTTCTGGTCGGGATAAAGCGGTGTCAAATTGTCAAAATTCACCCGGTGGCGCACCACGTCGGGATCATCAAAATTAACTTTGGTGAGCTTGGTCAGCGCAAAATAGCGCTCGCCATCCTTGGGCGCGCGAATTTCGCCTTCCACCGTGTCTCCGGTGCGCAGGCCATATTGGCGCACCATGTTGGGCGATACATAAATATCATCGGGGCCGGCAAGATAATTGGCCTCGGGCGAGCGCAGAAAACCAAAACTATCGGGCAGCACTTCGATTGTGCCAAGCCCCATAATTTCCTCGCCATCTTCCGCAAGCTCTTTCAGGATTGCGAACATCAAATCCTGTTTGCGCAGCGTCGATGCGCCCTCAATATCCAACTCTTCGGCCATTGCGACCAGCTCAGCGGGCTTTTTGCCCTTTAAGTCTTTCAAATGCATGACGTTATTCTTCCAGTAGAAACCGAGAAAATATCCCCGGTCAAAAAAGACGCCGGTTCTATGTTTGAAGTGTAATAGCGCCGTTGTTAAACCAAAAGACGCCTCTTGCCCGAACGGGATTAACCGGTGCAATAGACGCTACCATAGCCACTGTCAATTATACAGAATTGGCGGCAATAATTTGCCGGTCAAAAAGGCTTAACGATCACCAAAATCACGATTGCCGCCGTTGCAACACCGGGCACTTCATTCATCAATCGCAATGTCTTGCCCGAAAATTTTCGCTCGCCGGTTGCCAGCTTTCGTGCATAGCCCGCCATCCATCCATGATAACCTGTTAACAAGAACACTAACAATAGCTTAGCATGAAACCAACCATCCTTAAATGCGCCAATTTCATATGCGAGATACAACCCCAAAATCCAGACAATGATCATTGATGGGTTGAGAATGATTTTGATCAGACGCTGCTCACGCTCCACCCATAATGCGGCTTCCTCGCTGCCCTCGGCCGATTCTTGATGATACACAAAAAACCGCGGCAACATGAATAGGCCCGCCATCCAAAAGATAACGAAAATCAAATGTGCCGCTTTCAACCAGGGATAGAGCAAGGCGAATATATCCATCATTAAATTTCAATTATATCGAATCAATCTCTTACAAGTTTAAGCAGCTTTTCAACATGTTCAATGGGCGTATCTTGCGCGATGCCATGACCCAGGTTGAATATATGCGGGCGCGATGCAAAAGCTTCCCGAATCCTGCCTACCGCATGTTCCAGCGCCGCGCCGCCCGCAATCAAAGCCAACGGATCAAGATTGCCTTGCACGGGCATATTTTTCGGCAATATTTGGTTCGCCCAAAAAGGATCCACGGTTTCATCCAGGCCAATGGCATCAACCCCGGTTTCCGCTGCATAGGCCGCAAGCTTTCCGCCCGCTCCCTTGGGAAAACCAATGATGGGTATATGGGGATATCGCTTTTTGAGCGCCGCAATAATTTTTGCATTGGGTGCAATCACCCAGCGCGAAAATTGTTCCGGGCTTAACGATCCGGCCCAGCTATCGAATAATTGCACGGCATCCACGCCAGCCTCAATCTGCCCGGATAGATATTCCGCCGTAATGCCGGATATCGCATCGATCAGCGCGGCAAATCGCTCCGGTTCCAAATAAGCCATCCGGCGGGTCTCATTTTGATCCTTCGACCCTTGACCATTCACCATATAGGTTGAAATCGTCCAGGGGCTGCCCGCAAAGCCCAAAAAGGTAACCTGTGGGGGTAATGCCGCCGCAACCTTTCGAACGGTGTCGTAGATAGGCTCCAGACGGCTTAAATCGGGTGTCAGCTGATCCAGAGACATTTCTGCAAGCCGCGGGGCAAGCCTTGGCCCTTCGCCCGCCTCAAACCATAAATTTTGCCCCATCGCATAAGGGATGATTAAAATGTCGGAAAATAGGATGGAACCGTCAAAATCAAATCGGCGGATCGGTTGCAACGTTACCTCGGCGGCGGCATCGCTATCATATACCAGCTCCAAAAAACCGCCTTTTTCGGCGCGTAATGCCCGATATTCGGGGAGGTATCGGCCCGCTTGACGCATCAGCCAGATGGGCGGAATATCGCTTTTATCGCCGCTAAGCACTTGGAGCAGTTTTTTGGGCGCGGGGGGCATATCGAAAATATTTCCAATCATAATTAATATTATAATAAGGATGATGATAGATGTTGGTGTGTGGATAATCACGGCCCGTAAAAGCTTTTGCCGACTTTGCCAACCATGTCGCCCAGATTAGCGGCGCTAAAGCAGGGATTCGCAAATTTGATACCCGCTATCCACAGCCTGTGAGCAACATTACCCGCTTGTTCATAATATGTGGCCGAATCGAGCCGGAAACTTCGCGTAACGGGGACGAATGCTGGCGGGTTATTTTGTCCCTTGATTTATCCCCAGAGAGCCCACAAAGCTGCGCTTATGCCCGGCAAGTTTCATCTTCACCTGCTCTCGGACTCGACCGGTGAAACGTTGGAGAATATTGCCAAAGCGGCGCTGGCGCAATTTGACAGCTCGGATGATGTTACCAAGCATTTTTGGCCGATGATTCGATCCGAAACCCATCTCGAACGGATATTGGCGGATGTCACGGCCAATCCGGGGCTGGTGCTGTTCACGCTGGTCAACCGCGAAATAAGGCGCAAGTTGGAACAACGTTGCCGCGCTTTGAATCTACCGGCCATTGCCGCGCTTGACCAAGTGACCGACGCTTTGTCCAATATGCTGGGGCAAGCGGCAAAGGCCCGGCCCGGCCGGCAACATTTGATGGATGCAGCCTATTTTGCCCGCGTCGAAGCGATTCAATTTACAATCGCGCATGATGACGGAATAAATGCCCATAATTGGGAAGAGGCCGATATCATCCTGGCCGGGGTATCGCGCACATCGAAAACCCCGACGAGCATCTATCTTGCCAATCGCGGCTATAAAACCGCCAATATTCCCATCGTCCCCGAATCGCCGCCACCCAGCAGCTTGTTTAGCTTAAAAAACCCGATGGTGGTGGGGTTGATGACCAATCCCGAACGGCTGATTCAAGTGCGGCGCAACCGGTTGCTATCGCTCAATCAAACCCCCGACACCGATTATGTCGATGCCGAACGGGTGCAAGCCGAAGTCGCCTTTGCCCGGCGGATGTTTGCCGATAATGACTGGCCGGTTATCGATGTGACCCGCCGGTCGATTGAGGAAAGCGCTGCGGCGATCATCAATCTTGCCAATGAAAGGGCGCTGCGATGAATTTGGCGGAGATGAATTTGGCTGAGATGAATTTGGATGTCCGATGAATAAGGTTCTTGCCAAAGATTTGATATTGGCATCAAAAAGTGCGGCGCGGCTGTCGATGCTGGCGGCGGCGGGTTTGCGCATCGCCGGCGTCGCGCCGATGGTTGATGAAACCGCGATCCGCGCCGCCATGGTGGCGCAAGGCACGCCCGCACGCGACATTGCCGATGCTTTGGCCGAAGCGAAGGCCGTGAAAATCTCCAAAAAACATCCCGCTGCACTGGTCATAGGCAGCGATCAGATATTGGAAACGGACGAGGGAAAAATTCTGCAAAAGGCCGAAACCCCCGGCGAAGCAAAGCAGAAATTGGCGCGGCTGTCGGGCCGGCTCCATGTGCTATATAGCGCGGCGGTGATTGCCGAAGGCGGCGCGCCAACATGGCGGCATATTGATAAATCCACACTCAAAATGCGCCAATTAACGGCGGCTTTCATCGATGAATATGTCGAGCAATTTTGGGAAGAAATCCGGCCATGTGTCGGCTGTTACCGCATTGAGGCCGAAGGGATCCAGCTTTTTGAAAAAGTCGATGGCAACCATTTTTCGATCATGGGTATGCCGCTGATGCCGCTGCTTGGGCATCTGCGCGTGAAGGGCCATTTGCTGTCATGACGGCATTGCTGCCGGTGCCCTATGCCGAAGTTATTGGCGATCCTATAGCCCATAGCAAATCACCGGTCATTCACCGCTTTTGGTTGCAAAAACTGGGGATAGTGGGACGGTATGAGGCTTGCCATGTCCGCCCCGATGGGTTGGCGGATTATTTTTGCGCGCGCCGCGACGATGCTTTATGGCGCGGATGCAACATCACCTTGCCGCATAAGATCGCTGCGCTTGAATTTGTCGATGATCCCGGCGGGGTTCGCGATTCCATCGGCGCAATCAACACGGTTTTTGCCGGTAAGGATGGCAGGTGGACCGGCACCAATACCGATGCCGGCGGCTTTTTCCTGCCGTTGGCCGAAATTGATTGGGCGGGACAATCGGCGATTATTCTGGGTTCGGGCGGAGCCGCGCGCGCGGTTTTGTTCGCTTTGGCGCAGGCCGATATTGGCGATGTCACGATTTTGGCGCGCAATGGATTGCATGCCGCCGGGCTGCTCGCCCATTTTGGTTTAAAGGGGCGGGTGATGCCCATGGAGGCGCGGTTGCCACCGGCGCAATTGCTGGTCAATGCCAGCCCGCTGGGAATGGCGGGGCAGGCGGCGTTGACGCTCGATTTATCGCCGCTGCCTGCCGATGCGCTGGTTTACGATCTGGTCTATGTGCCGTTGGAAACGCCGCTGCTGCGCGATGCCGCCGCGCGCGGGTTGGATATTGTCGACGGTCTTGACATGCTGATTGGCCAGGCAGCGCTATCTTTTGAACTGTTTTATGGCCGGCCCCCGCCCGAAGCTTGCGAGGATGAGCTGCGCGCCAGGTTGATGAAATGACGCCGGCCCCCCGCATGCAACGCCCCTTGATCATCGGCTTGACCGGGTCCATCGGGATGGGAAAATCGACCGTGGCGCAAATGTTTCGCGATGAAAATATTGCCGTTTTTGATGCCGATGCGCAGGTTCACCGCATGCAAGGGCCCGGCGGTGTGCTGGTTCCGATGATTGAGACTGCTTTTCCAGGCACGACCGGACCGAATGGCACCGATCGGCAGAAATTGGCGGCCGCCGTTTTGGGCAATCCAGCAAAACTGGCCGCGCTGGAGGCGATTATTCACCCTGCGGTGGCGCAGGAGCGGATGAATTTTATCGCTGCGCATACGCAAGATGAAATGGTGGTTTTTGACATTCCCTTGTTGTTTGAAAAGGGCGGGGCGGAAGCGGTGGATCAAATTATTGTCGTTTCGGCGCCCGCCGATATCCAGCGCCGCCGGGTGCTGGCGCGGCCCGGCATGACGGCGGCAAAATTCGAACAGATATTGCAACTGCAAATGGCGGATGCGGAAAAACGGCGGCGCGCCGACTATGTTATCGATACCAGCCAGAATTTGGACGAAACACGCGCGGCGTTGCGGGATATTATCAATAAACTGCGGACCGGCCTTGCACAAAGCCGGCAAAAGACCGATACAGATTAAAGAATGCGCGAAATTATCTTCGATACCGAAACAACCGGATTTGATCCCCAGGGCGGGGACCGGATGGTGGAAATTGGATGTATCGAAATGATCGACCGGGTGATGACCGGTGAGGTTTTTCACTGTTATTTCAATCCGCAGCGGGCAATGCCGCTCGCCGCGCAGCAAGTGCATGGGCTTTCGGATATTTTCCTGTCGGACAAGCCGCTCTTTGCGCAAAAAGCCGCAGATTTGGCCCGGTTTTTGGGGGACGCGCCGCTGGTGGCACATAATGCGTCTTTTGATTTTGGTTTTCTTAACATGGAATTGCAGCAATGCGGATTTGCACCGATGGATATGCACCGGATGGTCGATACTATCGCGATCGCCCGGATTAAGCACCCCGGTGCCAAAATGTCCTTGGATGCGCTGTGCACCCGCTATGGTATCGACCGCAGCCACCGCGTGAAGCATGGCGCATTGCTCGATGCCGAATTGCTCGCGCATCTCTATATAGAATTAACCGGCGGGCGGCAAATTGGCCTGAGTTTAACCGATGCCTCGCCCCGCGCTGCGCAAAAGCGGGCGGGCACGGAGGGCGCGGATGATCCAAGGCCGTTTCGCGAGCCGCGCCCGCATGAGCCATCATTGGCCGAACAAGCGCGGCATAATGCGTTTATCAGCAGTATCCAAAATGCGGCCTGGAATGATGATGGGCGTTAAATATAA
Organism: Sphingomonadaceae bacterium; assembly: GCA_021732525.1. Lineage (GTDB taxonomy): Bacteria > Pseudomonadota > Alphaproteobacteria > Sphingomonadales > Sphingomonadaceae > Sphingorhabdus_B. The sequence continues at coordinate 27,233 of JAKFUU010000001.1, read as the reverse complement.
GGAGAAAAGCGATGGATATTCGGGTTTCGGGGCATCAGGTGGAAACGGGCGCGGCGTTGCAAATGCATGTCGAAAAACGTCTTTCCGCAATCGCCGACAAATATTTCTCCCGCGCTATTTCGGCGCATGCGACCTTTGGCCGCGCGCCGCATGATAAATTTGCCTGCGATATCGTTGCCCATGTGATGCAGGGGCTGGTGCTGAAGGGGCGCGGGGAGGCGGGCGATGCCCATGTCGCATTCGACGCCGCCGCTGAACGGATCGAGAAACAACTGCGCCGTTATATGCGGCGTTTGCAGGATCGGCATAGCCAAGCGGCGCATGCCCTGCGCCAAGAGGAGGCAGCTTATACCGTTTTTGACGCCGGCAACGCCGATGACGAACAAGAAGCCGCCGATGCGCCGGTGATTATCGCGGAAACGCTGGCCGATATTCCCCAATCGACGGTATCGGACGCGGTGATGTTGATGGATTTGCGCAACACCCCGGCGCTGCTGTTCAAAAACACTGGCACTGGACGGCATAATATGGTCTACCGCCGCGAAGATGGCACCATTGGATGGGTTGAGCCAAAATCTTCATCGTAAAATTCTACTGGGTATCAATTTTTTCAACAATTTACGGTGTGAGCAGCATACCGATAAAAAGTCGCACATAAGATTGGGTCATGATTCGAATTTCTTCTCTGCTTCATCACGCGGCGGTTCGTACAGGCGTCAACTGCCCAGATAAAGCCGCCATATTGGCCATGTTGGCCAAATTGGCGGCGGATAATTATCAATTGGACGAACAAGCTATCCTCGATGGTTTGGAGGAGCGGGAAAGGCTGGGTTCGACGGGCTTTGGCGGCGGGACGGCCATTCCGCACACCAAAATTGCCGGTTTGGATGCGCCGGTGGGGCTTTTTTTGCGGTTGGAACATCCGGCGGCTTTTCATGCGGCGGATGATGAACCCGTTGATTTGATCTATTGCCTGATTTCGCCGGCGCATGATGGCGCAGCGCATCTACGCGCCTTGGCGGAGGTTTCGCGGATGTTGCGCGATGACAAAAGCTGCGCAAAATTGCGCGGTGCGGCGGATGCGGACGCGGTTTATGCGCTGCTGGTCATGCCCTATGAACGCGACGCGGCATAAGGTTCGGGGCCGCTGAGCGCGGTGCGATAATATGCCGCCGCGTCTAACCGCGTCGATACAGGTCGGCGCGCTGCTTCGATTGGCACAGCAGCAGGGTGATTTTGGCACGATCTTGCGCAAAGGGGATGCCACGTCGGGCGCAATTTTGCTTGTTGGCCTTATTAGAGGTGCAAATCCCGTAATTTATGAGCGGTTTCCGGGCGCTGACGGGGATGTAAAATGGGAAAAACGGTCCACACAGGCGGCGTCTGCTGCACAGGCGGCGGATAGTGACGATATCCAAAAATATCTGAAAAAAAGGTCCGATCAAGATCCCGATTTGTGGATTGTCGAACTGGATACCGCAGACGAGCAACGGCTCACCGGACTAATTGTATCAAATACTTGACTTTGCTGCGTCGCACAATAAATCGCGGGTCAATGAATAGCGAAGGTTGTCGGCGGGTTCCAATCGCGGTGCCCCCGAAAAACACGCAAGCCGGATGTTGGATTAGCTGCGCATATTGATACAGGTTACCGCGCAGCCTGGGAAAACAGCCGCATAATGAATCGAAATAATGCTAAAAATTCAAAAAGCCGCGACAATCGCGGCTGTTATTCTTGCCGCCGCGTCGGTAACAATCCATGCTGATCCAAGTTTCGCGATTGGCAATATCGCGGCAGATACGAGCGTAAAGGCCGGTGATATCATCATCGATCCGGCGGTTTTGAGCGCCGATAGCGCCAGCGCCGCATCGGATATCTCGCCCAGCGATCCAGAATTTACAAAGCCTGATGTCGGCGTGACCATCTTGGGCAATGGCGATGTGATCTTCGCGCCGGGCACGGGCGATGCACAGCCAATGACGATGCCCGGCGACATAACCAATGCGGATGGTGGTTCCTCGTCCGAAAACGCCGAAAAACAACCCGTTGCACAATCGCTTGCCGCGCTGGTTCAGCAGCAAAATACGAATGCGGCGTTGAGTGGGGAGGAATATTGCCTTGCGGGCGCGGTTTATTTTGAATCAAAAAGCGAATCGCTCGCTGGACAGCTGGCCGTGGCAAAAGTCATCCTGGCGCGTAGCAAATCGGGCCGCTTTCCCGCCACTATATGCGGCGTCGTCTATCAAAAAAGCCAATTTTCCTTTGTTCAGGCCGGCCGGATGCCGGGCATCGATACCGCCAGCCGAAATTGGAAAAATGCCGTTGCCATCGCCAAAATCGCGCTGGATGATAGCTGGCAAAGCCCGGTCGAAGGCGCGCTGTTTTTTCATGCGCGCTATGTCAATCCCGGTTGGCGGCTGCAACGGATTGGTTCGGTCGATAATCACGTCTTCTATCGCTGATCCAAGCTGCCGCCACGGTATAATATGAACGGAAAAGGCCTCGATTTGAGGCCTTTTCTTTGTTCGCTCTATGTTCTAAGAGAATGGAATGAATCAGCCTTATGATAGCAAAATCGATGGGCGTGCGGCGGCGGCGGTTGCCCGCGGCGTCAGCCGGCTTTTCCTGCGTAATCAGATCGTTGTCCAGCCTGAGGTTAGCCTGCGCAATCACCGGCGGACCGACTTGATGGGGATCAATGATAAGGGCGAGATTATTATTGTCGAAATAAAATGCGCGCGCGGTGATTTGCTGGGCGATCAAAAATGGACCGAATATCTCGATTATTGTGACCGATTTTATTGGGCGGTGCCATCCGATCTCGATTGGCGGCCGGTTGAGGGCGAGGCTTTTATGCCCGAACGCACCGGATTGATCGTTGCCGATGCTTATGATGCGCAAATCATCCGCCCGGCGGCGTTGGTGGCGCTCAATGCCGCGCGGCGCAAAAGCGAAACACAGCGGCTGGCGCGCACGGCGATGCGGCGGTTAATGGCGATTGCTGATCCCGAATTGCATCTTGCCGAACCGGGCTGGTAACAACCGGCTTTCGCGCTATTTACCGAAGCGGCAATAGCAAGCTCCATGCGGCTTTACCCGGCGATGCATCTTGCGCTTCGGCTAACCCAACGGTCTGCTGGGCCTGGCCCGAAACCGCTTCGGCTTGATAGGTGCCAAAAATCCTGTCCCAGCAGCTGAGCGCGAAGCCGAAATTCCTATTTTGCTCGGAAATCACCACGCTATGGTGAACAAAATGCATATCGGGCGTTACCAAAAATGGACGGATAATGCGGTCAAGCCTTCCCGGAAGACGGATGTTGCTATGGTTGAACAGCGCGTTGGCATTGAGCCACAGCTCAAATAGCAGCGCGGTCAGAAGCGGAACGCCGAGCAAGGCCACCCAGGCGGACTTATAGAAGGTTGAAAGGATCAATTCGAAGGGATGAAAACGCAGCGCGCTGCTCGCGTCCAGATCCCGGTCGCTATGGTGCACCTTATGTATTCGCCAAAGAATGGAAAATCGGTGCATCATAAGATGCTGAAACCAAACCGCAAAATCAAATATGATAAAAGCAAGCAGCGCCTCCAACCACCATGGCCATGACGTCATGTGAAACAGCCCAAATTGTGCTTTTTCGGCCCATGCCGCTGCGCTACCGACAATTATGATCAGGGCGAGCAGGCGGCCGGCGGCAGCATTAACCGCAAAAAAGATGGCATGGGTGAACCAGCGCGGATAGCGGCCGAGCACCAATTGCCGCCGCGGCCGCCAGCTTTCTGCGATTGCCAGCGCGGCAAATAGCGCGGCGGGCACCGCAACGCTCCAAATGCCCAGCCCGCTTTCGATCATGACCCGGTCATGCCCCCCCATATCGCGGATAATCGGTGTAGCCTTCGGGCCCATCGGAATACCATGTTTTATAGTTATCGGGGGTGAGCGGCGCATTGTCGCGCAATTTTTCCACCAGATCGGGGTTGGAAATAAAGGGGCGGCCAAAGCTGATCGCATCGGCCAGACCCGATTGCAGATCGGCATCGGCGTTATCGCGGGTATATTCTTGATTAAGCACCAGTGGCCCAGTGAAAACCTTGCGGATATCGGGCGAAACCCGCGGCACATCGGTGACGCCGAAATTGCCGAAGCTTTTTATCTCGCGCAGTTCCAAAAAGGCGATGCCTATCTTCTGCAAAGCCGCGGCGGCGGCAGTGAATAAGGCAACGGGGTTGCTGTCATCACAGCTTTGCGTCTCGCCGTTGGGCGACAGGCGCACCGCCGTCCGGTCCGCGCCGACCGTGTCGGCCACCGCTTGCGTCACTTCGCGCAGCAAACGGATCCGGTTTTCGATTGCGCCGCCATATTCATCGTCGCGAAAATTGCTGTTGTCGCGCAAAAATTGATCGATCAGATAGCCGTTGGCACCGTGAATCTGCACCCCGTCAAAGCCAGCCGCCATGGCATTTTTTGCCGCCTGCACATAATCGGCGATCACGCGGGGGATTTCATCAAGGCCGAGTGCGCGTGCCGCAGTATAACTCTGCTTCCCGGACGGCGTATGGGCAAGCCCCCCCGCCGTGGTTGCCGATGCGGAAACCGGCGGAGCGCCGTCCAGAAAATCAGGATGTACCAAGCGGCCCATATGCCAAAGCTGCAGCATTATCCGCCCGCCCGCGTCATGCACCGCGCCGGTTACCGGCCGCCATGCGGCAATTTGTTCATCCGACCAGATGCCCGGTGCGCTGGGCCAGCCCAGTCCTTCGCGGCTGATGCCTGTGGCTTCGGCGATGATCAGGCCGGCGGAGGCACGCTGCGCATAATATTCGGCTTTCAGCGCGCTGATCGGTATATAACCCGGCAGGCTGCGCGCGCGGGTAAGCGGTGCCATGATGACGCGGTTGGGCGCGGTAATCGCGCCAAGCTGGATGGAATCGAATAATGTGGGGTGATCGGACAAATATATTTCCTTTTGCAAATATTCGGGCGAAGGCAGTGTTTGGACAGCAACGGCAAATTGCCGATATACGGCCAAATTGCAACGAGGGTTTATGCGCGACCGAAAATTTTCCGCCACCGATAATTTCGGCGAGGAACAGCGGCAACAGCGGCAGGCGCGACTTGCCCCCTTATTCGCGCTGATATTCGGCAACATCGTCATCGCGATCAGCCCCGCCTTTGTGCGCTATGCCGATGTTGGGCCGATATCGTCGGGTTTTTGGCGGCTGGCTTTGGCGGTGCCTATCTTGTTTTTCATCGGCCGTTTTTCTGGATTTCGGATTTCGGCAATAGCGCGTTCGGCGATATATCTTGCGGCCTTGGCAGGGGTGATCTTTGGGCTTGATATCATCTGCTGGCACCTCGGCATTTTCCGGACAAAGCTTGGCAATGCCACCTTATTTGGTAATTCGGCGTCAATCTTGCTGGTCATTTATGGCGTCATTCTGTCACGGAAGCTACCGCCGCCCATGCAGACTATCGCGGTGATTGGGGCGTTTACCGGTGCCGCCTTGCTAATGGCGCAAAGCCTAGAATTGTCGGCACGTAATTTGACCGGCGATCTGTTATCCCTATTTGCCGGGTTATTTTATACATTTTATTTGCTGATCATGATCCGGCTGCGCGCGACCACCGAAAGCTGGGGCGCGCTGACCATGGCCAGTTTTTTCGCGGCGATCACCTTGTTGATTGGGGCGCTGTGGGCCGGGGAGGATATATATCCGGATATATGGTGGCCGCTGATCGCCTTGGCCATCACATCGCAAATATTGGGAACGGGATTGATGACCTATGCGCTGCCCTATTTTAGCCATCTGGTCATCGGCCTGACATTGTTGATCCAACCGGCATTGGCCGCGTTGACCGGGTGGGTGTTTTTTGGTGAAAATTTAACAAGGCTCGACATCATCGGCGGGCTTATGGTGATGGCAGCGTTGGCGTTGGTTCATTTTTCGGAAAAAAAACGATAAGCGCTTTTCTTGATATCTGTCTGCGCTTATGGTTGCGGCATGGTTCACCCGCTTCCTGATGATCCGACGCTGGATGAAATTCGCATGGCGCTGTCGCCCTTGCTTGCGCAGCACGCCGCCTTTGATGGCTGGAAAGACCGCGCGGTTATTGCCGCCGCTGATGATTTGGGCATTGACGGCGATGTTGCCATTTTGGCGCTTGGCAATAGTGCGATGGCCCTGATTGACGCCTGGATCGACAGCGTCGATGGCGAAATGGGCCACCGGTTGCCGCCCGAAATGTTGAATGCCATGAAGATTCGCGGGCGAATCACGGCCTTGATCGAAGCGCGGCTGGATATCATGGCACCGCATAAAGAGGCGCTGCGCCGCGCCTTGGCGATTATGGCGATGCCGGCCAACCTGCCAAAATCGTTGCGGATCGGCTGGCGCAGCGCGGACCGGATGTGGCGGCTGGCGGGTGATGATGCCAGCGACTTTAATCATTATACCAAACGGATGACCTTATCGGCGGTCTATGCCAGCACGATTGCGGTATTTATCAATGATGACAGTCAGGAATTCGCCGAAACCCGAGGATTTTTGGCCCGGCGGATAGAAAATGTCATGCAATTTGAAAAAGCAAAGGCGCGGGTTACGGCGCGGCGCGATTTGCGGCCCAGCCTGTCGCGCTTTGTCGGGCGGTTGCGCTATCCGGCCAAGTGACGCCGTTGCAACGGGTATAAAATTCGGCGGCGATCGCAACAGAGGGCTTGATGTTATTGCGAATCGGTTGCAAGAAAACGCAATGCAGTTGGATATTGCCCCGCTCCGCCATCTTTTGCGCGTCGAATCGATCGATTGGTCCGCCATTCCCGATGGTGAAGCGCAGCGGCTGCGCTCTTTGGGGGTGGACGAAGGCGCAGTGATTGAGCCGTTGCATCGCGGTATCCTGTTTTTTCGCGATCCGCTGGCCATTCGCGTTGGCCGGATGACGGTGGCGCTCCGGCTTAAAGTGGCGGCGGCGATCCGTTGTTCGGCGACCGAGCAATGAACGCCGCCGCCCCGCCATTACCCACGTCATTGCCGACGCCGCTGATTGTGCTGGTCGGCAATCCCAATGCGGGCAAGAGCGCTTTGTTTAACGCGCTGACCGGCGCGCGGCAAAAGATTGGCAATTATCCCGGTGTGACCGTGGAGCGAAAGCTTGGTCGGATGATGCTGGGCGATGGCCGTCCCGCCGAATTGATCGATTTGCCCGGCGCTTATAGCTTGAACCCTGGCAGTCTGGATGAGGCGGTGACCCGTGATGTCATTCTGGGCCGGCAAGCGGGGCAGCGACGGCCCGACGCCATCATCATCGTCGTCGATGCCGGTAATCTTGACAATCACCTTCGTTTCGCATTGCAGCTTATCGGGCTTGGCCTACCGGTTGTTGTCGCGCTGAATATGATCGATCTGGCCGAACGCGACGGATTGGAGCTTGATCCGCAGCGGCTTGCCGCCGAACTGGGCGTGCCGGTGGTGCCGACGGTTGCGGTGCGCAAACGCGGTTTGGACCCGCTTTTGGGCGAGCTTGCGGCAACGCTCAGCGGGCCGATGTCGGACAAGCCGGTTGTCGGCGATCAAACCGGCGCGCTGGATGATGGCGAATTTCGGGCGCTGAGCGTGCGGGCGCGGGATATCGCCAAAATGGCGATCCTGCGCGAAACGCCGACGCGGCAATGGACGCGGCTGCTCGACGGAATATTGCTGCATCCGCTGGCCGGCGTGGTGATATTATTGATGCTGCTTTTTGTCATGTTTCAGGCGGTTTTTGCTTGGTCTCAGGCTCCGATGGACTGGATAGAGGCCGGATTTGCCCTGGTTGCGGACCAAGTGATCGCCGTGACCCCGGACGGCTGGTTGCGCTCGCTCATCAACGATGGCGTCATCGCCGGTGTCGGCGCGGTGGTCGCGTTTTTGCCGCAAATTTTGATCCTGTTCCTGTTTATCCTGCTGCTGGAGGCGAGCGGATATATGACCCGCGCCGCCTTTGTGATGGACCGGATGATGATGGGCGTCGGCCTTTCGGGGCATAGCTTCATCCCGCTTTTGTCGTCTTTTGCCTGCGCTATTCCGGGGATTATGGCGACGCGCACGATTATGGATCAGAAAGACCGGCTGACGACGATATTGATCGCGCCATTGATGACCTGTTCGGCGCGGCTGCCGGTTTACACGGTGATCATTGGCGCTTTCATCCCGGCGCGCTCCATTGGCCCCGGCATTGGCTTGCAGGGACTGGTTTTATTCGGCCTATATATCGCCGGGATTTTCGGCGCGATGGCGGCGGCGCTGGTCATCCGCCGCCGCGTGGTCAAGGGTGCGCAGGGCAGCTTTCTGATCGAAATGCCGCGTTATCAATGGCCGCGGCTGCGCGATATAGCGCTGGGCCTGTGGCAACGCGCCTGGCTATTCCTGCGCCGCGCGGGCACGATTATCTTTATATCCACGATCATCTTATGGGCCTTGCTCAGCTTTCCTAAAGCGCCGGAAAATAGCGCTACCGGGCAAGCGGAATATTCGCTCGCCGGCCGTATTGCCGCCGCGGTGGAGCCGATTGTGCGGCCGATTGGGTTTACCAAGGAAATTGCGCTGGCGCTCATCCCCGCGATGGCGGCGCGCGAGGTGGCGGTATCGGCGCTGGCGACGACTTATGCCATCGACGATAAAGGGGACGAGGCGGCAACCGCGCGGTCGCTGGGACAGCGGTTGGCGGGCAAATGGTCGCTGGCCACCGCGCTGGCCTTTCTCGCGTGGTTTGTGTTTGCGCCGCAATGTATTTCGACGATCGCGGTGACAAGGCGCGAGACCAATGGCTGGAAATGGCCGGCCTTCATGGTCGGCTATTTATTCGCTATGGCCTATGTTGCGGCGGCTATTACCTATTGGACTGCGGTGGCTTTCGGGCTAGGCTAACGGCGTTAGATCACATGATGCATTATAAGGGAAAAGCATGGCGGGCTCGGTAAATAAAGTAATCATAATAGGAAATTTGGGCGCGGACCCCGAAGTTAAAAGCTTCCAAAATGGCGGGCGTATCTGTAATTTGCGCGTGGCCACCTCCGAAGATTGGAAGGATAAGCAAACCGGGGAAAAAAAAGAGCGCACCGAATGGCACCAAATCACGTTGAATAGCGACGGCCTTGTCGGCGTGGCCGAACGGTTCCTGAAAAAAGGCAGCAAGGTTTATATCGAAGGGCAATTGCGGACCCGCAAATGGCAGGATCAATCGGGTAATGACCGTTATACCACCGAAATTAACGTCGGCGGCTTTGATGGCAAGCTGGTCATGCTCGACGGTGCAAAGGGCGGGTCGGGCGGCTCTAGCGGCGGGTGGAATCAAGGCGGCGAACCGGCGGGCGGTTCCTATGGCGGCGGACAGGGCGGTAGCTCCGGTGGCGGCTGGAACCAGGGCGGTGGCGGTTTTGACAGCGAATTGGACGATGACGTTCCTTTTTAATCCTTGCGCGGCGGGCGGCCGTTTTATGGTAACTTTTTAATCCACGCGGGCGAAACAACGGCATGGCAAAAAAAATTATTCTGATGTCTTTACTCGCCGCTGCCGTTGCGGCGTTTTTCTATTTTGATCTGGGCAGCTATCTCAGCCTGGATTATCTGAAGCAAAGTCAGGCCGATTTCGCCGCCAGCTATGCCGCCAATCCATGGCTATTCATCGGCGGATTTTTCTTAATTTATGTGGCGACCGCGGCGCTGTCGCTGCCCGGTGCCGCCATATTGACATTGGCGGCGGGGGCTTTGTTTGGGCTGGTTACCGGCACCATCATCGTGTCTTTCGCATCGTCAATCGGCGCGACGCTCGCCTTTTTATCGTCGCGTTTCTTGCTGCGTGACTGGGTGCAGAATAAATTTGGTGACCGGTTAAAGGGTTTGAATGACGGGTTGGAGCGCGACGGTGCCTTTTATCTATTCACTTTGCGCGTAATCCCGGCGGTGCCGTTTTTCGTGATCAATCTGGCGATGGGGCTGACCAAAATTAGAACAGCAACATTTTACTGGGTCAGTCAGGTGGGGATGTTAATTGGGTCGATCGTATTTGTGAATGCCGGAACGCAGCTTGCTCAAATCGGATCGCCCAAAGATCTGTTGACGCCGGGCCTCCTTGGTTCCTTTGCTGCGCTCGCGCTGGTCCCCTGGTTGGCCAAGGCGGCTATTGGCGCGGTTAAACGCCGCCGGATTTATAAAGGATGGACCCGGCCCCGGCAATATGACCGCAATTTAATCGCCATTGGCGCGGGCGCGGCGGGCCTTGTTTCCTCCTATATCGCTGCAACCGTAAAGGCCAAGGTCACATTGATCGAAGCGAAGGAAATGGGCGGCGATTGCCTGAATACCGGCTGCGTCCCGTCCAAAGCGTTGATCAAAAGCGCAAAAATCGCCGCTTATATAGAACATGCCGACCGTTATGGCTTGAAAGCGGGAAAGGCGAAATTTGATTTTGCCGAAGTGATGGCGCGGATAAAATCGGTGATCAAGGACATCGAGCCGCATGACAGCGTCGAACGTTATACCGCGCTGGGCGTGGACTGCGTCGCGGGCTATGCCAAATTTGTCGATCCATGGACCGTCGAAATTACCCGTGAAGACGGCAAGACGTCGCGCATGACGGCAAAAAACTTCATTATCGCAACGGGCGCGGCGCCTTTTATCCCGCCGCTGCCGGGTATCGAAGATAGCGGCTATTTGACCAGCGATAGCTTGTGGGATGCTTTATCCGGGCGTCCCAAACCGCCCGCGCGGTTGATTGTTATGGGCGGCGGGCCGATCGGATGCGAATTGGCGCAGAGCTTTCAGCGGCTGGGTAGCCAGGTTACGATCGTTGAAATGGCGGACCGCTTGCTCGGCAAAGAAGATGCCGAAGCTGCTGCCTTGATCCTGAAGCATCTGCAAGGTGAAGGCGTCGATGTGCGTATTGGCCATAAGGCGGTGCGTTTCGAAGGCGGTAAGACACTGATCGCCGAAGGTTCACAAGGCGAAGTGGCCATTCCCTATGACGAGGTGATTATCGCCGTTGGTCGCCGCGCCCGTGTCACCGGATTTGGTTTGGAAGAATTGGGCTTGCTTGATGAAAATAAACATATGCCGATTGACGACAGCCTTACCAGCTTGATGCCGCATATTTATGCCGCTGGCGATGTTGCGGGCAAACAGCAATTCACCCATGGTGCCAGCCATGAGGCATGGCACGCGGCGGTCAACGCGCTGGCCGCCCCGTTCAAAAATTACCGCGTTAGCTATGCCATTTTGCCGCGCGTTACCTATACCGATCCCGAGGTTGCCACCGTTGGCCTAACCGAAGAGGAAGCGGGCGCGGCGGGCAAAATGTTTGACGTAACCCGTTATCAGCTCGACGACCTCGACCGCGCCATCGCCGAAAGCGAAACCGCCGGATTTGTTAAAGTGCTCACCGCAAAAGGCAGCGACAAGATATTGGGCGTAACCATCGTTGCGGCCCACGCGGGTGAAATGCTGTCGCAATTTACCTTTGCAATGCGCAGCAACATGGGGCTGGGGAAATTGGCGCTGCCAATCGCGCCTTACCCAACGTGGAACGAAGCCAATAAATATGCGGTTGGCCAATATAAGCTGGCACGCAAGCCCGAAAGATTGTTGGCATTTGCGGAGAAATATTTTGCCTGGCGGCGGGGGTGACCGCGCTTGGGATAGCAATGGCGCATCGTTCGCAATATTTTTAAATTTGCGGTCAATCCACCACCGCTTTACGCCAGCATGGTCGAAATATGGATCTGATTGGTCAGCGTGCGATGCACCGGGCAACGTTCGGCAATTTCGATCAAGCGGGCGCGTTGATCGCTATCGAGCGCGCCTTCAAGGCGAACGATGCGGTCGATCATATCGATGGGCTTATCGCCATTTTCTCCCGCCCTTATTTCCCGGCTATGTTCCAGCGTGATATGCGCCTTGGTCAGCGGCCAACCCTTGCGCGCTGCATACATTTCCAGCGTGATCGCGGTGCAAGCCCCCAGCGCCGAAAGCAGCAGTTCATAGGGCGTGGGCCCGTTGTCGGTGCCGCCCATCGCCTCGGGCTCACCGGCGGCCCATTCATGTATCCGTGATGCGATCCGCTGGGCATAGGTACCTTGCGTGGATTCAACCGTGACATATCGATTATTATGGTCGGTCATTCGGCCTCCTTGCTATCGCTTGGTATCATGTGGCTATCTTGCTGATCGGCCGCGTGGCGGCGAATCTCAGCCATCATCCGGCGGAACCGAGCGTAGAAAAATAAATTGAAAGCCGCCACCAATAAGACGAAAATGATCAAGGTTTTGGTCAGCGACATTGCCAGAGCCGATCAGTCCGCTTGCGCCGCGCGCAGCTTGCGCTGCCATTCGATCATATCTTCTTCGTCAAGCGGCGGTGGCGGCTTGGACGGTGTCCATATCAGCCAGCCGAGCGCAGCAATCATCGCCAGCGCATAAGGCACCAGCGGCAACCAGATCAACCAGTTCAGCCCACCCAAAACCGCCGTTAAAATCGATAAAATCGCCGCAACGGCCCAGATCGCCCAGAGATAACTTGCGCGTTTTGCCGCGGGTTTGAAACGCGCAGGGACATACGGTCCATGACCAATGGTATCATCTTCGTCGGGATAGGCCGAGCGCGCATACATGACCGCGTAAATGCCGCTTAACAATGCAAATCCGCCGCCAAAAATTTCATATACCGAGCGGATCTGAAACGGCAGCAAGCCTGTTCCCGGCAGCGCCGCATCCGAAAGCCAATGCGTCAGCGCCCGGGTCAGGAAAGATACCGGAAACACATAAATCAAGATCACGAACATCACGATAATCGACAAAGCATCGTTGATCCAATCATTATGCAAAGTCATTAAGCTGAATTGACGGTGCGCCCACCAAAAGCTAAGGATAATCAAAAGGCTAAGAGAAAAGGCGGGTACCTGCGCAAATGTTGCGATCAGCCCGTCATAACTGATCGTCGCATCGCCGGTGCCGACGATTAAGATAGTGATGCCAAAGGCGAATGCCCCGTCCACCAATCCATCGAGGCGCTTGCCTGCAACTGTCCGAAGATCGCCCATATATTCAATATCCTTGCCCGCCTCTTTGCGCGTATATTATGCGCTGAGCAAGGATAGGCCAATGAAAATCTTGATCGCAGACCGCAGATAAGACGCCGCCTCGGTTTGCCTCAGATCGCTGCGGTCAATTCGGGCACCGCGCCAAACAAATCTGCGACCAGGCCAATGTCGGCGACTTGAAAAATCGGGGCATCTTCATCCTTGTTGATGGCGATGATGACCTTGGAATCCTTCATGCCCGCCAGATGCTGTATCGCGCCGCTAATGCCAACCGCAAGATACACTTCGGGTGCGACGATTTTTCCGGTTTGGCCGACCTGATAATCATTGGGGACATAGCCCGCATCCACCGCCGCGCGGCTTGCACCGACCGCTGCGCCCAGCTTATCGGCAAGCGGAAAGATTAAGCTTTCAAAGGTTGGACCGTCTTTCAACGCCCGCCCGCCCGATACGATAATTTTGGCCGAGGTTAATTCGGGACGTTCGAGCTTAACGATTTCGGCGCCAACGAAGGTTGATAATCCGGAATCGCCGCCGCTGCTAACCGCTTCGATGTTGGCCGCGCCGCCGGTTTCGGCTGCTTTGGCAAAAGCGGTGCCGCGCACGGTGATCACCTTTTTGATGTCGGATGACGTCACCGTGGCAATGGCGTTGCCCGCATAGATCGGGCGGGTGAAGCTGTTCGCATTTTCCACCGAGAGAATATCCGAAATTTGCATGACATCCAGCAATGCGGCAACGCGCGGCGCGATATTTTTGCCATGAGAAGTTGCGGGCGCAAGAAACGCATCATGATCGGCCATCAGGCCCGCCACCAGCGGCGCGACATTTTCGGCAAGCTGGTGCGCATAGGCGGGATCATCAGCAACATGAACGGTGGTGACACCGGTGACCTGCGCCACCTGCGCTGCAACCGCGCTGCAATCTGATCCGGCGACCAACGCATGCACTTCGCCAAGCTGCGCCGCGGCGGTGACGACCGCTAAAGTGGCGTCTTTCATCGCCGCGTTATCATGTTCTACATAAACCAGCGTTTTCATGCGGTTACTCCCATTTCTTTCAGCTTAGCGGCCAATTCGGCGACATCGGCAACCTTAATCCCGGCGCTGCGCATGGGCGGTTCGGCGACATGGCTGATGGTTAGGCGCGGGGTTACATCGACGCCATAATCGGCGGCGGTCTTCATCGCCATCGGCTTGCTCTTGGCCTTCATAATGTTTGGGAGCGAGGCGTAGCGCGGCTCGTTCAGCCGCAGGTCGGTGGTAACAATCGCGGGCATTTTTAACGCCACCGTCTCCAGTCCGCCGTCGACCTCGCGCGTGACATTGACAGTGTCCCCCGCCACTTCGACTTTGGAGGCAAAAGTGCCCTGCGGACGGCCCAGCAATGCCGCGAGCATCTGGCCAGTTTGATTGCTGTCATCGTCAATCGCCTGTTTGCCCAATATAATCAGGCCGGGGGCTTCTTCTTCGGCCACCTTTGCCAGCAGCTTGGCAACGCCCAGCGGCTCAGCATCTTCAGCCACAATCAGGATCGCGCGGTCTGCGCCCATGGCGAGCGCGGTGCGCAATGTTTCCTGCGCTTTGTCGGGGCCGATCGAAACGGCGATCACTTCGGTGGCCACGCCCTTTTCGCGCAGCCGCAGCGCTTCTTCAACCGCGATTTCATCGAACGGGTTCATGCTCATTTTGACATTGGCAAGGTCAACGCCGCTGCCATCCGGTTTGACGCGTGGTTTTACATTATAATCGATGACCCGCTTTACGGTAACGAGGATTTTCATCTACCTGTCCTTCTTTCTCATGCTCGGTAAGAGAGGAAGAACCATCCCTGATGAGCCTATTGCTGAATTCACCTACTTAACGTTTACGTGAACGTCAAGCCACTTACGGTCACGCAAACGCCGGGCCGAGGCCATGCAAATTGCTGGCGAATATTCAAGCCGCCGCCCGCACCTCAGCCACAATCTTCTGCGCGGCATCGCCCAAATCATTGGCCGACACAATCGGTAGGCCGCTGCTCGCCAAAATATCTTTGCCCTGCTGCACATTGGTGCCCTCGAGGCGCACCACCAAAGGCACCGACAGATTCACTTCTTTGGCCGCTGCAACGATGCCATCGGCGATGATGTCGCATTTCATGATGCCGCCGAAGATGTTGACCAATATGCCCTTTACCGCCGGGTCCTTGAGGATGATTTTGAAGGCTGCGGTGACCTTTTCTTTGCTCGCGCCGCCGCCCACATCCAGGAAATTGGCGGGAAATTCGCCGTTCAGCTTGATGATATCCATCGTCGCCATGGCCAGCCCCGCACCGTTGACCATGCAGCCGATATTGCCATCCAGCTTGATATAGGCAAGGTCATATTCGGATGCTTCGACCTCGGCCGGGTCTTCCTCGGTCAAATCGCGCAGTTCGGCCAAATCTGCATGGCGGAACATCGCGTTGCCATCGAATGCGACCTTGGCATCAAGCACGAGCAGCTCGTCGCCATCCTTGCCCGCGCAAACGGCGAGCGGGTTGATCTCAATCTGCTCGGCGTCGCTGCCGATAAAAGCGGCGTAAAGGCAGCCCAGCGTCTTGGCGCATTGTTTGGCCAAATCGCCGGTCAAGCCCAGCGCGGCCGCAACGCTGCGGCCATGATGCGGCATTAAGCCGGTTGCAGGATCGATGGTGATGGTGTGGATTTTCTCGGGATGATCATGCGCGACATCTTCGATATTCATGCCGCCTTCGGTCGATGCGACCACCGCGATCCGGCTGGTGGCGCGGTCGATCAGCAAGGCGAGGTAAAATTCCTGCTTAATATCCGCGCCGTCGGTAATATACAGCCGGTTTACCTGCTTACCCGCATCCCCCGTTTGGATGGTGACCAATGTGTTGCCAAGCATATCTTTGGCATGCGCTTCAACCTCATCAAGGCTAAAAGCCAGGCGAACGCCGCCCTTGGCATCGGGGCTTAGCTCCTTAAATTTGCCCTTGCCGCGCCCGCCCGCATGAATTTGGGATTTTACCACATAGAGCGGGCCGGGCAATTGCTTCGCGGCGGATACCGCCTCTTCAACCGACATGGCGGCAATACCCTTGGGCACCGCGACGCCATATTTGGCGAGCAGTTCCTTGGCCTGATACTCATGGATATTCATGCGATTAACGTTCCTTTGATACCGCGTGGAAGCCGAAAAGAGTCGGCATGGACAGAGGGCCGGATAAAGCACAGTCGCGGCGCGAAGGAAAGGCTTCGATCGCGGTTTTCATCAGAAATCTAAGCTGCGTAGTTAATTTCGGCGAATTGCATCCAGCGCGCTGGGCTTTGGCTCCCGGCCCAAACCTGCATTGCCGTTAAAATCGCCCTCATCCGCCATTTGCCGCAGCCTTTCGATCCGATCTTCGGTCGCCGGATGGGTCGAAAACATCTGCGAAATGCCGGTCGGCACAATATACAGCTGCGCCGCCGCCGGGTTGCGCTGCGCCGCGTGATTGGGAATCTGCCGCGCCGGACCAGCGATTTTCGCCAGCGCCGATGCCAGCGCGAGCGGATTGCCGCTGATTTCTGCGCCCGCGCGGTCGGCGCCAAATTCGCGCGTGCGGCTGATCGCCATTTGCACAATCATCGCCGCAAAGGGCGCGACGAAAACGGCGAGCAATCCGGCTAGTCCGGCATTACGATCGCGGAAAAACAGTCCGAAATTGGCGAGCATCGAAATCGCGCCGGCAATCGTTGCCACCATCGTCATGATCAACGTATCGCGGTTTTGCACATGGCCCAGTTCATGCGCCATCACGCCGGCAATCTCATCGCGGCTTAACATATTCATCAAACCGGTGGTTGCGGCAACCGCGGCATGTTCGGGATCGCGCCCGGTGGCAAAGGCATTGGGATTGGGCTCGTCGATCAAATAGACCTTTGGCATAGGCATTTGCGCGCGCTGCGCCAGCTTTGCCACCAGATGATAAAAATCGGATGAGGTGTCGACTTCGCGGGCATTATGCATTCGCAGCACGATTTTGTCGGCATTCCAATAAGTGAAAAAATTCATCCCTACCGCGATCAGCAACGCGATGACCACCCCGCCGCGCCCGCCAATGGTAAATCCCAAGGCCATGAATAGCGCAGTCAATGCGGCCAGCAACATGGATGTTTTCATGAAATTCACGATTCTGTCTCCACCGTCTTTTCTCCGTTGCACCAAAAGCCGATATTGCATTATCGGGCATTCTTAAGGATATGGGGATGATTATAACTCTTTTCAATTCGGCAAGAAATGAAAATGCGATGAGCGAAAATAGCCCGATCAAGCGCGCCATAAAGCGCCCGAAATATCTCGATCTGCCCTACCCTTTGCCCGAAAGCCCGCCCGTCCCGCAGGCCCACGCGGCAGGGGATTGCAGCGAAAAAGACTTATCCGACACAGGCCTATCTGAAAAAGGCAGGGCGCCGCGCACCCGCTATGGTGATTGGGAACGCGAAGGTATCGCTTGGGATTTTTGACCCGCCGTATCTATGGTGCCGGATCACCCCGTGCCGCCTGCCAATATTAGAGCATCGCGCGAAAAAGTGGGCACCGGTTTTTCGCATCAAGCGATGCGATCACAAAGAGATAGAGCGGACCGTGTGATTCATATTTCACGCTGCCCGCTCTAAGCCAAAAAAATTGCGGTCAGATCGGCGGGAACGCGCACCAACCGCCCGGAGGCTTTGTCGATCATCGCCCAGCGCGTTTTCGCCCGAACAATCGCTTTGCCGCGCGCATCCAGAAATTCTACATTGCGGTCAAACTGCGCGCCCTTGGGCGGATCGCTGATCCAGGTGCGGCCGATCACCTGCTCTCCAAGGCCGATGTTGCCGCGATAATCAATCTCATGCCGCGTCACTACCCAGATATAAGCGGCGATATGCGCGCGGTCCGCCAAGGCATTCCAATGCGCGGTCGCCATATCCTGTATCCAGCGGACCCATACGGCATTGTTGACATGGCCCAGCTCATCAATGTCGGCAGATGTTGGGGTAAAGGGAAGGGTAAAGAATTTCATATGTTTTAATCCGCGCATGAGGCTGTTGAGATTCAGTTAGCAAATTACATAAATCAACGGGGTCGTCACCCCCGAGCAGGCGGGCCCCCATGACCTGTTGGCCGAATATCTCGCGCAAAAAATCTGCATTACCATAGGAGAAGCGGTTGCCCGCACCCAAGATGGCGATATGCTACCACGGCAACTGGCTGATTTGATTTTTGACAGCTTTGATCAAGAAGGCGCCGGAGCGCTTGCATCCTGGATGTTGCTATCGGGCAATGAGGATGCGCTGGACCCGATTGTCGAGACCATTCATGCCTTGGTTGATGATATTTCGCAGGATGGCCATGCCGACACGGAACTGCATGAATTGACCTTGGAAATTATGCTAATGGCACTGGGTGATGCCTTGATGGGCGGGCCATTATCCGCCGCGCTCGGCCTGCCGCGTGAAACCGGCCGTATCATCGCTGGGCATCGTCTGCGGCGATTGGCTTAGAGCGATTTCGAGTGAGGTGGAAACACCGAACGGCTCGGAAATCGCGGAAAACAGAACCTAGTCTATATCCTGCTGTGCCAACCATTGCCGCGGAGACGCGCCGATAATTTTTGTGAAGCTTCGGCTCAACGCCGCTGCGCTATCGTAGCCGACTGCGGATGTGGCGGATTTGATCGTGCCGCCTTTGCGCAATATATTCTGGACAATGGCCATCCGCCAGCGGGTGAGATAAGCCATCGGTGTCGTCCCCAAAATAGCGCGAAAATGCCGCGCGAATGCGTTTCGCGACATCCCGGCAAGAGCGGCCAAATCATCGAGCGTCCATAGCTGTTCTGGTTTTTCATAAATGACGTTAATGACGCGGGCCAGCCTGGGCTCTGCCAAGGCGTTGAGCAGCCCGCTCGATACCAAACCTTTATCAATGACATGGCGGATTATCTGTAGAATCAAATATTCAAACAACCGGTCCAGCGCGATCTGACGTCCGTAATGCGCGGCAAAAGCCTCCGCCACCATCAAATCCAGCGTCGGTGCGACCGCCCCCGCCTGATCAAAGGGAATGATTAATATATCGGGCAATCCGAGCATAAATGGATTGTTATCACCGCTGCCCAGCTTAATTTTCGCGCAAATCATATCTGCACCTTTTATCGGATCGGGGATGAAGCGGTGGCTCAAATTGCGCGGCATCACCAGCATGGCGGGCTGGGTTAATTGCAGCGGTTCCCGGTCATTGCAGGTAACGGTGAGCTGTCCGCCTTGGAAAATATGAAGATGCCCCATTTCATCATCATCATTATTAAAATCCACAAGATTGCGTAAATTGCCCGAAAAAAACGCTTGTGCGCTCGGCGTGAAATATTTGAACAAGGCGGGAAAAGAATCCATTTGGTGCGATCTGCAATGTTATTGATACCAACTATGTCTGTTAATCCTTCATACGCGCTTCATGCAACCTCGCATGCCACCAAAGGAAGGATTAATTATATGCCCCGCATTAACCCTGTAGACCACGCCGCTGTCGACACGGATACCAAAGCAACGCTGGACGGTATCAAAGCAAAGATCGGTATGGTCCCTAATTTATATGCGACATTCGCGCAGTCGCCAGCGGTGTTGAACGGATTTCTTAGCCTGTCCGATTCGCTTTCAAAAGGCGAACTAACGGCGGCGCAACGCGCGATTGTTGCGCTTGCCACGGGTCAAGCCAATGAATGCCAATATTGCGTATCCGCACACTCGATGCTGGGCAAAAACGCCGGTCTCTCGCCCGATGCATTGCTGGCTGCGCGTCAAGGCACCGCTGGTAATCCGCTCGATAATGCGCTCGCCGTGCTTGCCGCGCGCCTCGTTGCGACCCGCGGTAGTGTTAGCGATGCGGACGTTGCAGCGGCCCGTGAGGGCGGCCTTAGCGATCGTCAGATCATCGAAGTGATCGCGCATGTCGCGCTGAATGTGATGACCAACTATACCAACAATCTGACTCAGCCGGATATTGATTTTCCCGTTGTGTCGCTGGCAATGGCTGGTTAAGCCCTAATTATGCGGGCTGGCGTTAAAAGCTGGCCCGCATCCTCTTGTTGACAGGGAGAATATGAGATGAAACTGCAATTTTTAAACCCCATGATGCACGGCATGCTGGATTATTTGGCTGCTGGCGCGCTTATTATCCTTCCATTTTTACTGGGTTTTCAGAATATTGAGCTTTGGCTATCGGTGGCGGGCGGTGCTGGCTTGATTGGTTACAGCTTGATAACCGATTATCACTATAGTGCGGCCAAATTGGTGCCTTATAATCTTCACCTGCTGTTTGATATTGCTGCTGGCGTTGTACTTTTGATTGCTCCCTTTGTGCTTGGCTTCGGCGAAGTTGCGACGCTCTATTATCCGGTGATGGCAATTGGCGTGTTTGCCGTTGTCGCGGTAAGCGCCCGGACCCCTGCGCTGCAGGCTTGAATATTATGAACATGGCGCTGCGGAGCGAAATTTACGACAGGGCCGCCATGTTTCATCGTGGCGTTTCCCGTGAAAGGGAACGGTACAAATGATTGATCTGGAAACTACCCGTCCGCCATGCCCTCCTTTTACCGAAGCGGCGGCGCTACAAAAAATTCGGGCTGCTGAAGATGCTTGGAATAGCCGGGATCCGGACCGAGTCATTTTGGCTTATACGCTCGATAGCGAATGGCGAAATCGCGGAGAGTTTCTGCGCGGCCGGGCCGAGATCGCTGAATTTCTGACCCGCAAATGGGCGCTTGAACAAGATTACCGGTTAATCAAGGAATTATGGGCTTTTGGCGAAACCCGCATCGCCGTGCGCTTTCAATATGAATGCCGGATCGGTGAACAATGGTATCGCTGTTACGGCAATGAACAATGGGAATTTGCCGAAAATGGCTTGATGCGCCGCCGCGAAGCATCAATCAATGATGTGGCGATATCACCGTGCGATCGCCGGTTTCTTTGGGACGCAACAGGGCCGCGGCCGCTGAATCATCCGGGTCTGAATGGGGTTGGATCGCCCGCGCAAGGCAATGATTGACTATGTCTATGCCGCCAACAACCGATATTGACGCATTGCAAGCCGAAATTCGGGCGTGCCGCGTATGCGAAGCCCATTTGGAAGCCGGACCCCGGCCAATTGTGCAATTTAGCCCGGCCGCGCGGCTGGTCATCATCGGGCAGGCTCCGGGCCGAAAAGTCCACGAAAGCGGGATCCCGTGGGACGACGCAAGCGGGGACCGGCTGCGGGAATGGACCGGGCTTGACAAGGCAGAATTTTATGATGCCAATTTGGTCGCGCTCATCCCGATGGGTTTCTGCTATCCCGGAACCGGGGCAAGCGGTGATTTGCCGCCCCGGCCCGAATGCGCGCCCTTGTGGCATGATACGATATTGCCGCTATTGCCGCCCGATCGTTTGACCTTGCTCGTCGGCAGCTATGCGCAGGCGCGTTATCTGCCCGAAACAAAGCGCCTGTCACTGACCGAGCGGGTGCGCCGTTTTGCGGATTTTGGACCGACATTTCTGCCATTGCCCCACCCATCATGGCGCAGTTCCGGTTGGATGACCAATAACCCTTGGTTCGAAACGGACGTGCTGCCCACATTGCAAAAGTTGGTCCGGGAAAATTTACGGTAGCTTGAATGGTCTGCCACTTAATCGCATTACGCTCTAAATCGCGCAAATCGGCTCATTTGGTGACCCCTACGGTTACATAACCCCAATTTCAGGCCGTCTCATATCGTCTCATAAACGCTAATTTTCAGCGATTTTGTGGATAGTCCGTTCGCAGTTGATCATTGACATCCGCCTAAATCCAGCACGCTATGTGGGAACAAATGTGGTAATGAAATTGCCGGGAATCGAACCGTGGCACTGACGGCGTTGAAAGTGAAGAATATCGGGCCGGGACGCCATGCAGATGGCTATGGTCTGTACCTGCTTGTCAAGGACAGTGGCACGCGGTCGTGGGTGTTGCGTTTGCAGAGTGAGGGGCGAAGGCGCGATTTTGGGTTGGGTTCGGTGCGTGATGTTAGCCTTGCCGAAGCCCGCGATGCTGCCTCTGATTTGCGACGGCAAGTGCGGCGCGGCGATGATCCAGTTGCAGACCGGAAGCGTAGGCGTGTTGTGGCGCCTAGCTTCGAGACAGCAGCGCGCGCTTGTTATGAAGCACTCAAAGAAGGCTGGAAAAACAAACGGCACGAAAGCTGGATTTCAAGCCTCAGCAATCATATTTTTCCGATGATTGGATCAACGCCGATTGATGCAGTGGACAATGTCTTGGTTTGTGAGGCGTTAGCGCCCATCTGGCTGGAAATCCCAGACACAGCCAATCGCATCTTGCAGAGGATTGGGGCGGTTCTGGACTTTGCGCACATCAAAGGCTGGCGGAAGGAAGAAACCGCTCTGCGTTCGGTGCGATCAGGCGCACCTGTAAGGCTGTAACAAAGTGAAAGACCGCTTGCGGGTTGCGCCTGAGCGCGGCGGGCCTAGCCGGAAGCGCCGCCAATCCCCCTCTTCGGGGACGGCCACAGAAACGCTGGCGCACCCGCGCCGTCCAAAATCAGTCGAATATTATTGAGTGAATACCGCCGCGCAGCGGCGCAACAAGAACGGCACCCTTGCACGGCGCGACGCCGCCGGTCGGTGTGGCGGCAAGCAGAGCGATGACCAGGCTGTCGCGCCAACGGCGCTGCGCCGCCAGTCGAAGCGAATGCGCGTCCGTCGCCCGCACGTCAAGGAGAGAGGCAAGAGCGCCAGCGGGTCAGCCAAAAAAATCCGCACCCTAAAGGAGCCCAGCGGGAAAGAGTGCGACCTTAGAAAAGCCCGCTCATTTTCCGGGGCGTTGCGGGGTGCCCCCGCAGAAGGGGTCCGACGAAACCGCATGTGGGTTTCGACGGCAGGGGAAAGCATTCCCCTCAGATCTCGATACTAATGGGATGGTGACATTGCCCGATCGAATGGCAAAACCGAAATTGTCAAAACCAGTTGGCTGCCACCTGTGAACGATGTAAACAGAATTTGTGAATGATGTTCACAGGAGAAATCGTGGCCACGATTGCTGACGAGCTGGTTGGAATTAACGAAATCGCGCTGATGGCAAACGTCTCGAAGCAGGCGGTTGCCAACTGGCGAGTGCGTGCAACTGACTTCCCGAAACCGGTAAGCGAACTGGCGTCCGGACCGATCTTTCGACGGTCTCAGATTCGCACCTGGCTCCGGCACAACAAACGCAAAGGAAAGCCGATGACTCATGTGATTTCCACCATCAACCTGAAGGGCGGTGTGGCCAAAACGACTACAACCGTCGCTCTTGCTGAAACTTTCTCCGCAAACATGGGAAAGCGCGTTCTTGTCATAGACCTAGATCCCCAGACCAATGCGACGCTCATGCTAATTGGTGAGGACAAGTGGTTTGAGCTCAACAGCAAGGAGTACACGCTGGCGCGCCTCTTCAAGGATGCGATGGACCCGGACAATCGGAAATTCGATCTCAGCAAGACCCTGCAGAAAGCTGTTTCCGACGTCGGTGGAGCCAAAACTGTCGACCTGCTGCCATCGAGCCTCGACCTCATCGACGTGCAGGATACTTTGGCCTCCGCACCCGCTGGGAAATTCTATGCCGCCAATCCGGTCGAACTGTTGTGGCGTGCCGTAAAGACGCGGATCGAGGACTATGACATTGTCATGGTAGATTGCCCGCCAAACCTTGGCATCATTACGCTGAATGGCCTGCGGATCTCCGACGGATATATCATTCCGACGATTCCCGATCATCTCTCGACCTATGGTATTCCGCAGATTGTCACGCGCATCCGCGATTTCTCGGAGGCCATTTCGGAGACGGTCGAGCCGATGGGAATCGTCGCCACGAAGTACCAAGCAAACTCAACCGTCCACAACAACGTGCTGAAGCAGCTGCGCGACGATGAGAAGCTACCGGTGGTTATGGAGACGATAATCCGTCAAGCCAACTCCGTCGCGGCTGCGGCCGAATTTCAGACATACCCGCGCACGCTGAAGCAAAAATATGGATCCGAACTCGCTAATCAGATCGATGAACTAGCCCACGAGATATGGGAAACTTTGGAGGGTGACATATGAATATGAAGAAGATTCTGAACGTCCTCTTCAAGGAGGTGATCTTGGAAGCTGAGTCTAACCCGGAATTTCGTGCGCGGCTGGCAGCGGCGCTGGGTCAAAACGAAAGGATACAAGGGGCACGAACGGGAACGCGTCGTCCGACTTCGTCGCAACCCAAGCGTCCGACAAATCGTCGCGCGCCCGCAGTGCTGGACCCCGTGCACCTAGCCAAGCAAGGTGACGAGGCATTGCGGGCGGCGTTGGAGCGTCTAGACATCGAGCAACTGCGGGACGTAGTTGCCGAATATGGCATGGATACTGGCAAGTTGGTAACGAAGTGGCGCAGCGCGGATCGGATCATCGACCGGATCACCGAGGTCGCCCGACTGCGCGCCCAGAAAGGCAGCGCCTTCCGGGATCCGCCGACTTCCGAGCCGCCAAGTGAACCAGCAGCACCCGGCGGCAGGGTACCGCCCGAAGAATCGCAATAGCCCGCAGATTCGGCTGGAACCCCATGGTCAGCTTCAACAACTTCAGGATGCTTGATCCAGAGACGGCGGATCTGGCGCGTGAACTCATCGAAAACGCTGATCGGCAACGGTCCGCTTTCATGTCCTTCGTCAATGTATGGATGGCGTTCAATGGCTGGATGGAGTCTGTCACAGATTCGCAGTCGGACGCAGCGATGATCGCCGCGCTAGCAGAGAATCCGAGGTTGGCGGGCGCATATGAACACCTACTGCAGACGTCGAGGCCGTTCAGCAGGCGGGTGGCATCATTCTCTAATATGTGGCCTGTCCTAAATGTTCGCGACGTTCGCCGGAAGCTCGGTCGTGACGCTTGCTGGCTGCATTCGCGCGAAGAGCTTTTGCAGCGCTGCCTGGATCAACAGGTCAAGTTGCAGCCAGTCGGCTGGGTGGAGGCTCCATGCCAAGCTGGGCGCAGATCCTTGGGACAGTCTACATGGTCCGCTGCAACATGTTCCACGGATCAAAGTCTCGCAGAATCTTCGTGATCGCGAGCTCATCCTGCATTCAGAGCGCATTCTGCGCGCCTTCATCAGGCAATCGGCTTGTTTCGAATGGTACGATGATAATGAGGCGGCCTGACCTGACAATTCTGGCCACTCAGTTGCCCACAGCCTAGATTCCGCGCGAAAAAACTAGATCGGGCCAAACAAATGCGCTAACTGCATTGCAGGAATGCAGATTCGCATCTTGGCAGTGCAATTTGATGGCAAACGAAGCGCTAAAATCGGTCGAATCCTTTAATTGTCTCGTCGGATCTTCCGCACAGCGTCCGGTCCTGTTGGGGTTCGCGTCGGCGAAATTGCTCCATGCTCTCAGCTTCGCAGACGTATTGAACGAGGACACCGGGCGTGGCTATCAGCGGCGGCCCCACTCCGCTCACAGCCTAGGTCACCGACTCATAAATTTCATCCAGATTCGGACTGAAGCGAGCTTGATGAGGGCGAGATAGTTTTGGGGATGCTTTTCATATCGTGTCGCGATGGCACGGTAGTGTTTGATTTTGCTAAAAAATCTCTCGACGGCATTGCGCAGTTTGTAAAGACTTGCGCTGAAGGGCGGTTTGCGAACGCGTTGTGGCATGAGCCTGACGTTGGCAAAGACACCGCGTTTTGCCATCTCGCTATGCAAAGCGTCGGCGTCATAAGCGCGGTCCCCAAGCAGGACATCGCCCGGAGCCAAACTATCGAACATGTCGGCTGCGCTGCGCCCGTCATGTGCCTGTCCAGGAGTGATCTTCAGAACAATGGGAAGTCCATTGGCATCGACAAGGGCATGTATCTTGGTGGTCAGACCGCCCTTTGAACGCCCCATGCAGCGGGGGTCAACTGCGTCCCCAGCCTCGGTTTGCGGACCCCCTTTTTACCGTTCGCCCCCTTACTGTTGGCTCCATGCTGATGAACCCGGATCGATGAGCTATCGATCATCTGGACACTTCCCTCATAAGCGGTTGTAATCGCCGCAAACAACCGGTCCCAAACCCCCGCCT
Source organism: Sphingomonadaceae bacterium (assembly GCA_021732525.1). Lineage (GTDB taxonomy): Bacteria > Pseudomonadota > Alphaproteobacteria > Sphingomonadales > Sphingomonadaceae > Sphingorhabdus_B. Next base: position 1,049 of record JAKFUU010000001.1, on the reverse strand, counting down.
TGCGCCAGCGGACAAACCGGTTGTAACAGGTCGTCGCTGGCCCATAACGTTCGGGAATATCCGCCCACGGCGAATCCGTCCGCAACCGCCAGTAAATTCCGTTCAGCACTAGGCGGTCATCCACCCGAGGCACCCCCCGCACCTTGTTCGGAAGAAGGGGTTCAATAATCGACCATTCAAAATCACTCAACTCATAACGACGTGAATTCATCTCCAATCTCCTTTCGGAGATTGAATCAGAATTCACGCCAAATGGGAATCCCTTTTATGAGTTTACGACCTGGACTTTCGCCGCTACATCCGAGGGGAATCAAGTTCCACTATACCGCTCACTTTCAACCTGCGCCCTAACGCCAACAACGGCTGGCGGGTGATCGAAGGCGCAGGCAGAAATGTCGTTCTGGAGATTGAACGCGGGCCTGACCGATTTATGGCGCAGGTGGATTGCCAACACCGCCTCGGGCATCTCGCCGACCTCGATATAGAGCTTCCGTTTATGTGCTTCCAAGAGCTGACCGAGCTTGAGGAGACCGAAATATTCGGTGTAATTAACGGCAAGGCATAGGGGCTCAGCCGAAGCTTGCTCGATTTCCACGATGCGCAGCTGTGCAACGATCTGGCGACTGATCGGCCAGAACTGTTCATCGCGCTGTATCTGAAAAACGAGCCGGCATCGCCGTGGCACATGCAACTCGACCTCGGCGGCGGTTCAACCTCCGGCCTGCTTAGGCCAGCGTCGCTCCGCACAATTCAGAAAGCCATCAAGCGGTTTTTAAACCACAGCCACATCACGCGATCTGTGTCGGTCGAGGATAGCGCCAAGATCGTTCTCGATTTCTGGCGCCCCGTGGCAACCGTGTGAACCGCCCCGGGATTGCCGGAGGCTCAAACTCCTGAGTAGCAGGGCCTAGACTGGGCTCAGGACCTATTAAACTGCTTGCATACGTGGTTCGAGGTTGATTCAATGGCGGTGCAAAGGAGGCATTGCTATGAGTGATTTGATTTGGTTGACTGAGGCGCAGATGCGCAAGATTAAGCCGTATTTTCCG